>NZ_PJRJ01000100.1 GCF_003711395.1 Acinetobacter sp. B51(2017)
ATCTGCAAGAGCTTGTTCTGCTGCTGCATATGCTGCTTCTGCTTCTGCTACAAGGTCTTCAACTGCTGCAAGTTCATCCGCATCTGGCGTACCGTTTTCGTTGGTATCGTTCACCGCTGGGATCACGATATCAGTCAAGGCATCTAGACGGTCTTGGAAGTCACCCGCTTCGGTTGGGAAGTCGTCAACAATTGCATCCACCGCTGCTTGTGCATCTGCTTTCGCTTGTTGTGCATCTGCAAGGGCTTGAGTTAAGTCATCAACTTCTGCTTGGGTCACAGCATCATCTGCAAGGGCATCTGCAAGAGCTTGTTCTGCTGCTGCATATGCTGCTTCTGCTTCTGCTACAAGGTCTTCAACTGCTGCAAGTTCATCCGCATCTGGCGTACCGTTTTCGTTGGTATCGTTCACCGCTGGGATCACG
>NZ_PJRJ01000101.1 GCF_003711395.1 Acinetobacter sp. B51(2017)
ATCTGCAAGAGCTTGTTCTGCTGCTGCATATGCTGCTTCTGCTTCTGCTACAAGGTCTTCAACTGCTGCAAGTTCATCCGCATCTGGCGTACCGTTTTCGTTGGTATCGTTCACCGCTGGGATCACGATATCAGTCAAGGCATCTAGACGGTCTTGGAAGTCACCCGCTTCGGTTGGGAAGTCGTCAACAATTGCATCCACCGCTGCTTGTGCATCCGCTTTCGCTTGTTGTGCATCTGCAAGGGCTTGAGTTAAGTCATCAACTTCTGCTTGGGTCACAGCATCATCTGCAAGGGCATCTGCAAGAGCTTGTTCTGCTGCTGCATATGCTGCTTCTGCTTCTGCTACAAGGTCTTCAACTGCTGCAAGTTCATCCGCATCTGGCGTACCGTTTTCGTTGGTATCGTTCACCGCTGGGATCACG
>NZ_PJRJ01000102.1 GCF_003711395.1 Acinetobacter sp. B51(2017)
GATTGGCTTCACGAATCCATTTGTCTAAAGTTGAATAACCCACACCTAATTTCTGGGCGATTGCAGCTATAGGTTCGTGGGAGTTTGAAAGTGCATAATCAATCGCTTGCTGTTTAAATTCAGGACTTGAGCAGCATTGCTGCGCAAGATAGCCATTTCTTGAATCTCCAAAGATTAAAGTTACGTTATCTTTAGAGGGACGTGCTGTCCATTATTTTGGCTAGGATCAATAACTGCACTTTAAAAATTAACCAATCAATGTTGAATCTTGCAATAAGATGTGGCTTTGTTGCACAAAGATTTGAAATACAAAGCCCCCTAATTGAGCCAAATTTAAGGCGTAACTTGGGTAAGTGGTCGACCTAATTTCGTAAATCTGTTGAGGACTGCTACACGTGCATGAATTTCA
>NZ_PJRJ01000103.1 GCF_003711395.1 Acinetobacter sp. B51(2017)
AGCATTGTGACCACTTGCTGTCGTCCAATGCGCTGCCAGGGCAAACCCTGGATTAATGCCTGTAACTGTTCCGGGTTGAGGGCCACGGTTTCACCTTGGTGAACTTGAGCCCAGTGGAATTTTCCCTGTTCCAGCCGCCTGGCACACAGCCAGATGCCCAGTCCATCATGTACCAGCACTTTCATACGATGGCCACGTTTATTACAGAACAGGTAAGCACAATGCGGTTTAATGTAGCCAAAGGCTCTCACCACCTGAGCCATGACAGTATCCATCCCTGCTCGCATATCCAGAGGTTGGGTAGAAAGCCAGATTTCATCAATGCGGATCATGTTGCCAGTGCCTTGAGTAATTCTGCTAAAGCAGATATTTCTGATACTTGCCATTTCAAGCCA
>NZ_PJRJ01000104.1 GCF_003711395.1 Acinetobacter sp. B51(2017)
AGCATTGTGACCACTTGCTGTCGTCCAATGCGCTGCCAGGGCAAACCCTGGATTAATGCCTGTAACTGTTCCGGGTTGAGGGCCACGGTTTCACCTTGGTGAACTTGAGCCCAGTGGAATTTTCCCTATTCCAGCCGCCTGGCACACAGCCAGATGCCCAGTCCATCATGTACCAGCACTTTCATACGATGGCCACGTTTATTACAGAACAGGTAAGCACAATGCGGTTTAATGGTAAGCGTCCGCTGAACACACCTTATGAATTCATCCTATAAGCCTTAATTTAGTCCCCACTTAAAAACAAGTGGGGACTAAAATTTATGACTATAAATCACCAGACATCCATCGCATCTCTTGCGAAAAAA
>NZ_PJRJ01000105.1 GCF_003711395.1 Acinetobacter sp. B51(2017)
TATTGTTGCTTCAATAAGCTAAAGATCGTCTCTATTTTATTGCGTTGTTTCAGCATAAGCTCATCCTCTAATGAGAGTTCTAATGGTCGCATGTTCTTGCGATGATACGTAATCAATTCAACACCTTGCGCTCCTAGCTTATCTTTTAAAATCTCACTGATGTAGCCACGATCTCCAAAGATCTTCCCCTTATAGCCTTGCGCTAACTTTGGCAGAATCTTGATATCTGAAGTATGGCCATTCGAAAGTTGGGTGTGAATAAATTGACCCTGAGCATCCACAAATACATGCAATTTGCATCCATAGAACCAACCCATTGAGCTT
>NZ_PJRJ01000106.1 GCF_003711395.1 Acinetobacter sp. B51(2017)
CGCTTACCACGGTGTGGCCGATGACTGGGGTGAAGTCGTAACAAGGTAGCCGTAGGGGAACCTGCGGCTGGATCACCTCCTTAACGAAAGATTGGCGACCGGTAAGAATCCACAACAAGTTGTTCTTTGTAATAAGTCTCTTGATAGATTAGAGAGCTTAGTAAGTTTATGCTTATTAATCTCTGTGATTTATCACAGCATCTAGACCTGACGAAGGCTAGAGAAATCATTAACAGATTATATTTGAGTTGAAATAAATTGTTCATACTCGTTGAAATCAAGGCAAGCAATTGCTGAGAAATC
>NZ_PJRJ01000107.1 GCF_003711395.1 Acinetobacter sp. B51(2017)
ATTGAGATTTATTACAATCGGGTCAGAAGGCATTCCGCAAACGGCTGGTTAAGCCCAGAAGCCTTTGAACAGAAATATTTTAAGAATTTAGAGGGATTTGTTGTCCACGATACTGTCTAGGATCAGTGCTACGCCATGCAACAAAGTATGAGTCGTAAAGGAAACTGTTGGGACAATGCCCCAACAGAAAGGCTTTTTAGAAGTCTCAAGACTGAGTGGATTCCCAAATTGGGATACAGCTCAATTGAAGAAGCGAAGCTAGATGTTGGTCTGTATCTGATGGAATA
>NZ_PJRJ01000108.1 GCF_003711395.1 Acinetobacter sp. B51(2017)
CCTATTTAAGTGATGTGCTGAAAAGGCTACCGACACACAAAGTGACCCAAATTGAAGAATTACTGCCACACCGGTGGCAACCCGACCAAAATTAAAAAATAGGTATGGGGTTCAGCGGATGCTTACGTCCAATCTATTTAATTTACCGAAGAGTTTGCCTGAAGGCAAAGGGATCGACTGGAATGTGGTGATCGTAGATGCCACAGAAATTCCAATACAAAGACCTAAAAAAACAGAAGAAAAGCTATAGTGGCAAGAAGAAAGCACATACTTTCAAAGT
>NZ_PJRJ01000109.1 GCF_003711395.1 Acinetobacter sp. B51(2017)
CGATCTTTGTGAGCTATGACAAGCATTGAAACTTTACCCATTTCAATATCAAGAAAAAGCTGATTGAATTTCTTTCTTTTATAATTCAAACCACTTCCAATTTCCGACACCCAATCATCAATAGTATGATCCTAGACAGTATCGTGGACAACAAATCCCTCTAAATTCTTAAAATATTTCTGTTCAAAGGCTTCTGGGCTTAACCAGCCGTTTGCGGAATGCCTTCTGACCCGATTGTAATAAATCTCAATAT
>NZ_PJRJ01000010.1 GCF_003711395.1 Acinetobacter sp. B51(2017)
TTGAGAAAAAGTACAATAAACTGATTGGAAAAATACGAGTTGTTATCGAACACATCAATAGTCAATTGAAAACATTTAGAATATTAAGTGAACGCTATCGAAATAGACGGAAAAGATTCGGTTTACGTATTAACTTAATTGCTGCACTGGTAAACCGAATAAACTTGCAATAACCACTTTCGCAAGAGGTCTATTATATTTTTTAAAAAAGATTTTATTTTGTTTCTCTAATTCTTCTTGTTCTTTTTGTAAATATAATAATTTTTCTACTGCACCATATATATCTTCTGTCTGAAGTTCAGAACTTTGCTTGATGGGTGTTTCTTGTTCAGTTTCATTGATCAAATATGTATTAATTTTCTCAGCTCTTTCATTAATCTCACTCAAAATCGATGATGTGCCATTCCCAGCATTATATACAGATATATAATGTTTAAAATCATATAAATACTTATTTTTAGCATTAAAATAATCTTGAGAAATTTTAATATTTTTGAGCGTATTTTGTAATTCTATTAACGCTCTAAATCTATATTTCTCACCTTCACTTTCGCTTTTCAATAAAATATTGATTTCGTTTTTCAGATTTTCAACAAAATCCTCAAGCTTAGTTCTCAAACATTACCCCCAATAAAAAAGCGTATCAATTGATACGCTTAACATAGAAGAATGGCTTAAAAAAGCAACTTAAATTTAAGGGCAAACAGCCGTTTGGAAAGTCTTAGTATTGCTACCACGACTACATTTATAAGCCGCTTTCTTATCCACTAAATTCCATTGCTCATCCACCAACTTAAATTGATACGTGGTACGAATCGCACTCACAGAATCATCCAATAAACCTGATTCTAAAACCGTCACTTGCGCGGCAGTTGGCGCTTCCACACGGTTAAATACCTGACGAATCTCAACCGTATTTAACTCTGATTCTAAATTTGGCTGCACCTTTAACACCTGTTCAAGTGGCGTATAAGACGAATGCACCACCCCTTTGGCTTTATTAAATAAATTTTCCGTGGTGGCACACGCCGTAAGGGATGCCAATAACGCAGTTAAAGCAAAAACACGTAACATCTAATTATCCTTAATTGTGTTTATAAAATTTGATCATGCCGCGCCTAAACAAAAAATTCTATGGCAAGACTGTATAAAAAAAGCCCCAACATCTGTTGAGGCTTTTTCACTTATTTAATCAACTTAAAGATCAAATAATTTACCTGGGTTCATAATACCGTTTGGATCGAATACTTGCTTTAACGCTTTCATATATTCGATTTCTTCTGCTGAACGGCTGTATTCAAGATATGGTTTCTTCGTCATACCTACACCGTGTTCGGCAGAAATTGAACCATCATATTTCTTCACAGTATCAAATACATATTTATTTACCACCTGACATTTCGCAAAGAATTCGTCTTTGCTTAAATCAGCAGGTTTTAAAATATTTAAGTGTAAGTTACCGTCACCAATATGACCAAACCAGCAGATTTCAAAATCTGGGTAGTTTTCAGACACAATTGCATCAATTTCTTTAATAAATGCAGGAACGTGGGTAATTAACACCGAAATATCATTTTTGTATGGGGTAAATGGCGCGATAGATTCAGAAATATCTTCACGTAAACGCCATAAACTCTCCACTTGGTCTAGGCTTTGGCTTAACACGCCATCCCATACCCAACCTTGTTCCATGCAGTGCTCAAAGATTTCCATTGCTTTGTCCATAATTGGCTCAAATGGCGCTTCAAATTCAAGCAATACATAGAATGGACATTCGGTTGCAAATGGACGCTGTACATGACCATGATCAAGTACTTTTTGCATCGCAAGTTCACCAAAGAACTCAAATGCTGTTAAATCAATTTTCGCTTGGAATGCATGTAGTACAGGCATCACCGCTTCAAAGTCAGGTACACCCAGTACCATCACTTGTAAATCTTGTGGTTGACGCTCTAACTTAATTTCCGCTTCGGTCACTAAACCTAAAGTGCCTTCACCGCCAATAAATAAGTGTTGTAGCGCATAACCTGTGGCATTTTTAATCATGCCTTTGTTTAAACGCAGTACATCACCTTTACCTGTCACCACAGTTAGACCCAACACCCAATTACGTGTCATGCCGTATTTGATGACTTTAATACCACCAGCGTTGGTACCAATGTTACCGCCAATTTGACTTGAGCCTGCAGAAGCGAAGTCGACTGGATAGTACATACCCTGTTCTTCAGCATAGTTTTGCAGTTGTTCAGTCACCACACCCGCTTGCACACGTACCATGCGGTCGGCTGGGAAGAATTCCAAGATTTGGTTCATCTTGTCCATGCTGACCACGATTTCACCGTTGGCAGCTACAGCACCCGCTGATAAACCAGTACGACCACCTGAAGGCGTCACTGCAACATTAAATTGGTTGGCAAGTTTAACAATCTGTTGGACTTGCTCTGTGCTGGAAGGAAAAACGATGACCGATGGATTTGGGTCGAAGTGTTTGGTGTGGTCACGTCCCCAATTTTCGAGGCTGTCAGCATCAGTTTTAATACGGTTTTCACCGACGATAGCTGTTAATTGAGCCAATAACTCAGGTGTTAAAGCGACTGGAGCATTCATCGTTTGCAGACCTAGCAAGAAGTTTATTCACAAGAATATGAGTAAAAAATAAACATTTAAAATGAATATTTTTCATCTCATCATGCACAAAAATCGTTCCATTTTTTGGAGGTGGTTTTTGCGGGACACTATTATAAATCATTTTTAGCCAAGACTCGCAGAAAATGCGGTTTTTGATAATGTCGCTTACAAATTACAGGCTTAGTTAGACCGAATTTGTTAAATTAGGCGATATTTTCAACATGCAAGAAAATCCATGGGTCATAAAGCAAATGTTTATAGTGTATTTTCCTATGCTATCATATTGCCACTAAATTTGGCCTTTGTAGCGGAGCCGTAATGAGCCAACATCTTTCTCTACCTAAAGATAAAATCCGTTTCTTATTGTTAGAAGGCGTACATCAAAACGCAATCGACACATTAAATGCAGCGGGATATACCAACATCGACTATCGTAAAACAGCGCTTGAGGGTGAAGCACTGAAAGAAGCGATTAAAGATGCGCACTTCATTGGTATTCGTTCACGTACACAGTTAACTGAAGAAGTCTTTGAAGCTGCGAACAAACTTATCGCGGTAGGTTGTTTCTGTATTGGTACTAACCAAGTGAACTTAGACGCAGCAATGCGCCGTGGTATTCCAGTATTTAACGCACCATACTCAAATACGCGTTCAGTCGCTGAACTGGTACTTGCTGAAGCAATTCTTCTTCTGCGCCGTGTACCTGAAAAATCGACAGATACACATGCTGGTGGTTGGAACAAGTCTGCGGTAGGTTCATACGAAACTCGTGGTAAGACTTTAGGTATCGTGGGTTACGGCTCAATCGGTTCACAATTGTCTGTGCTTGCTGAAAGCATGGGTATGAAAGTGATTTACTTTGATACAGTGACTAAATTACCACTTGGTAATGCACGTCAAGTTGGCTCTTTAGGCGAGCTGCTTGCCAATGCTGATGTGGTGTCTTTACATGTTCCTGATGTTCCGTCTACACGTAACTTCATGACCAAAGAACAATTTGCGCAAATGAAAGAAGGTTCGATCTTCATCAACGCAGCACGCGGTACATGTGTTGTGATTGAAGATTTAGCTGATGCGCTTAAATCAGGTCACCTTGCTGGTGCTGCGGTTGACGTATTCCCGAAAGAGCCTAAAGCCAACGGTGAAGAGTTCGTATCGCCATTACGTAATATTCCAAACGTAATTTTAACACCGCACGTAGGTGGTTCAACCATCGAAGCACAAGCCAATATTGGTTTAGAAGTAGGCGAGAAGTTTGTCGCTTATTCAGATAAAGGGATGACTTTATCTGCGGTGAACTTCCCAGAAATCGCGTTACCATTGACTGAAGGTAAACACCGTTTACTTCACATTCATAAAAACGTACCGGGTGTATTGTCTAAGATTAACAACTTGTTTGCTGAACACGGCATCAACATTTCTGGTCAGTCTTTAATGACTAAAGGTGATGTAGGTTATTTAGTGATGGACGTAGATGCAACTGCTTCTAAAGAAGCACTCGATACATTACATGAAGTTGAAGGCACAATCCGCGTTCGCGTATTGTTCTAATTCAATTTTAAAAAAACCACAGTCTTTTAAGGCTGTGGTTTTTTTATTGTCACTATGTCTACCCTTTGGCGCCTGCCGCATATCCAAGCCATTTTGGTCTTGATCATTGCCATGATCTCGATGCAAAGTAGTGGCTCACTGGCCAAGCTATTATTCCAAGATTTCCCGATTTTAAGCGTTTCCGCTATGCGCTTATTTTTGGGAGCGCTTATTTTAGCGCTCATTTTTCGGATTTGGCAGGTCAATTTTAAACACATTCATTATTCGGCCATCATCAGCTATGGCATCGCTTTAGCAGGTATGAATGTGTTGTTTTATTTGGCGATTGCCCGTTTGCCGCTTGGGATTGCTGTTTCTTTTGAGTTTATTGGCCCTTTGAGTGTAGCGCTATATCATGCTCGGCAAAAGTTTGATTTTATCTGGGTTGGTTTAGCTATTCTTGGCCTTGTACTTTTATTTCCGTTTAATAGTACAACTTCACTTGATCCGCTGGGGATTTTCTTTGCTTTAACTGCGGGCACATGTTGGGCACTGTATATTGTGGCTGGGCAAAAACCATCAGGTGTTTCAGGCAATCATACGGTGTGTTTGGGCATGTTTGTGGGCATGCTGTGTTTAATGCCTATTGCTTTATTTATGGGTATGCCAAGTGCTGTGTGGCAGCCCAATCATTTAATGATTTTCGCAACTTTGGCCATTTTAGCCAGTGCTCTACCTTTTAGTTTAGAGATGTATGCACTACGCAATATGACCCCATTGGCTTTTGGTACCCTCACCAGTTTAGAACCAGCAGTCGCTGCCTTGTCGGGTTTTATTTTTTTAAGTGAACAACTGTTATGGACGCAATGGTTAGCGTTAAGCGTGATTATTTTAGCCTCTATTGGCTGTACGTTTACCACGCAGCAAGCTAAACAAAAAATTAAAGCGCAATTAAAACAAGAAAAAACCACGCCTTAGCGTGGTTTTATTGGATTAAGTTGGTGTGGTGATACATCCCTCATCAGCATCTATACCTTCATCAATTCTAGATGGGGCTAACTCCATAATAAAAGACATCCCAGAATGACGTTCAAATCCATATGAACCAAACATGGTGTCACAATAACGACCATTTAACATAGAAGCAAATAAGTTGATGGAGTGGATAGGCCCCTGATCATAGACCTCAAAACCTGTATAAGGTTCTGGTAATTCAATTTTAGTACGTACACCAAATGGAATTTGATAAACCAATCTGTTCCATTCTCGATCGGTGTTCTCTATTTCTACCGTTAACTCACATGGCTGACCTGTTAAATCCTCACCTACGGCATAGGCTTTACATTCTGCGTAAAAATCAAGTCCCAATGTATCAGCTAAAGTTTCTAGCTCTGTCAGTTTGATGACCACATTTTCCGACGCATCGGAAACCTGCGTACCACGGTAACGTACCCATTGATTATTTTTCCACATTAAAGGGGTCTTCGCCTGCCATTGTAAATTTTGATGATTGACTAAGGTGCTTACCACCTGAGTACTCGGAACACCAATTGTAAAAGGAATTTGGTTATTTAATAGACCTTGACAAGAAGTCGCTGTTCCATCTGCTAATTCACAGCTTACATTATTTTTGGTCGTCGGGACTTGTAGCTCAATAATGACGGGTGCGTCAGTTGAACTTTGCGCTTGACCAATTAAACCATTTTTCACTCCGTAGGCTTTCCAAGCAATACTTGCTTGAGTGGGTATGTTGACCACTTCTAGGCCACTGACTGGAATATGTGAGTATTTAGTGACTCGAGAGCCATCATTTAAACGAATCTCAGCCACTGCATGACAAGGTAAAGCTTGCCCTTCAGTCATACATTGCACCAACAAACTGCCATCATTTTCAAACTCTAAATCCCAGTTCCATGTCGAAAAATGAGATACAGAGGCATGCACTGCCAAACCTGTAGAGGATTGTACAGATTCCACCACATGACCCGTCCCTTCTTCTAGCCATAAACCTTTAGCTTCATCGAAATACCACATTGGAATTTCTGTACCAACTGTCATCTCTTGATTGGCAATATTCTCAATGAGTAAATCCATCATCAAATCTGCGCTTTTACCGCGAGCCAACTGTAAGATTTCCCCTTGTTGATTTTTAAAAGTTGCCGATATCATCCCCGCACTAATTAAATCCACAATATGGTTTTGATTATTTTGCGCCACACCGTTGGCAGGCATCGCATTTAAATCATTGCTTTGAATGTCCCAAGGGGTAAATTCGACGACGACTTTACCTGTGGCAAGTTGACCATTCGGACGTACAAATGCGTTCGCAGGAATGCTGATACTGGCATTTAGTTCTGAGCTTTCAATGATTTGTGCTTGTTCAATTGCGGCAACTTCAATAAGGTTTTTTACCATTAATAAACTTGCACTAATATTTGCAAGCTCTGAGGCTTTAATTCGTAGTGCTTGACTGACAAAACCCGCTTTCTCAATCTGCACAACAACATATTGGGCATTTTGTGGAATATTTACACTAAAACTAGCTTGACCTAGTACATCAGTGCTAAAAGTTTGCCCCGCAATTTTAATTTTGGCATTGTTTATTGTGTTGCCAGTTGCAGTTAAAATTAAAGCTGAAACTTGTTTTTGAATTGTGCTTTGTGTAGGTGGTGTTACTGGATCATTTGAACTCGATCCACCACAACCAACTAAACTCAGGCCAAGCATACTCGCTAATAGCACTTGCTTCCATGTAGGCTGCATGTATTTTTTTCCTTATAATGGTTATATAGTTTTGTTTAAAAATGATTCAACTATAGTTTGCTACTGTATTGTTTATTTTTCAATCAAATATAAGCATTTGATTACATTTTTAGCAGCCTGATTTAGGGCTATAATGACAGTTTTCTTGACTTAGAATCTTCTCTTATGGCGCGTCCGCAATTACTTGCTGTACTGTTTATGGTGCTGTCCATGATCTCGTATCAAATTAGCGCCTCTTTTGCTAAACAGCTGTTTTTGCATTTAGACCCTTTAAGTGTCACCATTTTAAGACTATGTTTTGCCTCAGTTATTATCTTTTTGATGTTTCGCTCTTGGCATATTTTAAAACGTTTGAGCTTTTTAAAATGGCGGGATTTACTCTGTTATAGTGCAGCATTATGTTTGATGAACGTGCTGTTTTATCTCTCACTTGGCGAACTCCCCCAAGGGATTGCCGTAGGTTTAGAGTTTATTGGTCCTTTAGGCTTAGCCTTACTTTCTATTCAAAAACGCAGTGACTATATTTGGGTAGGACTAGCGATTTTAGGTATTGCTTTAATGGTGCCATGGCCTCAGGCATTACAGGGTAATTTCTCTATCTTTGGTGCGGTTTGTGCCTTAACAGCTGGACTATGTTGGGCTTTTTATATCTATTTTGGACAAAAAGTGGTGCAGCAAAATATTGGTATGCATGCCTTAACTATTGCGATTAGCCTCTCTGCAATAAGTTTATTACCAATTGGTTTATATCAAAATGCTCAAGCTTTATTGAATGTGCAATATTGGCCGCAAGCCTTAGCCATTGCCGTACTCGCTACCGCTATTCCTTATGCCTTAGATTTACAGGCATTAAAACGTTTAAGTAAATTAAGTTACGGTACTTTATCTAGCTTATCACCTGCACTGGCGGCACTCACTGGCTTTATTTTACTGGGCGAAACCATCGCCTTTTGGCAATGGATCGCTCTTGGCTGCGTGATGTTAGCTTCAATTGGAGTGACCATGCGGAGTAAATCCAGCTAAATGCTTGTCACATTGCGCTAAATCACTTGCTTAAACTAAGGCATCTTTATCAGACTTTTTATATTTTTGATATTCAGCTAAATACTGTTTGGCTAAACTGGTTTTCTGTTGTTCAGCTAAAATTTTACCTGCTTGTTGAAAAAAGCCATGCTCTTCTTCGTCTAAATGATGCAGCACAGTTTCAACTAGTTTTTTGGCTTTATTGAGCCAGCCTGGATGACTCATGTCCAATTCAGTCATTTCTTCGAGTAATTCATCCATTTTATGATGTTCAGCTAGCGCATGGCGGGTAATATTCAAACCTGAATCACTCATCATTAATGGAATATAAAAATAACGGTCTTCCCCTACCGCATGTGCGAAGAGTTCATTTTTATAACGCTCAAATAATGCCTGACGTTCAGGACTGTCTCCTGAGGTCTGCAATAAGGCTTCCCCTAATTCACGTTGTTTTTGATGACTTTGTCTTAATGCTTCAAAAATATTCATAAATGATCCTTGGCGATAGCTGCTGATCGATTGAATATTTTTTATACTTAAAAGTCCTACAGCTTGACTATAGTAAAGCTGTAACTTAAGCACATTAGCCTACAAAAATTTGATAGCTTAAGCGCAAAATTAACACACTGACTAAAATTAAAAATAAGATACGAATAAAGCCACTACCATATTTGAGTGCCATTTTAACGCCAAGCATTGAGCCTGCCACATTGGATAGCGCCATCATCAACCCCATACCCAACAGTACATGCCCAGTTGGCGCAAAGAAACTAAGCGCGGCTAAGTTGGTGGTGAGGTTAGCCACTTTAGATAATGCCGAAGCATGTAAAAAGTCGACTTTTAAATAACGAATAAAATAAAAAATAAAGAAACTGCCCGTACCGGGGCCAAAAATCCCGTCATAAAAACCAATTAGTAAACTGCCAATTGCAGCTAACAGCAAAAACTTTTTCGTGATTGCAAACTGTATATGCTGCTGCCCAAATTGCTTTTTAAGCAATGTATAAACTGCAATCACAATCAACATGATTAACACCAACGGACGCAAAATCTCGGTTGGAATTAAGGTGACACAGGCCGCACCTGCAAATGAAGTGATAAAAGCACAACTTCCAATCACCAATAAAAGCTGCCATGGCAAAGTGACTTTGCGTAAATATGACCATGCAGCCGAAGCTGTGCCACAAATAGAAGCGAGTTTATTGGTGCCAAATACCGTGGCAGGTGCCAGCTGTGGCATAGCACCCATCAAGGCTGGAATTTGAATTAGACCACCACCCCCAACTGCTGCATCAATTGCACCAGCAAAAAATGCAAAAACAATCAGGCTAATGATAATGTCTAATTCCATAAGAATTCCTAGTCGAGATTTAAAACTCGTTTGGGGATTAAGCGTTTTTTATCGTTAATTTGTGCCAGTCCCAAGCATTTTTCACCATCAAAAACCAAGACCTGTTCTTCAGCTGCATGATCAATATTACTTTCCATACCACGACAGAAATATTCTGCGCGACCTGCAGGCACTTGAATATGCGGAAAATGTTGTACAGGGGCAAAAACAGGTAACAACAATGCATCGCGTTGTTGTTCAGTAAGGCTTTCAAGATATTCAATAGTATAACTTGGAATTAAATTAAAGTGCCCAGTTTGAATACGATGTAAATAAGTTAAATGACCATATGTGCCCAAGGCTTTGGCAATATCTTCACCTAATACACGAATGTAAGTTCCTTTAGAGCAAGTTACATCCAAAGTAATGCTGTTTTCATTAAATGAGGTTAGCTCAATGGCATAGATGCTAATTGGACGTGATTCACGCTCAATTTCAATGCCTTTACGTGCCAACTCATATAGTGGACGACCTTCTTTTTTTAAGGCTGAGTACATTGGTGGTACTTGCTGAATATCCCCGGTAAACTGTTGCAATACGGCTTGAATTTTATCTTGGGTTAATTCAGGTGGCGCTTTTTCTAGCAGTACATCACCCTCCACATCGCCTGTAGTGGTGCTATGACCTAAAAATACCGTAGTTTGATAGCGCTTGGTTGAATCCAACAAATAGTGTGAAAACTTGGTTGCTTCACCTAAACAAATTGGCAATAGACCAGAAGCCAAAGGATCAAGTGCGCCTGTATGCCCGCCTTTTTGCGCACGGTACAACCAACGTACTTTTTGTAAGGCAGCATTAGAGCTAATTCCTAAAGGTTTATTGAGTAAAAAAACACCACTTAAATGACGGCGTTGAATTTTGTTTGCAGAAGATTTCATAACAGTGAAAGCCGAAAAAATTGGCTCATGGTAACAAGCAGATTGTGAGCTGTATAGCTATTCAAAGTGGCTGGTTTTACATTACACTGAACAATAAAAAGGATGCACTTATGCCAAAGTGGATTTGGATATTGCTGTTGCTGCTTGCCATAATGAGCACCTTATTGTTGTGGTTGCGTCCAAGTTTAGAACATCCGCCACAGCACATATCTCGTTCAGCACCGTTGCAACCTGCTGAGTCCGTGCCCTTACACGAACCGCGAGCCACTCATCTACAAAGTCCAAGTCAACAAGATACGCAAATTAATTGTCAATTACGCTTAGATGCTGCAGCACAACTGATCGTCAATGAACAAACCAAACAGTGCTTTGAATATTTTATTAGTCAGTATGGCGAAACCAATCTAGTAGACATTGACCGCAATTTTAGTGCTTATGTTCAAGCGGCTTATCATAGCCCCAGCCGTGAGCAAATTTTAAATTTATGGCATCGTTATGTGCAATATCGTCAAGCTTTAGCGAGTATTGCAAAACCCAAAGGTGAAGAAAATGCAGCTTATTTTAGGGCCATTTTTAATGCTACCCAAAATTTAAGACAACGCTTTTTTAATGCTTTAGAAATAAATGGCTTATTTGGGCAAGAAGATATTTATCAAAATTACACTTTGTCTCGTTTAACTATAGCTAAATACCAAATAAATCATTACAGTAATCTTTAAATAATTTATCAATATCTTTAACTCTAAACTTAATTCGAATCGCCTTGACTCGTGACCACATATTTTCTATTGGATTTAAATCTGGACTATATTTAGGAAGCCACACAATGTAATGGCCTGCACAACGTATCAACTCCTGAAGTCTTTTCCCTTTGTGAAAGGTCGCATTGTCCATAATCAAAACACTGCTTTCTTTCAACTTAGGTAATAAATCCTGTTCAATCCAACATTCAAATACTTCTGTATTCACAGAACAATTAAACACACCAACTGTCAACAATCTATTTTCAATGATTGCACCGATCGCATTACTGCAATTCTTCAACTGCCAGTTAAATTCACCTTCAGCACGTGTTCCTTGAAGGCTATAACTATGAGTTCTGGTACTTTCACTTTGAAAACCACTTTCATCTATGTAAATCAGAGGCAATTTCCCTTCTAAACACTCTATGAGATTTTGAAATTGCTGACGTTGATTTTGATCTGCTTTAGGATGCTTTAACGTCTTTTTTTACGCGATATTCCTGCGGCATGTAACGCATTAAATACCGCATGAGTGCTTACCCCTAAACGTTCAGCTCGCTCATACTGATAATCATCAGGATATTGTTTAACATCCTTCAATATTTGCTCTCTGCTAATTTTAGCTGGACGGCCAGGAATAGGTTTGTTTGTAGTGGACTTTTTCCAGTTCTGAATCGTCTGTATACAGATGTTAAAATGCTGTGCTGCTTTTCGCACAGACATTTCATCTCGAATCATAATTTCTATGACTTTATCTTTAAAATCTTTTGAATATCCCATATCTCTATTGTTCTATAGTTTTTAGGATTTGGCTATATTCTTGAAGATAACAGCTTGTCTGCACAAGAAAAGGCAGCACGCTTAAGTGAACTATTTCAAAATTTACCCACAGATTGGCAAGACAATTTAAAAGCCCTATCGCAACTCGAAGATTTACGCCGCTTAACGCAAGAGTTAAAAGCGCGTGGTGGTCGTGCTGCTGAGCTTAAACAACTACGCTTAAACCTAGTAGGCCCTGACGCCACCGTTCGTCTTGAACAACTCGATCAAGAGCGGCAAACATGGAAAAATAATGTACAGCAGTATTTAGCTGAACGTGATCAAGTCTTACAAAGTACGTTGAGTGATCAAGCCAAACGACAAAATATTTTGCAATTACGACAACAGTATTTCCCTGAAAAACAACAACAATTACGTTTAGAGACCTTTGAAATGATTCATGATCAAGGAGGTGTCTTACCTTTTGCAGAATAATATCTATGCCTGTTAAGGACTTCAACAGGTTGATCTTTCGAGGATGATGTCTATGTTAAAAATCTGTTTATCGACTGTGTTGCTGGCAATGGCTTGTCATAGCTATGCCGCTAATAGCAGTCAAATTAAAAGCAACTTTGTGATTTCATCGTATACTCAAACACAATATCCGCTGGTGTTTGCCCATGGTATGGGTGGCTTTATTCGCGCTGGTACAGATGAATTGGGTGTAGATTATTGGTATCAAATTTTGCCGGACTTAGCTCGCAATGGCGCAAATGTTTGGGCAACACGCGTTTCACCGTTTAATTCATCTGAAGTACGTGGTGAGCAATTGCTACAACAGGTCGATGAAATTATCGCAATTACCGGCAAGCCTAAAGTCAATTTACTCGGACATAGCCACGGTGGGCATAGTATTGCCTATGTGACCAATGTGGCACCAAGCAAAGTCGCGTCAGCCACTGCAATTGCCAGTCCCTTAAAAGGCTCTCAAACTGCTGATTTTATTATGCAAGTTGAAGGCTCACAGCTACAAGCACCTGTGGTAGACGTGGTTAATTTTGTATCTAAGATGCTGATCTGGGCTCAAGGCATTGAATCCAATCGCTTTCCACATGATGCATTGCAAGCAGGTAAAAGCTTATCTTTAGCAGGCTCAAGCGCTTTTCAAGTCAAATATCCTTTAGGCATGCCGACGACAGCCTGTAGTGATGGCCCTGCTCAACAACAAGGCATTTATTTTTATTCCTTTACTGGTACCGGCACGGTCACCAATGCACTTGATCCTGATGCTCTTTTAGCTGTCACAGCAAAAATTACTGATCCTAAAGGTGATAATGATGGTCTAGTCGGTCGTTGTAGTGCTAAATTTGGTAAAACTATTCGTGATAACTACAACTGGAATCACTTAGACATTATTAACCAATTTTTTGGTTTAACGCATGTCTTTGCACCAGATCCTGTCTCTATTTATCGCCAACATGCCAACCGCTTAAAACTACAAGGTTTATAGCAGACGTAAAAAAATGCGCCACAAGGCGCATTTTTTTCAAGCGTATAAAGCAGATTATTTTGCTTTACGAGCTGGTAATTTTTCACGGATACGTGCAGCTTTACCAGACAATTCGCGTAGGTAGTAAAGTTTAGCGCGACGTACATCACCACGACGTTTCACTTCGATACCAGCAACGATTGGAGAGTGAGTTTGGAAAACACGCTCAACACCAAAACCGCTAGAGATTTTACGTACTGTGAAAGCAGAGTTTAAGCCACGGTTTTTCTTAGCGATTACAACGCCTTCGAAAGCCTGAAGACGTTCACGCTCGCCTTCTTTTACTTTAACTTGAACAACAACTGTATCACCTGGTGCAAACGCAGGGATGTCAGTTTTTAATTGTGCATTTTCAATAACTTGAACTAAAGGATGCTTACCGCTCATGGGGTATCTCCAATATGTGCGAGTCAGAAGCGGTCTGATCTTCGCTGGATTTAGAGGCTAAGGCGCATAAACCCGATTATATTTCTCTTTATACTTGACCACTTCAAGATATAAAGAACCTATTAAAGGTATTTAAAAAATTTTAAATACCTGAATCTTTTAGCCATTTTTTTTGCTGCTTAGTCAACTCGACTTGTTCAACCAATTCAGGTCGACGTTCAAGCGTGCGTTGATAGCGTTGCAAAAAGCGCCATTTTTCAATATTTGCATGATGACCCGATTTAAGTACCTCAGGCACATCCAAACCTTCAAAATGATCAGGCTTTGTATATTGTGGGCAATCTAAAAGACCATCCACAAAAGAGTCCTGCACATGGGATTGCTCATCAGACATGGCACCCGGAAGTCTCCGAATAATGCTGTCTAATAACACCATCGCCGGCAGTTCACCACCCGATAATACGTAATCCCCTATGGACCATTCTTGATCAACATATTTTTGGATTAAACGTTCATCGACCCCTTCATAACGCCCGCAAAGTACAATTAATCCGTCGTATTCAACAAATTGTTGTACTGCAGTTTCATGCAGAGTTTGGCCCTGTGGTGACATATACACCACTGGCACATTGGTTTTACCTGCTTGTTGTGCAAGTTGTTTGGCATGTTGGATTGCCTGAGCCAGAGGCTCCGCCATCATCACCATGCCCGGGCCACCACCAAATGGACGTTCATCCACTCGTTTGTAGTTACCCGCTGCAAAATCTCGTGGATTAATACAATGCATTTGCATTAAATCACGTTTTGCTGCACGCCCGCTAATACCGTAGGCTGTAATCGCTTCAAACATCTCAGGAAAAAGCGTAATCACTGCAAAAAACATCGCAGATTCCTCTATTTCCTATCAGACTTAGTAGTCTACGCCCCAATTTACGTAGATACGACCAGCTTCTAGATCAACGCGTTGTACCACATCTTTATGCCATGGAATCATACGCTCTTCAGCATCAACGCTGTCTGGTGTGGCATGTACCACCATTACATCGTTGGCACCTGTCTCGAACATTTCATAGATTTTACCAAGATTTACTTCTTGTTCATTTTCATCAAGACCTAACACAGTTAAGCCTTTTAAATCTGACCAGTAAAACTCATCCATGCCTGCCGCCGGAAGCTGCGCTTTTGAAATCCAAATATTTGCGCCAACTAAGCCATCTGCTGCTGTGCGATCACTCACACCTTTTAAGCTGACAACTAAGCCTTTGCCATGTGGTTTCCAACGTTTTACATCGACCATTTGCCAACCTGCTTTGGTCTCAATATACCAAGGCAGGTAGTCAAAGATGTTGCTCATGGGTTCTGTATTGGAATAGACCCAGAGCCACCCATTCAACCCATATGCTGAACGTAGCTGTCCAATCTGAATACGATCTTCTGGAACATTCTGTGCTGGTGTCATGGGCATACCTACTGACATTAAGCAGTAGCAGCAGCTTTCTTAGCTTGAGCAGCTAAAGAAGCAACACGTTCAGAAGGTTGAGCACCTTGAGCGATCCAGTGAGCAAAACGTTCTGTATCTAAACGAAGTTTTTCTGCTTTACCTTGAGCTGTAGGGTTGAAGAAACCAATACGTTCGATGAAACGACCGTCACGTGCATTACGGCTATCAGTTACGATAACTTGATAGAAAGGACGTTTTTTAGCACCACCGCGTGCAAGACGAATAACAACCATGATAGAACCTTATAGTTTTTACGGATTATCCCTGTACCGACCATCGATACATTTCAAACCCCTTTCATAGAGGGCAGTATTTTACGCGATCTTTTAGGGGAATGAAAGATTAAAAAATGATTTATCCACACCTTTGAATTTCATCTGATCAACGGCCATCCCAGTTGCTTGCGGCATTGGCATCACAACCACCGCTATTGTCTTCATCCCAACAACGATAACCTTTGGAATTTAAAATTAAAATGCCATTATTTTCTTGACGAGTTTTTTCAATCGGTGTGGCTGTGAGCTGCCAAGTGGACGCTGTTGCAGTTAAGTCAACATTATATAATTTGGGTGTTTCATGGCGTGGCAATTGTGTGGTCAGATTTAAATCTGCCAAGCTAACAAAGCTGGTAGCGCTTTTGGCATAAGTACGATGGGTAATTAAGTATTGTTGTAATACACTCCCCATTTCAATCATTTCAGATTGTGCTGCAACACGATTGACTTTAATTTGATAACGCTCATAACTTGGGATCGCAATCGCTGCTAAAATAGCCACCACCGCTACTGCAATCATGATTTCAACTAAAGTAAAGCCATGTTGTTTTACCATTTTTCACCGCCCCCTTGCTCAGCACACTGATATTTTTCCGCTTGAGTACGATCTATGGTTTTGCATTGTAAACCTTGGCTATTCATCACCAAGCTATAATTGGCCGGATGAGTGCTTAAAGCATTCATTTCCCAATGATGCCCTAAATTATCTGCCAAGCCTGTATCACCCGCACTGGCTTTAGCCGCACTGGATAACGCATTTTTACTATCGGCATCACGTAAAGTTAAAGTGTATTTGGCATCTCCTGCCGTACTCCCTAACGGCAAATACAGCATGCCTGTGCTTTCATTAATAGAGCTTTCTGCTGAAGAATCAAAGGCAGCACTTAAGTTAAAACCGTTATAACTAAAATTGCGCCCTTTATAGCGCTCTAATTGATCGGCAATTTTTTGCATTTCCTGCTGTGCCAGACTTAAATCGGCACGGCGGATATAGTTTTGATAACTCGGAATCGCAATCAAGGCGAGGATGGTGATAATCACCACCACCACCATCAACTCAATTAAAGTAAAGCCTTGAGATTTTTTCATAACTGGCCTCACTCGCGCTCAAACCAACGCATTGGACGTAATTTACGATTGAGTTGGTTATCTGAATGTACATCACTCCCTATATTCCCGACCGCGCAATGATCGCCTTCACACTGACTATTAATAATCGTGCGCGAGTTAGCAGCGCCTTGACCTGCTGAGCTAAGATTAATGGGTGCAATACCTACGCCTGCATATAAGCTATTGTGTATCCCACTATTGCTGCCACAAGCCCCAAAAGGCATACAAAAACGCTCAATCACACTTTCGCCTTTAATACCCGCATCACAGCCTTGCACGGTACCACTTTTTGCACCATCAAATACGCTAACAAATAATTGATTATTCATTAAAACTGGATCAGTAATGACTTTAGCACCCATTGGCGTACTATAGAATTTTTGACCCGTTGTTTGATTTGAGTCTAGATAAAAAGAATTCTCTGAAAATACATATTTCCACCCATCTTGACTCGCATCTATAGTATTGGTCGCCACACCATTACGTTGCGTAGCAGTAAGCGCTTGAGGTACAAGATCCTGTTTTAACTGGCTCGTAGTTAAAGAATATAAATTACTACGTGTCACATCTTTATCAAATAAGGTATAGACCGCATTTGGCTTCCAGTTCGCCTCATTATTTGAATCATGCAAAGGAGAACTTGCATTACCAGAGCCAATACTAATCGCAGCCATCACCCGACCTGAACCTGGTGTACGATAAATACTAAAGGTTGGTTGGACATAAAAACGTGGTTGCTTACCCGCTTCCGAACTTATCTCGTTCAATAAACGAACAATATGCGTTGCAAATGGTTGTTCGGCATTACGGAAATTATTGAAATCTACTCGCCAAACTTGTCCACCTAAATCACCAAAGTATAGATGATCAGTTAGTTTATCACCGTCGCGATCTACCGTTTTAATGGTACTGACGACGCTGTAACCCATATCTTTGACATAATGAGCAATGGTACCTTGGCTATCTGCTTTAATCCCTTCTGAAGCTTTGGCTACGTTACTACTTGCCCACCATAGTAGATCGCCATTATCCGCATCAAACATATATACACCAGCGCCTAAACGCTCTTCAGTATTTTGTGGATACTTAGGCTCTTCATAACCTTGGTTTTGCCCTGAATTGTCGTAGCCACCACCAACAATCATGACGAGCTTATCAGTGCCTTGCCAATTGACACGGGTAATTACAGGTTTAGACCAACTTTGTCCCATAGAACGTAATGCATTATAGTTTTTAGTACCCTTTTGGCTATATACATTGCCAGAGGTTGGGTCAATATGGAATTTAACCTTAGGACTGTCTAGATCAGTTAAATCTAAGGCATAGTAACTATGGCCTCCCATACGTAAACCGCCATATACCCATTGTTTACCAATAACATCCTTATTCGTACCTTGTCCCACAGTTAAGGTTTGATCGTCCTTATTAGCAGCTACATATTCTGTATGTACAGTCCAAGGGCCATCTATACCATACAAGAATTGGCCTGAAGCACTAGCTGCATCTGGATTTACAAAAGCCTTATGGTTTTTTTCCACCATTTCATTAGGTACAAAAGCAAATTTTTCTTTACCTGTTTTTGCATCTAAAACATGCAATAAACCTTGAGTTGTACCAAATAAAACATAATCATGACGATCTTTAGTTACGATGCTTTCACCATCACGTACTACTTGACCTTGTTGGGTTAATAAAATTGGGTCAGAGTGTAAAATCGCACCCATTTGGCGTAATTCAGGTCGCTGCTGTCCAATATTTAAAATTTGTTCATCATTAATATTGTCAGGATTAGGAACATCATAACCAAGTAGTGCCAGTAAATAGCCACGTAACGGGTCTTTGGAGCTACTAGCATTTTTATCAAAGTAATTTGTATTTACTTTTTTAAGTTCTAAGTTTGCTGATGAATCGCAATCAGATACGCTTTTATCAGCCTGTTCTTTACAGTCACGCGTAGTATAAATTGTACGTTTAAAGTCCTTATTCTCGTTTTTACCTAATGGCAATTGGTTTAAAGCACCGCCTTGGAATATCCGTGCTTTTAGTTTTTCGCTATCAGTTAATGTTGAGTTTTCCCATAAGTCTTTAACGCTATCTTTAATAAGTCCATTTGCCGCAAAAGCATTATTGCCACTTGAGTCGACCACCCAACCTTTGTTACCAATATTGTAGCGTTTTAAGTTACCTGCCCATACAGATACTGCCCCTTGTACACTAGGTTCGTACATTGTTAAGTAAGCATAAGGCTGCAATTCATAAGGATTTAATACGTCAACTGGAATGACAGATTTATTGACTGACGCAGATGGAATGTCTTTAGAAATGACATTCACAAAACTATTAAAACTTTCAGCAATATCTTGTGGAGACATCGCTGAGTACCAACCGCCACCACCATATAAACCAAGAAGCGCTGTATTTTTTAAATTATGCTTGGTACGATTCTTATAAAGAAGAGAGTTTGCATCTTCAAAAGCCTCTAATTTTTCGATCGCTGTCGTTAGCTCTGCCTCATTTTGTGCTGTGCTCATTGACATATTAGAGCTAGGTAGCTCTTCAAACTGTTTACCTACACCCACAACTGCCGTTTTGATACTTAAACCAACTGGATTGGCACCTGTTTTTAGTTTTTCAGCATAAGCCGAAATACATGACCAACTTGAGTTATCAATATAATTACTCTCATTTCCAAATACGTTGGTATAGTCCTTTAGTGCACCATTTTTACACATATTAGTACGATAGTTTGTATTTTCTAATGAACGACTCATCATA
Source organism: Acinetobacter sp. B51(2017) (assembly GCF_003711395.1). Lineage (GTDB taxonomy): Bacteria > Pseudomonadota > Gammaproteobacteria > Pseudomonadales > Moraxellaceae > Acinetobacter. The sequence continues at coordinate 19,312 of NZ_PJRJ01000010.1, forward strand.
CGTTTCATATAAAAATCAATCGTACCTTCACCTTGTGAAGCATCACCAATATGTGACAAACCACCAGTAACCACATAAACACCTTGTGCATGACAAGATTTTAATGATGGATCACTAACCTGTTTAGAAATGATCTCAGGTGCCTTATAGTTGATTGAACCTGTCTGTAGGGCTTCTGCTACGGCATAGCGCTGACCACTGGTTTTTAAATATTTACTATCATCATTAACTAAAAAACGTGCACGATCTATGGTCAAATCCGAGCTATTACGTTCATTGCGTGTATACATATCATCATAAGGTTCTAGATCCCCCGCATCAACATCTGCCCAATAATCACACTGTCCAAAATCATCCCACTTTCCTTCTTTGTTGAAAATTTTACCACCACAATTAGTGAGTAATCTTCCAGAGCGTTTGAATGTTTCCTGTAACTTACGATCATCCCATTTAATCCAAGCTTTTTGTATTTCTCTAAAGCCGGCATTGGTGGTCGTTCCCATTAAATAAGCCGCTGATTCTGCTAAAGCACTGCCAATCGGTACGTTATCGTTTTCAGTCAGTTTATCCCATAAGCTTTTTTTAATATCTGTGGCATCTAAAATTCCTTGTACTAGTGCCTCTCGTTGAGTCATATTTTTATTTTTGTATTTAACTGTCGCGTCTAAGCGATGGGCAGGTACGACGACTGCTGCTGCTTTGTCAGCATGATCATCATTTTTTTTGGTACTCACTAAGTATGCTGGAAATACACTTAAGCCAATTACCTTATCATCACTGAGCTTACTAATGCCACGATCAACATCACCTTCAAGTAAACCAACCATCGCAATTTTTGCACGAGTTAAACGGTCATAGCATTGATAAATATTATTTTCTCGTCCGCTTATACTCATATTACGCGGTACAAAATCGCAGGTTTTCTTAATATATTCTTCGTAAGAAGGAAATTTTTTTCTTAAAAAGAATTTATTAATTTTGATTGTATCATCGGTATAAGTACAATAATGAGCTTCAAATTTATGTTTCTTTGTACCAATGGTAATTTCTTCTTCTTTAGTAGATCGCACACAACCGTAATAATCACCATTACCATCATCTAAGGTACCAAATTTCTCACGCATGGTGCGACTAACATCAAGTGAGATCATTACTGCAGCAGACCCTTCACCACCACGTTGATAAATCTCACGGTCACTTGCCCATGCTGAGTTGGCAATCAAGCCTGTTGCCGCTAACACTGTAGCAATAGCGCTACTGATCATTGTCTTTTTCATCGCTAATACTCCCATGCTATCAGTTACTTGCTGACAACTGGTTAAACCCCACCATATAACTATAATCGGCCACTTGTGTAATGTATGGCACGCCTAAATTTTCTAAACATTTAGATACTGTTATTGCCGCCTTACTTGAAATATCTAAACTTAAACTTTGTACATTGCTATTCATATGCTGGGATAAACATGCATAAACTTGCGCTTTTGTTGCACCACCAATAGAGGGTAAAACCGATGTTGCATAAATCGTAAAACGCTCGTTATTTTGAGTTTTTGCCGAAACGAAATCTGTGCCAGTCACATAGTTAGAAAAAGCAGGCTCTAATACACCCGCAGTTGAACGCTTAACCGCAATTTGCGTTAAAACCGCATTACGCTGACTGGTATAAAAATTAGCACTTCTTGGATCACAAAACCCACGCTGACCCAAAGTACTATTACGCACCGCTGAGCCAGTAAATTCCACCATACTGGCTTGACTAATATCAAAAGCAAGCCCTTGGGATTTTTTAAAACAAAATACCAGCTCTTTATTCGCATTTTCAGGTTGGCTAATAAAACCCAAAATCCCACTTGCAGTCGAGAGTTGTTCTAAATCACTGACCTCTTCTAAAGCAAGCATAGCGGAGTCGGAACTTTGGCGCAGCAATTCATTAATTTGACTATTGGTGGCAATATTGAGCGACGTCATACTATGTTTTACCCCCACTACACCAATAATGGTAATAATCACCAACATGATTAACACCACAATTAAAGTTGCACCTTGTTGCCGCAGATGAGAATGGATCATGGCGTTTCTCCCTCAGAGGTGACTGTGGTTTGTTCGGCTTTGACACGCAAATCCTCACCCAGTGCATTACGCAATGCGATCGTTTGGGTTAAAACCTGACGCATATAATTGTCCTTGCCACCCATTAATGATACGGCAGTCAAATCTAAAATATTAAAAGTCGTCTGCTGATTATTGGTTGCAGCAGGAATACGATCTTGTGAACGAATCACCAAACCTAACTGTACACTGCGAATCTTGGGTAAATTATTGCCTGTAAGTTGCTGATAATCACTTAAGGTCATATAACGAAAGTTTTCACTTTGGCCATATTCACCGCTGGCTACACCTAAGAGCACACGAAAATGATCAACACGGCGTAATACGATTTGATTGTTATGATTTAAACCTGTGATATTAACAGTACGCTTTGCTGGGTCTGTGGCTGCATAGGCACTTTCTACATCTGTTAACTGATAACGGCCTGCATCACAATATAAAGCTAAGTTCGGATTATTGCTGTTACTCGTAGCATTACCAATGGGTTTAACCAAATAACGCTGTACGATATAGACTTGATTGGCTACATCTTCTAAAACAATTTTTCCCCCTTCACAGTCATAGCCCACTACCAGTGTTTTTTCGTCAGCGGTTAAACCATTGTTTATTTTTTTTAAAAAGGTCGCATCGTCATATATATTTTGTACTGTTTTATATTGAATGGTGAGCTGATCGCTTTTTTGACCCGTAAAATTAGATGTGCCTGGTAATAAAGCCGTACCAGACATTTCATTGGCTCCCAATCCCAGCACATTGATTTGATTATTTGCTTGAGCATCCCCGCCAATAATATTGTATTGAGATAAAATGATACCACCTTGCGCAATATTTGAATCTAAAATAGGCAGCGAAGCACCCAAGTTGGTTTTACGTAAATCTTTGGCAATAAAATCAATACCAAATAGCCCATTATCTTGTAAGTCACCTAAACCACGTTGTAAGGATAAATTGGCTTGTGATGAAATAAACATTTGGACTGCTACAGCCACCAAAACTAAGCCCAATGCCAATGCAATCATGAGCTCTAGTAAACTAATCCCTTGTTGATAGCGTTTTTGCATTATTGATACGCCTCCATCACAATACAACGCGATCCATCAATATAAGTACCGCTATTGGTACAGCTTTTATCTGCTGCTGTGCCTTCTTTAGGTTGGGTATCTTCCCAAGCAATATAAATACAATAACGGGCGACACCACTACATTTTTCCATGGCAACTTGCATGCCTGCAGCTTGCGCTTTGGCCTTAATTTCACGCGCATCAGCAAGGGCAAATTGGCTTTGCGTACAATTTTTCGTCGAACCTAAGCATTCATGAGTAGTCGCACTACGACTAGAATCTGTTGCTGTTGTGCTTTTAGAATAAGTTAATTCAGAGACATAGCTTGCCTGAGCAAATTGATTAGCACGAATTCGTTCTGCTAAGTCGCGTGCTACACTCATGGCTTGAGTACGATAATAAGCTTCATTGGCTGCCTCTAAAGAGCGATATTGCAGCGCAATAAAACCTAATACTGCGACTGCTAAAATTAAAGCAGCAACCATCACTTCCATTAAGCCTACACCGCGTTGTGCTTGGACATTCATGATGCGCATGTCCCCTTTTCAATGTGTTGTACGGTACCAAAACGCGACAAGTGCAAGGTCATCGACAAGCTCGCTGAACTCTTTGCTTGGTCGCAGAGTTGTAGACTGAGATCACCACTCAGTTGCTGCACTTGACCAGAGGCTTTAAAAGTCACTTCCTGTACATCATGGTTTTGATAGCTCACCTTGCCTTTAGGCATCCAATATTTTTTTTGTGCGGTGTTGGGGGCGGCTTGATTTAAATGCACCGTCACGTCTTTGCGGGTGCTGACTGCGGTCGTGCGTGCTTCACTCAACAGCATATTCAGTTCCATGGCACTACTTTCTAAATTATATTTACGCAGCATGTTGGCAAAGGAAGGTACTGCGAGTGTGGCTAAAATCGCTAACACCAAAATGGTAATTACCAACTCGACTAAGGTAAATCCTTGTAATTTATGCATACCCTCACCCCATAAAATTCAGCACCTTAGCTTGTGATAATTATCAAATAAGGTACAAAAAAATACAAACCTGTCACAGATAAATGGCGGGAAAATTCGGATAAGGTCATCTACAGCAAAGCTTAGTAACACTTTGAAATTAAAATTTTCATTGTGACGTCGAGCATCACAACGCCCCATATTTTCCTGCCATTTAGCAAAACTTATAAAATCAATAAAAAACCAAGTAATTTGGTCTACTTTTTAGTTTTATTGTAACTGAATTTAGACTTTTTCGAGTAGCATATTTGAGCATTTTTTAAGAAAAAATGCAGATTTGGCATAAAAAAGCCAATGCAGGTGCATTGGCTCATCTGAAGTGTAGACGCTTAGGCTTGGGTCACAGGAATGCGCAGTTCTTTAGGTAAACTAAAAGTAATATTTTCTTCACGTCCTGCTAGCTCTTGCGGCACAGTTGCACCCCAGTCACGTAAACGTTGAATCACTTGCTTAATTAAAATTTCTGGTGCTGATGCACCTGCAGTCACACCAACCTTAGCATCTATGCTAAACCAAGCGCGTTGTAATTCATCGGCATTGTCGACTAGATAAGCTTGCTTGCCCATACGTTCAGCAAGTTCACGTAAACGATTTGAGTTAGATGAGTTTGGTGAACCCACCACTAAAACCACATCACATTGCGCAGCTAAATCACGTACTGCATCTTGACGGTTTTGTGTGGCATAGCAAATATCGTCTTTACGTGGCCCTTGAATATGTGGAAATTTTTGACGTAAGGCATCAATCACTTTAGCAGTATCATCAATAGATAATGTGGTTTGGGTGACAAATGCCACTTGCTCAGGGTTATTCACCACTAAAGCCGCGACATCTTGTTCATCTTCCACCAAATAAATATTGCCGCCATTTTTTTTGTCATACTGACCCATCGTACCTTCTACTTCTGGATGCCCTGCATGACCAATTAAAATAGCTTCAATGCCTTCACGCGCATATTTGGTGACTTCAATATGTACTTTTGTGACTAAAGGACAGGTTGCATCAAAGACTTTTAGACCACGGCGCTCAGCTTCTTGCTGGACTGCCTTAGAAACGCCATGTGCACTAAAAATCACAATATTGTCGTCTGGTACTTCATCCAACTCATCAACAAATACTGCACCGCGCTGACGTAAATCATCCACCACAAACTTGTTATGTACCACTTCGTGGCGTACATAAATCGGTGGGTTAAAGCATTCCAAGGCACGATTTACAATCGCAATTGCGCGGTCTACACCTGCACAAAAACCACGTGGATTGGCCAAAACAATTTCCATAGAATCCTCAATACCCAGTTTAGTTTCGGATGAATGATTTGAAATAAATGTAAACAAACTCACTTCATCTATTTAGTTTAGTGGCTGTCTACTTTAAAATAGAGAAGATATTTTATCATATCAGGAAAAATATCATGTCGGGTCTCTTGTTTGTCGTTTCTGCTGCATCAGGAACGGGCAAAACGTCCCTTGTTAAAGCTTTGCTTGAACGTGTGAATAACTTGCACGTTTCTGTCTCACATACCACACGCGGTCAACGCGTTGGTGAACTTGACGGTGTACATTACCACTTTGCACAAAAAGAAGACTTTTTAAAACTGGTTGAAGAAGGCGGTTTTATTGAGTATGCCGAAGTATTTGGTAACTATTACGGTACAGCGCAAGCAACTGTAAAAGAACAACTTGCTAAAGGTCATGACGTCTTGCTTGAAATTGATTGGCAGGGTGCCGAGCAAGTACGTAAACTTTTTCCTGAATCAAAACAAATCTTTATCTTACCACCAAGCCAATTTGACTTGCGTCAACGCCTGTCAAACCGCGGTACTGACTCAGTTGAAGTGATTGAACATCGCCTAAGCTGTGCGGTTGAAGATATGCAGCAATATACCAACTTTGATTATGTCATTATTAATGATGACTTTAACAAAGCATTGCATGATCTTGAATCTGTGATTACGGCTAATCGCTTGGTACTTAATCAACAAGCAGCACGTCATCAAGACCTGATTCAAAAGCTGATTACTCCTGTTACTGAGTGATTAAAACTTGAGTATTTAAGTAAAGACTTTTATACTGCTTAGTCTGTTTAAATTTACTATTCAACCGAGAATTCTTATGGCACGCGTAACCGTTGAAGATTGTTTAGACCATGTAGACAACCGCTTTGAGCTTGTACTAGTGGCAAGCAAACGCGCGCGTCAATTGGCACGTCAAGGTATTGAACCTACCGTAGAATGGGACAACGACAAACCTACAGTTGTTGCATTACGTGAGATTGCTGCGGGTCACGTTTCAAAAGACATTTTGAAACAACGTGAGCAAGACTATCAAACTTCAAGCCTTGATCTTGCACTTTCTGCAAATAATTTGAATTTAGATGGTTTTTCTTTCCAATAAGATTAACTTTCTAATAAAAGCCTAGTTTTATACTAGGCTTTTTTATTGCAGCTACTTTTCTATTGCTTGAATAAACGCTATAACATCAACTATAGCCCCTCAACTGATAATGAAGATTTTTTGTATTTTTTGCCTGAAAAAATTGACAACAGTCGCAGAATACATTTCATTAGAGGATTAACCCATTCACTTATCGCAAAACGTGTATCGTAAAGGTGTTCTATGCCAGGTGCAGATGTCAATCAAGCAAAGCAACAGCTCAAAACTATTATCGAAGCTTATTTAAGTGAACGTGATGTCGAGCGCGTGCTAGACGCTTGTGATTATGCCGATATGGCACATGATGGTGTCACCCGTAAAAGTGGTGAACCTTATGTTTTACATCCCATCGCGGTAAGCTGTATTTTGGCGCATATGCGTTTAGATGCAGAAACTTTAATGGCAGCATTACTGCATGATGTCATTGAAGATACCGAATTTAGCAAAGAAGATATCACCGAAAAATTTGGTCGCGTAGTGGCTGAATTAGTCGATGGCGTAACCAAACTGAGTCATTCTAGCGACAAAGAATTTAATAAAGCCGCATCGTTTCGTAAAATTTTACAAGCCACCTTACAAGATCCGCGGGTTATTATTATTAAACTCTCGGATCGCTACCATAATATGACCACATTAGATGCGCTGCGCCCAGATAAACGCGCCCGTATTGCGCAAGAAACCTTTGATGTGTTTGTACCTATGGCACGCATTGTCGGCATGAATGAGATGGCAGATAACTTAGAACATCTGTGTTATCAAAATCTTGATTTAGATATGTATAACAACATTCAAGAAGTGTTGTTACAAACCAAGCCAAAACGCTGTGAATATCAAGCGATTTGGGAAAGCAAATTAAGCAGTTTACTCGAGCAACATCAGTTAACTGGTCGTATTAAAAAGAAAAATAACAATATTGAACTGTTACGCCACTTTGTTAAAAACGATCTAAACTTACAAGAACTCACCCATAGCCATGCCTTTGAAATTATTTTAAACAGCATTGCTGATTGTGACCGTTTAGCAGAAGTATTACGTGAAAACTTTAAAGTTTTAAAATACGCAGATCATATTCGTCGCCCCCTCCCAGGTGGCAACCAATCTCTATTAATGACCTTAAAAGGTGAAAAAACCACCCTATCATTGACCATTCAAACAGAGCTGATGCGTAAAGCAGCACGCTTTGGCGTGGTATTGGGAGAAAATGCACCTCAAGCGTGTCGTTCTGCCATTCAAGCTTCAATGCAAAATTTAAATGTTTTGATTGATGGGGATTGCGCCAAAACCACCTTTAACGATTTACTGGATTATCTACACCAAGAAAAAATTTGGGTCTATACGCCACAAGGTCACTTACATGAGTTGCCACAAGGTGCAACCGTAGTCGACTTTGCCTATTCGGCTAGCTTATTTTTAGGTAACCATGCCGTAGGTGCTAAAATTGATGGTGAAACCAAATCACTTTCTACTGCATTATCTCATGGTCAAGTAATTGAAATTATTACCGATGTTTTAGCTTCGCCTAATCCAGATTGGCTCAGCTTTATTAACACGCAAAAAGCGCGTCGTGCGCTTCAAAATATTTTACGTGAGCAAGATATTGAAGAGCAGCGCTTAGTCGGTCAACAAGCCTTAGATCGTGCTTTAAAGCTGTTTAATCGCTCTACTAAAGATTTAACAGCCGATGATTGGATCGATTTACTGCAATGGCGGCATTTAGAATCGAAAGATCGTTTATTTGAGCAAATTGCAGTCGGCGATTTACTCCCGCAACTGGTGGCTAACCATTTATTCTCACAAGATCATCACAGCAAAGACTCACAGCGTCTTATTCAAGGTACTGAAGGTGTAGATGTAAAATACGCGCACTGCTGTAATCCAGTGCTTGGCGATCCAATCCAAGGACATTTATCACGTCGTGGTTTAATTGTACATCGTGCGCGTTGCCGTAATTTACTGCATGAACAACATTTGCATCCTGAAAATATCATGCCATTACATTGGAATAACAAGCATGATGTGGTGGAAGAAGTCAGCTTTACGGCTTATTTGGCCATTGATATGAGTCTTAATGACGAACAAATTTCTGATTTAATCTATCAATGCCGTAAAGAACATACTGGGGTAGAAATGGTACGCCCACACGAAGGCAAAACTTATGTGAATATTGTTGTGAATAATCGTCAGCATATCGCAAAAATTATTCGTGAATTACGTATGCAGTTTGGTTTTCCGCGTATTGGTCGTTTATTCCAACCTATTCCTATGAATGAATCGAGCAAAGTCGCAAGTTAATCAAATTAAACGATAATGCTTCTGCAAGCCAAATTCATCGACTATGATGTATCTATATACGATATAAGGAGAAATTGATGTCCCGCCAAGTAATCCATACCGAAAATGCACCTGCTGCGATTGGCACTTATTCACAAGCAATTTTAGTGAATGATACATTATATCTTTCAGGTCAAATTGGCTTAGATCCATACAGTATGGAGTTGGTTGAAGGCATTGAAGCGCAAATTCGCCGTGTATTTGACAATTTAAAAGCCGTTTGTGAAGCTGCAGGTGGCTCTTTAGCAGATATCGCAAAACTCAATATTTTCCTCACAGACCTTTCACATTTTCAATTAGTGAATCAGATTATGGGCGAATACTTTGCGCAACCTTATCCAGCACGCGCAGCTTTAGGCGTTGCTAGCCTTCCAAAAGGTGCTTTAGTTGAAATGGATGGTGTGGTTATTATTAATCAATAACTTAATCTATCTATATAAACGCCACCGATTGAGTGGCGTTTTTTAATCCAAAAACTCAATCAAATATTATCCAATAATAAGATGAAATAAATTGACAATTGATAATAATTATCAATAATACTAGTTATCTTATTTCATTTTATGTGATGACTGATGTACGTGTGTTTATGTCGCGGTATTACCGATCAAGATATTAAAGACGCTGTTGCGAATGGTGCAGAAAGTTACCGTGAAATTCGTGATTTGCTCGACCTTGGTACTTGCTGTGGCCGCTGTGCACCAGAAGCACGTTCAATCATTAGTGAAGAAGTGGCACAAATTGCCGCTAAAATTTCCGTAGCAGCTTAAGCCCTATAACCATAATAATATGCCTTCAGGCAACTAACTCCTCCCCCGCTTATGACTCTAAGCGGGTTTTTATTGCCAAATATAGCAATAGCTGTTGTTGTTGATTGCGATTTTCATTTGCTGTTCTATAAATTACTCGCCATTGGCTGATTTGTTGTTTAACATTATTCTAATTTAAAATTAAAGCCTTAGGGCAAATGGAGTAAGTGTAATGAAAGGCAATCGTGAGGTTATTCATCAATTAAATCAGGTTCTGTATCATCACCTTACCGCAATTAACCAATATTTTTTACATTCGCGTATGTTTAATGATTGGGGCATTGAGCAACTCGGTTCAGCAGAATATAAAGAATCGATTCGCCAAATGAAACATGCCGACAAAATTATTGAACGTATTTTATTTTTAGAAGGTTTACCTAATTTACAGCATTTGGGCAAACTTTATATTGGTCAACATACTTTAGAAGTCTTAAATTGCGACGTGCGTAAGGTGAAAGAAAATATCGAAGCCCTGCAACAATCCGTTGCGTTAGCTGAAAGCTCAATGGACTATGTAACTCGCGATTTAGTGCAAGAAATTTTAGAAAAAGAAGAAGAATATTTAGATTGGACCACCACCCAATTAGATCTTGCCGAACAAGTAGGTACACAAAACTATATTCAGAGCCAACTTTAAGCACAACAAAAAGCCCGCAGTTGCGGGCTTTTTTAGTTAAGGCTGCGGTTGCAATTCGATCAGCTCTTCATAGCTAATATTTAAATCACGCAACTCACGTAAGAGCCATAGTTGATGTTTAGCTTCTTCTGCATAACCATTAAATGCCAATAATTTAGCGTATTTAAACAGATCATACGTAGTTGGATAATTCAAAACAATTTCACTAATTTGAGTAATCTGCTTTTGCTCAAGCTGGGTATATGGATTCATACGAATCCACTCAATACGGCGATTAAACTCTTCTAACAGATAAACTCGATCATCATTGGTGATCTTTTCAGGCGTCTTTTCATAACGCATGGATTGATTAAGCTTAGGCACCACCGTTGCATAATCTCGATAGATTAAGGCTGTAATTGCTACACCAAGCACAAAAGTCACCTGCATAAAACGCGGACTAAGACTGAAACTTTGCGGCGTGGATTGTGCTTGTAAAATCCCAATAATAAAACCAATCGGTAGCAAGAAATAGGCATAGTTTTGCGGAAATTCCAACATAGCATGCACAACAAATACTGTAACCATCAGCAAGGCAATGACAGACTCTACTGAGTTGACGCGGCGCAGTAGTTGCAGACCCCAATAGGCAAAATAAGCCAAATACGCTAAGCCAATAACCAAGCCATTCCAAATTAGAAAATCTAAGACAAAGTTATGCGCACTACGAATCCAAACAGGACCTTGAAAATAATCACTAATTAACGTGTAGGCTACACTGGTTTGATGCCAGCCATATCCCCATAGCGGCTGCTCCATAATCGCATGCAACATTTGCTGCCAAATGGCAAGTCGCGACATATCGCCCGTAGCACGTTTTGATAATTCAACTGCCCCTGCACCACTGGCTACTGCGCTATCTGCAAATGGCGATAAAATGGTGACGCTTAGCGGTAATGCCCAAATCAGCATAACCACAAATAAAGCGCTCCATGCCGTGACGTAATACCATTTTAGGCTAAGTACGCCTTTGTAATATTGATAAGCACCATAGAATAAGATACATAGACATGCCACCCATGAAGTACGTGATTGACCAAGGACAACACCTGTGACAATCAGTGCGGCAATAAAGCTTAACACTTTACTATCTAGTTTTTGTTTTTCGTATAAATACCAACAGGCCAATAAAGCCATTAGTAAAAAAGTCGCCATATTATTGGGCTGAGCAAAGTTGGCGTATGGTCGTCCACCAAAGCTTTTAATATTGTGCATACCAGGTAAATGGGCATCTAAATTGACCCATTGGCATACTGCAATAAATGCCGTTGCTGCACCGACTGCGGTGAGCAAATAACAAAGATGGGTGAATAGTGTTTCTCGGGCTTGTTTAGATTCAGAAGCTAGATTAAAGCCCAAAGTGATACTCAGCCAAAAACCAAACACGAAAATGCTGCATAGTAAGGCTTTATCAAAGAAAAAGACTTGCCCAAAACCATATTGAATTAAAGGCACTAAGCTTAGACCTAATAAAGGAAAGCTAATTTTAGGAATAATCAGCTTTTGCTTAAGATAAATGGCACTTACAGTAATTAAAGCGAAGAAGGCATATAGTTCGCCTGTGTAAGTGACCCAAGGCCGGTAATGCACAGGTAACAACCATGCCAATGCCATGAGCACTGCAGCGATTAAAAGGAGATAGAATTTCATAAGCCAAAATGAGGAAAATTTATGCTTATGATAAGAAATTTTAAGTTTTTTATGTATTGTTTTTAGACAAATAAAAAAGGCTGCAAATTTGCAGCCTTTTTACTTGAAGCTATTAGCCAGCTTTTTTACTAGAAGTACAAGATTTTGGTAAATATTTTTGATCAATATTTGTTGATGTACAACCCCAAACACTTGAGCCTTTATCTGCATTAGATAATGTTAAAACGATTTCGCCATCCTTTAAACCAGTACTAACACCTGTGCCCAACATTTTAGCTGTAATGGTACAACCGCCACCTTCTGCTGCAGTTCCACCTGTTGTAACAGACGCTACATACTTACCAGTAATTTCTGTTGCTAAATTAATTCCATTAGTAGCTGCTTTAGAATTATCAGGGCAAGTTGCATCTTGTGCAAATGTCTCAGATACAGCACCTTTCAATCCACCAGCTAGAGTAATAGCCTCAGTAGCTTGAGAACGGGCAATGTAATCTTGATAAGCAGGAATCGCAATTGCAGCCAAAATACCGATAATCGCCACAACGATCATTAATTCAATTAAGGTAAAACCTTTTTGAGCGTTCATAACATTCTCCACAAATGTTTTATGTTTATTTATGTTGCGTAATATAAGCAAATGTTATGCCAAAGTTAAATATTTAGTTTATATTAATATTAAGTAATTGATTATTATTAAAAATAATTGATTTTATTGTTTTATCTAAAATTTTATCATACTTAATTATGTATATTTTAGGTAAACAACTGACAAAAATTGTCAATTGTTTACCTATTTTTAACCTAACAAAATCGGTGCATTGCCCAGTTCATCATCCAAATCTACAACTTTTTGATCATAAAATTGGTTTAATACTTCACCAATGGCTAAAACCGCCTCAACAACAGCTTCTCTATACTGCTGCTCGCGCATTTGATTTAATAACTGCTGACAAATTTTGTCCCATAGCACTTGTTGTGTCCCGTGTTTAATACCGCGATCAATCACGATTTCCACGCTTTTCTCACATAAATTAATATAGAGTAAAACGCCACTATTAAACTCGGTATCCCATACGCCAAGTTCAGCAAACAATTCTCGGGCACGTAATTTGACATCTTGGCGATAAGCTTGCGAACATGGAATATGACCTTCAATCACCACTTGAATTTCACCCACATGGCCGTGTTCAGCTTGTTCAACAGCGTTAGTAATCGCTTGTTGGTCTTGCTGATTAAAATAGCGTTTAGTGGCTGGCATAAATAAAAAATGCTTGAGCCAACGTTTAAAGCTAGGCTGAGCTAAATGTTCAGTTTTAGGCTGTGTAATAATATTGGTTGTTTCTGTTGTCGTTACCATGATCCTGAAGCTCCTCCCCCACCAAAGCCGCCGCCACCGCCACGATAACCGCCGCCACCGCGGCCGCCCCCTGATAAAAACATCTGTAATACCAACTGGGCAATTGAACTAATTAACAATACGAAAATACCACCAGCAAGCAGTAAGCTGGTGAGTAAACCTGCACCATTGACTAATCCTGCGACTAATCCTGCCACAGCTGCAGTCGATGCACTTAAACGCCTTCCCACAATATAAGAGGCAATGACACCTGCCACTAAAATAAATAAGGCAGTCATCATGGTGCTTTCACGCGCTTGTTGCTCATGTAAAGCTTGTTGCTGACGCTCTTGTAACTCTTGTGCCGCTTGGGCAGCAATTTCTGGGTCTTGATTTAAAATCGCTTGAATTTGTCCAATGCCTGAGGCAATCCCTTCTGCATAACGATTCTGCTTAAAGTAAGGCGTAATCTGTTGATTAATAATGCGACTGGTGATGATGTCAGGCATGACACCCTCTAAACCATAACCGGTTAAAATTTGTATACGACGGTCATTGACGGCAATTGCCATCAGCAAACCATTATCACGTTTAGCACTACCCAATTGCCATGCTTCAGCCACACGCATAGCAAAGCCAAAAATATCTTCTTGCCCTGTTGTCGGTACAATAATCACGCCAATTTGTGCTTTACCTTCATTATTTAACTGGATAATGCTTTGACTAATCTGCTGCTTCTCTGCAGTAGTTAATAGATTGGCCTGATCAATAATCGGTTGATTTAACGTAGGTAAACCACGGGTTTCGCCCTCTTTTAAATCGTTTTCAACTGTACGACTTGCACTTGCTGTCGCATTTTGTTCAGAGGCAGGCGCTGTTGTTTGGGGCTGAATGATTTTACCCAATACCACAGCATCTGCGCCTGAATCGACTGCTGTGGCTTCATTGCTATAAACTTGACTGCTGCCCAATATGAACAGCAGTATAATCAAATGAATCAACCTTTTGATGAGCATCTTGGTCTCCTACAGGTTGAAAGTATTAGTCAAATGAAACCTGTGGTGCATTTTGTGCATTGGCATCAGCGCTAAAGTTTTCTTTGGTTTTCATGCCAATCACTTTTGCCGTCATCACCTGCGGGAATTGACGTGAGTAACTGTTAAAGTCTTGTACGCTGCTAATATAACGATTACGCGCCACCGCAATGCGGTTTTCAGTGCCTTCTAATTGCACTTGTAAATCACGGAATTGTTCATTGGCTTTTAAATCAGGATAATTTTCAGTCACAGCCAATAAACGTGATAAAGCGCTGGTCATTTGTGCTTGAGCTTGTTGATATTTTTCAAATAATGCGGGGTCTTCTAAGACTTCTTTATCGACTTTTAAACCGGCGACATTGGCACGCGCTTGGGTGACTTCAGTTAAAACTTGCTGTTCATGTTTGGCATAACCTTTTACCACATTGACCAAGTTGGGTACTAAATCGGCACGGCGTTGATATTGGTTTTGCACTTCTGCCCAAGATGCAGTGACTGCTTCATCTTTGACTTGCAAGGTGTTATAGCCACAGCCCGATAAAGTTAAGGTACTTGCCAAGGCAATGACTAAAGCTGATTTTTTCATAAAGTTCATGCTGCTGTATCCTATGCTTTTTTTGTATTTGTAGAAATTATAAGCATTGTAGACATAAACATTTCTAGGAATTGTTGTTTTTATTTAATTGGCATTTTGAATTGCCTAAAGCTGAGCCATTAGCGCTTTGAATTTAAATTTTTCAAGCTCATGAACACCATAAAAAAACCCGCTGAATGCGGGTTTTTCTTGAATGAATTTAAACGTTTTTAGACATCTAGATAATCTAAAATTCCTTCAGCTGCCTGACGACCTTCCCAAATTGCAGTCACGACAAGATCCGAACCACGCACCATATCACCACCGGCAAAGATTTTTGGATTAGACGTTTGGAATTTAAATTCTTGCTGTTCTGGTGCAACCACGCGACCTGAACCATCTAGATTAATTTTTACATCATTAAACCAGTCAGCAGGTGAAGTACGGAAACCAAAAGCTAGGAGTACCGCATCGGCCGCTAGAATTTCTTCTGAACCCGGAATTGGCTCTGGGCTACGACGACCACGGCTATCTGGTTCACCGAGTTGAGTGGTGACTACTTTTACTCCAGTCACTTTGCCATTTTCACCGACAATTTCGATGGGTTGACGGTTAAAGGCAAAGTTAACCCCTTCTTCACGCGCGTTTTTCACTTCACGGCGTGAACCCGGCATGTTGGCTTCGTCACGACGATAAGCACAAGTCACTGACGCTGCGCCTTGACGGATTGAAGTACGGTTACAGTCCATCGCGGTATCACCGCCGCCAAGCACCACAACTTTCTTGCCTTCAACTGAAATATATTCAGCAGGGTCTTTTTCCCAACCTTGAGTACGATTTACGTTGGCAATCAAGAAGTCTAAAGCGTCATGTACGCCTTCTAAATCTTCACCAGGGAAACCACCTTTCATGTACGTGTAAGTGCCCATGCCCATGAAGACAGCATCGTAATCAGTCAGTAATTGCTCGATGGTGATGTCAGTGCCAATTTCGGTATTCAGACGGAATTCGACGCCCATGCCGGTGAAAATCTCACGGCGACGTTTCATCACATCTTTTTCCATTTTAAATTCTGGAATACCAAATGTGAGTAGACCACCAATTTCAGGACGTTTATCAAACACGACCGGACGCACACCAGCACGCACTAAAATATCTGCGCAACCTAAACCGGCAGGCCCTGCACCAATGATGGCTACTTTTTTATTAGTCCATTTCACATGCGACATATCTGGACGCCAGCCCAAAGCAAAAGCGGTGTCATTGATATATTTTTCCGCATTACCAATGGTCACTGCACCAAAACCATCATTTAAGGTACATGCACCTTCACATAAACGGTCTTGTGGACACACCCGACCACATACCTCAGGTAAGGTGTTGGTTTGATGACACAATTCAGCCGCTTGGAAAATGCGTCCTTCTGAAATCAGTTTGAGCCAGTTGGGAATATAGTTATGCACTGGGCATTTCCATTCGCAATACGGGTTACCACAACCTAAACAGCGGTGGGTTTGGTTTTTTGCCACTTCCGCAGTAAAAGGTTTATAAATTTCCACAAACTCAGCTTTGCGGACATCGATATCTTTTTTCTCAGGGTCTTGGCGTGCTACATCAAGAAACTGAAAGTCATTATTTAGGCGCTCTGCCATATCTGTCTCCGTCGGTGGATGTCAGCTGTTTTAGGTTGAGGCTGACATCTGCCTTTGTCTTGGTCGTGGAATTATTGTGGATCTGCTTGAGTTGTTTTTAGTAAAGTCAGCAAGTTAGCAGCTTTTGGTTTTACCAACCAGAACTTACGACTATAGTAATCAAACTCATGGCGGATCTTGTACGCCCAAGCACTACCTGTTTCTTGAATATGTTCATCTAAGATGCGTAGTAAGAAGGCTTTATGTTCTTCCATGGCTTCTGTAGAAATACGGTTCAGCTCAATCAGCTCATGGTTATAGTGATCGACAAAGTCATTATCGAGATCAAGTACATAGGCAAAACCACCTGTCATACCTGCACCAAAGTTATGCCCGACTTTACCCAGCACTGTGACAATACCACCGGTCATATATTCACAGCAGTGATCGCCTGCACCTTCAATCACTGCAAAGGCACCTGAGTTACGTACTGCAAAACGCTCGCCTGCGGTACCTGCAGCAAATAATTTACCGCCTGTTGCACCATATAGACAGGTGTTACCAATAATTGCGGTTTCTTGGCTTTGGAATGGTGAACCTTTTGGTGGGAAAATTGAGATACGACCACCGGCCATACCTTTACCGACGTAATCGTTGGCATCGCCTTCTAAGCTAATATGTAAGCCGCCTGCGTTCCATACACCGAGTGATTGACCTGCAGTACCGGTTAAGTTCACTTTGACTGGATGCGCTTCCATGCTTAAGTTGCCATAACGACGCGCAATTTCACCTGAAATACGTGCACCAATTGAACGGTCACAGTTACCAATCGTGAAGCGATATTTACCACCTGTACCAGCTTCAATCGCAGGCAACATTTCAGCAATCATTTGCTCAGCTAAGATGCCTTTATCAAATGGTTCATTGCCTTGTACTTCACAGTACTGCGCTTTGCCTTCTGCTGCAGGATGCGATTCAAGTAACGCACTTAAATCCAAATGCGCATGTTTGTCAGTTTCACCCGGTAACATTTCTAGTAAATCTGTACGGCCAATCAAGTCTTTAAGGCTTGAAACACCAAGTGCCGCCAACCATTCACGGGTTTCTTCAGCAATAAAGGTGAAGAAATTAATCAGCATTTGTGGCTCGCCAATATAATGCTCTTGGCGTAAATGGTCTTGTTGAGTTGCCACACCGGTTGCACAGTTGTTTAGGTGACAAATACGTAGGTATTTACAACCCAGTGCAATCATTGGGGTGGAGCCAAAACCAAAGCTTTCTGCACCCAAAATCGCAGCTTTGACTACATCAAGACCGGTTTTTAAACCGCCATCGGTTTGTACGCGTACTTTGCCACGTAGATCGTTGACGCGAAGCGCTTGATGCGCTTCAGACAGTCCTAATTCCCATGGCGAACCGGCATGGTGAATTGAGGAAAGTGGAGATGCCGCTGTACCACCGTCATAACCTGAAATGGTAATGAAATCGGCATAGGCTTTCGCCACACCTGCCGCAATCGTACCAACACCCGGCTCAGAAACAAGTTTCACCGACACCATCGCCTGTGGGTTAACTTGTTTTAAATCGAAGATCAACTGTGATAAATCTTCAATGGAGTAAATGTCGTGATGCGGTGGCGGCGAAATGAGGGTAACGCCTGGTACAGAGTAACGTAAACGCGCAATTAAGCCATTCACTTTACCGCCCGGCAGCTGACCACCTTCACCTGGTTTTGCACCTTGTGCCACTTTAATCTGTAACACTTCTGCTGAGGTTAAATAAGCAGGTGTGACACCAAAGCGACCTGATGCAATTTGTTTGATTTTCGAGTTACGAATCGTGCCGTAACGCGCTGGGTCTTCACCGCCCTCACCTGAGTTGGAACGACCACCAATGGTGTTCATGGCAATCGCAATCGCTTCGTGTGCTTCTGGTGACAATGCACCAAGCGACATCCCAGCTGAGTCAAAACGCGGTAAAATTTCTTCTACTGATTCCACTTGTTCTACAGGAATCGAATTTTCTGTTTTAAGTTTAAGTAAATCACGAATCGTCGCAACAGGACGTGTGTTCACCAACTCTGCATATTCTTTAAAATCTGCATAATTACCTGAGCGCACTGCTTTGTGTAAGGCATTAATCACGTCTGGGTTAAAGGCATGATATTCCTTATCAAAGACAAACTTGAGCAAACCACCTTGTTCAATTGGCTTACGCGCTTTCCACGCTAGGCTTGCCAATTTTTTCTGATCATTTTCAAGGTCAACGAAAGTCGCCCCTTGAATACGGCTTGGTACACCAATAAAGCATTTATTCACGACTTCATTGGATAAGCCTACGGCTTCAAATAACTGACCGCCACGGTATGACGCAACCGTTGAAATACCCATCTTAGATAGAACTTTTAATAAGCCCTTTTCGATGCCTTTACGGAAGTTATTTTGTGCATACACTGGATCACCCAATAACTCACCCTTGGCGATTAAATCGTTAATCACGTCATAAGCAAGATATGGATAAATAGCTGTTGCACCAAAACCAAGTAACACAGCAAATTGATGCGGATCACGCGCAAAACCAGTTTCAATAATCAGGTTTGCGTCAGTACGTAAACCATTATTGATTAAATAGTGATGCACCGCACCTGTCACCATCATGGCGTTGGCAGGTAAATAGCCTTCACGGATTTTTTTGTCCGATAGTACAAGTAAGGTTTTACCATCACGAATCGCTTGTGCGGCCTCGATACAAATACGGGCAATCGCTGCTTCTAAGCCTTCAGTTTCTGCATAGTTCAGGTCAATATCGGCAATTTCATAGCCTTTACGACCAATGGTGCGAATCTGATGCATTTTTGAATTGGACAGCACTGGGCTTGACACAATTAAACGATCGGCATGTTCAGGGCTTTGCTCAAACACGTTTTGCTCACGACCAAAACAGGTCTCAAGCGACATCACAATGGATTCACGTAATGGGTCAATTGGTGGATTGGTGACTTGAGCAAATTGCTGACGGAAATAATCCGACACATGACGCACTTGACGCGATAACACCGCCATTGGCGTATCATCACCCATTGAGCCTACTGCTTCTTGACCGCTTTCTGCAATTGGACGTAGCAATTGGTCACGCTCTTCAAAGGTCACCATAAACATCTTTTGTGATGCTTTGAGTTGATCGCCTTTTAAGCCTTGATCACATAAATGCTCTTCAAGCTCTGGGCTACCTTGTAAACGTACTGAATTTTCACGTAACCATTCACGGTAAGGACGCATGTTTTTCAGATGATTATTGACGTCTTTGGTGTCGAGCATTTTACCGGTTAAGGTATCAATCACCAGGATTTGACCCGGACCAACACGACCTTTTGAAATCACATCTTCAGGTTCATAACCCCAAACGCCAATTTCAGATGCAAGTGTGATATAGCCATTTTTAGTAATGACCCAACGCGCAGGACGTAAACCGTTACGATCAAGCATACAAATCGCATGACGACCATCTTGAATCACTAGACCTGCAGGACCATCCCATGCTTCCATGTGCTTCGAGTTAAACTCGTAGAAGGCACGTAAGTCAGCATCTAGGGTTTCTACGTTTTGCCATGCGGGTGGCACAAGCATGCGTAAGGCACGGAATAAATCCATACCACCGCCCACCAATAATTCCAGCATGTTATCTAAGCTTGAAGAATCCGAACCAGTACGGTTTACAATTGGATTTAAATCGGTGATGCCCGGTAACAGTGGGTTTTCAAATTTTGGTGTACGCGCTACAGCCCAGTTACGGTTCGCTGTAATGGTATTAATTTCACCATTATGCGCTAAATAGCGGAATGGCTGCGCTAAAGGCCAACGCGGTAAAGTGTTGGTCGAGAAGCGTTGGTGGAACACCACAATGTGCGAAGCTAAACGTGGATCAGCGAGGTCTAAATAGAAGTCGGCAATGTATACCGGCATCATTAAGCCTTTATAGCTAATTACAGTTGAGCATAAAGTGGTGACATAGAAGTATGGATCATTGATTTGTTGTTCAGCACGACGACGCGCCATCACCAACTTACGGTTAAATTCAACTTCCGTTACACCCATTGGGCAGTTCACAAAGATTTGCTCAAATGCCGGTAAAGACTGCATTGCAATTGAACCTAAGGCATCGTTATTGGTCGGCACGACACGCCAACCAATGACACGGCAACCTTCTGCTTCAATTTCTTTAGTTAAAATCTGTTTCGCAGCTAAAGCCAATGCTGGGTCTAAATTTAAAAATACAGTCCCCACAGCGAACACTTCGCTTAAGGTGATATCACTAATTTTTTTTGCTTCTTCACGGAAAAAAGCTTTTGGCATAGCCAATAATAAGCCACAACCATCACCTGTTTTGCCATCTGCGGCAATACCACCACGGTGGGTCATACAACTTAAACTATGCATAGCAGTTTTGACTAAGTCATGGCTTGCATCACCCTGCATATGAGCGATTAAGCCGAAACCACAGTTATCTTTAAACTCATCGGGTTGATACAAACCTTGAGTGGGAGCTACATTGTGAGGCGATGGCATGTGCATAGCGTACCCTTCTTGCAGGGCCCATAAATGGGCAATTAACAGTTCATTTTTTTGTTGGGTGTGGTCCTGTTTGACGAACAACTACAGCTAAGATCAAAGCACTTTTTTAACGCAGTGCAATGCACAGTTTTTGCAGTGTGTCGCGCCAAAACGGGGACATTTACTCAATTCATGCACCAATTAAGCAAAAAGAATGCCAATATTTTTATTTGACTGTTAATACGCTTATTTGTCGAATTATTTGTTTTTAGGTTTATCGACAAGATGGGATGTGTTGTTCTTTTTGCACCATATATGGGCACTTAATTATAGTTATAACTGACTATGCGCCATTTTAGAACAAATTTTCAGCTAAAAATTGCACTCAATTGTGACGTAGTTATATATTAGTGTTGGCTTTGGCTATGACTTTGTTCGATATCAACCACATTACCATGTTGATCACGACGGACTACAGTCGTTGAGGTCGTCGCCTTATCAGGGCTAATTACAGGTGCTTCTTGTGTTTGGGCTGGACGTGCTGGGGCAGAATTGCTAGGAGTTGCTGGTTTAGCAGTAGAAGCAGGTTTATTCGTTGGTGCTGGATTATTTTTGGCCTGTGCAGCTAAACGTTGTTGATTGATTAAAGCACGACGTTTCGCTTCTGCTAATACCGTTTCATCCACAACAGGTACCGCAGCAGGACGTAATTTTACTGCATACAGCTTGTGATTTAGACCTAACTCATCAGATCCCATATCATTGACAAAATCTTTATAGCTGTTCAGCGCTACCACATGCGGCTGCACCGACTTAGGTAAAGCTATGTTAAGAGTAGCTAAAGCATTTTTCGCTTCACTTTCATTGTTATATATTCCATATAACAATACATATTGTTCAGCTTGGTTCTCACCACTTAAACGAATATAGCGATAATCTTTGCGTGATTCTTGTTTCTTTAAAAAAGTATTAATGATTTGTTCTTCTGAAACCCGAAACAGCTCAATCACATATTTCTTTTTGTTGTCTTCGATAAATTTATTGCCACGAAATTCGGCTTCGTGTGTGCCTGTTGCTACAACACGCGTGGTCATCTCTAAAGGACGTACTTCCTCGAGCAAGCCACCTAAATGCGTTGTTGCTGCTACTTTTTCAGGTTGAATTTGTACTGCAACATCAATGGCTGTAGGCACTTCAACCAACTCAAGTTGGTCTTTGTCGGTAATCGCCCATGCCACTAAGGCGAAAAATAAGCACAGCAATCCGCATACTAACCAGATAGTATTGTGCATTTTTTGCTTAGATGTGCGGATTGCTGCCATGATTAACCTTATTCTTGATTGGCCAAAATTGCCTGTTGCATTAATTCTACATCAAATTCTTTGGTAATAACCGCTTGACCCAGTTGCTGCATTAAGACCAAACGCAATTGACCATTTAAGACTTTTTTGTCATGCGCCATAAAGGCTAAAAATTCATCTAATGGAATTTTAGGACAAACGATCGGTAAATTGGCGCGAGAAATGATTTTTTTTGTACGCTCTAAATCATCTAACGAGATCCACCCCATACGTTGGGACAGATCGGCTGCCATGACCATGCCTGTGGCCACTGCTTCGCCATGTAACCATTCGCCATAACCTAAATAAGATTCGATGGCATGACCAAAGGTATGGCCTAAATTCAGTAAGGCACGTTCGCCTTGCTCTTTTTCATCATTGGCAACAATACGTGCTTTATGGGCACATGAACGATAAACCGCTTCGGCAAGTAAGGTCGCATCACCAGCAACCAATTGTTCCATGTGGGTTTCAAGCCATGCTAAAAACTCAATATCACCGAGTAAAGCATATTTAATCACTTCGGCTAAACCCGCAGAAAGTTCACGTGGCGGCAGTGTTTTTAACTGCGACATATCCGCCAATACCACTTGTGGCTGTTGGAAAGCACCAATCATGTTTTTACCCAAAGGATGGTTAATGCCTGTTTTGCCACCAACGCTTGAATCCACTTGTGATAGCAGCGTGGTCGGCACTTGAATAAAATACACACCACGTTGGAAAGCAGCCGAAGCAAAGCCTGCCATGTCGCCAATCACACCACCACCTAAAGCCAGCACCGTACAGTCACGGTTAAAACCAGCTTCGAGTAATGCGTTAAAAATTAAGTTTAAATGCTCAATATCTTTAAATTTTTCACCATCAGGCAAAATACACGTTGCCACCGTTTTATCCAAAGCTTCAATTGCAGTCACATAATGCTGCAAATACAACGGCGCTACCGTGGTATTGCTCACAATCATCACTTGACGACCTTTGATATAGGGCTTGAGTAATGCTTGTGGATTTAAATCACTGCCAATAAAGATCGGATAACGACGATCACCGAGTTCAACGTGTAAAGTTTGCATGATTAAAGATCGCTTATTTAACTTGGGCTTGAGGTGCTTGAACAATTAAGGTGAGGATTTTTTGTGCTAAATCACGCGCCGCACCTTGATTGGTTTCGATAATATAATGTGCCACTTCACGATATAAAGGATCACGTATTTCAAGTAATTCACGTAACTTTTGTTCCGGGTTTTCAACTTGTAATAAAGGACGGTTTTTATCGCGATAAGTACGCTGTAACTGAATTTCGACGGGAGTATATAGATAAACAACAATACCACGTTGTTTTAAGAACTGACGATTAGGTGCTTGGGTCACTGCCCCACCACCAGTGGCGAGCACCAGCTCTGAACGGGCGGTGAGTTCATCAATCACTGCAGTCTCGCGGCCACGAAAGCCAAGTTCACCCTCTTTTTCGAAGATCCATGGAATTGCGGCTCCAGTTTTACGTTCAATCTCGTGATCACTGTCAACAAACTCACGTCCTAACAGCTCTGCTAAATGTCGACCAACCGTCGTCTTACCCGCCCCCATGGGCCCTACCAAATAAATATTTGGTAGGGTGTCAAACTCATTGCTTGGCAAGGAGTCACCTATTAATTTTGCTTAAATTGAAAATATATTAATGATTTCTTGAAACACTGTCATTAACAATTCGCGGTGTAACAAAAATCAATAGCTCACGCTTATCTTCAGATTTCAGATCCTTACGGAATAAACGACCCACATATGGCAAATCACCTAAGAAAGGTACTTTGGTTTGTTGAGTTTGGGTTTCTTGTTCGAATATTCCACCAAGCACCACGGTTTCGCCGTTATTGACCAACACATTGGTATTAATTTCATTTTTATTTAAAATGATTTCACCGTTTGGTGCTGTGCCTGATGGTGAGTCACTATTGATCAGTAACTGCATTTGTACTTTGCCATCTGGGGTAATGCTTGGAGTCACTTCTAAGCTTAACAATGCATCTTTAAATTGGGTATCTGCTGTGGTACCGCCACCTGTGGTAGTGGTAGTTTGATACGGAATCTGTTGACCCGATGCCACTTTAGCTTGTTGTTTATCTGCAGTTAGAACTTTTGGTGTAGAAATTACTTCACCATAACCATCTGATTGTAAAGCAGATAGCTCAAGATCAAGCATAAAGTCAGATAAGCTAATTAAACCAAATGCGACACGACCTGCTGCATTTGCTACGCCTAAGTCGACGTTTAAGTTATCTGGACGTTGGATATCATAGCCACCGTTTTCATTCGGTTCACCACGTAAATCCCACAGCGTTTGCTCGCTACCACCAACGAGCAAGTTATTGTTTTTGTTAATTCCTTGTGACACTAAGCCCCATTTCACGCCCATTTCTTTGGTGAAATCAGTTGAGGCACGCACAATACGCGCTTCGACCATCACTTGTTTTACAGAAACATCCAGCAGATCAATCATCTTACGAATTTGATCAATCTTGGCTGAGGTATCGTTAATAATTAAGGTATTGGTACGTGGGTCAACCGAGGCTGTACCACGTGGGCTCAGTAAAGAACCGACGCTATCCCCGAGTAAATCGCTATCGGCTGTATTTGTGCTGCTACTCCCACCACGATTGCTGGCATTGCGTCCTTCGACGATTAATTTTTCAATATCAGCAGCTTTGGCATAGTTGAGCTGAATATATTCAGTTTGTAATGGGGCAAGTTTGATGCTTTGTGCAATGGCTTTCGCTTCTTCTTCTTCCGCTTTAGTTAATTCAGCTAAGGGCGCAATCCAAATCACGTTGCCATTACGACGTTTATCTAAATTTTTAGTTTTTAGAATAATATCTAAAGCTTGATCCCACGGCACATCTTTTAAGCGCAAGGTAATATTGCCTTGTACTGTATCGGCTGCCACCATGTTAATGCCAGTAAAGTCAGCTAATAATTGCAATACACGGCGCACTTCGATGTCTTGGAAATCGAGTGAGATTTTCTTACCATTATAATGCTGTACAGTACGTGTCACTGCTTGCTGTGCGGTTGCAGTACTACGATCCACTGGACGCTTAACCGAAATGGTCAGCTTGTTTTCAGCTTGGTATGCCATGTATTCATAACTACCCGAAGTCTGAATCGTGACTACACCACTACCCCCACTGTTTTGTGCATCAATGGTCGAGGCAGGCGTAGCAAAGTCATTGACATTTAAACGACGTGCTAAGTGAGTCGGGACTTTATTGCCCACAGTACGCACTACAATTTTGCTACCTTGCTGCTGTACATCTACAGGGGTATTGCGTCCTGCAAGATCAATCACCACCAGACCTTCGCCTGCTGCACCACGTTCAAAGCCAATATTGGTAATGCCTTGGGCTTCTTTAACCGTGGCAACAGGTGCAGCTGTACTGCTGCTAGTGCTAGTTGGGTTAATTTTTAAAATATAAGTGTTGCCTTCTACACGCGTGGTAAACGCACCTGCATCAGCCAAATTAATGTTTAAACGCGCACGCTGCGCATCTGACATTACTTCTAAATTGCTCGCTTCTTTGGTGGCAATAGTAATATTATTTTGTTTTAAGCTTTGGGTGGCTTTTTCAAAATCTAACACCAAACGTGCTGGGTTTTCTAGTTGATAGGCTTGTGGCTCTGGGGGAATACCATTAAACATGACACGAATTTCTGTGCCTTGATTGGGTACTTGCATAGGCACAATATTGGTAATGCTGACTTGTGCATTTGCCACTTGCATGACTGCCATTGCTACTGTTGCCATCGAAAACTGACGCAATAAATTCATGGTATTACCATCCCCAAAAATAAAATCTTTCACACTATTGTTCATTGTTATTCCTTAAGGCGCTGCAGCACCCAGCAGTACCAGACTACGTGGACGTTCTAAATAACCTTCACGACCATCAGGAATGATTTCGATCAGATCAATTTGCGTTGGTGTAATGCGTACCACGCGACCATGATTGTTGCCCATATAACTGCCAATTTGTACGCGCTCTAATTCACCATCAGGCGTTTGAATGACCGCGGTAATTTTACCTAAGTTATTGAGCATACTGCCTTTCATGTTCAGGCTTTCCAGTGCATAACTTTCGAGTGGCTGTGGTGCGCGTGAGAAGTTTGGAAAGACGCGTTTACCTGCCATAATTTTCAGCTCTGCCGCCAAAGAAGTAGGCATAAACGGACTTTTTAATTGATGCGCAGCATAATCAAAAGTCGGAACAGGCATAAAAACAGGTGCGGGTTCAATTGGTAATGGCGGTTGATTACGAATTTCCGCCATCTGTTGATTGACTGCGTCAATTCGTGAATCACAGCCCACTAATGCCAATCCCAGCAAGAGGCTTAAGCTAATTTTGCTCATCTGCATTATGGCGTCTCCCCTGTTGCTGTTGCAGCTGCATTCTGCTCGTCTGGATTTACCCCGATATAACGATAGGTTTTCGCGTTAACCTTATAGGTCACTACAGGTACTTCCGCACGTTTTTCTTTGCTTTCTAATGCTGAAATTTCAAAATCGTGTAAGGTGACAATCCGTGGTAATGCCGCAATTCCGCTCACAAATGAACCAAAGGCATGGTAATCACCCGTCGCTTCAATCGCAATTGGCTGCTCAATAAAGAACTCTTGCTTAATTTCATTTTCTAGACGGATATTTTTAAATTTCAGTCCAGCATTCACCCCAGTGATGTTGATATCTTCTACTAAACCAGGAATTTCAGTTTCTTTAGGTAATTGTTCTAACTGTTGGTTAAAGTTAGCTTGCATATCCATCAGTTGTGCTTGATATTGCTGTAAGTTACGCAGTTTAGAATCTTTGTCACGAAACTCATTCAGTAGCTGTGCTTCTTGAGCACGAGCGGCTTCAATGGCATCTAATTTTGGCTTAATCGCCAAGAAATAACCAATCGCAGCAATCACCAGCAGTAAAAATAACCAACACGTAAGTTTGACAGAAACTGGCCAACCACCATAGTTATTGGTGTCTAAAGTATTAAATTGCTGAAAGAATTTTTCTAGCGTCATTTTCTTTTTGGGGTTATGCGCTACATCTTGACTTAATTCATCCAATTCTTCACGACTCATTATGGTGCCCCCGTTACGCTAAGATCGGCTTCACTTGCGGCTATCTCATCTAGATCTGCCACAATATCCATTTTGATTTCATCAAGATCGGCAGTCACAACAAATGAGCCATAGCTGTCTTCACGACGCGGCACAAGTGAGCTAGCTGGTTGTTGTTTATTTTCTTCAACGGCCAAGAAAGAGTTCATAAAAGCATTACGATACCAAGCCGATGCTTCTAGACCGCGTAGTAAATCTGCTACGGTATTTGGACTATCTGCACGCCCTTCGATGGTAAATTTATCGCCTTGACGCACAAACTTGGTGATATACATATTGCCTGGTGTGACACGTACCAACTCATCCACCAAACGTACAGCCACAGGACGTTGACCTTGTAAACCTTGAATCAACTTCATACGCTCGACAATCGCATCACGCTGCTCTTGTAGACCTTCTAATGATTTCAGCTGCACATCTAGATTTTGGTTAGTACTCATCACCAATTGATTGGCTTGATTTTGATCTTCTAAACGACCATCAAAATACATCCAAGTACCCACAACTCCAAGTACCCCAAGTAAAGCCACCCCAATAGAAACGGCAATAAATTCTTTTTTACGTTTTTCTCTTAGCTCATCACGCCAAGGGAGTAAGTTAATTCTTGCCATTAATCAAAACTCCGCATTGCTAGGCCACAGGCCACCATCAGTGAAGACGCATCTTTTTCAATTTTTTGTACATCAACTTTGCTTGAAAAGCCCATTTGCAAGAATGGATTTGCAACTGTGACACGGTAACCGAGCTTTTGCTGAATGAGTTTAGCAAGACCGGTAATATTGGCATTACCCCCTGCTAACAAAATATGATCGATTTCATTAAATTGTGACGATGAGAAAAAGAATTGCAAAGAACGTGCCGCTTGTTGAACCACAGCAACTAAA
This sequence comes from Acinetobacter sp. B51(2017), assembly GCF_003711395.1. GTDB lineage: Bacteria > Pseudomonadota > Gammaproteobacteria > Pseudomonadales > Moraxellaceae > Acinetobacter. The sequence continues at coordinate 47,907 of NZ_PJRJ01000010.1, forward strand.
TAAGGTTCTAAAACTTCTGCTTCATAATCATCTGGTAAACTTTGAATTTTTTTAGCGCGACCGGCTTCTTCAAAAGATAAACCATAACGGTTTTGAATATCTTGAGTGAGTTGCTTACCCCCAAAAACCTGCTCACGGGTGTAAATCACTTTACCGTTTTGCATTACAGATAATGTGGTCATGGTATGACCAATATCTAAAATCGCAACAGTATGTACACCTACAGGTAAGGTATCAGCAAACACTTCATACGCATTTTCAATGGCAAAGCTTTCTACGTCGGCAATTTTGGGGGTCAGGCCGGCAAGCTCTAAGACTTCAGAACGAAGGCTGATATTTTCCAAACGTGTGGCCACCAATAATACTTTAACGCGGTGGGGATTGGCTAAACGATCAGGCAATACTTCAAAATCAAGACTAACTTCATCTAATGGGAACGGAATATATTGCTCGGCATCCATTCGAATTTGCACTTCACGTTCGTCATCATTCATATCTGCATCCATTTCGATGACTTTAGAAATCACCATAGATGTAGGTACAGCAAAGGCTGCATGATCACTACGTGGATCGGCAAAATTGATCGCACGCTCTAAAGCATCTGCGACTGCTTCGACATTTAAAATATTTTTTTCAACTACACTGCCATCTGGTAAGGGTACAAGAGCATAGCTCTCGACATGGTACTTACCATTTTTTACAGCGAGTTCTAAAACTTTAACAGAAGTAGAACTAATATCTACACCTATTAACCCCTTATTTGGTTTACGATATAACCTGAGCACAATTCAGTCCTATTATTTTTTTATCCCCAAAAAACAAAACCCACTAATCGGTCAAGGTCTATAATTTTATACGGATACAATAACTCATCTAACAATCCGTAAGTGTAAAGGCTATACTGACGACCAATTAGTTTGCCATTAGCTCTTATTAAAACTTACTTGTTATGAAAAAGCTATCTTGTTCAGGCCGTGTACATCCATTTTTTTTGAGCATAATTATAATTTTAGTCTCAATACCGATGGGTTTTTATGGCATGTACCTCTATATCGCCCCATCCTTACCGGATATGTCGACGCTGAAAAAAGCGCCTTTGCTTAAGCCTTTACAAGTTTATAGCTCAGATAACCAATTGATTGCCGAATATGGTGGCAAACTTTCGGTGCCGGTTGCTTATAACCAAATTCCACAGACCTTTGTCCATGCTTTTTTAGCAGCCGAAGACTCATCTTTCTTTGACCATAGCGGTATTAGCTTTAAAGGCTTAGGTCGTGCAGTTACAGAAAGTGTGACAGGCTCAGATGTGCAAACAGGCGGTTCAACCATCACCATGCAGGTGGCTAAAAACTACTATTTAAGTCCAGAGCGTACCTTAAAACGTAAGCTAACCGAAGTGTTTTTGGCACGCAAAATTGAACAAACTTTATCTAAAGAAGAAATTATGACTTTATACGTCAATAAAATTTTCTTGGGTAAAAATGCGTATGGTATCGCGGCGGCTGCACGTATTTATTATAACAAGAGTTTAAATGAGCTATCTGTCGCACAAATGGCAATGATTGCAGGTTTACCCAAAGCTCCTTCTAAATACAACCCAATCGCCAATCCTGAACGTGCTTTAGAGCGTCGTAACTGGATTCTGGGACGTATGTTGCAGCTGGGCTATATTAACCAAACGCAATATCAAACTGCCATTGCTGAACCCTTAAATTTAGATAGCCCTGATCGTAGTATTAGCAACCGATTTCCCTATGTAGGGGAAATGGTGCGTAGCGAATTGGTAGAAAAATTTGGCGAGCAAGCCATTGATTCAGGTTATAAAGTCTATACGACTATTAATAGTGAACGTCAGGCGTATGCCGAACAAGCAGTACGTGATGGCTTAGAAGATTATGACCGTCGTCATGGCTGGCGCGGTGCTGAAGCACACGATAAACCGTTAAAAGACTTTATGGCTTATGCCAATACTTACCCTGCGCAAGTGGTTAAGGTCGGCAGCAGCTCGTTTGACGCCTTGATGCAAGATGGTTCAACTGTGACTGTGCCTTGGTCAGGTATGTCATGGGCGCGTCCCTATCGTAATGCCAATAGTGTAGGTGCTGCGCCGAGTCGGGCTTCGCAAATTGTTAAAGTCAAAGATATTGTGCGTTTACGCCCCAATGCCGAAAAAACCACTTGGGCTTTAGTACAAATCCCCAAAGTTCAGGGTCAACTCATTGCTTTAAATCCGAATAGTGGCGCTTTAGAGGCTGTGGTGGGCGGATATAACTTTTATCACTCTAAGTTTAACCGTGCCATCCAAGGTTGGCGGCAACCAGGTTCTACCATCAAGCCTTTTGTTTACGCTTTGGCTTTAGAACGCGGTATGACGCCGCATAGCATAGTCAATGATGCACCAATTACCATTGGTAAGTGGAGTCCTAAAAACTCTGATGGGCGCTACTTAGGCATGATTCCACTGCGCCGTGCTTTGTATTTATCACGCAATACGGTATCGGTACGTTTATTACAAAGTGTTGGGGTTGAGCGGGCGCGCCAGTTATTTATGGACTTTGGTTTACAAGAAGATCAAATTCCGCGTAACTACACCATTGCCCTAGGAACCCCCCAAGTATTGCCTGTACAAATGGCAACGGGTTATGCCACCTTTGCCAATGGCGGCTACCGTGTTCAACCTTATTTTATTGAACGTATTGAAGATGCCTATGGCAAAGTGATTTATAAAGCTAATCCTGAATACGCTTGTATCCAATGTATTCACCAAAAACCGCAAGCTCCTGAAACTGATGTCAAACAACTGTCAGCCGACGATGCTGCATTCTTAGAGGCTGCATCAGAAGCCAAAGCAGCTTCAGAAGCTGCTGCATCAGAGGCGAGCACTGCCACAGCACCTGCTGCCAAAACAGATACCACTGAATATCGTCAAGCACAGCGAATTTTAAAATCCAGCTCAGCCTATGACATGGCGAATATTTTGCGTGATGTGATTCATCATGGTACAGGTCGTGCTGCGTTAAAAATTGGTCGTAATGACCTAGGAGGTAAAACAGGTACCACCAATGATGCCAAAGATGCATGGTTTGCAGGCTTTAATGGTAAATTAGTGACGATTACTTGGGTTGGTTTTGACCAACCTACCAGCTTAGGTCGTCGTGAGTATGGTGGCGTTGCAGCTTTACCTATTTGGAGTGACTTTATGGCCAAGTCTTTAAAAGACACGCCTTCAGCATGGGTAAGCTTAGACAGTAAAGCCAACGCACCAGAAGCACGTAATTCAACTGAGCCTACACAGGTCGAAGATCAAAAAGCCAACCGTGCAGCCCCACCACTGGCACGGCCTATTTATCGTCCACCACCAGTCACACCTAAACGCAGCGTCGAAAACGACTTTGCAGATTTACCGGGTGAAACTGCATTGCAACCTGTGCATAAAGCACCACCACCCATGCAGAGTGCGCCAAAACGTGAAGCGCCAAGCGATAGTTTAGAAAAATTAATTCGCGAAGTTGAATAATAAAAAAGCCCGCAATTGCGGGCTTTTGTTATTTCTTCTTAAATAAATAAATTTGGAACTGAGCATTTAATTCAAGACTTTCATTGGCTTCTAAAGCCTGACGACGCTCGGGTTTAGCCTTATAGGCATACGGGGTCATCGCAATTAGATTTTTTAAGTCACTTTGTTTGAGCTGCATAGGTGCATTAATCACAATGTCTTCAACCAATTCAAAAGCATCTTGTAACTGCTCGACAAACTTAGCTGAATCATGTGCTTTAACTTCTTCAAATAAAGCTTCACGCATGGCATATAAATGCTGTGCGGCAGGAGTCACTACCATTAAATACCCCTGATCTTTTAAGACACGTAAAATCTCTTGCTTAGGAATCGGGCTAAATAAACTGGTACATACGTCAATTGAGGCATCTAAAACAGGTAAAGTTGCGCCTGTGCCCACCACCCAAGTGACCTCTTTATTGAGTTTGGCGGCCACTTGTACTGCATTTTTAGCAATATCAACACCCACGCACTGTAACACTTCGGCTTGCATAGCATTGGTGTAATAACCTTCACCACAACCAATATCAAGTAAATTTTCGATGCGTAATTCAGCAATTTTTTGCACCACTGCTTGCTGTAACGCAGCGTAATGCCCTGCACTTAAAAAAGCACGACGTGCTTGTACCGACTCAGGCGTATCACCTGGATTCTTACTATGTTTATGCTGCACCACATGTAAATTGACATAGCCCTGTTTAGCCAAGTCATAACTATGACGATTTACACAGTGCCATGTTTTTTCTGTAAGACTCAGTTTTTCCCGACATACAGGGCACATGAGTAGGTTCATCATTTTCTCCAAAAACAAAAAAAGCCGGCAAATGCCGACTTTCTTTTTTACGATTTGCTTAACGCAATTTTAAAGTCATTAGACCTAAAACTACTAGCATAATTGTGATAATCCAGAAACGAATCACCACTTGCGTTTCACGCCAGCCTTTTTTCTCATAGTGATGATGCAATGGTGCCATTAAGAACACACGTTTATTACGCATACGTAATGAACCAATTTGTAAGAATACCGAAATGGCTTCTACTACAAATACACCGCCCATAATCGCAAAGACGATTTCTTGACGTACCATGACTGCAATGGTACCTAGCATCGCACCTAAAGATAATGCACCCACATCCCCCATAAATACTTGCGCAGGATGCGCGTTGTACCAAAGAAAAGCGAGGCCCGCACCAATCATTGCCGCACAAATCACCACCAATTCAGATGAATATTTCACATAAGGAATATGTAAATACGTGGCAAAACGTACATCACCAGCCAGATAAGCAAATACGCCTAAACCTGCTGCCACCAAGACAATTGGCATAATCGCCAAACCATCTAAGCCATCAGTTAGGTTGACTGCATTAGATGCACCGTTAATCACCAAATAAGTAAAGATAATAAAACCAATACCCAGTGGGATAATCGACAATGGAATCGAAATTTCTTTAAAGAATGGAATCAAAACATCCAACATAGACGCTGTTTGCGCCGCAGTCGGTTGTAGCGTTGCGATGTAATACAATGCAATACCTGCACCTATTGAACCGACAGAAGTCCAAAAGAATTTCTTACGCGCAGGTAAGCCAGCATTGTCTTTATAACGGATTTTAATCCAGTCATCCGCCCAGCCCACAGCACCAAAGATCACCATTACCGCCAGTACAATCCAAACATAAGGGTTGCTTAAATCTGCCCAAAGTAAGGTTGAAATACCAATAGACAATAAGATCAGTAAACCACCCATGGTTGGGGTGCCCATTTTTTTGGCATGCCCTTCAGGTGCATAGCTACTCACTGCCTGACCATATTTTAAGGCTTGTAACTTACGGATCATATAAGGGCCGAGCGCAAGGCCAATCCCAAGTGCAGTGAGGACACTTAATAGTGCACGTAGCGTTAGATAACGTACTACACCAAACGAGTCATGATAACTCGCTAAGTGTTCGAACAACCAGAGTAGCATTTACAGTTTCTCCATCAATTGCGCCATCAACGTTTCCATATGGGTATAACGAGAACCTTTAAACAGGAAACTCATGGATTGCGTTTGATGTGTTTCGACTAGACTAATTAAAAGAGGTAAGGCTTGTTCTTGAGTTAAGAAGGCCTGCATTTTTTTACCATATTGGGTGCTGCGCGCCCCTTCTTGTGCTGCAGGGGCAAATTCACCCACTGCCACGACAAAATTTAAGCCTTTGACTGAGACTAAATCACGACCCAGTTTATAGTGCTCAATCGCAGCGGCTGCGCCTAATTCACCAATGTCACCAATCACCATCACGCGAATGCCCTCTTGCTTGGCGAGCACTTCAGCAGCAGCACGCATTGAGCTTGGGTTAGCGTTGTAAGTATCATCAATAAATAAATAATTTTTATGTGGAATAAAGTTAAGACGCCCTTTGGCACCTTGGGCTTGCTCTAAACCTTGCACGATATCTTGTAAATCAATGTCTAAAGCCAAAGCAAAAGCCACCGCTGCTAAAGCATTTTGTACGTTGTGCTCACCCGCGAAAGGTAACTGCACTCGGCTGGTAGCTTGGGGGGTGTTTAAGGTAAATGTGGTTTCTTGTGGCTGCAATTCAATGTCAGTGGCAAAAATATCGCCACCTTGACCAAAACTTAAGATTTTTTCATTCTGTATGGCAGTTTTAATTTGCGCAGTAAAGTCATCATCACTTGGGAAAATAGCTGTACCGTCTTTGGCAATGTGCGCATAAATTTCTGATTTTGCGCGACAAATACCATCACGACCACCAAATTCACCTAAATGTGCAGTCCCAATATTTAAGATGCCTGCCACATGTGGCTGCACTAAATTTGAGGTGTAATCAATTTCGCCTTGATGATTAGCGCCCAATTCCATCACTGCATATTGATGCTCAGGGCGTAGCTCAAGCAACATCATCGGTACGCCTAAATCATTATTTAGATTACCGCGAGTAATCAGCGTTGGCGCAAGACGCGATAAAATACTACCGAGCATTTCTTTGGTGGTGGTTTTACCACTACTTCCCGTTAAAGCAATCACTTTAAGTTGCGGATTATGCTGACGACGATAAGCACCCAAAGCACCTAAGGCCAAACGCGTATCACTCACCACCAATTGGCAAATATCAACCTCTACAGGATGACTGACAATGGCAATTTGACAGCCTTTTTCCGCCACTTGTGCAACAAAGTCATGCGCATCAAAACGCTCACCTTTTAAAGCTAAAAAGGCATCCCCTGCCTCGGCATGGCGTGAGTCGGTTAAAATACGTTTAATCTCGCCTTGAGGCACTTGGTGATTATGCCAATGCCCTTGGGTGGCTGCGGCAAGTTGCTCGGCTGTCCACGGCTCTAAAGGCACGGTACTGGTGGTTGAGGTATGCATGTTATTTTCCTATTGTGCTGGATAGCCACGATTGACCTGATGAGGCATATTCAGCGCAGCTTGTACTTCAACAACGTCGTCAAACCAATGACGCACGCCATTAATTTCTTGATAATTTTCATGGCCTTTACCAGCAATCACCACAATATCGCCAGCTTTAGCATGTTGTACTGCAAATTTAATCGCCTCACGACGGTCATGAATTTCATGGACACGATGGCTGCTAAAGTCAATCCCAGCTTTCATGTCGGCAAAAATTTGAGCAGGATCTTCAGTACGCGGGTTATCTGAGGTGAGCAAGGCGACATCCGCACCTTGTAATGCCGCTTGGGTCATTAGCGGACGTTTACCACGATCACGGTCGCCACCACAGCCAAATACCGCCCATAAATCTTGCGATACATGACGTTTTAAGGTTTGTAACACTTGAATGAGGGCATCTGGAGTATGCGCATAATCAACGACAAATAAGCGCTCGTCATCACGAATCACTTGCATACGCCCTGGTGCACCTTTGAGCTGTGGCGCTGTTGCAATTAAATCAGTTAATGCAAAACCAGCTTGCTCGGCAGACACCAAAACCGCAACTAAATTCTCGACGTTAAAGTGACCGAGTAATGGGCTTTGTACAAAAAATTCGCCTTGTGCAGTGAATAGTTTGAAGCTCGCGCCACTTAAGCTGTATTCAATATCTTGAACTTGGTAATCCGCCACTTGGGTGGTTGAATAAGTCAGGATTTTAGGTTGTGACGGATTATTTTTTGCCGCTTGTAACATGATTGGCGCGTGTTCATCATCAATATTGATAATGGCGACTTTTAAGCTTTCAAAAGCAAATAACGCGGCTTTCGCTTCTGCATAAGCTTCTAAAGTACCGTGATAATCCAAATGATCACGGCTTAAATTACTATAAGCGGCAATTTCAATATCACAGCCATTTAAACGACCTTGTTCTAAACCATGTGAACTGGCTTCAATCGCAGCAAATTTAGCACCTTGCTGCGCATATTGATGCAAAGCAGTTTGCAGATGTAGGGCATCTAAAGTGGTATGCGAAGATGCTTCTAGGTGGGGTAAAATCCCATTACCTGTAGTGCCCATCACCGCACATTGTTTGCCTTGCAACATTAAAAGCTCGGCTACTAAACGCGAAATAGTGGTTTTACCATTGGTACCAGTGACTGCCAAAATACGTGCCGCTGTGACAGGCTGCGTTGCTTGTAAATATTGTTTTTGCCACTTACCCATTAAATGACGTACGTTTGCAATCACAAGGCTATTTTCTAAGCCTAAATCTGTCTCAGAAATAACAGCTAAAGCACCATTTTGTAGGGCACTTTGCGCAAATTGCAGGGTTTTTTCAGGTTGTGAAAAACTAGTCAGGGCAATAAAAATTTGCCCTGGCTGTACTTGACGACTATCTAGTTGAAAGCCCTGAAAGGATTGTGTCATCCAAGTTGCGCTTTGTTCGGTCGGATAAAGCTGTTGAAATGTAATTGACATTGCTCACCTATTTATTGGGCTTTTGGCTCTCTAAGGGTTTATCTAAAGGTACGTTGAGTAAACGTAAAGATTCTTGCATGACACGCGCGAAGACCGGTGCTGAAACCGTTCCACCGTAGTAACTACCTTTTGGATTTTCTACCACAACCACCATGGCTAAACGTGGATCACTTACGGGTGCAACCCCTGCAAATAAAGCACGATATTCACTGGTTGAATAGCCTTTACGGTCGGCACGTAATTTATGTGCTGTCCCTGTTTTCCCTGCAACACGATAACCCGGAATCGTGGCGCGGGTTGCTGTACCACCTGGTTGGGTTGCAGTTTCCATCATCAATAATACTTGATCGGCAATTTTGGCATCAATCATTTGCTCACCTTGTGGTAAACCTTCAAGTTTGTACAAACTTAATGGCATTTTTTTACCTTTATTGGCAAGCATCGCATAAGCATCTGCCATTTGCAGCACAGTCGCATTTAAACCATAGCCATAAGACATGGTCGCCACTTCCGACACATTCCATTTGCTTGGTGGCAAGATTAAACCCGCACTTTCACCAGGGAATTTCACCGCAGAACGGCTACCAAAGCCTAAACGCTTATAGAAGGTCGGTAAGGTTTCATAAGGTAAAGATAGCGCCAATTTCGCCACACCAACGTTAGATGATTTTTGAATGATGCCACCTAAGGTTAAAACACCATAGTTATGCGTATCACGAATGGTATGGTTACCCACACGCATGCTACCCGGTGAGGTATTCACTACGCTATTAACGTTATATTTACCACTTTCTAGCGCCATGGCGACAGTCAGTGGCTTCATGGTCGAACCCGGTTCAAATGAGTCTACCGCGCCACGGTTACGCATGGCATCTTTGTTTTCTAAGCCTTTTTTATCATTAGGGTTATACGACGGCCAACTTGCCATCGCCAAAATTTCACCCGTTTTCACATCTACCGCAATCGCTGTGGCAGAACGGGCATTATTGGCAATCCCCGCTGCGGTTAATTCACGATACATAATATATTGCAAGCGCGAATCAATACTTAGGGTAATGTTTTCACCGTGCTCCACTTCACGCAGCACGTCTGGATCTTTCACCCGATTGCCTTTTTTGTCACGCAAAATACGCTGCTCACCAGCCACACCTGATAAACGGCTATTGAGCTGCATTTCTAAACCTTCAATCCCCGTGCCTTCGCTATTGGTTAAACCAATAATTTGCGCACTTGGCTGCGGCTGCGGATAGTAGCGTTTGTAATTTTTTTCGGTATAAACCCCTTGAAAATTACGCCCAACAATCATTTCCGCTTGTGGTGGTGGCACTTCTTTTTTGAGCACGACATAACGTGAGTTTGGACGTGCATAGACTTTTTTGCGTAACTCGGCTCGATCCATGCCTACCGCATCAGCAAGTTCATCCAAATTTAAGTTTTTGTCAGGCAATTGACGTTTTAACTTATTGTTGGTTGGATCAACAGCAAGTTTGGCTTTGGTCTCGTCATAGAGTTTTTTATTTTCAAAATAATCTTGTGGATCGATCACCACATTCATAATGGGCGTACTAATCGCCAATGGCACACCATGACGGTCGCTAATTACCCCACGCATGGGCTTAATTTTTTCGGTGCGTACCATATTGGCATTGGCTTTATTTTGTAAGAATTCTTTATCGATGATCTGCACAAAGAAGGCGCGTCCTACCAACACTAGAAACACAGCTAGCACCACGCCCCACATTAAGTAGAAGCGCCACATATCTACACTTAAAGTATTTTTTTCAGTAATAGACTGCTTTTTTTTCCGCGTAGGTTTTTTCTGCGAATCGGCCATACTTATTGTTTCTGTTCAGAGTTCATCGGTAAAGAAATCACGACAGTTTGTGCTGCCGGAGGTGAATACATACGTAATTGGGTGACTGCACGCGTGCCAATTTGCGCGGTCGCACCAAAGGTTTGTTGCTCAATCAGCAAACGCCCCCATTCTGCATTGAGCGCTTCTTTTTCACGATTCAAGCTACTCAGTTGACGATAATCATGACGGTATTCAAACACTTGAAATACCACCATCATGGCACTGATAAAGACCAAAGCGATCAACAGCGCATAGCTTAGATTACGCTTTAAAACTAATTTTGATTGAGGTTGATCGGCAATTTGTTCTTCAGTTTTCATTATTCGCCTTTAGCAGCTAAACGTTCTGCAACACGCAACCATGCACTACGCGAACGTGGATTGGCTTTTACTTCAGCTTCGCTAGCTTTAACACGTTCAATTTTCTTTAAACGACGCGTATCTTGGCGCTGTTGTGGCATGCCCCAGCTATGGTCTTCTGCTAAAGTCGATTCTTTTTGAATGAACTGTTTAATTAAACGGTCTTCTAAAGAATGGAAACTAATTACAGCCAAACGACCCTGTGCTTTTAATACATCCACGGCTTGAGGTAAAAAAACTTCCACGTCTTCTAATTCTTTGTTAATGGCAATACGAATGGCTTGGAAAGTACGTGTTGCGGCATGTTTATTTTTTTCCCATTTTGGATGGGCAACTTTTACAATTTCAGCCAATTCACCTGTAGTTGCAATATAACCTGCAGCTTTAATGGCTTTAGCAATACGACGACTATAACGCTCTTCGCCATATTGGAAAATAATATTGGCTAATTTTTCTTCTTCAATTTCAACCAACCATTCCGCTGCGGTTGGACCTTTGGAGTTATCCATACGCATATCCAATGGTCCACTATGCATAAAGCTAAAACCACGTTCTGCTTGATCAAGCTGCGGTGAAGATACGCCTAAGTCCGCCATCACGCCATCAACTTCATAAATACCACGCGCTGCAAGTTCTTGTTTTAAATCTGCAAAGCTAGCGTGAATAATCTCAAAACGTGGATCTTCTTGTTGTAATTGATATGCCACTTCTAAGGCTTGCGGATCTTTATCAAAACCATAGACTTTGGCATTGGCATCTAATTTGGACAGTAATAAGCGTGTATGTCCGCCTCGTCCAAAGGTGCCATCTACATAAATCCCTGTATTGCGCTCTGCAACTAAAGCATCAACGGTTTCGTGAAGTAATACAGAAATATGGGACATAGCACTCTTAAAGTAAGTAAAATTGTAACTGCACATTATCACTTGCTTTTCATCAAGTGCCAAACGACTTTTTGTAGGGAATTTTTATTTTTCATAGAGAAAACCGTTTTAGCTAAAAAAAGCCCCCAATTGGGAGCTTTTTATCATCAAAGTATTAACGTTTAGTGTTATAAATTTGATCGAAGATCGCACCATTAGCAAAGTGAGTTTGCTGTGCTTTGGCCCAACCACCAAAAACCTCATCAATGGTAAAGGTCTTTAATTTAGGGAATTGATGCGAATATTTGGCTAAAATTTCTGGATTACGCGGACGGTAATAATGACGTGCCGCCATGTCTTGACCGAGTGGTGAATACAAGTAGTTGATATAACCTTGTGCTAACCATTTGTTACCATTTTTCTCAACAGTACGATCCACAATCGCCACAGAAGGTTCAGTTAAAATCGTCATCGATGGATAAACAATATCAAACTTGCCTTTGCCCAACGCTTTTTGGGTCACTAAAGCTTCGTTTTCCCAAGTCAACAACACATCACCAATACCACGTTCAGCAAAGGTCGTCATTGAAGCGCGCGCTGCTGAATCCATGACTTTAACGTTATGGTACATTTTACCAACAAACTCTTTGGCTTGTGCTTCATTACCACCTGGTTGTTTTAAAGCATAACCCCAAGCAGATAAATATACCCAACGCGGTAAACCACCAGTTTTTGGATTTGGGGTAATAATTTGCACACCCGACTTAGTTAAGTCTGACCAATCTTTAATGCCTTTTGGATTACCTTTACGCACCATAAATACAATGGCAGAGGTATAAGGTGCTGAGTTATGTGGAAACTCTTTTTGCCAGTTTTTTTGAATTTGACCTGATTTTACAATTTCTTCAATATCATTGGCTAAGGCTAAAGTTACCACATCGCCTTTTAAACCATCGACCACTGAACGCGCTTGCTTACCAGAACCACCATGGGATTGTTTAAAATCTACTGATAAACCAGTTTTGCTTTTCCAATATTGTCCAAACGATTTATTAAACTCGTCGTAAAATTCGCGGGTTGCATCATAAGATACGTTTAAAAACTGACGGTCTGCAGCTTGTGCAGCTGTGCCAAATGCCATACCACCGAGCAACAATACTGTACTCATTAAAGTCTTCAATTGCATTTTCATGGCAAAGTTAATCCATTATCTATATTGATGCTAAATATATGAAATATATTTATAAACTTCAATTCTAGTCATGTAATCCAAACCACGTTTAAGCTGTGTTTTTTGCAGCTAAAAATATGTTTTTTATTAAAAAATTAGGCTGAAAGTGTGTATATAGCTTTTTATGATTAACATATGCATAAAACATATATTAAGTTGTATGAGTGAATATAATCATCTCCTGCTACAGCATCGTACATTTTAAGCACTAGAATACTTACAAGCACCTTAACTTGCATATTTTTGTAAAAATTGCTTAACTAAACAGCAGTTGTTACTTATCTTCACCTTATCTTCATAGTTGTTTGTTAAAAATTATTTTTATAGCAAGCTTGTTCTTTTTTAGTAAATATTGTGGTTGTGCTGTACATTTGCCACGACTTCAATGCTTAAATATTCAAGCTTAAATTTTATCTAAAACTTTATGTCATGAAAGGGGACGTTTATGTTAAAACTTATTCCTGTACTTTTACTAACTGGGCTGTTGGGTCAAGCGCATGCCGCAGGTGTAGTCAATAACGCAACTAAAGCGAAATCGGCTGAAAAAAGCTCGTTAATTGAAAAAGCATTAACTCAAAAACAAGAGAATCCCGATTTAAATGCGACCAGCTTAAAACTGATGACCACTATTAAAACCAAACCAAGTCAAAGTATTTTAGCAGCTCAAAATCAGAGCTTCTCGCGTTTTGTGCAGTCATTATTTAGTTCAAATTCTTGAAAAAATAATCTAAAGCGCTTTATCCCTTTCTAAGCGTTTTATTGATTTGAGCCCAATTAACATCAATGTAATTGGGCTTTTTCGTTATAATAGCCATTAGTTACTTTTCTAAAGAAAAAGAGTGTTATGACCGTTCGTACTCGTATTGCCCCATCTCCTACTGGTTTTCCCCATGTAGGTACTGCTTATATCGCATTGTTTAACCTCTGCTATGCTAAACAGCACGGTGGGGAATTCATTTTACGTATTGAAGATACCGACCAATTACGCTCAACACCTGAATCTGAAAAAATGATTTTAGATTCATTGCGTTGGTTAGGTCTAAACTGGTCTGAAGGTCCAGATGTCGGCGGTCCACACGCACCTTATCGTCAATCTGAACGTATGCATATTTATAAGCAATATGCTTTAGAATTGGTTGAAAAAGGTCATGCATTCTATTGTTTCGCAACAGCGGAAGAGTTAGATCAAATGCGTATCGAACAACAAGCGCGTGGCGAAACACCGCGTTATGATGGTCGTGGCTTATTATTAGCAGAAGAAGAAGTACAACGTCGTTTAGCAGCGGGCGAACCACATGTCATTCGTATGAAAGTACCCGCTGAAGGTACCTGCAAAATTAACGATTTGCTGCGTGGGGAAGTCGAAATTCCATGGGCACAAGTCGACATGCAAGTGTTACTTAAAACTGATGGCTTACCAACTTACCATTTAGCTAACGTAGTCGATGACCATTTAATGGAAATCACCCACGTATTCCGTGGCGAAGAATGGTTACCATCTGCGCCTAAACATCAATTGTTATACCAATACTTTGGTTGGGAAATGCCTGTACTGTGCCATATGCCATTGTTGCGCAACCCAGATAAATCAAAACTTTCTAAACGTAAAAACCCAACATCAATTAACTATTACAAAGACATTGGTGTACTACCAGAAGCCTTACTCAACTACTTAGGTCGTATGGGTTGGTCTATGCCTGACGAGCGTGAGAAATTCACATTGGCTGAAATGATCGAAAACTTTGACATCCAACGTGTGTCTTTAGGTGGCCCGATCTTTGATGTGGAAAAACTCAATTGGTTAAACGGTCAGTGGATTAAAGGTTTAACACCAGCTCAATTGCTGGATACTTTATTGGCTTGGAAAGCGGATCGTCAAACCTTAGAAGACATTGCAGCAGCGATTCAACCACGTATTAACTTATTGTCTGAAGCGGTAAATTGGTCGGCGCATTATTTCAACCATTTCCCAAGCTTAACTAAAGAGCAATTTGTCAGCAAAAAATTGACTGAAGAACAAGTGCGTCAAAGCTTACAGTTTGCGATTTGGCGCTTAGAAAGTAGCTTTACATGGAACAATGATACCGTGAGCCAAATCTTGATGGATTTAGCCGCACAAATGGAAATTAAACTACGTGACTTTATGCCTGCGTTCTTTATTGCCATTGCAGGTTCGACTGCATCTACCCCTGTGATGCAAACCATGGTGACAATTGGCCCTGATTTAACCTTCGCTCGTTTACGTCATGCTTTAGAAATTGTCGGTGGTCCAAGCAAAAAAGAGCTAAAAGCGTGGGAAAAACTCAATCAAAGCCTGCAATTGCCTAAAAATGAAGCAGTTGATGAAGCTTAATTAAAATAACTGTTGACGTGTGGGCTCAATATCCCTAATATAGCCCACACACAGACTGGGGTCATAGCTCAGTTGGTAGAGCGCTACAATGGCATTGTAGAGGTCAGGAGTTCGATCCTCCTTGACTCCACCAAGTTCTTACCTGTGTTGCCTCACTTGTCCCTATCGTCTAGAGGCCTAGGACATCGCCCTTTCACGGCGGTAACCGGGGTTCGAATCCCCGTAGGGACGCCATATTCAAGATGGCGGAAACGTTATCTTATAAAAAAGCTCAAGCATTAAGACTTGGGCTTTTTTATTGCCTGTTATTTTGGCTTTCCTGTTAAAATACGCTATAGATTAAAATTATGGAGTTGCAATGCAATACCGTTGCCCACAATGCCAAAGCCCAAAAATCATGCCTGTTGCCCAAGTCGGTGCACCTGCACCACGCCCTGTTGTGCCAAAAAGCTTAGTATTTTTAATTCCATCTGTGTTTGTGTTACTACTGCTTGTGATCATTAGCATTGCGATGTGGATTTTTGGTGACGGTGCAGGTTCAACTTTACAAGCGATTACTGTTGCGGTGTTTGTACTGTGTTTAATTGCCGGCTTTATGTTCTATAAAGACTTACCTGACTTTAAACTCTCTATGCAAGCCTTTATGCAATCACAAAAGAAATGGAAATGCCGTCAGTGCAACCATGAGTGGCAAATCTAAGCCAGCTTAATGCGAATGTTTAGCATGATCATGTGCTGCATGATCATGTGTCACATTACAATTGAATTGCTCAATTTGTAAGGTACTTTGATTAATAGCATAAGTGTGTTGCAGTAAATGCAGCGCCTCTTGATACAATACTTGTTGATCTGCATGTGGCGCATATAAATGCACCGCTAAATGAATATTCTTAGAACTAATTGCCCATACTTTGAGTTGATGAATCTCCTCCACCCCATTGAGTGCCAACAAATCACGGCGTAAGCTTTCGATATCAATTTCTTCTGGCACACCTTCCAATAGAATATGAATACTTTGTTTGAGTAACAGCCAAGTACGTGGTAACACCCAAAAACCAATTAACACGGCAATCACGGTATCTACCCACATCCAACCGGTAAAATAAATTACAATTGCCGCAATAATCACTCCAACCGAACCAAGCGCATCACTCAATACTTCTAAATACGCCCCTTTTACATTTAAGCTTTCTTTTGAGCTTGCAAATAAAATCCGCATCGAAATTAAGTTAATGATCAGTCCCAGTATTGCCACACTGAGCATAGCTAGACTTTGAATTTCAGCAGGTTGACTAAAACGCTGATAAGCCTCATACACAATATAAATGGCAACCGCAAATAACATTAAAGCATTAAATAATGCTGCTAAAATTTCAAAGCGCTGATAGCCAAAGGTGCGTTTATTATCGGCTGGTAATTTGCCAATTTTGATCGCCAATAAGGCAATGGCGAGCGCTGCTGCATCGGTAAACATATGTGCAGCATCTGACAAAAGTGCCAAACTTTGCGTGATAAAACCAGCAATAATTTCAACAACTAGAAAACTGCTGGTCAGTAATAGCGCAAAACTGAGTTTTTTTGCATTATCTTCTGTCACTAGCGCATGAGAATGATCATGTCCATGATGTTCAGCCATTCATCACCTTCTGATTTATTAAAGAATTCTTATTGTGATATGCAGCATAACAAGCACATGCAACGTAATAAAATTACATTAGAAAAAGAAAAAGGGCTCAATTGCATAACTCATACACTATTTTAATCGCATGATCTCAGCAATAAAAAAACCAGCCCAAAGGCTGGTTTTTTTATTTTAAAACTGGAACAACTAAAAATTAATTACCAATTTTGCGATATTTTTGACGCTTAGTCACAAGATCATCACCATCACGTTTTTGGCGATATGCTTCAAATTCTGCATAGTTACCTGTGAAGAATTCAGGCGTTTCACCTTCAAATGACAAGATGTGCGTTGCAATACGGTCGAGGAACCAACGGTCATGCGAGATCACCATTACAGTACCAGGGAAGACTAAAATTGCATCTTCAAGTGCACGTAAAGTTTCGATGTCTAAGTCGTTTGACGGTTCATCGAGTAAGATTACGTTAGCGCCCATTTGCAGGATCTTGGCAAGTTGTAAACGGTTACGTTCACCACCTGACAATTGACCGACACGTTTTTGCTGATCTTGGCCTTTAAAGTTAAAGCGGCCAATGTACGCACGAGATGCAATTTCGTAATCGCCAATACGTAAGATATCTAAACCGCCAGAAACTTCTTCCCAAACGGTTTTGTTGTTATCTAAGGTGTCACGAATCTGACCTACGTAAGCCACTTTCACTGACTCACCAAGCGTTACCGTACCAGTATCTGGTTGTTGTTCGCCAGTCATCATACGGAATAGTGTGGTCTTACCCGCACCGTTCTCACCAACAATACCCACAATCGCAGCTGGTGGTACAACGAATGATAAATCTTTATAAAGAGTACGATCACCAAACGATTTGCTGATGCCTTCTACTTCTACTACCTTGTTACCTAGACGTGGACCAGGTGGAATGTAGATTTCAGAAGTTTCGTTACGTTGTTGGAATTCACGCGAGTTAAGCTCTTCAAAGCGCTCCATACGTGCTTTGTTTTTCTTTTGCTGACCTTTAGCATTTGAACGAACCCATTCAAGTTCTTTTTTCAATGCTTTAGCAAAAGATTCTTCTTGCTTGTTCTCTTGCTCTAGGCGGGCATTTTTCTGCTCTAACCAAGAAGAGTAGTTACCTTGGTATGGAATACCCATGCCACGGTCAAGTTCAAGAATCCATTCAGCCACGTTATCTAAGAAGTAACGGTCGTGCGTAATCGCAACGATGGTACCTGGGAAGTCTTTTAAGAAACGTTCTAACCAAGATACAGATGAAGCATCTAAATGGTTCGTTGGTTCGTCTAGAAGCAACATATCTGGCTTAGACAATAATAGACGGCATAGTGCAACACGACGACGCTCACCACCAGATAACTTAGATACATCTGCATCCCAAGCTGGAAGGTTTAACGCAGCAGCCGCTTGATCCATTTGGTTGACAATATTATGTGCATCCCAAGCATGGATAATCGCTTCTAGCTTCTCTTGTTCTTTAGCAAGTGCATCAAAGTCAGCATCTTCAGCTGCATATTCAGCAAATACTTCGTCAAGGCGCGCTAAAGCATCAAGCGGTTCACGTAAACCATCTTCTACGTTACCACGAACATCTTTGCTTTCGTCCAAAGGTGGTTCTTGCTCTAGATAACCGATTTTAATGCCTGGTTGTGCACGAGCTTCACCAGAGAAATCTTTATCTACGCCAGCCATAATACGAAGCAAGGTTGATTTACCTGCACCGTTTAAACCAAGCACACCAATTTTGGCACCTGGGAAGAATGATAAAGAGATGTCTTTTAAGATTTCGCGTTTCGGCGGAACCATTTTCGACACACGGTTCATCGTGTAAATATATTGGGCCACGCAGGACTCCTCAATAGTAAAACCAAATCGGGGACATAAAGCACTCAATCCCCATACTCAAATGAGCAGAAAAAATAATCGCTCATTATACGCAGAAAGTCTAGAAAACATAAGCCATTCCAACGAAGTTCAATGCCTTGTTACAAGTTTAATCACGTTTATTTTTTAAACAATGCTTTATGAATATCTGCAGGTCATAGATTTCAGACAATATATAAACCAAGTCGATATACATTTGAATATTAGTGTAGTTTTCGTCATATCGTTTTATGCTAATCTTTTTAGAAATTTCCACCTCTAAGAAGATCACTGATTATGCAATATAAAGCAGAAACTTTAGCAATTCATGCAGGTTATAGCCCAGAACCCACTACCAAAGCTGTCGCAGTTCCCATCTATCAAACTACATCTTATTCATTTGATAACACCCAGCACGGTGCAGATCTTTTTGACCTTAAAGTTCAAGGTAATATTTACACCCGTATTATGAACCCAACCACAGCGGTGCTAGAACAACGTGTTGCCGCACTTGAAGGCGGGATCGGTGCATTGGCTTTAGCCTCAGGTATGGCTGCCATTACCTACGCGATTCAAACCATTGCTGAAGCGGGTGATAATATTGCATCAGTATCGACCTTATATGGCGGTACTTATAATTTATTTGCCCACACGCTACCCAAACAAGGCATTGAAGTTCGTTTCTTTGATTATCAAAAGCCTGAAAGCTTACGTGATCTGATTGATGAAAAAACCAAATTAGTGTTTGTAGAATCGATTGGTAATCCTCTAGGCAATATCATCGACCTTGAAGAAATTTCGAAAATTGCCCATGAATACGGTGTACCAGTCATCGTAGACAATACGGTGGCAACACCTGTATTACAAAAATCTTTCGATTTTGGTGCAGATATTGTGGTGCATTCATTGACTAAATATATTGGCGGTCACGGGACATCTATTGGTGGCATGATTGTCGATAGCGGTAAATTCCCTTGGGGCAAATACCCAGAACGCTTCCCTGTATTGAATACACCAGACCCAAGCTATCACGGGGTCAATTATGTCGAAGCATTAGGTACTGCAGCGTATATCGCGCGTGCTCGTGTTGTTCCTCTACGTAATACCGGTGCGGCGATCAGTCCACAAAATGTGTTTTTAATTTTGCAAGGTTTAGAGACCTTAAGCCTCCGTATGGAACGTCATACTGAAAATGCATTAAAAGTGGCAGAATACCTTGAGCAACACCCGAAAGTAAAATGGGTCAATTATGCTGGTTTACCGAACCACCCTCAGCATGCTTTGGCACAAAAATATGTCAAAGGTAAACCATCTGCAATTTTATCTTTTGGTGTACAAGATGGTCGTGAAGGCGGCACACGTTTTATTGATGCGCTGCAATTATTTACACGTTTAGTTAATATTGGCGATGCAAAAAGCTTAGCTTGCCACCCTGCAACGACAACACATCGCCAACTCAGCCCTGAAGAGCTTCAATCTGCAGGCGTGAGTGAAGATATGGTTCGTCTATCGATTGGTATTGAGCATATCGATGATTTGATTGCTGATTTAGAACAAGCCTTAGCTGCGGTTTAAGCTACTAATGCAAGAAAAGCCATCTGTAAAGATGGCTTTTTTGATGTAGAAGTTCAATATTTAAGGCTGGTATACTTTTTTCTGCTGTGATAAAACAAGTGAAAATTAGAGCAATTACTCTAGTTTATTTATTGTTTTCAATAACTTAAAACAACCCGAATCATGAATAAGCCTGATTTTACATCTTTATAAATTGAGGCTTATTTTGATGACAGATTTGATAAGCACAGAGTGATGCATAAATCCCTGCGAAATAACCTGAAATGGAACGATGGCGACTGCTTACTAGGTTGTATTGTTGCTTCAATAAGCTAAAGATCGTCTCTATTTTATTGCGTTGTCTCAGCATGATTTCATCCTTTGATGATAGCTGCACTCTTCGCATGTTCTTGCGATGATACGTAATTAATTCAACACCTTGCGCTCCTAGCTTATCTCTTAGAATCTCACTAATATAGCCGCGATCGCCAAAGATCTTACCAATGTAACCTTGAGCGAGCCTTGGCAGAAGCTTGATATCTGAAGTATGGCCATTCGAAAGTTGGGTGTGAATAAATTGACCCTGAGCATCCACCAATACATGCAATTTGCATCCATAGAACCAACCCATTGAGCTTCTACCTCGTGTGGCAATTTGTTTTAAAGATTTATGGCGCTGAATACGCTGATTTTTACATACAGGTAGAGTTGTAGAGTCAACCCAAGCACACGTTGTTTGAGCATTGGAAGCTAAAGAAATATGTAATGCTTGAAGTGCGAGTTGATGTTGGTTGATCAAATAAACGATCCGTTGATAGGATGGTAATGCTTTAAAAAGCTTGGAGTAAAAGCGCTTTATCATCCCATAAAAGGCTTTGAAATGATGAAGTTGAGAGTTTTTATACCAAACTGCGATAAAGATAATTTCAGATAAGCATAGAACACCTGATCGCTGTCTGACTTTAGGGTTTTCTTGTTTTAGATACTGCCAATAGACCGCTTCATTTTTTTGAAAAAAATCATCAATTGTGCAGAATAAAGTTGTAAACTCGAACATAAGATGGCTGATTAATAAAAGTGTGTGGTAACTCTCTTATCAACTCAGTCATCTTTTCTTTCAACTGAATTTCTTATCCATGATTCGGGTTAAAACAGTGAATTTTCTTAAATTATTCGCTATGATATCTCTACTGGATCTTGCATAGTTTTTAAGCAAACTGTGTGAAAAATATAAAAACAATTTTAAACCACATATTTCAAATCAGGGATAACCCAAGTGAAAGCTAGACTACAGAAACAGTTGAAAAAAAGCATCCAAGGCAAAATTATTCTAATTACAGGTGCCTCAAGTGGAATTGGTTTAACCACAGCACATAAATTGGCGGATGCAGGAGCACATGTTCTACTGCTTGCACGTACCAAAGAAACGTTAGATGCAGTCAAAGCAGACATTGAAGCACGTGGTGGCATGGCGTCTGCCTATGCATGTGATTTAAATAATTTAGAAGAAATTGATGCAGTTTCAGCACAAATTCTAGCCGACGTTGAACATATTGATATTTTAATCAACAACGCTGGACGTTCAATTCGTCGCGCTGTACATGAATCCTTTGATCGTTTTCATGATTTTGAGCGCACTATGCAACTCAATTATTTTGGCTCAGTACGTTTAATTATGAATTTACTGCCAAAAATGATGATGCGTCATGAAGGGCATATTATTAACATTAGCTCGATTGGTGTATTGGCCAATGCGACGCGCTTTTCGGCTTATGTTGCTTCTAAGGCTGCACTTGATGCCTTTAGTCGCTGCTTATCTGCCGAAGTACATTCACACAATATTGCCATTACCTCCATTTATATGCCATTGGTGCGCACACCAATGATTGCTCCAACCAAGATTTATAATTACGTACCAACTTTATCACCTGAACAAGCAGCCGATTTAGTGGCGAATGCCATTTTAAAACGTCCAAAGAAAGTGGCAACCTGTTTAGGTCATTTAGCGTCTATGACCTATGCCATTGCGCCAGATGTAAATAATAAATTAATGTCGATTGGTTTTAACCTGTTCCCAAGTTCTAGCGCTTCGGTGGGTAAACCACAAAAGCTTAATTGGGTACAAAAAGCGTATGCACGCATTTTCCCAGGCGAACATTGGTAAGTTTGCCAAAATGCCAGTCCTAGACTGGCATTTTTTTTACCCTGCATAAGACGCTTTTATTAAGAAATTTTCACTACGGAGCGCGAATTTAAATTTTAAAATGCCCTGCTTGCCGCACTACTATTGTGACTCATATCTTGCCAATTCAACTTAAAAGCCTTATTTTTCTTAGCGATTGATTGAACTTATATATCGGATGACTGGGTATTTCCTGCTTGATGTTGACGATTTTCAGCCAATTTTTATGTGTATTTAGGCATATAAATTGGATTAACTCCTACCTATAAATGATTGAATTTTAACTATGAAGTGGCACATTATTTTGGTTTATGCTTTTTTGGCATTTGCTCTGTTTTTGGGGTATGGCATTATTCGCAGTATCTATTTACAAAATTATCAACTGATGGAAATTGTTGCCGATATGGGGGCAATTTTAATTTGTTTAGATTTAGCAGCTTCTACTTATTTTTTAAAGCTGGTCAAACACCCCACAGAAAAAACTGCACCACAACTACCTAAGGTACAACGTGTGGTTAAAGTGACCCGTAAAGTCGGCCACTTTGGCATTATGCTGATTATCTGTGGTTGGGTCGTGCCTATGCTATAAAAAAGAGCGCTTAAGCGCTCTTTTTTTTACTCATGTAAAAACTGAACTCTTCCAGTTTTTACATCATAAATTGCGCCTACAATGGCAATCTGCCCTTGCTCATATAATTGTTTTAATACAGCGCTATGCTCCAGAATATAGCCAATGTTATACAGCACATTCATACGCGTTACTTGGTCAATAAAAGCAGGGCTTAAATCGCGTGGCTGCATTAAACTATGCACGCTATTGACTGATTCCATTAACGGTCCTAATACATATTGAATATGTGGCATCCCCGCAACATCTTCAATTTTTTGATTGCTTAAACGTAGTTGGCAGGCACTGCTTACTGCACCACAATCGGTATGCCCTAATACTACAATGACTTTAGCACCCTTAGCTTGGCAAGCAAATTCCAGTGAACCTAACACCTTCTGCCCTGCTACATTGCCTGCAATGCGTAAACTAAATAGATCACCAATACCTACATCAAAAATCATCTCAGTGGGGGCGCGTGAATCCATACAGCCTAGTACGGCGGCAATCGGATGTTGACCTTCATCAGCAGTGACGCGAATTTGACGGTAAATATCTCGTTGTAAACGCTCATTGGCTACAAAGCGTTGATTGCCCTCTTGTAAAATCGTCAACACCTGCTGTGGGCTTAGGTTGCGCTGTACATCGGCAGTGGCAATATCAATATCGAGTACAGCATCATCAATCTCTGGATAATGTTGTTTAAAGCCAATCAGTTTTAAATCAATTTTACGTTGTACAGCGGTTTCATTTTGATAGTCCTGAATTACATCGTAAATATCAGGATCAATACTATGACAATGCGTGGCATCAATAATCAATTGTTCATGTTTATGCACATGCGACAATGCAGTAATTAAGCTAGAGCGGTTTAAAAATGTCACTTGTGAAGGCAGTTCAATTCGCGTTACCACACCATGTAAATGCTTTTCTTTATAGATACGCACACCTTTATGTAGGTTGCCATATAAAATAAAGCCGGCACTCACCGCCAGACCAATCAAAATCCCCATCAATAAATCGGTGAATAAAATTGCCAATAAGGTAATAATAAACGGTAAAAACTGTTTCCAACCTTTTGCTAGCATTTGCTTAAACAGTCTAGGATGGGTCAGTTTAAAACCAGTAATGATCAAGATCGCTGCCAGTGCAGACAACGGAATCATATTCATTAGCGGTACAAAAAATACCACTGCCAATAATAATAAAATACCATGGGTAATGCTTGAACATTTACTGCGTGAACCGGCATTGGCATTTACCGAACTGCGTACAATCACCGAAGTTAACGGCATACCACCAATCAAGCCAGATGCCATGTTACCTACGCCCTGCGCCCACAATTCACGGTTCGGTGGTGATGAGCGTTTATAGGGATCGAGTTTATCGGCAGCTTCTAAATTCAGCAGGGTTTCTAGTGATGCAACAACTGCTAAGGTAATCGCGCCCGTGTAAATTAGCGGCTCTGCTAAATAGCTCCAATCTGGAAAAATAAATACTGCACTTGGATTGGCTAAAATATTAGGTAACTGAATTAAATTTTGGCTTTGAATACTCAGCCCTAAGGTACTTAAGACAAAATTTAAAATTGCCGCCAGTAAAACCGCGATGAGTGCTGAAGGTAAGAGTAGCTTTTTCAAAGGACTAGCATCCCAAGCCAACATCACCAAAACACTTAAAATACCAATTGCGGCAGCTATGGTATCAACCTGTGCCATAGAAATTTCATGGATGCTGCCCCAACTAAAATCAGTAATTCCAA
The DNA here is from genome assembly GCF_003711395.1 of Acinetobacter sp. B51(2017). Taxonomy (GTDB): domain Bacteria; phylum Pseudomonadota; class Gammaproteobacteria; order Pseudomonadales; family Moraxellaceae; genus Acinetobacter. Next base: position 72,627 of record NZ_PJRJ01000010.1, read on the forward strand.
ACAAATACGGAATTTGACTTAAAATAAGAATGACACCAATGGCTGCCAATAAACCCAAAATCACGTTATTAGGCACAAAATTAGCAAAGAAACCTAACTTAAATACGCCAAACAACAATTGCAGTACACCCGCAAAAATGACCGACAATAAAAAAGCGGCATAATTGCCGCCCAATTGTTCTAACTGCATTAAGATGACTGCAGTTAAGCCTGCAGCTGGCCCTGCAACACTAATATGTGAGCCACTAAGCATACCCACCACAATCCCACCGACAATACCCGCGATAATACCGGCCATAATTGGTGCGCCAGAGGCTAAAGCAATGCCTAGACAAAGTGGTAGTGCCACTAAAAAAACCACTGTACCAGACAGTAAATCTTTAAGATGAAACTTACTTTTTTCTGCTAAATTCAACATAATAATTAACCATTTATAATAAATATCGAGTCTCAAAAACACATCGACTCAAAGCGTGCTGGGCTTTTACCCTCAAAAAAAACCCGCAGCCAATATGCTTGATTTTTACTCAATTTTTATAGACTATTTATGCTGTCAAATTGTGTGATTTTTATGCTTTTTTACAACACTTCAGATTAGCTTCAGCTAACTTTGTTATGTTGGGCAATTTTGCAATCTTAAGTTTCATTCAACCATAAAAAAACCTCCCCGAAGGGAGGTTTTTAGAGTGCTTAAAAGATTATTTCGAACCTTTAATCCCTGCTTGTAAAAGGAGTGCACCTAAACCACCAATTTTTTGCTCTTGTGGTTTTTGGTTTTGTGGTTTTTTCGCTTGTGGACGTTCGCCTTGCGGACGTTGTTGCTGTGGGCGTTTCGCTTGTGGCTTACGTTCAGCACGTTGCTCAGTTGGCTCACGACGTGGACGTGGTGCTTTTACTGGCTGTGAACCTTCTGGACGCATGGATAAATTCACACGGTTACGTTCAGCATCAACATTAAGTACACGTACTTGTACGATTTGACCTGGTTTCACCACTTTATGTGGATCAGCGACAAATTCATTAGCAAGTTCAGAAATATGTACTAAACCATCTTGATGTACGCCAACATCTACAAAGGCACCAAAGTTAGTGACGTTGGTAATCACACCTTCTAAAGTTAGGCCTTCGGTCAGTTGTTTAACATCAGTAATATCATCACGGAACTTAGCAGTACGGAATTCAGGACGTGGATCACGACCCGGTTTTTCAAGTTCGCTTAACACATCTTGAATCGTCGGTAGACCCACTTTTTCGTCGACAAACTCTTCTGCATTCACTTGGCGAATAATTTCAGCATTGCCAATGATGTCTTTTACGGTTGTACCTTTGGCCGCCACAATTTTAGCCACTAAAGCATAGCTTTCAGGGTGTACCGCAGAAGCGTCCAGTGGTTCGCTACCGTCTTGAATACGTAAGAAACCTGCCGCTTGTTCAAAAGTACGCTCGCCTAAACGCGGTACATTTTTAAGTGCAGTACGCGCTTCAAAACGACCGTGTTCTTTACGGTATTCCACGATTTGCTGAGCAATGGCTTTATTTAAACCTGCGATATAACCCAAAATTGCTGAAGATGCAGTGTTTACATCTACACCCACAGCGTTCACACAGTCTTCAACTATAGCATCAAGGGTTTTAGCTAAACCAGTTTGGTTAACGTCATGTTGATATTGACCAACACCAATCGATTTAGGCTCAATTTTTACCAATTCAGCCAATGGATCTTGTAAACGACGCGCAATTGACACTGCACCACGAATCGATACATCTAAATCTGGTAATTCTTGTGCTGCTAATTCAGAGGCCGAATACACCGACGCACCTGCTTCAGACACTGTAACGCGAGTTAAATTCAGATCGCTGTTGGCAGCCATCATTTCAGCCACAACGCTTTCTGTTTCACGGCTTGCTGTACCGTTACCAATCGCGATTAAATCAACATTGAATTCACGGCATAAACGCGCAAGTTCTGCAATCGCACCAGCTTTATCTTCTTTTGGTGCAAATGGATACACAGTGCTATGGGCAACTACATCACCTGAAGCATTCACAACCGCAAGTTTTACACCAGTACGGATACCAGGATCGACACCTAAAGTCGTGCGTGCACCTGCTGGTGCAGAAAGTAGCAGATGACGTAAGTTTTCAGCAAATACATTCATCGCCTCAGATTCAGCAGCTAAACGCTTTTCAGTCAGTAAAGAATGTTCGATACTTGGACGAACTTTGCCTAACCAAAATAGTTTAGCAGTTTGCTTTAAAAACTCTTGGCGTGCAGTTGGTGCAACTGCATCTAAGTTGTATTCAGTTTCAATACGTGCGATTGGCGCAGCATCTTCACCATCTACTTTTAGACCCAATACGTTTTCTTGACGACCACGTAACATCGCGAGTAAACGGTGCGATGGCACTTTATTTAGGTTTTCAGAGAAATCGAAGTAATCGCGGAATTTCTTACCCACTTCTTTTTTCTCGTCCGACACAACTTGGCTTTTAAGTAGCGCAGTTTTGGCAAACATGGCTTTTAGTTCAGCAGTTAAGGCAATGTTTTGGGCCCATTCATCAATAATGATGTGCTGAATGCCATCAAGCTGGCTGTCTAAATCCGCGTAGTTTTCATGGCTAAAGCCTGTTAATGCAATGCTTGGCTCAACTTCTTCGCTTAAAATTTTTGCTGCGATGTCACCCAAACCTGCTTCTTTGGCTTTAAACGATTTGCTGGTACGTTTTGGACGGTAAGGTGCGTAAATTTCTTCTAATGCATTTTTAGTTTCTGCCGCATTCACACGCGCTAATAAATCATCAGATAGTTTATTTTGTTCTTTGAGTGATTCGATTACTTTTTCGCGGCGCTCGAACAAATCACGTAAATACGATAAACGCGTATCGAGTTGGCGTAACTGCGTATCGTCTAAGCCTTGAGTTACTTCTTTACGGTAACGCGCAATAAATGGAACGCTGGCCCCTTCGTCAATCAGCTTAATGGCAGCTTCGACTTGATTTGGACGTACGGCAATTTCTTTTGCCAACTGCTGAACTAAGTCAGTCATCGTGTTGATCCCACAAGGATAAGTACTAAATGCCATGATTATAAAGACCAAGACTATAAAATCCACATTTGTTTTCGTAAATTTATGCTTGGTTGTTCTTGCCAATTTGGTATAGTTTTACTTAAGCGCACAAAATAACAGCAAAAGCGTGACAAAGAATAAGATTCTTGCCTTTTTATGCAGCATTTTACCTGTATATGTTTGGTATCTATGTCTTGATTTTAGCTCGTATATTTGTTGCTTTAGAGCATAGTAAAGCCATTTGAATATCGTATACTGAAATCCGACATGACGATGACAATAAAGAATAAGGAGCACATTATGAGTTTAGTTGTACCCGCTGAAAATTTAGATGCTGTACAAGAAACCGACCGCGTCGAACGCATCCTCGTTGTAGATGATGATGTGCGTTTACGTACTTTGCTACAACGCTTTTTAGAAGATAAAGGTTTTGTAGTTAAAACTGCACATGACGCCACGCAAATGGATCGTTTATTACAGCGTGAACTGTTCTCGCTCATCGTGCTGGATTTTATGTTACCGGTTGAAGATGGCTTAAGTATTTGCCGTCGTCTACGTCAATCTAATATTGATACACCAATTATTATGCTCACTGCACGCGGGAGCGATTCAGACCGTATTGCAGGTTTAGAAGCAGGTGCAGATGACTACTTACCTAAACCATTTAATCCAAATGAGTTGTTGGCACGTATTCGTGCGGTATTACGTCGTCAAGTCCGTGAAGTGCCTGGCGCACCAAGCCAACATATGGAAGTGGTGAGTTTTGGCCCATGGTCACTTGATTTATCTACTCGCACCTTAACCCGTGAAGGTCAAGTCGTCACTTTAACCACAGGTGAATTTGCCGTGCTTAAAGCACTGGTACAACATCCGCGTGAACCTTTAACCCGCGATAAACTGATGAATTTAGCGCGTGGTCGTGAATGGGGTGCGATGGAGCGTTCGATTGACGTGCAAGTGTCACGTTTACGCCGTTTAATTGAAGAAAACCCTGCCCGTGCGCGTTATATTCAAACTGTTTGGGGTGTAGGTTACGTTTTTGTTCCAGATGGCGCTGAATAATAATATTCAAGTTGGGTTTACTGTTGCAGTAAACCCTATTTTTTTGGCTTTAATTTGAGAGCAGCGGTGAAACTCGATCCTCTAGACCCACAAGAATTTAAAGATTACGCAGCGTATTCAGAAAAAAAACGTACACCAACCGAACGTTTTTTGGATAAAATCAAGCCACGTTCTGCCGCCATGCGCACCACTGTTTTGGTGCTCTTTGTCGTGTTATTTAGCCTTTTTATGTCATTGTGGTTTTTTTGGCGCACGCTGTATCTGCCAGAAATTCAACAACATGCACGCTACTTAGCCGTCGAACTGGATATTTTAAACGACCCTGATCTACGTATTTATCATCAAGGCGAAATGGTAAATCCACAAGTTTGGCTCAAAGATCGTGTGGGTCTAGAATATATTACCGACCCCGATGAGTTTCCCAATGTACGAGAAAAAGTCATTGCGGAATTTTTTACCAATCAAATTGAAAAAAAATTAGCCAAAGAAATGGGCATTGAAAATGTCACGGTATATTTTCAGTTTAAGCCTAGCCCACGCATTTGGATTCAAACCCCTGAAATGCAAGGTAATTGGGCGCGTGAACCACTAAAAACCTATGCCAATTATAGCCCCGAATTGGTCATTGCTTGGTTGTTAGGTACGCCATTAATTGCTGCCATTATTATTTTAACTTTAGTGCGTCAGCTGAATCGTCCACTACGTCGTTTGCAAAATGCCGCCAATAGCTACACCAAAAATGGCACTGCACCCTATTTAGAAACCAACCACGGTCCACAAGAAATTCGCGAAGTTAATCAAGCATTTAACCGTATGATTTATAGTCTAGATCAGACTGAGCGTGATCGGCGTATCATGTTGGCGGGGATTTCCCATGATTTACGCACACCGCTGACACGCATTCGATTAAGCGCAGAAATGATGCCTGATGAAGACTTTTTAAAAGAAGGTCTGATTTACGATGTCGAAGATATGGATGCGATTTTAAATCAATTTATTTCTTATATGCGTGATGGTTCCGATGAAGAACCGCAAGACACCGACATCAATAGCTTATTACAAGAGCTGGTCGTACAATTTAAACCTTTAAATATTCATTTTAGCCCCCATGAATTACCTATCATTCAGGCACGCAGTTTATCATTAAAGCGTTTAATTGGTAATTTAATTAACAATGCTAAACGCTATGGTGCAGAACCGATTGAAATTTCTGCACAAATGATAGATGAACGCATTTTGATTTGTGTTGCTGATCACGGCGAAGGGATTCCTGAAGATCAAATTGATGATCTGATGCAACCTTTTGTGCGGGGTAATGCTGCACGAACGGTGCAAGGCAGTGGTCTAGGGCTGGCAATTGTGAAACGTATTGTCGATATTCATCAAGGTGAACTACTGATTCATAATCGCCCCGAAGGCGGCTTAGAAGCCATTATTTCTTTGCCCTTACACAGCAAGCAAATCCCTGAAATTGAAGCACATAGTACACTGGAAAAACTCAAACAAAGTTTGAGTGATCGCTTTTAACTATTGTTCAATATTTAAGCAAACAACTTTGTTTAAATAATAAACCGCTGAGTTTAATTTATTTAAAATCATGTGTTTATATATTATAATATTAATTTATACCCACATTTTTTGAAAAAATTAGACCTTAGCCTAACAGCTATGCACAATGGCTTTTCTGATCGGTACAATCCGTGTCAGCTTTAAAATTTAACGAGAGTAAACCATGTCTTTAGATCGCATTCGTTTAGCTTCACTTCATGACAAAGTCATCAGCGCTGCTCAAGCTGCTGAATTCATCAAAGATGGTATGACTGTAGGTATGAGTGGCTTTACTCGCGCAGGCGAAGCAAAAGCTGTACCTTTAGCTTTAGTAGAACGTGCCAAAACTAACCCATTAAAAATTACACTAATTACGGGTGCAAGTTTAGGTAACGACCTTGACAAAAAATTAACGGAAGTCGGTGCGCTGGCACGTCGTCTTCCGTTCCAAGTGGATAACACATTACGTAAAGCCATCAACAAAGGCGAAGTGATGTTTATCGACCAACATTTATCTGAAACTGTTGAGCAAATGCGCAACGGTCAGCTAAAGAAAAACGAAATCGCTGTCATTGAAGCTGTAGCGATTACTGAAGATGGCGGCATCATTCCAACAACGTCTGTAGGTAACTCTGCAAGTTTCGTACAATTTGCGGATCAAGTGATTGTTGAAATCAACACCAACTTAAGCCCAGCATTTGAAGGTTTACACGACATCTATATCCCAGAGATGCGTCCTAACCGTAGTTCGATTCCATTAACTGTATCTGATGAGCGTATTGGTACGGCTGCGATCCAAGTTGACCCAGCGAAAATCGTGGGTATTGTGATTAACAGCGAATTACATGACTCTCCATCTACAGTAACTGAGCCTGATGACGAAACTCAAAGCATTGCTGATCACTTAATCGCATTCTTTGAACGTGAAGTTGCAGCAAAGCGTCTGCCATCTAACTTAGGTCCATTACAAGCAGGTATTGGTTCAATTGCCAATGCGGTACTTACTGGTCTAAAAGAATCTAACTTTGAAGATCTTGTGATGTACTCAGAAGTACTACAAGACTGTACTTTCGAATTAATTGATGCAGGCAAAATGAAGTTCGCTTCTGGTTCTTCAATCACTTTATCTGAAAAATTTGGTGAGAAAGTATTTAATAACATCGAAGCATACAAGGACAAACTTGTGCTTCGTCCACAAGAAATTTCAAACCACCCTGAAATCGTACGTCGTTTAGGTATTATTGGTATCAATACTGCACTTGAGTTTGATATCTACGGTAACGTGAACTCAACTCACGTATGCGGTACTAAGATGATGAACGGTATTGGTGGTTCAGGTGACTTCGCGCGTAACGCACACATTGCAATTTTCGTGACTAAGTCAATCGCCAAAGGTGGTGCAATCTCATCTGTTGTTCCATTTGCCTCACACATCGACCATGCTTGCCATGACGTTGACGTATTGGTGACAGAACAAGGTTTAGCTGATCTGCGCGGTTTAGCGCCACGCGAACGTGCGCGTGCGATTATTGATAACTGTGTACACCCAATGTACCAAGATGCACTAAACGATTACTTCGATCGTGCATGTGCTAAAGGTGGTCAAACGCCGCACATCTTAACTGAAGCGCTTTCTTGGCACTCAAACTTCGAAGAAACAGGCTCAATGCTTGTGACTGAAGAAGCTTAAGCCAATGCTCTAAAAAAACGCCCATCTGGGCGTTTTTTTATACTTGTGCGAGCCGCCCTAAGCGTAATAACACAGGAAAAGTCACGCTAATTGACATCCCGCAGTATTGCTTTAAATCATCAGCAATTTCAGTGAGTGCTGAATGCCCCGTTTGTCGTTCATAATGCTGTACCGCTGACCAAGTGCTTAAATATTCAAACAGCTGTTGCGCTGTCCATACATAATTAAGCTCAAGCTCAGGTGTTGGTATTTCCTGAAATGGAAAGGGAATCGTTTGATAGCCCTCATCGATATAATGTCGTTCAGTGTCCCAATAATCCCTTAAAACCTGCTGGTACAAATGCTGAATGCTGGCATTGAGTTTGGTATCATGAACTTCAATCAAACCATAACCAATAATGGCTAATACCCCTTCTGGTTTAAGCACGCGTTTTACTTCCTTATAAAAGCGTTCAAAATCAAACCAATGTACCGCTTGCGCTACCGTGACTAAATCCACCACATGCGCCATTAAATCGCTTTGCTCGGCTTTTTTGATCTCATAGCGCACATTGGCAAGCGTAGGTGCATGGTGCAGCTGATTTTCACTAATATCGGTGGCCAAGACATGATTAAAATGCGGTGCTAATAATTGTGTAAATTGACCTGAGCCTGCACCAACATCCCAAGCCATTTCTCGCTTTGGTACAGATAATAAAATTTGCCCAATAATTTCTTCTGAATAAGTCGGACGCGCTTTTTGATAACAGTCACTGTATTCTGAAAATAAATCTTTCATTTGGCTATCGCTCATTTTTTTTATTTTTAATCATTATACGCAAAAAAATTTAAGTATAAAAAAAAGCCTCAAACTTTTGTTTGAGGCTTTTTTGAATATGGTGGCGAGACCCAGGATCGAACTGGGGACACACGGATTTTCAATCCGTTGCTCTACCTACTGAGCTATCACGCCGATGCGGTGTATTAAGCCCTATCTTAGAATATTAGTCAACACATTTCTTTAAAATTTATTAAATATTCATTTAATAAAAAAATTTAAGTATAAAAAAAGCCTCAAACTTTTGTTTGAGGCTTTTTTGAATATGGTGGCGAGACCCAGGATCGAACTGGGGACACACGGATTTTCAATCCGTTGCTCTACCTACTGAGCTATCACGCCGATGCACGTATTAAAGCGTTTTCAGCTCTAAGCGTCAAGCCCTAAGTCTTGATTTTTAATTCAAGTGTTTATTTTTACAGCAAAATCCACAAAATAATGCTTTTAAAGCTTATCAAGTGTCATTAAACAGCGATGAATCGCGCCACAACCGGGTTTAAAAGTCTGAATTCCTTTCTGTTCTTGCATGCGACACACTTCACTGACTAAACGCTCAGCCACTCCACGACCACGATTGGCAGGATGCACCACCACATATTCTAAAATACATTGCGTATCTTGCTCACGACACCAAATTGCGCCAATTAATTTGCTGTTAAACTCTGCGGTATACAGTAAAGTATCCAACGCAAGACTCTGCTCAAGTTGGTTTAAGGCATCCTGACCATTAGAAAACTCAGGACTTAAGTCGTATAAGCGTTCAAGTTGACTCCGAAAGTCATTATTTTCTAAAGACGTGTAGGCATGTACGGTAATAGGCATTGCTAAACCCTCCTAAGCAATCTAGTATTTGCGTTTCGCTTAAATTTTTAACGTTTTGAGGAATGTGTCTATGACAGAGCGTATCAGTGAAGTGGTAAGAAACACTAACGAAACTAAAATCCGTGTTCGTGTGAATCTTGATGGTACAGGTCAAGGCACCCTCAATACCGGTGTTCCTTTTTTAGATCATATGATCGACCAAATCAAGCGTCATGGTCTGTTTGATATCGACATTCATTGTGATGGCGATTTAGAGATTGATGACCATCATACTGTAGAAGATTGTGGTATTACTTTAGGTCAAGCCTTTGCCCAAGCCTTAGGTGATAAAAAAGGCTTAAAACGCTACGGTCATTTCTATGCGCCACTCGATGAGTCATTAAGCCGTGTTGTCGTAGACCTCTCTGGTCGTCCAGGTTTATTTATGGACATTCCATTTACGCGTGCCCGTATTGGTAGCTTTGATGTCGATCTATTCTCTGAATTTTTCCAAGGCTTTGTAAATCATTCATTAATGACCTTACATATTGACAACTTACGTGGTAAAAACAGCCACCATCAAATTGAAAGTGTCTTTAAAGCCTTTGCGCGTGCGCTACGTATGGCATGTGAAGTTGATCCACGCGCGGCCAATACAGTCGCTTCAACTAAAGGAACGTTGTAATGACGCGTATTGCCCTTCTTGACTATGGCATGGGGAATTTACACTCTGCTGCTAAAGCCTTAGAACACGTTGGTGCAACAGTAGATGTCACCAATGATTCTAAACTCATCGCGCAAGCAGATAAAATTGTATTCCCAGGTGTTGGCGCAATGCGTGACTGCATGCAAGGTATGCATGACGCAGGGATTGATGAAGTGGTACGTAATGCCGTCTTTAACAAACCTGTACTCGCCATTTGCGTGGGAATGCAAGCCTTAATGCAACATTCTGAAGAAAATGGCGGTGCCGATGCATTGAGTATTTTCAAAGGACAAGTGAAACGCTTCCCAGATATAGATGGCTTAAAAGTACCGCATATGGGCTGGAATCAAGTACATCAAGCCGACCCGAGCCATCCAATGTGGAATAACATTGAACAAGATGCGCGTTTCTACTTTGTGCATAGTTTTTATGTAGAACCACAAGATCAAAGCATTGTGGCTGCCACTTGCAACTATGGCATCGATTTTTGTACCGCGCTGCATCAAGACAACCTATTTGCAACTCAATTCCATCCAGAAAAAAGCCACACTGCTGGCTTACAGTTGCTCAAAAACTTTGTGGATTGGAACATCTAAGTTTTAACTGTATGGTATACAAAAGCTCAACTTCGGTTGGGCTTTTTTTATTTACAAAAGCAAGCTAGGACAGGCGATATTTTTAAATTATGGTAAGCACATAACAAGAAAAAAGGACAGCCTCATGTATTTGTCTTCTCAAGATCCTGCCTACGAAGGTCTATCTATGCATGGACGCTTTGGTCGTATCTCTTATTTTGCTTGGCACATGTTACTTGCCTTGGGTTTATTGATGCTACTGGGTACAGCATGGCTAATTGCACCGCATTTATTTGATCAAGCAATATTCATCATCGATGCCAGCAGTATAATTGCGCTGCTGCTGTTACTGATTGCCCAAATCGGGGCAGTTTATTTTCATATTGTGTTTACAGTACGCCGTTTACATGACTGTGAGCTAAACCCATATTGGGCCATATTATGCATGATACCTTTTGCCAATTGGTTATTGGCATTTTACTTACTTTTTAAACCTGGTATTAACCAAAAAAATGTCTATGGTGATGTACGTCACACATTAATTTGGGAAAAATATCTCACTTATTTGAGTATTTTAATACTGGTGTTATTTATAATAATTTTCATTTTATTTACCAAATAAATCTATTTTCTTAGCATTTATCGACATTATTTTCGCTTTGTTTTTTAGTGCTAAAAATATCCATTAGAAATATTAACAAATACATAAAAAATTCTGACAGTTTTACTCAACTTTAGTTTTTTTATGCTATAAGTAGTAAAAAATATTCTATTTAACTTGCTGTTTAAAATTAATATTTTGTAAAAAGTAATGCATTTAGATATTTTTTGCCTATGGCAGATCAAACAATACAGACTGTCATAACTTATTTTTATCCAAAATTGAGCGGCTATATGACCGAGTTTTTTGTCGATTATTTGGGATGAGGCTCATCTATATAGTTGCTCAGTTTACTCATTGTACTTTGGAGATTAGAACATGGCTCTTTTTGGTGGTTTAAAAGGTTTAAACGGTGTATTCACAGCAATTTCTCAAGGTTTTTCTAAATTTTTAGGTAAAATCGTAGAAGTAGTTGCAAAAGTAGTGGATGGTGTTGTTGAAGCAGTAGGCCAATTATTAGATCCAGTGCTGGATGGTTTGGCAAAAGCACCTATCATTGGTGATACGATTGCAACTGTGGATCATTTAGTAGGTAACCTAACCACTAACTTAAGCGACACACTACATTCAACTGCTGATGCACTATCAACTGGTTCAGTTGTAAACGGTGTAGATACACTCCTTAATGGCGTAACAGATACAGTTGGCGCAGTAGTCAATGATGTTGCAGACACAGTGGATACATTAGCGACTGACGTAATCGACCCTGTGTTACATAAACTTCAAGATGCTCCTGTACTTGGTCCAATTCTTGAAGGCGTTGAAGAAACTTTAGATCAAGTTGTGGGCGATGTTGATGGTTTGGGTAACTATGTTGCTGACATCGAGCCTTTAGAACTAGTTAAAGATGTATTAACCAACCCATTAGACACAGTGGGTGGCGTACTCAAGGACGTTGCAGATATTGTAGACGGTGTTCTTGAATCTGCAGCACCAACTTTAGATGTTCAAGTTCCTGTTGTAAATGAGCTTGGTGATGTTGTTCAACAAGTAGGTGCTGGCGCTGTTGGTCTTGTGAATGGTTTAGGTCAGGCTCTAAACACGCTTGATTTAGACATCAATCTTCCTTTCGTTTAATTGTTCACTTTCAATTAAATGCAAAAAAAGCCTAGATTTTTCTAGGCTTTTTTTATGTCAAAATTATTTACATTTTTAAATCAACAGTAAGTCTTTGCTATTATTTCAATTAATAGTTGATTTTTAAAACAAGTATGCTATTTATCCAATAAAGTGAAATTTTAAAAAAATTTGAATTAAAGTTATTAATTAACCCGAATCATGGATAAGCCTGATTTTACATCGTTATAAATTGAGGCTTATTTTGATGACAGATTTGATAAGCACATAAGGATGCGTAAATTCCAGCGAAATAACCTGAAAGAGAACGATGGCGACTGCTTACTAGGTTGTATTGTTGCTTCAATAAGCTAAAGATCGTCTCTATTTTATTGCGTTGTCTCAGCATGATTTCATCCTCTGGTGATAATTCCACTCTTCGCATGTTCTTGCGATGATAGGTAATTAATTCAATATCTTGTGCACCTAGTTTATCTTTTACAGTTTCACTGATGTAGCCACGATCACCGAAGATCTTACCCATGTAGCCTTGAGCGAGCTTCGGCAGAAGCTTTATATCTGAAGTATGGCCATTCGAGAGTTGGGTCTGAATAAATTGACCCTGAGCATCCACCAATACATGCAATTTGCATCCATAGAACCAACCCATTGAGCTTCTACCTCGTGTGGCAATTTGTTTTAAAGATTTATGGCGCTCAATACGCTGATTTTTACATACAGGTAGAGTTGTAGAGTCAACCCAAGCACACGTTGTTTGAGCATTGGAAGCTAAAGAAATATGTAATGCTTGAAGTGCGAGTTGATGTTGGTTGATTAAATAAATGATCCGTTGATAGGATGGTAATGCTTTAAAAAGCTTGGAATAAAAGCGCTTTATCATTCCATAAAAGGCTTTGAAATGATGAAGTTGAGAGTTCTTGTACCAAACAGCAATAAAGATGATTTCAGATAAGCATAGAACACCTGATCGCTTTCTGATCTTCGGATTTTCTTGTTTTAGATACTGCCAATAGACCACTTCATTTTTTTGAAAAAAATCATCAATCGTGCAGAATAAAGTTGTAAACTCGAACATAGGATGGCTGGTTGAATGGTTTGTGTCGTAACTCACTTATCAACTCAGTCATCTTTTTTTTCAACTGAATTTCTTATCCATGATTCGGGTTAATTTTAGGAAAACTAAAGAAAGTAAATATGCTCTTCATATTTTCCCTTATATTTTGATCAAGTTCGTCGCCAAATTAGAAGGTGGTGGTTTTCTAAATGCTATCTCTATATGTGGGAATTCAATTTTTTCTTTATTGAAACAACATTCTTTGAATACCTTCCTATTTTCTTGACATGGGCAAAGATCATTTTCATCAACCTCATTGAATTCAGCTCTGTCAGTTAACTTTTTTGTCTTAAATGGTTTCCAATAATCAAAAGGTGACTCTAACCTTTCTGATACAAAATCAACAATACTATAATCATAATCTATCAATGCTATACATGATTTTTGCATAGGGTTTTTTACTATAGAAATTTCTTTAATATCATCAATTTCATCCCCTATATGAAAGCACAATTCACCATTGTATACTTTGCCTTTCTCATGAATACATCTACTCCTTGGCCGGATAACATGAGCACATATTGAGCATATATATCGCTTTACTGTAAAACCCATACTAAAGAAAATTTTATATGGGAACAAAGATTGCCAACTCTCAATAATTTCTTTATAAAAATACAGCTTGTACTTTTTTATAAAATCTTCATCAACATTCTTTTCTAGAAAAGATATGTCTATTTCTACTCTTTCTAATAAAACCCAAGCGTCATAATGCTTTTTATCTCTCAATAGAAAGAAAGTTTTGATATATCCATCTTTAATCTCAAGTATGGTTTTCAATTTCCATAACAAATTAGATACATCTTCATTTCTTTGTTTCTGACTGATTTCTAGCAGTTTACTGATTTCTTCTAAAGCAGCTTTATAGTGATTTTCATCTGTAGAATTGCTTAGCAATAAAGTATCTATGTTATTTAGTAGATTTATCAATTTCTTTATCTCTACTCAATTCATTAACTTTATCTAGAACACTATTAATATGTTCAGCATCACCACGATAGGTTACTTTGATATTACTATCATTTTTCTTTTCGATAATTACGTTGAAATCTATTTCATCGCCATTCTTAGCTTGCAATTCATTTGAAATATAATCACTCATAACATTTGTGAATGTTGGTACAGCCACTTGTGCTACTAAAAAAACACCTAACCAATAAGCTTTTGAGTGTAACGCTAACTCTTTATATTCATCATCCGATGCAAATAGTTCAACATTATTTTCTCCTATTTCCTTTTGTAGATAGGAAAAAATATCAATTGTCCCATTATGAAATGCATCATTCTGAGTAAAACTAGGAAGAATCAGAACACTAACATCCCTATCTAAAATCAAAGGCTTTTCATCTTTAAAAAATGAAAAATCTAAATCTGTTTTTTCTATTTTAAGTGGTTCTTCTACAATCATTTATTTTCCTCCAAAAAGTCAGATTTCATCATACAGATAACTTTCATGTAATCCTATTTAACATAATAGAGGTTATACGAAATGCACAAATTGAAACATATAAAAATCAAAAACTTATGATATAAATTATTTGCTCGATGATGTTCAAAAGCCGACTTGGAAACAAGTCGGCTTTTTTATGAGCGGTTTTGGAGTGTTTTGCCAATAATTTTGACTAAAAATTACACTAATTGGGTTGAGTGATACAATTTTGTGATACATTATTGTATATACAAATTTGAATGTTTTTTATGGAACAGTATTTTGAATGGGATGAGGCTAAGAATCGAAAGAATCAGAAAAAGCATGATATCTCTTTCGAAACTGCAAGCCTTGTTTTTGAAGATCCATTACGGATCTCAATCCAAGACAGACATACCGATGGTGAAGAACGTTGGCAAACCATTGGACGAGTTAAAGGTGTACTAATGTTATTGGTGGCTCACACCATTTTTGATGAAGATGACTGTGAAATCATACGAATCATTAGTGCAAGGCAAGTGACTAAAGCGGAGCGAAACAAATATGAGCATGGTTAGATACTCACGCAAAGAGCTGAATGAGAAATTTGGTGAGAAGCAAGATGCTGAAATTCAACGCTTGCTTGCTAAAGGCACGGTTCCGGATGATCAGCTAGATCTATCAGATATTCCTGAAATTACCGATTGGAGCAGTGCTGTACGCCAAAATCAATTTTACCGCCCAGTGAAGCAACAAACTTCAATTCGGTTAGATGCTGATGTACTTGCTTGGTTCAAAGCACAAGGCAAAGGTTATCAAACACGAATGAATGAAATTTTACGGGATGCTATGCTGAAAGAATTAAAAAATCATCAATAAAAATGGGAGCTTAAGCTCCCATTTTTGACTTCGCATAACGTGTATTATGTTAATTTTAGAATTTGTTAATAATCAAAAGAAGTTTTCTGGGTATAAAAACGATGGAATATTGCGACGAATTAATTCCGCTTGACCTCGATAACCTCTTTTTTCAAGTTCTAATAAGAATACAGGCCAAGGTGGAATATTACTGCGATATACATCTATAGATGACGTAGACATGCCACCACCTTGCATTCTGGACAATCCACCACCTTGCATGGTGGATAGACCACCAAACTGCATCGTGGACAATCCACCATATTGCATCGTGGACAATCCACCATATTGCATCGTGGACAATCCACCATATTGCATCGTGGACATGCCACCATATTGCATCGTGGACATGCCACCATATTGCATTGTGGACATGCCACCATATTGCATCGTGGATCTACCACCATATTGCATTGTGGACATACCACCGCCCTGCATAGTAGACAGGCCGCCACCTTGAGCCGTACTTAAGTTTCGGGGCCAAGTGATTAAATTCGGTATTTCAGGTCGTGACATAATGATATAACTCTTAAAATTAATAAAAAACAATAATTAGAGTACATTACTGCTTTTTTCACTAGATTTAGCAATAGATTAAAAAGTAAACGACAAGTTGTGTCTCTTTAATTCTCTATTCTCTGAGCCATCATCATTCCCAAAACAAATCAGATCAAAAAATATTCAAGTTTTAGTTTTTTCCTGATAATTCAATACTTCCATTCCTGAAATTGTCCGCAATTTCTGCGGATAAAGTTTGGGGTAAGTTTTGAGCAACGTTGTAAGCTCAGGCTGACATGAATTAGGGAGCATTGCGTCTATGGTATCCCTGCGATTTTTCATATGATGGGGACATTGAGAACAGGATGTTCCAACACATAAAACAATAATGCTAAGTGCAACACTAGGACGTGAGGTACGACAGGAGTTATACCTAAACACCCAATACGAAAAAGCCCAACACGATGTTGGGCTTTTTTATTTTCTGAATTATTTAGAATAATCCAGATTAGGTTAATTTTATAAAATCATTCAAGTTACTAACATATTTGAATACTCAAAATCTGCACTAACGTCATGAACTACAGTACAATTAAAAAGTAGTTGTTGAATATAATCATCTTTACAATACTTTTCATTTGCATATTTTAAATCCCAATGATCTGCATGCTCTATATAATTCTGTTCTTCTAAAATACTAATACGGATATATTCAACTTTTTCTCTAAAAACATCATCTGTATTGGCTAACTGGGTAATTTTACGTGTAATTAAATTAGCAATTTTTCGTTTCTTTAAGTAATCAAAATCCAGTTCAACATCTTTCATTACTATGAAAAACATGAATTGTAAAAAACAATCATTCGTGCATAAATGGTTATTCTTATTTAAGAAATCCTGATTTAAGTTAAATAAACTAATTTTTTTACTTTCTATCTCATAAGGTTTTAAAATATAGTAAGTTTTATAGTTACCAGAACCTACCATTCTAAAAAGAAATTCTATTTGATATAAAGGATCAATATCATCAAAGCTATCGTCGAAATCAAAACTAATATCATTATAGTCAGAAAATTTATCTATTTCCTGTATAAAACTATCGGTTTTTTTAATAATTTCTATTTTGTGAGACATAATACACTCAGTTATCTATGTAGTAGTTCCAATCAGTAGCTTTGTTTTCAACATCTAGATGTCTTAAAATAGACATTAGTCTATTGATTTTATAGGACTTTTGCAACCTATCGGATGTCTCAATATAACCTCGCATGACATAAGTTTTTTTCTCTAATGGATCATATTCTTTATCCAGTGAAACAAAATCAACTTTGCCATTTTTATTAAATACTAACTCTAAATAACCAGAGTTTCTATTCCTAGACATAAACCTAATATTAAGAAATCCAAGTTCAGTTAAATCAACATAAAAATCTCTTTTCCTTAAAAAATATTCCAACTCATTAAAATATCTTATAAAATTAATAAGTGAGTTTTTTTCTAAACTTTTATCTAATATTTCTTCAGATAAGTTAGATTCATAACCACTTTCTTGAAAAAAATTAAATATGAAATGATTATAACTTTTATAGTTTTTTATGCTATTCAAAACAAATGAAACATTTATACTTCTTTTAATTTCTTCTATTTTAAAATTATCATAATGATATTCATTAAAGTTACTTATTTCTTTAAAATTACTACTGTAATTATCTATATTTTCAGAAATATAAGTTTTATATTTTAATGACATAAAATCACCTAAAAATATTAAAGTTCTTTAAGATCATCTAAACAAGATTGTAAGTTATTAATTAAATTCTCAACCATTTCAACTGTTAACTCTTTTCTTACATCTATAGCAATCACATTAGAACTTTTTGAATAACCAAATTCTAGAATAGCAATCTTCTTTTTGTCATTCAGACCAACACGTATAGCATCTACGGAAGATAAAGGCACCAGTTTCTCATATATCTTTTTTTCAGACTTTGCTTCATTAACTTTAGGCATAAAAAATCAAATTTATAAAAAAATGTATTTTATATCATATACTAAAAACAGTGAATTTTTTTTTATGATAAATATCAATATGATATTTATATGTCAATTCACGACTTCTTAATTCGTATATCCTATATTTTATAGTCATAATCATTAGATTTTTTCCAATATTTTTGATTATGAATATATCTGTTTAACATAAAATCTCTTATATGAAATTGGATCTGTAAGCCTCAGCGTACAATCATTGGGGCCTATTGCCTCTATGAGATCAAACGATCTTTCCCTATTCTGAGTACATAAGGAACAGGAAGTTCCGGAACAAAAAACAAAAATGATAAGTTCTACAACATGGAAGAGAGGTACGACAGGAGTTATACCTTGCACAACCCATACGAAAAAAGGCCCAACAGGATGTTGGGCCTTTTTTCATGCTTAAAATAAACCCGGTGGCTCCCAATCCTGGCGTCGTTCGCTAGACACTTCGGGCTCTCGCTGAGGCGCAGCTTGTTGCGCTTCTCGGTATGCGATCACGTCTAATTTTTCTTGAATACGATTTAGCTTCAATTGCTGCGAGTTTTTAACGCATTTGAGCTCAAATGCATTCACCTCCCAATGGTGTTCAAGGTCTGCGATCAACTTGATATCATTTTGGATCATGGTCTTGGCCAGCGTCAGGAGGTTTTTTCTAGGATCTAACTGCAGCATCTGCATGAGCAGCTCTTGTTTTCGCTCCATGATATACAAGTAATGTTTGGCCTCGACATGATCCTGATGCGCAGCCAAGCGTTTGACCTCTCTTGCTTTACGATCCAATTCTAAAATATGCCGCTCATACAGCGTTTCTCGCTCATTGACCACTTCATACACGCTGAGCGCTTGCACGGCCTCCAATGCAGAGCAGGCCAGCTGTTGCTGTTTTGCCAGTTCATAGGCCTGTTTATACAGTTCTCTTTTGTTGTCTTCACGGATGCGTTTGATCTCCGCAATTTGCTGCTGTACTGCTAAGATCATTTCCCCATCCACAGGGTTGTGCAACTTCCAACGTGGGATTTGCGGCACCTCTTTGAGCTGAGTGCCATACTTGGCGTTGTAGTCTGCATAGGACAGGCAGCTCACCCTGTTTTCAACCTCAAAGCTGATATCGTCAATGCAGATGGTTTTGGTCGGTGCATAACGTTTTAGTGCCTCATTAATCAGCTCCTCGGCCTGTTGTCTAAACACACGGATCTGATGTTTGCCTTGGCCAAGCGCATTCGCGGTCATTTTAGGCGCACCGCCTGCCGCTGGATGCTTAGGACGGTACTGTTTAAAGAATTGTTCTTTGGGTCGGGCAATGCCGTCACTCAGGCTGCGTTCTGAATACATCAGATGTAAATGCGGCTGTTCTTCTCCGGTTAAGGCACTTGGATGCTGATGCACGGCTGCGGTATAGGGGAATTGATGTTCAGCCGTAAAGCCCTGGATCAAGCTGTGTACCAATTCAGCTCGCTGAGAGCGAGATAATTCTTTCGGTAACGCCACAGTGATCACGGCCGAGGTTCGGCCTCGTTCAATCTCAAAACGATCGGCTGCCGCCCAAAATTTTTCCGGTGCATTGTCGGCCCAATCCGGTAGGTTTCCTGACAGACACAATTCCAATTCTTCTTGATCTTTGTGTGCAGCAAAATGTGCCGTTCGGGTCAGATAGTGGAAGGTGTTTTTTGAGCTGTTGTCTTTTTTGGTATTGTGCCGAACGTTCAAATAGTACATGGCCATTTTTTCCAAATTGTGGGCGCTTTTGCCCCGCAGGGCGAGGAGAACTGTCTTTTTTGCAAAACTATCACAAGCGTGATACGTTTTCAAAAAAAGACAGGGAAACGAGATAAACAATTTATTCTGCAATACAGAATAAATTGTTTAATCTACTGTAATAACGCAAAATGGTTTACTGTACTAACATAAGTAGCAATTCTTCAAAATTCGAAAAAAAGAGGGTCTATGGCCGGTCGTAAAGCATTGGTATTGGTTGCCGAAGATATCAACTCATTAACACAATATACCCGTCAATTGCCCTTTAAACGTAAAGTTCAACAACGTTATTTGGACATGATCGCCAAGAAAAAAAGCATGGCAGATTTGTCAGAAGATGATCTGACCTTGGTGAAGAAATGTCGTTATGAAATGAACGCACATCAAAAGCAAATGGCCGCTTTAGCATTGATCAAAGCACAATCATCACATAGCCGTTTTGAACGTGAGATTTTAGATTTGGCGGCACGTCAGGATATTGATGCTTACTTCTTGATGTTAGATGGCTTGAAAGCCTACTTAAAAAACGTAGATCAGAAGAAAGCTGAGAATAAGCTGCGCAATGACAAGCAACGCATGGATCAGAAATTGCTAAGCCCACAGATCCAAGCCAGAAAACAGCGTGATCGTGAAAATTACTTCTTAGGTGCTTCATTCCGTAAGCTGATGGAAGTCACAAGTCTGCACCCTAGAAAGAATGATCTAGAGAAGTTAACTCATGTTATAGGTTTAGCAATTTCTCTAAGAGGACATAATTTCGATGTAACACGTTATCTCAATAGCCTTGGCCGAAGTGTTAATAATGATGAAAAACAATTAGCGATCGCTTTAAAAGAAATACTTGAAGATCCAAGAAACCCATACATTGAAAAATGACTAGAGTATGCCGATTGCCTAGCTGAATTTCAGCATTTGAAGTTGATAAGCACACGTTTAGTTACCCAAAACTATGCAAATTAAATAGGCTGTATGTTCATTCAGAGCTGTATGAACAAAAAAGGCCATATAAAGCGCTTAGAGCACGTTTTTTTAATGAACACATAGATAGGATAGTTTTTGAGATAAACACGGCTTAAACGGGCTTAGAATGCATTTTAAGGGCTGTTCAACATAGGGATTAACCATGTATTCAGAATATTGAAATCAAAAGAACGTCGTAAACAAACAGATTTTAGACCTGAAATTTAGCTACTCTGAAAACAAAAAATCTTCTCTTTTTTTAACAAAAAATGGAGCGAAGCTCTTTTTAATTATTTTTAATATATTTTAATACTTTTACGTCCGCCAAAAGCCTTATATGGCAAGGGTTTCAGACCTAATACCACACCAAAAAGTCACCTATACCACACCAAAAAGTCACCTATACCACACCAAAAAGTCACCTATACCACACCAAAAAGTCACCTATTTACACCATTTAAGAATGATGGTGTAATTACACCAAATAAAATTTTGGTGTAATAAATGTATTCTAATGACTTAATAGTAAAAGATAATGCCTTAATTAATGCCAGCTATAACCTAGATACAATTGAGCAAAGACTCATGCTTTTAGCCATAGTACAGGCACGTAAAACTCAATCTGAGATCGATGCGAATACTAGATTGCGTATTCATGCTAGTGAATATATGGAACGTTTTAATGTAAACAAGCATGCAGCTTATAAAGCACTAAAAACAGCTGTAACTAATCTGTTTGGCAGACAATTTACTTATTACACGATTGATTCCAAAACAGGAAAGCAGAAAAAAGTGATATCAAGATGGGTACAGAATATTGCATATATCGACGAAGCTGCGATTTTAGAGGTTACTTTTACAGTTGATGTTATTCCGTTGATTACTAGATTAGAAAAGCAGTTCACTAGTTATCAACTTAAACAAGTTTCTCAGCTAAGTGGAAAGTATGCGATTAGGTTGTATGAACTACTCATTTCTTGGCGAGAAGTTGGAAAAACTCCCATATTCGAGATATCTGACTTTCGATCTAAGTTAGGTTTAGGATCAGATGATTACCCTCGAATAGATACGTTTAAAAGACGAGTACTAGAATCCGCCATTAAACAAATTAATGAACATACGGATATCATTGTTAAAGTGGAACAGCATAAGGAAGGTCGTTCAATTTCAGGTTTTTCTTTCTCTTATAAAACCAAAAAATCTAGTAATGCTAAGAAATTAACTATCATTAAGACTATGACTGATAAGCAACGACATTATTTCGCTAGCAAGCTATCTGAATTACCTGAATTAGGACATTATTCAGAAGGTACAGAAAGCTATCAACAATTTGCTATACGTATAGCTGAAATGCTAAAAGACAGTAAAAAGATTGAAGAATTTTTGCCATATCTAAATCAAGTTGGCTTTGAGAGCGTATAAGTTTCTATATTGATTGATTGTCTATTAGGCTGTCTAATAGACAATTGATTTTTACAAGTTTAGGCATATTTTGACAAGATGAAAAGCCTCACAGTTCTTGAGCTATCCAAGCTATATAAAATAAATAGACAGACCATTTACAATAATATAAATAAAGGAATTTTAAGCAAAAATTCTGAAAATAAGATTGATCTAGCAGAAGCTATACGCATTTTTGGTGAACCTGTAAAAAGACGAGATGTAAAAGAATCTGTAAAAGTAGACAATCAAATTTCGGCAGAAGTTTTACTACTTAGACAGCAGATAGATATCCTAAAAAATCAGCTTGATGATTCCAAAGAGAGAGAAGCTTTTTATCAAAATCAAATTGAAGCTATGCAACGTCTTTTAGAAGCTCCAAAAGTTACTAAGGATCAAGCTAATCCTTTGGAAAGGACTGAGGCAAATCCAAGGGATGAGGACTATGTAAAAGTAAAATATGACGGATTGACTACTCAAGAAAAATTACCAAAGGAGATAGTCGCTCCAGAGCAACCTGTGAAGAAGAGCTTTTTGAGTCGTTTTTTTAACTAGTATATTCGAGCAAGATTGTTTAATTTTGATGAACAAAAGTGTGGAACATTGCTTATTAAATAATCGTGGAACGGTCTCATTCACGTAAAAAGCCCAACTACTGAGAATTGGGCTTTTGATTTTTGGTTAAGCTATTGAATTATATAAACTAATAAAACCGATTTCGTATAACCTGTATTATGTTAATTTTAACCCGAATCATGGATAAGCCTGATTTTACATCGTTATAAATTGAGGCTTATTTTGATGACAGATTTGATAAGCACATAAGGATGCGTAAATTCCAGCGAAATAACCTGAAAGAGAACGATGGCG
>NZ_PJRJ01000110.1 GCF_003711395.1 Acinetobacter sp. B51(2017)
TGAACATCCGCTTTTTAACCAATTGGCCAATCGGAAATTTCTAAGCTGCCTATGTGGCAGTGAACATGTCTGCTAATAATGCGAATGCGTCTATGATTTTCTAAGCTGCCTATGTGGCAGTGAACTGTTTAACGATCCATGCAAGAACATTAAAGCATTTCTAAGCTGCCTATGTGGCAGTGAACTGAGCAATCATTTGCTGATGATCTTCGGCATTTTTCTAA
>NZ_PJRJ01000111.1 GCF_003711395.1 Acinetobacter sp. B51(2017)
TCAAGTTGCGTTTGAAGAGTTCGAAATCATGTACAGCACCACGATTCGTACATAAACTCAGAACTTGCTGAGTTCTATAATGGATAATGGCCTGAACTTTGAAAGTATGTGCTTTCTTCTTGCCACTATAGCTTTTCTTCTGTTTTTTTAGGTCTTTGTATTGGAATTTCTGTGGCATCTACGATCACCACATTCCAGTCGATCCCTTTGCCTTCAGGCAAA
>NZ_PJRJ01000112.1 GCF_003711395.1 Acinetobacter sp. B51(2017)
ATCTGAAATCATCTTTATTGCTGTTTGGGACAATAATTCTCAACTTCATCATTTCAAAGCCTTTTATGGAATGATAAAGCGCTTTTATTCCAAGTTTTTTAAATCATTACCATCCTATCAACGGATCGTTTATTCGATCAACCCACATCAACTGGCATTTCAATCATTACAGATTTCGTTAGCTTCCAATGCTCAAACAACGTGTGCTTGGGTTG
>NZ_PJRJ01000113.1 GCF_003711395.1 Acinetobacter sp. B51(2017)
GCTTTCGCTTGTTGTGCATCTGCAAGGGCTTGAGTTAAGTCATCAACTTCTGCTTGGGTCACAGCATCATCTGCAAGGGTATCTGCAAGAGCTTGTTCTGCTGCTGCATATGCTGCTTCTGCTTCTGCTACAAGGTCTTCAACTGCTGCAAGTTCATCCGCATCTGGCGTACCGTTTTCGTTGGTATCGTTCACCGCTGGGATCACG
>NZ_PJRJ01000114.1 GCF_003711395.1 Acinetobacter sp. B51(2017)
TACCGTTTTCGTTGGTATCGTTCACCGCTGGGATCACGATATCAGTCAAGGCATCTACACGGTCTTGGAAGTCACCCGCTTCGGTTGGGAAGTCGTCAACAATTGCATCCACCGCTGCTTGTGCATCCGCTTTCGCTTGTTGTGCATCTGCAAGGGCTTGAGTTAAGTCATCAACTTCTGCTTGGGTCACAGCATCATCTGCAAGGG
>NZ_PJRJ01000115.1 GCF_003711395.1 Acinetobacter sp. B51(2017)
GCAACTATAGTACTCAACTGGAATTAGCGGCAAATTACCATATCGCGAAAAGTAAGCTGAATCGAACCATTAAGAAGGTTGAAGATGAATTGATGAAATCAAGACGTTTTACCCTGCCAAAACGAAGCATAACCACAGCAGAAGAACACTTTAACTGGGTCATTATTGATGCGACAGAATGTTCAATCGAACGCCCGAAAA
>NZ_PJRJ01000011.1 GCF_003711395.1 Acinetobacter sp. B51(2017)
CAATTACTGACAAAAAATTTGCTCAAATAAACTTCGAGAAATTCTTACCAATTATCAATGAAAATATATTCGATTGATCAACCAGTAAAAATCCACACAAGTTGTTCTTCATAATCTCTTAATGATTTTCTTACTTCTTCGTCAGAAGTAAGACGGTCAGCAAATCTCGTTCGCTACCGATGGATGAGCATTATAGAGAGATTTAAAGAGCTTGCAAGTGTTTTATTCAAAAAACGAATAAAAATACTTGTGCTCGAATATATTTTATCCATTTTAGGCTTTTTTCTGTATTTTTCGCCTAAATTTGCTTTAATAGCTTTTATACAACGCTGTGGCCTTGCCCGATTCACCTTGATAACACATTCATCAATTAGGATTTTATATGCGTCATTGTTCTTATCTATGGATAGGTCTTAGCGGTTTATTGCTAAGTGCGCCAAGTTTTGCAACAGAACATCAATCCAATACGTCAGCAAGCAGCGAAGTTTCGCGTCTTGAAAGCCTAAAACAATTAAAAGAATTGCGTGTTGATCAATTTAAAGTCGATGCTAATGCAGCTCAGAGTGAAGAGCTTAAAGATCCCCTGCAACCTTTAAACCGTCAGGTTTATGCATTTAATGAGGCTTTAGATCGTACTTTGTTAAGGCCTGTTGCGGTTACATATAGTGAAAAAGTACCTGAACAGGTGCGTGGTTCTTTTACGCAAGCGCGTAAAAACTTGGATGAACCTTGGAATGCTGTCAATCAACTGGTGCAAGGCAAACCGTTACGTGCTGCAAAAACCCTTGGCCGTTTTACCATTAATACCTTAACCACTTTAGGTTTAGCTGATCCTGCTCGTCGTTTAGGTCTAGACAGTGAAGATGAAAGCCTAGGCACGACTTTAGGCTTTTATGGGGTAGCATCTGGTCCTTATTTAGTATTGCCTTTACTCGGCCCAAGTACTCTACGTGATGGCATAGGCAGCATAGTCGATAGCCAAGCACGACCACAAAAATATATGCTTGATGATCATGATGGCTTATATTGGGGTGAAATTGCGTGGCGTGGTGTCGATACGCGGGCGCGTTTACTGGATTTAGAGAACGTTTTACAAGGTGATAAATATGCCGCAATGCGTGATATTTATTTACAACGTAAAAACTTTGAAATTGCGCAAAAACGCGATGCCGATGGTAGCTCTATCAGTTTTATTGATGATGAATTTGAAGATGCTAGTGATCTAGAGCAAGAAAAGCTTGAACTAGATCAATAAAATCTAAAAACTTTTGCAAAAATTGCAGCATCGCGTAATTGCTGCTGCACTTTTGCCGGCAATTGATTGCTATAGTAGTTCAACTTACTGTTATTTAGGATCATACACAGTCTTTATGTATTTCATTCAACCGACTCGCGATATCGCTTATTTAGATCAGGTCTTAGATACACTACCCAGTGTACAAATGATTCGCATAGAAGACATTCACTTGTATGACCCTACCATCATTGCCATCGCTGATGTGCAAGATTACTTGAACCATAAATGGAGCTTGCCTACCATCGTCTTGGCCTTCGATCAAGAAGGCAGTGCCTTGTCACAAGCATGGGAACAAGGCGCTTTAGCGGGTTGGATTTGGAATCGTTTACCTGAAAATCCACAAGCAGCATTATTGCGTATTGATGCTAAGTACAAACGCAATCAGGACAGTCGTGATTTACCTTCGGCAGCTGAATTACAACAACGTTTACTGCCAAATCCCATCGAACTACCAAATTACCAAATAGAAACGCTATTTAAACCTTCAGCATATCTATCTGGGGATTGGTACGACTATTGGAAAATCAGTGACAAAGAAATTATATTCTATTTAGCTGATGTTTCAGGTCATGGTGTGACGAGTTCTTTACTTACCTCATGGATGGCGGCTTTTCATGGTCGTTCTAAAACTCCACGCGAGCTACTCAAAAAACTCAATGGCATGTTGGTGCAAGAAAATATTGAAAAACATATCACCATGCTGGCGGGAATTTTAAACCTCGATACCCACCAAATCCGTTGGTCAAGTGCAGGACATTATCCACCTGCAATTATTTTTGAGAAAAATCAGCCACCTAAGGTACTCAACACCAGTAGTTTCCCTTTAGGCTTAACCGAAGATTTAGAAGTTGAAGAATTCGAATGTACTTTAAATCGCGACGCGCGGTTTATTATTTGTTCAGATGGTGCGCTTGAACCATTCACAGGCGGCTTAAGCGAACAATTTGAACAATTGGTATTTCACTTGCAAAATCAATCATTTCAAGCGCCTGAGCACGTTGCAGATGACATTGCCATCTTAAGTTTAAGACGTATGAAATAAAATATTTATCAAATAGTTACAATACTTACAAAGCCTATACGACTGATCCATACTTGAGTTATCCCTATCGGCTATGGGATAATTTTCTATCCTTCTCTGCAAATGGCATTTATATGTCAACAGGTCATGTTGAATACGCAAGTTTGGACGGAACGCACATTTTTAAGCTTATTGGCGAAGTGCGAGCCCAATCTTGTATCAGTCTCGATAAACTTCTCAATAAATTAGAACAACATGAAAATGTTGTGGGTGCGCTTGTGGATCTCACCCAAACCACCTTTATTGATAGCACTGTACTTGGTGTTTTGGCGAAACTTGGGCTGAAGCTGAAGCAAATCCACCAAATTCAAGCCGTGATGTTGTCCACCAATCCAGATATCACCACTTTGGCCAATAGTATGGGCTTAGGTCAGGTGTTTGTGATTTTAAATTATTGTGGCGATCCTCAGGTGTGTACCCGTGCTTTGGTAGACGAAAATGTTAACCATCGTAATATGTTGACGACTGTGCTCGATGCACATAAAACATTAATGAAGCTTAACCAAAATAACCAAAATATGTTTGAGCCTTTGGTTAAACAACTTGAAAAAGAACAAGAAAACTTACAACAGTCCAATCAAAATGTATAACACGGAGTAGCCATGACTTTAGTTTCTGTTGCACAAATGAATTCACAAGATGATATTGAAGCCAACTTCAGCGTCATTGAACAATTGATGCAGCAGAGTCAGGCAGCTGGCGCATCTTTGATTGTGTTCCCGGAAAACTTTGTCTGCTTTGCAGGTGGTAAACAACGCCAAACCGCAGAGCAGTTTGAAGTGCTTCAAGCACGTTTAGAACAACTGGCACATCGCTACAATCTATGGATTGTGGCGGGTACCTTACCCTGCCCTTATCGCCCGGATGGTTCGATCATTCAAGATGGTCGGGTACGTACTGTAAGCTTATGCATTAGTCCAGAAAAGACCGAAGCGCGTTATGACAAAATTCATTTGTTTGATGTGCAAGTGGGCGATGCAGTCGGTGGCTATCAAGAATCAAAGTATTTTGAGCCAGGTACCGATGTGGTCGTGGCAAACACGCCTTTTGGCAATATTGGTTTAATGGTATGTTATGACCTACGTTTTCCCGAACTTGCGCTTAAATTGCGTCAACAAGGCGCGAATATTTTAACTGCGCCTGCAGCGTTTACGTATACCACTGGTCAAATGCATTGGCAGTTATTATTGCAAGCTCGTGCCATGGACAGTCAATGTCAGGTATTAGGTTCAGCACAGCAAGGCTGGCATGGTGAAAAACGCCAAACTTGGGGACATAGCGCAGCCACACATTCCCGTGGTCATGTGCTTGCGCATATTGATACACAAGGTGCAGGCTTAATTACAGTGCCTTTTGATTTAGCCGAGCAAGCTAAGATTCGTGAATCAATGCCGCTGATGCAGCACCGTGTTTTAATCAATTATTCATTCTAATTTTCCGATACAAAAACAGCGCTAGTTAGCACCAATCTAGCAGCGCTGTTTTTTATAGTGAATTTTTCTATAATCAAAGATTATTTGTTTAGGTTATTCCAATGCTAAAACTGCTCTTTATCGCTGCGAGTCTTGTCGCACTTGCGCCTTTAGCACAAGCTGAATTAGTCATTTCTGAAAAAGTCCGTCCTGCGCTTAAATCTTTGGTGAATCCTGCTTATCAACGTTTGCAAATTCCAGCAACACCACATGACATGAATTTACCCGCATTTGGTAAAGGTGTGATTGCTTGGGGCGGTGGCCCACATGATGCCAAAGCACGTTTTGAGAATGTCACTCGTGCCGATGTAAACCTCATGAAACAAAAAGGCTTAACCTTAGACATGGCGCAAGCATGGCAAGCCTTTTATGAAAATGAAACCTTGCGCAACCCCGGCAATCCAACTGCACCGTTTCGTGATCAGTTAATGCAAAAAATTGTCAGCCTGTGGTAATTATTCACTAGCAGCATTGGTGACACGTAACACCTCTTCTAAAGTGGTCTTACCTTCTAAAACTTTTCTTAAACCATCGGCACGAATTGAGCCTGCCGACTGGCGGGCGTACTGTTCTAATTCAAATTCTGCGGCATTGCCATGAATTAAGCGGCGCATCTGTTCATCTACCGGCACAATTTCATAAATTGCAGTACGACCACTAAAACCAGTATTCCCGCAATGCTCACAGCCTTTAGGGTGCGGTAGCTGCAACTGCTGTTGTACAGTCACATCAGCAAAGACTTGTTGTTCAAACTCATCTGCCGCGCGCCACATCAGACAATGATGACATAAGGTTCGTACCAAACGCTGGGCAATCACGCCAATTAACGAGCTTGATAATAAAAACGGCTCAATGCCCATATCTTTTAAACGCGTTACCGCACCAATTGCGGTATTGGTATGTAATGTCGATAACACTAAATGACCGGTTAACGATGCTTGAACTGCAATTTCTGCGGTTTCTAAATCACGAATCTCACCTACCATGACCACATCTGGATCCTGACGTAGCATGGCTTTTAAGGCGCGTGCAAAAGTCATATCTACTTTGGTGTTGACTTGGGTCTGACCAATGCCTTCAAGTTGATACTCGATTGGGTCTTCAGCGGTTAAAATATTGCGTGAACCATCATTAAGATCCGCCAATGCTGCATACAAGGTGGTGGTTTTACCGGAACCGGTTGGTCCCGTCACCAAAATAATGCCATGCGGACGATGCACTAAAGTGCTTAAACGGCTGTAATCCTCTTGCATCAAGCCTAAATGACTCATATTTAAACGGCCGGCTTGTTTATCGAGTAAACGCATCACCACACGCTCACCATGACTCGATGGCAAAGTTGAGACACGCACATCTACTTCACGTCCGGCTAAACGTAGCGAAATACGCCCATCTTGTGGGACACGTTTTTCGGCAATATCTAAACGCGCCATGACTTTAATTCGTGACACTAAAAGGGGTGCGAGTTCACGGCGCGGTTGGACAATCTCACGCAATTGCCCATCGACGCGCAAACGTACCGAAAGTTTTTTTTCAAAAGATTCAATATGAATATCCGATGCACCCACACGAATCGCTTCAGACAATAAGGCATTGATGAGACGCACAATCGGCGCATCATCTTCTTGATCCATTAAATCTTCAGCTTCAGGTACAGAATCAGCTAAAGACAATAAGTCAGGATGATCTTCTAAACCTGCAGCCACTTGTTGTGATTCACCGCTATCCCCTGCAAAACTACTACTGAGCAGTTGGTTAAATTGTTGTTCATCATACAATTCATGCTGTGCAGGAACGCCTAAAATGCGTCTGGCTTCTTGAATGGCAAGTAAAGGGGTCTGGTCACGGCGCACGATAATGGGTTGATCACCTGCATAGCGAATTAAAATGGCATGCCGCTTGGCAAAACTATAAGGAAGTTGGACGTGTTTTAATGGCTGCATCACAAATTATCATGATGAAAAAAATTATTTTGAGTGTACTCTAAGCACATGACAGCGTGAAGTCAGTTTTTTGCGGACTAGGATATTAATGCACTCCAATGCC
This sequence comes from Acinetobacter sp. B51(2017), assembly GCF_003711395.1. Taxonomy (GTDB): domain Bacteria; phylum Pseudomonadota; class Gammaproteobacteria; order Pseudomonadales; family Moraxellaceae; genus Acinetobacter. The sequence continues at coordinate 5,897 of NZ_PJRJ01000011.1, forward strand.
TTTAGCCCGATTGCCAAATGGTGGGGCGAATATAGTTTTGAGATTGGTCAGGCGCGTGCTTGGCAATTTGGTTCACTGCTCTTACGTTTAACGCGTGGCTTACAAGAGTGGCGCTTAGAATATCATCGCCCACAAGTGCAATATGATTATGAACAGCAGTGGCACCCAATAGAAGATCCTGCTTTTGCCTTTCCACAGCCAGTGCATATCGAACGCTATATGTTTAAAAGCACGCACGGTACTGTACAGTTGATGCCACGTTTAGCCAATCGTTCGGTGGTGATTAAACCCGTTGACCCGATTTATATTCCAGCCAGTCAACGCGGTACTTTATATATTAGTACTCCGCTTTGGATTGCAGGCTTTGTCGAAGGTCAACGTGAACCATTATTTGATATCCCCGTAATTTTACCCAAAGATACTTGGTTTGGCCCGAATCATCGTTTAGGTGAGATTTGTTATGCCACCTCTGTGGATGGTCGTACCGAACTTAATCAACTCAAGCCACGAGCCTTTCGTGCCATTACCCCCATTGAGTTTCATAACACCAGCAATCAACAACTGCGCTTTGACCGCATGAATGTGCCTGTTACTGCCCTGCCGCTTTTTTTTAGCGAAAGTACCGGACGTTTATGGACCTCACAAATTCGGGTCAATCATGAAGGCTTAGATCGACCGCCACGCATTCGTATTGAAAACCGCACCCCCATTCATGCTGGAGAAGTCACCTATCTACAGCCGCCACGCGAATCAGGCAGCGTATTATTTAATATGTTTGATTCATTCTTCTAGGGATTGTCATGTCAGATTCAAAAATTGTCGATGGTGTGTTTAGCAGTCTCTCTAGCACCTTTGCTGGTTGGAAAAGCGATCGCATTATTGAAATTATCATTGCTATTGTCATTATTAGCTTAGGTTTTTTTATTGCGCGAGTTGTGTCCAACACCTTTATTCGCACCGTAGGCACGAAGTTTAATGCCCATCAAAGTTTGGTGTGGCGGCGTGGGATTTTTTACAGTATTTTTTTACTGTTTATGATTGCTGGCCTAAAAGAAGCGGGTTTTAAACTCAGTGTATTTTTAGGTGCTGCGGGGATTTTGACGGTCGCCTTGGGTTTTGCCTCGCAAACATCTGCGAGTAACTTAATTAGCGGTATGTTTTTAATTGGCGAAGGCTCTTTTGAAGTGGGTGATACCATTCAAATTACTTTAATTCGTGGCCATACCATTGAAGGCGAAGTGATTTCCATTGATTTACTTTCAGTCAAACTCCTCACCCAAGATAACGTTTATGTGCGTTTACCTAATGAACAACTGATTCGTGCGCCTGTACAAAACTTATCTAAATTCCCGATTCGCAGAATTCCCATTACCCTTGCCATCAACTTTGATGAAGACATCATTAAAGTGCGCCGCGTGTTGTTAGATGTGGCACAAAAATATCCATTGGTTTTGGCTGATCCTAAACCTGCGGTGACCGTGACTTCCTTTGGAGAATCTTCGATTGAGATTTTATTTGCAGTGTGGTGTCAGCGTGAAAACTTTTTAAAAGTCAAAGATGAATTGCACGAGCGTATTCGTAATGGCTTTGTTGATAATCAAATTGAGATTCCCGTGCCTAAAATGGGCTTTGTCGATCGCCCAATTCCATCTGCTCAAAGCAAGCAGCTAGACGTTGATCAATATGCTAATCAAGAACAGATACAACGCGAACCTAAACTCTAAAAAAAGCCCAACTTCAAGTTGGGCTTTAGATTTAATGGCTTTGTTCAGGCATGGGGGCAATATAGGCAATCAGCAGCATCAGCCCACCTGCACCTAAAAATGATAAAACCCGACTTAAGGTACCAATATGGGCTAAGTCCAATAGCACTAATTTCAAACTCACCAATAGCAACACACTACCCCCTAACAGCCAAACACGTTTAAAGCGCTTACGACTGGCAAACTGCATGGTGATAAAGGCTAAACTGACCCACAGCAAAGTTAGGCTCATTTGTACGGTGGCATCTTGCCAAAGCGCAAGGCTGTTATAGGGCGTATCTAAATAAACATGTAAGGCACGCAGCACGATATAGCTGCTTAACCACAGCGCACCCAACACACTACATAAGCCCAACAAGCCACGCTCTAAACCAGATTTTTGCTGTTGCAGTAACAGCCAAATAAAGGTGATCAGCACCACAATACTGAGCGCATCAAATGGATTGACGATGGGCAATAGGTAAGCTTTAAAACTTTCTTGGGCAAATAACTGTGAGCTCAGCATCCACAGCGCCATCAGCACTAAACTACTGCGCGCTTGCCAAAGTTGCTGCCACAGCCCACCTTGCTGACTACAGTAAAATGCAAAACCAAGCGGTAACAACAACATACTCACAAATGGCATACTTGGGAGCAGACTCACACTGGCTAAAGCTAAACTAGTTAAAGTCGTTAGGCTCATCCATTCACGATCATGCGCAATGGCTTGCAAGGGTCGAATACAGACCATGCTTAGCAATAACAAAGCCACAAAAAATAAGCTCTGCTCCATTGTACTTTGCCAAATGATTTGACCTTGCTGGACATGCCCAAACAAGAGCCAAAATGCGTAAACAAATATCGGTAATATGCCAATCCATTTTGGCAACGCCCATGTCCATGTGGCACGGCGATACAGCAACACCTCATTGATCAGCATATAGCCGAAACTCATCACACTTAAGGTGATAACACTTTGTAAACTGCCCGCTAAAGCATCTAACAGCAGCACATGCAACATCAACACAGCAAGCAACATTAAGCCAGTTAAAAACACTACATCCAAGGTTTTGAGTTGCTCACGTGAAAGCTGCTGTAAATTACTCACAATCACCACAGCAATATAGCAACCAGCTAGAATCCAATAAACCGTACTTGGGAAATACGCTAAGTCAATAAGGTAATACCCTGCGCTACAAGCGGCAAACGTTAATAGCGCCATTGCCACATAACGGCTAATATCAGATTGACGCTGTAAGGCGAAGATAAATAGTGCCATGCCTAACACCGCCCAACCCACTACACTCCATTCTGCGGGCAATAAAATTGCCGGAATAAAGGCCATAAATATCAGCGCTAAATTAAAATAGCTCTGCTTAATCCATGCCAGATGATGCTGTTGTTTAGCAAAAAGATACAGCAACACATACAACACGGCATAAGCTGCACTTAACCAAGCCTGCTGGGTATTTTGCTGAAAATAAATGAGATAAATTGCGCCATAGCTTAACAGCGGTGCACCAAACAATAAGCCTAAATCTAGGGTTGGCTTTAGGGCAAAATGCTGCACATCTTGTTGCGACAATAACTGACTAAAACGAAACGCCAGCCAAATGAATACCATGCTATGCAGCACCACAAATGCAGCAAGGACATCTTGTTGGCTATCTTGCCCGTGTAAAAACACATAAGCTCCGCCCACCAACAGGGTAATTAAAAAGCCAACTTGGTTGAGCACTTTCCATGGGCGCAGCGTACTCAACACCGCAAGTGCGATATTGATTGCCAAATAATAAGCTAAGAATTCTGGTGCGGTCGCGTCACGCACAGGTAAGGTAAATGGTGCAATATAGGCAATCAGCATCGCCATTAAAGCAAGTTCAATACTATTTTGTTTCAGACTTAAATAAATGCTCAATGCCATCAATGCAGCAAAGATGCAACTTGCCACGGCAAAACTAGGTAAAATTTGATTGTAATAACTAAAAAATAAATCTAAACATAAAGTGGCAATGCCTAAACCTTGTAAAGCTAAGGCAAAGCTACGATTTTTAGGGGTTAAATACACGCCAAATGCAGTAGTGACTGCGGCTACAGCAGCTAAAGCGGCTAACTTTAAGCTTAAGCTGATCTGCCAATATTCAGTGGCAAAACGCAGTAATAAAATAATCCCGATGACTAAAACGACAATAGCGCCCTTTAAAACCGGATTACCGCCAAACAGCCAATTGCTTACACTATCACTGAGTGAAGTTGGCGCATGACTCGTTGGCTGTTCAAGTGCTGCAATTTCGGGGAATGGTGTAGCCATAACGCCATCAGTGCTGTGTTCGGGCAGCTGATTCAGCTTACGCTCCAGTTGTTGTAACCAACTAAGTAAAAAATAAACCCATAAACTTAAAGCCAACGCAAACAACCAAGACCAAGATAAAAATCCCGCCACCACCGCAGTAATCGAGCATAAATATAAAGGGATACGTGAACGTGGCGGTGTCTGAGTATGGGCTTTAGTGGCTAAGGCATTGACATACTGCATAATGCTCATCACAAAGGCCAAGCCACATAACAAGCTGATCACATAGTTGTCTAAGCTGACCCATGCCCCGACTCCGACAATCAGCAAGCACATTAACCACATCATGCGCAGTTCAGATTGCTTATTGGTCATTGTTTTGTTCTCAAGTGTTTTAATGATGATACAACAGCCGATGGGATGTTGAATGGCGTATGCTAAAATCAACAACAATACTATTGATGCTAAAAATTAGGATTTTTCCCATGCCACCATTTGTCTTGGTCGATGGCTCATACTTTTTATTCCGCGCCTTTCACGCGCTCCCACCGCTGACCACCTCTACCGGTTTACATACCAACGCGGTACGTGGCGCGATTTCTGCCATTCAAAAATTGATGCGTCGTATTGGCCCAACCCATATGGCGGTGATTTTTGATACCTCAGAACCGACCTTCCGTCATCATTTATCGCCAATTTATAAAGGCGATCGCCCCACTATGCCGACCGAATTGGCAGAGCAAATCCCTTATCTGCATGCGCTTATTCGCGCCTTAGGAATTCCGCTGCATTATTTAGCCGGTGCCGAAGCCGATGATATTATTGGTACTTTAGCCAAACGTGCTGAAGCCTTAGGTCATCAAGTACTGATTTCGACTGGCGATAAAGACATGGCGCAATTGGTCACAGAAAAAGTGACTTTAGAAGATAGCTTTAAAGACCGTCCGATGGACATTCAAGCGGTGTTTGATAAATTTGGGGTGTGGCCACATCAAATTATCGACTACCTTACCCTCATGGGTGATGCATCGGACGGCATTATGGGTGTACCGGGTGTCGGTGCCAAAACTGCAGCCAAACTGTTAACAGAATATGGTTCCATTGGTGGTATTTTAGAAAACGTCGATAAGATCAAAGGGAAAGTCGGTCAAAACCTCAAAGACAGCGTGGAAGGCATTGTGCTTGACCATCAATTGGCCAGTATTGTGTGCGACCTCGATTTAAACTTTGGTTATGATGATTTGAAACTGCAAGAACCGAATGTCGATGAGTTGCGTCGTTTATATACCGAACTTGAATTCCGTAACCAATTACAGTCTTTAGACCATCCTAATAACCCTAACAGCCCACAATATAAAAAGATCAATCAGGCTTTAGAGACTCAGCCGCAAAGCGTGGACGTGGTACAACACGCTGCGCAAACCAGTACAGATGATCAATTGGGTCAAGCCAAATACCATACGGTACTGAGTCAAGCCGATTGGGAAAATTTATGGGCGCGTTTAAATACTGCAACGCGTTTTGCTTTTGATACTGAAACCACGAGTCTTGATTATCGCGTAGCAGAAATTGTTGGTTTTTCAGTCGCATTTGATGCCACGGATGCCTACTACGTCCCACTCGCTCATGATTACGAAGGCGCGCCTGAACAGCTCAATCGCGATGCGATCCTCGCGCAAATCAAACCGATTCTAGAAAATCCAAACATTGATAAAATCGGTCATCATCTTAAATATGATGCGCATGTCCTAGAGAATCACGGCATTCATCTGCAAGGTTGGTATTTTGATACCATGCTGGCCTCTTATGTTCTAAATTCTGTAGCGACACGTCATGGTATGGATGATGTCGCACGGGTCTATTTAAGTCACTTTACCACCACATTTGAGCAAATTGCCGGTAAAGGTGCCAAGCAAAAAACCTTTAATCAAATTGAGATTGAAACGGCTGCCCACTATGCCGCAGAAGATGCGCATGTGACTTATCGTCTCTACCAAGTATTGGATGAAAAGCTGAAAGCCATCCCTGAACTCAGCAATATTTTGCATCATATTGAAATGCCAACCGCACGCGTATTAACGCTGATGGAAGAAAATGGCATTCAGCTTGATTTAGCTTTCTTGGAGCAATTAGGCAATGATTTTGCCACTGCCATTGCAGCGTTAGAGCAAAAGATCACTGAAATTGCCGGTGAAAGCTTTAACGTCAGCTCACCGAAGCAAGTCGGTGAAGTACTGTTTGAAAAATTGGGCTTAAAAGGCGGTAAAAAAACCTCAACCGGTCAATACAGTACCAGCGAAAGCGTACTTGAAAAAATTGAGCACCCAATCGCGGAATTGATTCTAGAATACCGTGGCTTAACCAAGCTAAAAAGCACCTACACCGATGGCCTGATCAAACAAGCCAATGATGCAAGTGCGCGTGTACATACCAGTTATCATCAAGCCTTAACCGCAACAGGGCGTTTATCCTCTACCGATCCTAACTTACAAAATATTCCAGTCCGTGAGCAAATCGGGCGTCAAATTCGTAAAGCCTTTGTGGCACCTGAAGGTCGTGTGTTACTCGCAGCCGATTACTCGCAAATTGAATTACGTCTCATGGCGCATTTCTCGCAAGATGAAGCCTTGGTGGATGCCTTTAATCATAATCAAGACGTGCATCGTCGTACCGCAGCTGAAGTTTTAGGAATTGCTTTAGACGATGTCAGCAATGACCAACGTCGCCAAGCCAAAGCGGTTAACTTTGGTCTGCTGTATGGCATGTCGGAATTTGGCTTAACTCGTCAGCTCGGCTTTAGCCGCCAAGAATCGCAAGAGTATATTAAAAAGTACTTTAACCGTTATCCGGGCATTTACGAATATATGCAGCGCACTCGTCAAGTGGCATTAGAGCAAGGCTTTATTGAAACTATTAGCGGGCGTCGTTTATATACGCCTGATATTGATGCACGTAATATGATGGTCCGTAAAGCCGCAGAACGTGCTGCGATTAACGCACCGCTGCAAGGTTCAGCCGCAGATATTATTAAAATGGCGATGATTGAAGTGGATAAAATCTTACCCAAAGATCAAGCCAAATTGTTACTACAAGTACACGATGAATTGGTGTTTGAAGTGGATGCAGCGATTGCCAATCAACTCGCTGAACAATTACGTGAAGTGATGCAATCTGTTGTTCAACTCTCTGTACCTTTAATTGTGGAAGTCGGCCAAGGTCAAAACTGGGACGAAGCGCACTAAAACGTGAAAAACAAAAAAGGACGCCACGGCGTCCTTTTTTTTGAAGCTTGATTTATACAATTGAGCTCAGCATCATTTGTGCAATATACAAGGTAAAGAATGCCAAGATCGGTGACAAGTCAATCATTCCCATATTAGGCATAATTTTACGAAACGGTGCTAACATCGGTTCAGCCAACTCTTGAATCACATCAATATACGGTGAGCGGGTTTGGCTAAACATTTGAATCCAGCTACAAATAATGTAAGCAAACAATAAATATTTAAGAATCGACACCAATGAATGCAACATCGAAAGTACAGTGCTCATAATAAAATAGCCTGCACCACCCATTGGCTGCGCATTTAAGTATTTAAAGCCAAAGACTTTGAGAAAATACAATAATATTGTAAGCACCAAAGCAGCTAAATTGACGCGACCGCCCGCAATTGTAGGCAAGATACTACCAAATACATCTACAATTTTAGTGGCTTTGGCCGTTGATTGGACCACTGGGTTATAGGCATTCACCCCAGCAAGCTGCATTAAAAAGCGGAAGAATACCAATAAAATTGCGACATTAATGATAATGTCAAAAAATAGCGCAGAGGTTGCACCCATACTTAAACTTTCCTAAATAAAAAACTTATTTACTGCTTTCGCTTAATTCTTGCGCCAACTCTTGGCTACGGGTTTTGGCTGCTGCCAATGCCGCTTGAATATTTTGTGAAATTTGCGCGTGATCAAACACTTCAATCGCAGCTTGGGTGGTACCATTTGGTGAAGTGACGTTTTTACGCAATTCTGCTGGCGTATTGGCACTGGTAATTGCCATTTGTGCTGCGCCTAAAGCGGTTTGCAAGGTTAATGCTGTGGCAGTTTTTTCATCTAAACCTAGATTTCTACCCGCACGAATCATACTTTCCATCATATAGAAGAAGTATGCCGGACCCGAACCTGACACTGCCGTCACTGCATCAATTTGTGACTCAGCAGGCACCCAAAGCGTTAAACCCGTTGCCGCTAATACTTGGCTGGCTAAATCACGATCCGCTTGATCGACTGCGTCGTTAGCAAATAAACCATGTGCACCGGTTTGTACTAACGCCGGTGTATTTGGCATGACACGTACAATACGCTGTGTATCTAACAAATGAGCGATGGTCGCGACTTCAGCACCTGCCACAATCGAAATCACCAATTTACCGGCAAATAACCCCTGTAATGGCTTTAAAACTTGCGCCAATACTTGTGGTTTAACGGCAAACACTACTACATCCGCATTTAAAATCGCCTGTGCATTGTCTGTGGTGACTTGTACACCTTTTTCAGCCAATAAATCACGTACCCCTTCAACTGGGTCAGATACTGTAATACGCGTCGGCGCTAAACCACGAGCAAGCAAGCCACCAATTAAGGCTTGAGCCATATTTCCGCCACCAATAAAACTAATATTACGATCTAAAACAGCACTCATGATTTTTTTGCTCAAAGTTAATGACACAATAATTTAGGTTGCCAGCCATTTTTTTTACAATAGATTGACTCGGCAAGCCAAAATCCTTTTGGGGTAAAAACACCTAGCATAACATCATCTTTGCTTAATATTTGTATCTGATGACGTTGCCACGGAAAAATTTGCGCCTCCTGAATGGCTTTTTTCAGTGGCCAGCGCCCGACCCGCCCATACAAATGAATTTTTTCACCGCCCATACGTGGGCTTAACATCAGGTTTTGACCCAAGAGTTTTGGGTCTAAGCCAAGTGGTGCTGTTTGAATAGCAAATTGCCCTGCGGCAACTTGAATTGTCTGTTGCTCATCAAGCTGTAAATTTTGCGTAGAGATCGGCTGTTGCTGTGCCAGATAATCAGCTTTACTGATTTTATACAGCATATTTTGATAACGCAGATAATAAAATCCAGCATGATGTAATGCCGCCTGCGCATCAGTTTTTGCCAAAATCACTTCCGCTTGAATGCGCTCCACCATGGCTAAACTTGGACGATATTGTGCACTGCCCTTCATCCAATTAGAGAGTAATTGCCTTTGCCGTGCATTGGACAGTTGTTGTAGTTTGACAATGTCCAATTGCTGCGCTGTGCCACAGTGTTGTAAATCTTGCTCGGCGACTTCTGCCAAAATTTGGTTGGCATCTTGCATTAAATAACTGCTACGACTCACTGCTTGCTGCATTTTAGGAAAACGCGAGTTTAACAGTGGCCACAAAGTTTCACGGCACCATGCACGGTCGTAATGGGTATCAAAATTGGTGGGATCTTGAATATAGGTAATGTTGCTTTGTTGAACCCAAAATTCGATATTTTCGCGTGATAAGTCTAAAAATGGACGCCAAATGGTCAAAGCATCACGCTGATCTACTGCCGACATCGCGCTTAAACCACCAACGCCACTGCCTGAAAACAAATTCAGCAGTACGGTTTCAGCTTGATCTTGTTGATGATGTGCCAGCACCAAAATTTCATTAGGCAAGATATGCTGCTTAAAGGCTTGATAACGGGCAATACGCGCTTGGTTTTCTAAATTACCTTGTTGCACGTCAACATTTGCAATAATGCACGGTACATCTAGTTTGTGACATTCTGCGCGCACAAAATCACCCCAACTGGTCGCAATATCTTGCAGTTGGTGATTAATATAAATGGCACGGATTTGATTGGGGAAGACAGCAGACATCACCTGTAGTAGTAGCATGGAGTCCATACCACCACTACAGGCGATTAAAAATTTTGACTCAGCACAAGGCCAAGTTTTTAAGATGCGAGACCTAAGTTGTTGCTGCCAAACTTCATTAAACGTTGGTAACGTGCTTCGCATCGTTCTTCGGCACTCATTGGTTGTAATTCAGCTAAAGCTTGTTTTAACACATCTTTAAGCGCATACATCACATTTTCAGGATCTAAATGCGCTCCTTCACCTTCATCGACCACATACTCAACAATACCAATTTGTTTGAGTTTTTCTGCAGTTAAGGCTAAAGCTTCACTGGCTTGTTCGGCTTTTTCAGCAGTTTTCCATAAAATAGATGCACAGCCTTCCGGTGAAATCACTGAATAAATACTGTGTGACAGCATAATCACGCGGTCAGCTACACCAATACCGAGTGCACCACCAGAACCACCTTCACCCAATACTGTTGCAACCACAGGCACTTTAAGGCTTGAAAGCTGTGCAAGGCTAGAAGCAATTGCTTCCGCTTGACCACGCTCTTCTGCACCTACGCCTGGGTATGCGCCCATAGTGTCAATAAAGGTAAATACGGGTAAGTTAAAACGCTCCGCCATATCGAGCAGACGTTGTGATTTACGGTAACCTTCTGGGTTACACATCCCAAAATTGTGTTGTAGTTTTTCACGTGTACTACGACCACGGTGCTGACCAATCACCATTACAGGTTGACCATCTAAGCGGGCTAAGCCACCAATCATGGCACCATCATCACCAAATAAGCGGTCGCCATGCAACGCATCAAATTCAGTGAAGATTTCACCAACATAATCCAAAAATTGCGGACGTTCCGGATGACGTGCAATTTGAACCGTTGTCCATGCTTTAGATACAGCTTTATTTTTCATAGGTCGACCATTATCCCTTAATTAACCCGTTCGTTAATCGATAAATTGTTCCGACTGAATATTCAATTCAATATCCCAATGCTTAAATTGCACTTGTTCATCATGTAACTCGGCAACGAGCAGAGGCCATTGTTTGGCATCACCAGAAACGCTAAGTTGCCATTGTTGCGCATTGATCACCTGTAATTCAATGGCAGGAAGCATCTCATCGCTACGACTGTGATTGAGCAAAACTGCAAGGCGAAGTAATAAACATAAATAGATGAGTTTTTGCCCACCCACGCGTGAAACGTCAATTCTAGCGTCACTGCGTAGCTTACGACGATGATGTGCAACTAAATGCGAGAGATAATTTTGGTCAATTTGTGAGAAGCCGGCAATATCGGAATGTTGCAAAAGATATGCACCATGACGATGGTAGCCACTGTGACTAATCGCTAAGCCAATCTCATGTAAATACGCGGCACGGCGCAGTAAATCACTGTCGTCTACTGTTAAATTTAAGGCATTAGCGACCCGTTCAAACAAATACTGCGCTGTTGCAACTACACGTTCTGCTTGTTTAGGGTCGGCATTATAACGTCCCATTAAAGCATGTACAGAACGATCACGAATGTCTTCATGCTGGAAACGACCTAGCAAGTCATACATCACCCCTTCACGTAATGCGCCATCTGAATAGACCAGTTTATTAATGTTTAATACATCAAAAACCGCATATAAAATGGCAATACCGGCTGGCAAAACTGCTCGACGGTCATCTTTTAGACCATCAAATTCCATATCGGCAACATGCTTATATTTGAGTAATTTGTCTTTGAGTTTTTCTAAGCCTTCACGAGTAAGTTCTTCTTTGTCGTTGCTCCAACCCATATTCACGCAAATTTGACGACAAGCTTTAATGGTGCCACTTGAACCAACGACAGTATCCCATCCAGATTCTTTATAGGTATTCACCAAGCCAGAGACCTCTTTACGTGCTGCTGTGGTCGCGCGTTCAAAGGCTTTGCTGCTAATTTCACCATCACTAAAATAAGCTTTGGTAAATGCCACACAGCCCATTTGTACTGATTCGGTATGAATTGGTTCAAATTCTTCACCAATGATCAACTCAGTTGAACCACCACCAATATCAATCACCAAACGGCGACCGCTATTTTCCATGGTATGTGACACGCCCAAGTAAATTAAACGCGCTTCTTCACGACCCGCAATAATTTCAATCGGTTTAGGTAGAATTTCTGCGGCTTTTTGAATAAATTCATGCCCATTTTTCGCTTGACGCAAAGCATTGGTTGCCACGATTCGTAAACGATTCGGTTGTACCGAACCCAAACGTCCAACAAAACGCGCCAAACATGCAAGGCCTCGTTGCTGTGCGGCTTCGGTTAAATTTTTGTTTTCATCTAGACCTGCAGCCAGCTGCACTTTTTCTGACATTGAGGCAACTTTTTTCACTTCGCCATGATCAACACGCGCAATCGCCAAGTGGAAGCTATTTGACCCCATATCAATAGCAGCAAGTAACTCTTCATCAATCAAAAAATCAGACATTATTTAAACAAATCCTTGCAGAATTGTGCCTAGATTAATTCACATATATGCAATTTAAAAGCCATTTATGCATTGATTTTACTAAGTTGGGCTTTTTTAGCCTTATGTGACAATTGTGTTACACGATAGTCGCAATCGTGATCATCTATTAGACAAATTCTCAAGAAAGCCGCAAAATCGTAATATTCCCCTACATTGTTCTAGATGGCTATGTAATACTAATAATTATAGAGCTATCTTAAAAATATCATTTGGAGCCAAATCCATGTCTATCGTAAATACCACTGAAGCAACTTTCGCGGCTGACGTTTTAGAGTCTGATGTACCTGTTCTGGTTGACTTCTGGGCTGGCTGGTGTGCGCCATGTAAAGCAATTGCACCAGTACTTGAAGTGCTTGCAACTGAATACGAAGGTAAAGTGAAAATTGTTAAAGTTGATGTGACTCAACTACAATCAGTTGCAGCTGATTATAACATTCGTAACATCCCTGCATTATTAATGTTCAAAAACGGTGAAGTTGTAGGTACACAAGTCGGTGCTGCACCTAAATCTAAATTAGCTGCTTTCATTGACGAAAATATCTAAGTTTTTTGTGGTCGCTTAAAGATCGCCAAAATACGCTGACACCGTTCAGCGTATTTTTTTGCCTGCTAAATTGACAAAGCACGCTTTCTCTTCTATATTGCATGTTCAAGGAATAAAGGATGTCAATCCTGTCATTTTCTTACAAGACACAACACATAACATGCCGCTCGGCAACAGCAATTGTTTTTACACAATTCTGAAACAATCGAACCAAATTTTGAATTTTTGAATTGTTGCTGTACAAAACAATGACGTGCATCTCTTGTCCGTTTGCGCTCGTATGTTGCTTCCTTTCTTACACTTTATCCTAGAATTTTACATTCTATCTGACCACCTATGAATTTAACAGAACTCAAGAAAAAACCGATTGGCGAACTCATCAAGATTGCCGAATTTATGGGCCTTGAAGGAATGGCACGTAATCGCAAGCAAGATATTATTTTTGCGATTTTAAAGCGCCACGCAATGAATGGTGAAGAAATCTTTGGTGACGGCGTTCTCGAAATTCTGTCAGATGGTTTCGGCTTTTTACGTTCAGCAGCGGGTTCTTATCTTGCCGGCCCAGATGACATCTACGTAAGCCCATCGCAAATCCGTCGTTTTAACTTACGCACGGGTGACACGATTACAGGGACAATTCGTCCACCAAAAGAAGGTGAACGTTATTTTGCCTTGCTTAAAGTCAATCAAATTAACTACGACACCCCTGAAAACTCACGCAATAAAATTCTATTTGAAAACCTAACGCCTCTTTTCCCAACCGAACAATTGGTGATGGAATTGGGTAACGGTACCACTGAAGATTTAACTGCGCGTGTGGTTGATTTAGTTGCGCCAATTGGTAAAGGTCAGCGTTCGATTATTGTCGCGCCGCCAAAAGCTGGTAAAACCATGTTGTTACAAAACATCGCGCAATCGATTGTTCGTAATAACCCAGAATGTTTCCTGATTGTACTTTTAATTGACGAACGTCCTGAAGAAGTTACCGAAATGGAACGTACTGTACGTGGTGAAGTGATTGCATCTACATTCGATGAATCACCTGCGCGTCACGTTCAAGTCGCTGAAATGGTGATTGAAAAAGCGAAACGTTTGGTTGAGCACAAAAAAGACGTGGTGATTTTACTTGACTCGATTACTCGTCTTGCGCGTGCTTACAACACCGTGATTCCTTCATCAGGTAAGGTCCTAACCGGTGGTGTGGATGCTCATGCCCTAGAACGTCCAAAACGTTTCTTTGGTGCAGCACGTAACATCGAAGAAGGTGGCTCACTCACCATTATTTCAACTGCTTTAATTGAAACAGGCAGTAAAATGGATGAAGTGATTTACGAAGAATTCAAAGGTACAGGTAACCAAGAAATTACCCTTGATCGCCGTATTGCGGAAAAGCGCGTCTTCCCTGCCATGAACATTAAGAAATCAGGTACACGTCGTGAAGAACGTTTGATGTCTGAAGATAACTTACGTAAAGTTTGGATTTTACGTAAATTACTACATACTCAAGACGAACTTGCGGCAATGGAATTCTTACTTGATCGTATGAAAGAAACCAAGACCAATGATGACTTCTTCGATCAAATGAAACGTAAGGCTAGTAATTAAATCTTAGCTTGATCGGCAATTTAAATTGAAGGCTGTCTATAACGACAGCCTTTTATTTTGGTTGACAAAAGTTACATAACTACACAATTCACCCCGTACTATGTAAACTTATTTTTAAATCTATGATTCTAAAAACTTAAATATAAAAAACACCAGTGTTTTTAACCAGTTATTAAGCATTTCTCCAATATAAACCTTTTCCTTGATTGTTATTTTCTGTTAAAAAATCGGCAATTTCTGCAATTTTTCACACTTTTTTTCCAGTTGCCTAGTGGCATTTCAAAAAGCGCAGTGATAGCATATTCACATACCAGTTAGGCTGCTCCTGCATTGTTAAACCTAATGTTAAAATTAGGCCAAATAACAGCACACAACAGGCTAACTTAGGTCTTTTTTATCTCATATTTAGAGAGTGATGCCATGTTATTCAAAAAAATCGCTATTGCTGCTGCAGTTGCTACTACTTTAGCTTTCGTTGGTTGTGCTAAAAAAACTGAAGAAGCTGCTGCTGACGCTAACGCTGCTGCATCTGAAGCTGTTGTAGCTGCATCTGAAGCTACTGCTGCTGCTGAAGCTGCTTCTGTAGCTGCTCCTGCATCTGCTGCTGCTGCTGCATCTGAAGCTGTTGACGCTGCTGCTGAAGCGACTGCTGCTGCTTCTGAAGCGACTGCTGCTGCTTCTGAAGCTGCTACTGCTGCTCAATAATCTAAACTTTAGATTATTCGAAAAAAAGAGAGCCTTGTGGCTCTCTTTTTTTATGTCTATCTAAAAGTTTTTAAGTATAAAAAAACCTGAGCCATAGCTCAGGTTTTTTACTTTACAAGTATTAGTCTACTTGCTCAGTACCCACACGTTGACGGAATTTTTGACCCGCACGGAAAGTCACGACACGGCGCGCAGAAATCGGAATTTCTTCACCCGTCTTCGGATTACGACCTGGACGCTGACGTTTATCACGTAGCTCAAAGTTACCAAACCCCGATAATTTTACTTGTTCACCTGAAATCAACGCTTGGCTGATCTCATCAAAAAACAACTCAACCATTTGTTTCGCTTCACGACGGTTTAAACTCGTGAGCTCACTTAAATGATCAGCCATTTCTGCTTTTGTTAATGCTGTCATGAAGCCCTCAATGTCGCTTGGTAAGTGTCTGCTAACACTTGTAGGATATTATCCATACCGGATTTAATTTCAGCATCTTCGAGTGTACGACTTGGATGCTGCCATAAAATAGCAAATGCCAAAGAGCGCTTGCCTTCTTCTACGCCTTGTCCAGTATACACATCGAATAACCAAGTTGAGTCTAGAAGCTCACCACCCGTTTTTTCGATAAGTTGCTGAATTTCGCTAACATTAATCTTATCACTAATTAAAAGCGCAATATCACGTCGAACCGATGGAAAACGTGATAATTCTGTAAAATTAGATACATAAGTTTGCAAAACAGCCGCTTGATCGAGCTCAGCTACCCAAGTCATGCCTAAATCTAAATCAGCTTCCAAAGATGGATGCAGACGACCTAAGTAACCAATCGACTGACCATCCACCATAATCTCTGCAGATTGACCAGGATGTAACCAGCTACGCTCTGAACGTACAAAGTCCGCTTTTACGCGTGCCGCAGTAAGAATCTCTTCTACATCACCTTTAAAGTCAAAGAAGTCCATTGGCTGTGGTTTACCGTGCCAAGATTCTTGAGTTTTTGCACCAACAGCAATTAAAGCCAAAGTTGGGATTTGTTTGAGATCATGGATGCTTGCTGCATCTTGATAATCAAAACGCAAACCCAACTCAAAGAAACGCACACGGCTTTGCTGACGGTTAATGTTGTACTGTACACAAGGAATTAAGCTAGAAAGTAAAGTCGAACGCATCACTGCTAAATCGCTTGAAATTGGGTTTGCCAATGCCAATGGATTTACACTTGGATTCAATTGTTTTTCAAGTTTTAAATCGGCAAAGCTAAAGCTGATGGCTTCTTGATAACCTAAAGTCACCGCAGTTTGACGCAACTGTGCCAACTCAAACTGATCTTGATACTTGGCTAATTTTGCTTCAATGACAGGCAAGCTAATTTGAATATTGTCATAGCCGTGAATACGTGCCACTTCTTCAATTAAGTCTTGGTAAATCGCCATATCATAACGATGTGATGGTGGTACAACAGTCCACTCACCTTGCGCTTTTACAGTTACAGTACACCCCAGACGAGTTAAAGCATCAGTGATAAAGTCAGATTCAACTTTATAACCAAGCAGTTGATCAACTTGGGCTTGATTGAGTTCAATCGCTTCACGCGTTGGCAATACTGCTGCATTTTCAGCCACTGTAATTGGACCGAATTCACCACCTGCCAATTCAGAAATCAACTGAGACGCACGGTGCATGGCAATTAATGGCAATTCAAAATCAACACCACGTTCATAACGTTGTGAGGCATCTGTGTGTAAACCGAAGCTACGTGCGCGACCTGCAATGGCAAGCGGTGCAAAGAATGCTGATTCTAAGAAAATTTCAGTCGTCGCATCGGTCACAGATGAAGATAAGCCACCCATGATACCGGCAATCGCTAATGCTTTATTGTCATCGGCAATGACCATCACGTTGTCTTGTAGTTCAACTTCTTGTTCATTCAGAAGGACAAGTTTTTCGCCTGCTGTGGCTTGACGTACACGTACTGCACCTTCAACCTTACCAGCATCAAAGGCATGTAATGGTTGACCGAGTTCCATTAACACGTAGTTGGTAATATCCACCAAAATACTGTGCTGACGAATACCTGAACGTGCCAGTGCGCGCTCCATCCATTCTGGTGTTGGTGCTTTGGTATTCACGTTTTTGATCACACGACCTAAGTAACGTGGGCAACCTTCAGTTTCAACCACAACTTGCTTTTCATCCGCAATTGTTGCTGCTACTTCTTTGATTTCAGGTGCAGTTACAGGCAATTGGTTAATCACACCAATTTCACGCGCAATACCACGAATACTGAAACAATCACCACGGTTAGGTGTAATGCTGATATCAATCACATTGTCGTCTAGTTGCAAATATTCACGGATGTTCACGCCTACAGGTGCATCATTTGGTAATTCTAAAAGACCATCAATTTTGTCTTCTAAATCAATTTCCGACGCGCCGCACAGCATACCTTGTGATTCGATACCACGTAGCTTGCCCTTTTTGATTTTAAAATCACCCGGTAGTACTGCACCAATGGTTGCAACAGGCGCTTTCATACCAACGCATACGTTTGGCGCGCCACATACAATTTGTAATGGTTCAGCTGCACCAATGTTAACAGTCGTTACACGTAAACGGTCTGCATCAGGGTGTTGTTCTACTGTTAATACTTCACCGACAACCACACCGGTAAATGGTTTTGCTGCTGGAGATAAATCATCTACTTCTAAACCAAGCATCGTCAGTTGGTCAGAAAGTTTATCGCTATCAATGGCTGGGTTTACCCACGTACGTAACCAATTTTCGCTAATTTTCATACATTCAATTCCTGAATCTCCCCTAACCCCTCTTTAATAAAGAGAGGAATACCCACACGTCTATTTGTTCCGTATAAGTCCCCTTTCTCAAAGGGGACTTTAGGGGGATTATTTAAAATCTAAAAACTAATTTATTTCCCAAACCCCAATTTATATAGGGAGAGGATTAAAAATTCTTAAGCAAACTGACGTAAGAAACGTACGTCGTTTTGGTAGAACATACGTAAGTCATTAATGCCATAACGCAGCATCGCAAAACGTTCTACACCTAAACCAAAGGCAAAGCCTTTGTATTTATCAGGGTCAATACCCGCAGAACGTAATACGTTTGGATGTACCATACCGCAGCCCAATACTTCTAACCATTTGCCACGTTCGTCCATAATATCCACTTCAGCACTTGGCTCTGTGAATGGGAAATAAGATGGGCGGAAACGCACTTTTAAATCTTTTTCAAAGAATTCATTTAAAAGATTCACCAACAAACCTTTCAGTTCAGCAAAGCTAGTATTTTCAGCGACATATAAACCTTCGATTTGATGGAACATTGGTGAATGGGTTTGATCCGAGTCACAACGGTAAACACGACCTGGGCAGACAATACGGATTGGTGGTTGCTGCGTTTCCATAGTACGAATCTGTACGCCCGAAGTATGGGTACGTAGCAAATGATTCACATCAAAATAGAACGTGTCGTGCATGGCGCGTGCAGGGTGATGCCCTGGAATATTTAAGGCTTCAAAGTTGTGATAGTCATCTTCAACTTCAGGGCCAGTTGCCACAGTAAAGCCAGCTTTGGTAAAGAATTGACAGATACGTTCTTGTACTTGGGTCACCGGATGGATACTACCCACACGTTGGCCACGGCCTGGTAAACTAATATCAATTGTTTCACTGGCAAGTTTTGCGGCCAATGCAGCTTGTTGTAGCGCAGTTTGACGTTCAGTTAACGCAGCATTAATCGCTTCACGTACAGCATGAATTTGGGCACCAAACTCTTTACGCTGTTCAGGATCCATTTTGCCTAAAGACTTCGATTGCTCAGCAAGCTGGCTCTTCTTACCAGTAAATTGCACTCGTACTTGATCGAGTGTAGCAAGGTCCTCTGCTGCTGCGATGGCAGCGAGCGCTTCAGTGGTCAGGGCTTCCAGTGACATAGTAACTCTCAAAGCAACATTTAAAATATAATTAAAACCCATCATTCTAACAGTTTTTCAGTATTTTAATGAAGCAAGTCTTTAACGAAAATTTTATTGTCAGTGCCTTTTTACACAGGCTAAGATAAAGCCAAATTTTCTGAGAAGAATAGCATGGCGCTCGACCCCATTTGGCAACAACAACTCACCCTTGTCACTTACGGTAATCAATACCTTACCCAAGACTTCAGTTTTAGCCGTTGGGTGAATCATTCTATTTTCCAGCAACATAGCTTTGCTTTTCGTGATCTGATCTCGCAGCAACTGTTGGCGCAGCATTTTCAAGTTTGGCTTGAAGGCTTAAAAGCCCAAGGTGTAACGCGTTTAAGTTTGCATTGTTCGAGTTTATTGGTGGATGAAGACAATCCCAATCCAAGTGTAGAACTGGTGCCTTATGCGCACTTTATTGTCAGCCATAGCCCCAAACATACACACGCATGGATTTGTGGACGTGAGTTAGCTGCATGGTACACATTAGAGCAAGATTACCAAGCACCTTTGGGGCAGGAAATTCCAATTCGCCTAGAAACGCTATGGCGTTATGAATTGAATCATAAATTGGCGAAACGTGTTATGGCAGACTTACAACAGCCAAATTGGGATGAAATCGAGCAATTTTTACAAACAGAACTCTTCCAAACACCATTTGCACAAGACTTCCCTGTGCCAAAGTTTGATTTACCTTATTATGGTATGGAAGATCCACAAGATAGCAGCGTGTATTTGGCATTAATGCCTACAGATATTCAAGCCGATTATGCCCATCAAAGTTTGCATCGTTTAAATGCTTTAAGCCAATATATTGCACAGCGCCAACAAACTGCCTTGTATGCAGATGGTTCGACGTTTAGTGCAGAGGAACACTTAAAATATCGTCACTTTAGCCAAAAGCTCGATGATTTACAGGGAAAGTTTATTGTTAAAGTCGCCAATCATTATCCGACTGCACGTTTAAGTTATGTGGCACAAGAAAGCACGCCTTTAGATAGCACAATACACACGCCATCTCGGCAGTTAGCTGAAAAAAGCCCGAAAAAAGCCGGTGCGGGTAATGTGATTGCGTTAATTTTTATTACCGCTATGCTGTGTGCAGCGGCTTATTATTTTGGTTTTTAAAGCTCAATTTCAATGCATATAGGTGGCTGCTCTTAAAGAGAATCTCGCCACCTATAACCATTAATTAATTGGTTTTAATGCAATTTTGATTTGATGCTCACTTTGATGAAGATAAATGCTATGCGTCACTGACGCCACTTCACCTTCAATGATATCGTCTTTATTATGCAATTTAAGGTATTCACCTTCACGCGGCAGCACTAAAAACTCCACCTCAAGATCACCTTGTTCTAAACCGGTAATTACAGCACGCATTATTGTTATTCCTATGGTTTTTTATTTACTATAAACTGATTTATAGGTTGATCTAGCACCAATATGTAAAAATGATTCAATGCAACTGATATAAAATTAAAAGCGACATATAAATTACTGTCTAATGACACTTCAAAATTCTCAGATATTGTTAGATAGCAGCTATTGCTATTTGTTACATCTACTCTTTTGGGTGATTGTTTGTGGCTTAGAAATTTTAAAATTTCTATAGATTAACTTCCTTAGGAGCTATCATTGCATCAAAACCATCCACATCACAAAATTCATCTCTATAATCTGTCACCGTTAGGTCGTAATAAAAATTTAATTTTTTACCCATTTCATTGATACATTCAATTTTTATTTCCCGCCTAGCTTGACCTGATTTACATAAGTCACAATCAATCAAGAACTCAAAGCTATTTATTGTGTTTTTTTCAAAAATAAGGATTTGTTTCCCGTTTTGACACCATATACCAGAACCTTTAATAAATACTGTGGTAGTCGTAGCAATCCCTCTAATATTCACAATTTGAAATTTAAATATATAATATTGCTTAGTTACATCATGTTCAGAATAGTATTCTTCATGTTTAACAATATCTTTAAATATCCATATAAAAAATGGATCACTTGCCTTGTTACGCTCTTTTTCAATATTTAATAAGTCCTGCGTATCATTTTTGTGATTTTGAATAGTTACCATCAAACCTAAGAAAGCTAAAGGTGCAAAAACGCCCGCAAAAAAATCTCCCATTTCATTGGGAGGTAAAATATTGCAATAGTCCAACCTCAAATCGTAGCAATCAGAGAAATACCAAATATAAATGATGGCTAGAATAATCCATAAAATAGAAATTATTTTAAAATTTTCAGTTAGAAATTTAATTTTTATAACCCCTAAAGCAAAAAAAAGACCGCTAAAAGCGGTCTTTTTTTAAGTCATAAAGACTTATGCAGCCAATGCATCTTTAGCTTTAGAAGCTAAAGCAGCAAACGCAACTGCGTCATGCATAGCGATGTCAGCAAGTACACGACGGTCGATAATCACTTGAGCTTTTTTCAAGCCAGCGATCATACGGCTGTACGATAAACCATTTTGACGAGCACCAGCATTGATACGCGCAATCCATAAAGCACGGAATTGACGTTTCTTTTGACGGCGGTCACGGTAAGCATATTGACCAGCTTTGATTACCGCTTGGAACGCTACGCGGTAAACGCGTGAACGAGCACCATAGTAACCTTTAGCGCGAGCAAGAATTTTTTTGTGACGGCGATGAGCCTGTACACCACGTTTTACACGAGCCATTTATAATCTCCTTAGATGTACGGGCACATAGCGCGAACTGCAG
This sequence comes from Acinetobacter sp. B51(2017), assembly GCF_003711395.1. Taxonomy (GTDB): domain Bacteria; phylum Pseudomonadota; class Gammaproteobacteria; order Pseudomonadales; family Moraxellaceae; genus Acinetobacter. The sequence goes on from NZ_PJRJ01000011.1 coordinate 27,915, forward strand.
CAACGTCACTTACGTGAACCATTACACAGCCGCGTAATTGACGAATACGCTTAGCAGATTTTTTGGTCAAAATGTGGCGTTTGAACGCTTGTTTACGCTTAAAACCGTTTGCAGTCGCTTTGAAGCGTTTAGCTGCACCACGGCGAGTTTTCATCTTAGGCATAACAACCTCTTTTGAACACCTGTTCGGCTCGTTTGCACCATTGCAAAACGACCTGCAGGTAAGGGAGCCGATATTCTAAAGCATCTTTGTCTAAAACAAAAGCATCCTTGTTCAATATAAACTGATCTTTTTACTTGCGAGCGCATCGGTTTTTGGAAATACTTGAGCGCATTATTTTTGTTCGCTGATTAAAATATTGGTTATGAAAGCAATTCTCGCTTTAGCACTCTGTAGTTTTCCACTTACCCTTGCCTATAGTGCCGAGGTAAAAACTCAACAACTCAGCCCACAAAAGAGTGCAGCGCTGCCTGCTCACCTCACCACGCGGATTAATTGGAGCCACTTTCCGAAGCCCAACTACCAAAACCAAGATTTAAATGGTCAAGATCGTAGTGCGATTTTGCGTATTTATGCCGATGAAACAGGCCAAGTCACCAAAGCACAAGTTCAAGAAAGTACGGGACTTAAAAAATTAGATGAAGCGTTAATCAAAGCTGTCTATGCCGCCAAAGTTAAACCTGAGCAGCGTCAAGATACTTTGCTGCCTGTCATTGGTTACCAAGTCTTTAATTTAAATTATCAAGAAGATGGTTCTGAAGTTTGCCAATATCAATTTGACTCTAAAGTATGGCAAGCACAGCAAAACGCTAAAAAAGTCACCTTCCGTTATGTCAACCAACCTGTTCTAGCACTCAGCGAAAATGAGTTAAATGCACATCATCGTCGTGTCGCATTTAAGCTGAAGGTCAACAATAAGGGGCAAGTCAAAAAAGTAAAAATCACCCAAGGCTCAGGTGTTTATGCAGTCGATCAAAAGGTTAAAGCTGCTGCACAATCTGCACAAGTTAAAGTAGCACGCAAATATTGGCTGTATAAACCGAATACCTTAAAAGATGAAATTACTTTTAAATTAAATGCTTGCGATTAATAGCCTTACCACGCTAAAAAAGCCAGATAAATAAACAGATAACGTCCGATTTTTGCCACACTGACCAAGAGTAAAAATCGGACGATATTTTCTTTCATTAAGCCGGCAATTAAGGTAATTGGATCACCAATGATCGGTGTCCAACTTAACAAGAGCGACCAATAACCATAACGCTGATAGATCTTTTGTGCTTTAAGCAGTTTTTGATCTGAAACTGGAAACCATTTTTTATTTTTGTATTGCTCAGCTTTGACACCCAACCACCAATTGACACAGCTGCCTAAAATATTACCCATGCTCGCCACCGCAATTAATACAGCGGGCGCATAATCAGTTTGACTGAGTAAACCCAGCAATACCGCTTCCGATTGCAGCGGCAATAAGGTCGCAGCGCCAAAAGCGCTGATCCACAACAGCCATAATGCCAAATTACAAGCCTAAACGCTTTTTAGTTAGACTATATTCAAGGCTTGACCACACACACATTAAAATCAGCACAGCAATACGTGCCCATGTATAGAGCTGCGCAATCGGTTGAATCGCTTCACGTAATACATCCTGATCTTTGGTGGCAAGGCTTTCAGCAATTTTTTGCACATGCACCGCTTCTGCCACAAACAGCAACAAACACAAAGCAATACCAAAAATAATGCTTAAATAGATCCGTGCGTTGTTTTCAATAATACGAGTAAGATTTAAGAAAAACTGCTGCATTGATCAAGACCATCTAAAAGAAATCGCCTGCATGGTAGCAGATTTAGGCGCTGACCTGAATGCTCAAGGCGCGTTGTACTGCCGGCCGCGCGGTTAAGCGTGTGACATAGTCTTCTACATGCGGATAATCCGCTAAATCAATCTGCTGCCATTCATGCCTTAAAATCCAAGGTAAAATCGCCATATCCGCAATCGAATACTCACCTGCTACATATTTTCGTCCAGTCAGCTGTGTATTTAACACTTGATATAGACGTTTGGTTTCCTTGACATAGCGCTCAGTCGCGTAGGCAATTCGTTCCGGTGCAAAACGACCAAAATGATGATTTTGTCCTAGCATGGGGCCAAAACCACCCATTTGCCACATTAACCATTGCTCAACCTCTACGCGCTCAACTTCATCACTTGGATAAAATAAGCCCGTTTTACGGCCTAAATATTGCAAAATTGCGCCCGATTCAAAAATTGAAATCGACTCACCGCGCGGCCCATCCCGATCAACAATGGCAGGGATTTTGTTATTGGGTGAAATCTTTAAAAATTCAGGCTGAAACTGATCATCTTTTAAAATATTGATCGGGAAAATTTGGTAGTCCAAGCCCATTTCTTCTAAGGCAATACTAATTTTATGTCCGTTGGGAGTACCCCAATAATATAAATCAATCATGAACTTTACAGACTCCATGTCTATTTTTCGCTCTCTTTTATAACATGCTTTACTCCATAAAGCCGTGCATAAATTGTGCAAATCCATGCAAAAAATTGCGCATTTTTTACTTGAAAAATTTTAACCCATACCGATATAAAAAATACGCAAACGATCTATGATGATGTTGAGCGTCAGGTTGTGAATTTTGATTACAGCCACTTATTTATATGACTTTGCTAACCTTAGGAGGTTTTATCAATGAGTAACATGACTTTAAGCCCATTATTCCGTCGTGGTATTGGCTTTGACCGTCTAAACGATTTCTTTGACTATGCGATGCAAAGCGACACTCCAAATTATCCACCGTATAACATCGAAAAACGCGGTGATAATGCTTACCGCATTGTGGTAGCAGCGGCTGGTTTTTCCCAAGATGAACTTGCCATTCATTTAGAAAATCAGGTGCTAACCATTAGTGCACAACCACAAAACCAAGCCGATGAACAAGTTGAGTTTTTGCATAAAGGCATTGCACGCCGCGCGTTTAAACTGTCATTACGTTTAGATGAACATATTGAAGTGCAACAAGCTGATTATCAAAATGGACTTTTAGCCATTGATCTGCAACGCATTATTCCTGAAGAAAAACTTCCGCGCCAAATCCCAATTGGTCGTAAACTCGAACAGATTGAGAATGTAACGGCAGAGGTCGTTTCAGAATAAAGCATAAAAAAAGCGCTGCAATTGCAGCGCTTTTTTCTCATGAGTGCTTACTTTTTCTTTTTAGGACCAAGTAGCATACCCATTTGACGACCTTCCATTTTTGGTGCTTGTTCAACAACACCATAGTCAACTACGTCAGCTTCAACTTTTTGTAGTTGTGCTAGACCCAATTGTTGGTGTGCCATTTCACGACCACGGAAGCGTAAAGTGATTTTCACCTTGTTGCCTTCTTCAAGGAACTTGATGATTGCACGTAATTTTACGTTGTAATCACCAACATCAGTACCAGGGCGGAGTTTGATTTCTTTCACCTGTACTTGATGTTGTTTTTTCTTCGCTTCTTTCTGCTTTTGTTTGAGATCAAACAAATGCTTGTTAAAGTCCATGATTTTACAAACAGGTGGCTCAGCATTAGCTACGATCTCAACTAAGTCAAGATCTACAGCTTCTGCAGCACGTACTGCATCAGCTAAGCTTACAATACCTTTTTGCTCACCATTTTCGTCTACAAGACGAACTTCTTTAGCACGAATTTCATCATTCAAAGCAGGACGGTTTGATTTACCACCCTGTTGATTACGGTCAGGCTGTTTAATCGCTTTTACTCCACAATGTACCGGCCGCGTTCGGCAACGGCTACTTTCACTAAGTCAACGAAAGCATCGATTGACATAGTACCCAAATTTTTCCCTGAACGGGTACGTACGTTAACAGTACCTTCCTCAACTTCACGGTCACCTAAAACCAATAAGTAAGGAATACGCTCTAAAGTACGTTCACGAATCTTAAAGCCGATTTTCTCATTTCTCAAGTCTGAAATCGCGCGGATACCACTTTCTTTAAGTTTTGCGACCACTGACTCACATGCTTCAGCTTGTGAATCAGTAATATTCATCACACATGCTTGAATTGGCGCTAACCATGGTGGCATAAAGCCTGCATAGTGTTCAATTAAAATACCAATGAAACGCTCAAAACTACCCAAAATCGCACGGTGTAACATCACTGGCTGGTCACGGTCGTTGTCTTCTGTAACATACGACGCATCAAGACGTTCTGGTAAGTTAAAGTCACATTGAATCGTACCACATTGCCATACACGGCCTAAGCAGTCTTTGAGTGAGAATTCAATCTTCGGACCATAGAACGCGCCTTCACCTGGTTGAAGTTCCCAAGCCAAACCTGCTGCATCTAAAGCATCTGCTAAAGATTTTTCTGCCACGTCCCAAAGTGCTTCTTCACCCACACGTTTTTCAGGACGTGTAGACAACTTCATTTGTACTTCTTCAAAGCCAAAGTCTTTATACACATCAAGGGTTAACTTAATAAAGTCAGCAACTTCTTGACCAATTTGTTCTGTGGTACAGAAGATATGCGCATCATCTTGGGTAAAACCACGTACACGCATAATCCCGTGTAAAGAACCCGATGGTTCGTTACGGTGACAAGAACCAAATTCCGCTAAACGGATTGGCAGGTCACGGTAAGATTTTAAACCTTGGTTGAATACTTGTACGTGACATGGGCAGTTCATTGGTTTCACTGCATAGTTACGGCTTTCTGAATGCGTGGTGAACATGTTGTCTGCATAGTTTGCAGCATGTCCTGATTTTTCCCAAAGCGTGAAATCAACAATTTGTGGCGTTTTAATTTCTAAATAGCCATTTTCTTGCTGAACTTTACGCATGTATTGTTCTAATACTTGGTAAATCGTCCAACCATTTGGATGCCAGAACACCATACCTGGTGCTTCTTCTTGCATATGAAACAAATCAAGCGCTTTACCAATTTTACGGTGATCGCGTTTTTCAGCTTCTTCAATACGTTTTACATAAGCTGCAAGCTGTTTTTTATCAGCCCAAGCTGTACCGTAAATACGCTGTAATTGTTCGTTTTTCGCATCACCACGCCAGTAAGCGCCTGACATTTTAGTCAGTTTAAATGCTTTTAAGAATTTAGTGTTTGGAACATGCGGACCACGGCACATATCCAAGTAGTCTTGATGGTAGTACAAGCCCATTTGCGTTTCTTCAGGCATGTCTTCGATCAAACGTAATTTATAGTCTTCGCCACGCTTGGTGAATTCTGCAATCACTTCGTCACGTGGGGTCATTTTTTTAATAACATCGTAGTCTTGATCGATGAGCTTTTTCATACGCTCTTCAATGGCAGCCATATCTTCTGGAGTAAATGGCTTTTCGCTGAAGATATCGTAATAGAAACCGTCTTCAATGACTGGACCAATGACCATCTTTGCTTCAGGGAACAATTGCTTAACTGCATGACCTACAAGATGCGCGCAAGAGTGACGAATGATGTGTACACCATCTTCATCTTTCGGCGTGATAATTTGTAGCGTTGCATCTTCGGTGATTAAGTCAGATGCATCAACAAGTTGACCGTTTACACGACCTGCAACTGTATTTTTAGCAAGACCAGGACCGATGCTCAGCGCAACGTCCATCACAGATACGGCTTGATCAAATTGTTTTTGATCGCCATTTGGCAAAGTGATAATTGGCATAAAAAATCCTTAAGGAGTGATGCCCCGTACCATAGAGCATGTCACCGCGAGATTATGATCGAGGGAAACCCTCAAAAGATAAAAACGGTGCATAAATAAAAATCGTGTAAAATTTTACACGGCTTCGGGGTTTTAATAAACCGTTAAATTATGCTCAATGTGCAGCAATTGCTGATTTTAGGTCAGATTCAGGCACAGATCTGTAAAGCAATTTTGGCTTTAAACGCCATGATAAGCCCCAAAAAATTACTTTTGCTTCAACTTTACTTTTCTGTCACTTAAATCACACTTATTTAGCCCATGTTAATACAAAGCTTAACCACTGATGGCCATATAAACTTAAAACGAAAATTTAACCTCAAACCGTGGCATTTTACTAAAGCCACACAACATTCAAGCATTGTGTAAATAATTTGGCTTAAATTTATGCTACTCAGCCGATAAAAAAAGCGGCCAAAGCCGCTTTTTTTAGTTGTCTGAAATTAAAACCACTTGCTGAATATAGTTAAACAATTTTAACTTTGAAGCAGCGATTTCTTCCTCAGATGCCTGTTTTGCCATATCACGATGAATACGTAAAATATGCTGACGAATCGGATGATGTTCCGCTGCATTATGCGCTTTCATAAACTCTTTAATCACAGGTTCGCCTTGATTGACCATACGATCAACCCAGCGCTGTAATTGCGCAGTTTTCTTAGCACCTTGTTGCGGGGTTAAATAAGATAAAATCATGCTTTCATCTTCATTACGCAACAATTTACCAATCCGTAAAAATTGACGACGACGTGCTTCACCTGAAGTAATCGCGCGTACATCGAGTAGTGCATCAATCAGGCGTTCTTCCACTGGGAGATTATTGATTTGCTTAATACTAAGCTGTGCAAGCTGCTCACCTAAAGCTGCCATACGTTGTACGGCTTTTTTCTGTTCGGTTTTACTTGCACGTCCTTCCAAAGATTCAAAGTCATCTTCGGTAAAACGGGTTGGTCGACGTGCCACGATTAATCTGCCTCGTAAAATTTTGCTGCAAATAGTGCTTGAATCTCAGATAAAGCTTTTTCTTCATCTGCACCTTCAACCACTAAGCGTAAAGTTGTGCCCTTGCCCGCACCAAGCATCAGCAAAGACATAATATTTTTTGCATCTACTAATTTATCACCTTTGCCAATTTGAATGGACGAACGAAATTTGGTGGTGACTTCAATCAGCTTACCAGATGCACGCGCATGTAAACCTAGTTTATTAATTACGTCAACAGTTGTGTCGATCATGACCAGTGCTTCATTTCTCGGTGGAGGACTTGAATAGACCATTTTGCCTCAAGGGCTTGTCTGAGTCTATCCACGATATATACAGAACGATGCTGACCACCGGTACAACCAATAGAAACGGTCATATAGTGACGATGCCCTTCGGCAAAGGTTGGCAGCCATTTTTCTAAAAAGTGATGAATATCGTTAAACATCTCATGCACTTGATCACTTTGCGCTAAAAAATCCTGAACAGGTTGATCAAGGCCTGAATATTGACGTAGTTCTAAATCCCAATGTGGATTGGGTAAGTGGCGTACATCAAAGACGTAATCGGCATCGAGTGGAATACCGTGTTTATATCCAAAGGATTGTAAAATTAAAATTAAGCGTTCATTTTGCCCAAGTTTAGACAACAACACATGCTTTAAATCATGCACACTTTTATCTGTGGTATCAATACTGACTGTAGCACGCATTTGGATGGGCAACAGTAGATTTTTTTCTTCTTGAATACACAGACTTAAACTTTGAAAACGGTTAGATAATGGATGTGGTCGGCGTGAGGCACTAAAACGGGCAAACAGTTCTTTATCTTGGGTGGTTAAAAAAATCACTTCCACTTCGCCATGTTGTTGTAACAAAGCAAAGACGTCATCAAATTCTTCTAAGTCCGCACGGGTGCTGCGTACATCCACCCCTAATGCCAACAGTTCTAGATTATTTTCATAATCGAGTTTCGCCACAATTTCAGGGAGCAATGCCAAGGGCAAATTATCAATACAGTAGTAGCCCAAATCTTCTAAAACCTGTAAGGCCGATGATTTTCCTGAGCCTGATTGTCCTGTAACGATTAAGATCCGCTTCATGGCAATGCTTCCTGTAAAACGCTAAGCGTTATATTTAACCTGTAAATTATCGATTAAGCGGGTTTCACCTAATTTTGCCGCAACAAATAACACCACGTCTTGATCAAATTGTTCGATTTTGTGAAGTTGTGGGCTACGTGCTTCGACATAATCCACCACAAAACCCGCATCAGTTAAGGTTTGCGCTAAATTTGCTAATACTTGTGCCAAGGCTGTACCCGCCTGTAAGTCAGCTGCGGCTGTTTTCAGGCTTTGGTAAATCGTGGGAGCAAGCGCACGATGTTCTGGGCTTAAATAACCATTACGTGAGCTTAAAGCTAAACCATCTTCAGCACGGGCAATCGGCACGCCAATCACTTCAAGTGGAATATTAAGATCACGTACAAACTGACGAATCACGGCCAATTGTTGGTAATCTTTTTCACCAAAGAAAGCATAAGTCGGCTGTACCATATTAAACAGTTTCGTCACCACAACCGCGACACCATCAAAATGCCCTGGACGTTGCAGGCCACATAAGTCCTCGGTGATACCACTGACAGAAATATTGGTCAAACGTGGCTGAGTGCCATACATTTGTTCAACGGTTGGTGCAAAGACAATATCACAGCCCACTTCAGCCAATAAACGCTGATCTTGCTCTAGCGTACGTGGGTAGCTGTCGAAATCTTCGTCCGGCCCAAATTGAATAGGATTGACAAAGATACTGACCACCACCACATCACATAGTTTTTTTGCTTCACGCACCAGATTTAAATGACCTTCGTGCAGATTCCCCATTGTGGGTACAAAGCCAATCATTTTGCGTGCTGCACGAGCTGGGCTTAAAGATGCGCTTAAGCCTTGAATTGTGGTTTCTGTTTTCATTGTTTACAGTTCTACCTGAAAGGTTTGCTCTTTCGCTGGGAAAGATCCATCTAATACTGCGGCATGATAGGCTTTAAAAGCATCTAAAATGGCAGTTTCCCCTGCTTGTTCTTTCATAAAGTTACGTACAAATTTTGCTACGCGACCAAATGTTAAACCAAGCATGTCTTGTACAACCAAGACTTGCCCATCTGTGGCATTACCCGCACCAATCCCAATGACTGGCGTATTTGGGAATAGTTCGGTAATTTCTTGACCTAATTGCGCAGGCACGCATTCGAGTAATAATACCGCTGCACCCGCTGCAACTACCGCTTTACAATCGGCAATCAATTGGTCTGCTGCTTCACGGGTACGCGCTTGCAGTTTATAACCACCTAGTACATGCACCGATTGCGGCGTTAAACCTAAATGTACACATACTGGAATACCATTACGGGTCAGTACTTCCACAGTTTCAGCCAACCACGCGCCACCTTCCATTTTGACCATTTGCGCACCCGCTTGCATCACGGTACGTGAGTTTTGCAAAGCATCATTTAAGGTGGCATAACTCATAAATGGTAAGTCAGTCATAATAAAAGAATGCGTATTACCACGGCGCACCGCTGCAGTATGATAGGCCATATCTTCTACGGTCACAGGTAAGGTCGAATCACGCCCTTGAATTGACATGCCTAATGAATCGCCAATCAAAATACTATCAATTTTGGCAATTTCCATGGCCTTGGCCATGCTGGCGTCATAACAAGTAAGACATGAAAATTTACGTGCTTCAGCTTTAAACTTACGCAAATCGCTTAGACTGATCATGTAGCTATTCCTCTATGGAAGTAAAAAGGACTTCCCTCAAAAAATCTTAAAATTGTACCCAGTTTCGTTCTGCACATACCGTTAAGTTGGCATTTTTCACTTGACTTAAGTCTTTTAGTGTTTGACCTTGAACTTGTAAAAATGGGTCAATATCTAACAGCGGCAATAAAACAAATTCACGTTCTAGCACACCCACATGTGGCACAGTTAAACGCGCGTTTTGAATCTGCTCATCACCATAAAGTAACAAGTCCAGATCTAAAGTCCGCTCACCCCAATGGCGTAAACGTACCCGACCCGCTTCTTGTTCAAAGCGTTGTAATTGATCTAATAAATCTAAAGGCGCAAGATCTGTCATCAGTTGCACCACTGCATTTAGGTAATCAGGTTGATCTTGCGGCCCCATCGGTGGGCTTTGGTATAACTTTGAGGTTTTCACCTCACCTAAAGTAGCCAGTTTTACCACCGCCTCAGCTAAAATCTCGCGTGAGTCGCCTAAGTTACTGCCTAAGCCAATATAAGTTACCGTCATTGCGTTGGTCCAAAAATCACTTGGCTTAAATCGCGTTGCACACGTTTACGCTTTAAGATTGGATGATCAGAGCCAATACTACCGTCCGTTGAGCCAGAAGCCACAGAGCGCTCCACTTTGGCTTGTACTTCTTGTTTGGCTTTACGCTGGCGACGACTGCGCGACTCTGGTTCTTGTACCAAAGGTTCAAGTTCTTGAGTATGTACCTTAGTGAGTACCACTTCATCAGTTTTGCTACGACGATTCTTGGCACGTTGGCGGTTATATTGACTAATGGCACGTTCTTTTTGGTCGCCACTCATCAACTGATAAGCATCCCACCATTCACCCATACCTTGCGTGGTCGGATCACCTGATTTTTCACGCAATAACAAGAAGTCAAAACCAGCACGGAAACGTGCATGACCCGACAAAGCCTCAATTTGCTGTGGCTTTGGACTGAGTAATCGGGTTTGCATTTCCCACACTTCACGAATAAAAGTTTCTGCAAAACGCGGAATAATGGTACGCGTACTTTGACGTTTTAACACATCCAGACCCGCTTGAGCACGCGCCTCAGCCGCCACAACACCTTTATGTAAATAAAAATGACAGCGCTCTTGGAATTGCTCCCACAATAGCACTGCATAGAAAAATGCAGGGTTAATGGTTTTACCAATTGAAATACGTTGATCGGTATTTTTTGCGGCACGCTCCACAAATGGCGTAACATGCGGCTTAATATCGGCAAAGAGTTGTTGCCAAATACCAAACTCAATTAACATTGGCATCACGCGATTGAGATGCCCCATGGTAAACAGCTTTTGGGATTCATCATATAAGCGATGTGGTGATACATCACGTAATAATTGCGTTAATTGTGGCGTAAATACATCTAAAATTTCTGGTGCAATATTAAAGTTTAATTTGGCTGCAAAGCGTAAAGTACGCAGCATACGCACAGGATCTTCTTCAAAACGCGTTTGCGGATCACCAAGTAGACGTAATGTTTTATGTTTAATATCGTCCACCGCGTTGCAAAAGTCTAAGACAATGCCTTTACGTGGTTGGTAATACATCGCATTAATTGAGAAGTCACGGCGCGCAAAATCTTGCTCAATCGTACCCCAATTGTTATCGCGTAAAATCATGCCTTGAGCAGATGTCACTGCTTTTTTGGGTGGCGCACGGAAAGTCGCCACTTCCACCAGTTCACGACCAGAATAAACATGTGCCAACTCAAAACGACGACCGATAATTCGACAACGACGACCGAAGACTTCTTTGACTTGGCTTGGGGTTGCGTTAGTGACAGCGTCAAAATCCTTTGGATTAAGACCAAGCATTAAGTCACGAACACCACCGCCCACAATATAGGCCTCATAACCCGCTTTGGTTAAAGCATCGATGACATCTAAAATATAAGAAGGTAATTGTGCGGTAGATAAACCGCATTTTGACGCGCGCAAGGTTTGCAAAAGACGCTGTCTCCTACGTCTGAACGTAATGTATTAAGATGTCGCTAATCATATCGCTTACACCTAAAAAGGGCAATTTGATAATCAACTAGAAATTATCGAGCAGGCCCAGAATCAGTAGTTTTTTTGCAAATTCTATTATAAAGCTAGGCGTGCCCGATTTTTCTCCAATAATTTTGGCCCGATGCCTTTGACATTTTGTAAGTCATTGACTGCTTTAAACGGGCCATGTTGCTCGCGATATTGAATAATGGCTTCGGCTTTTTTCTGCCCCACACCAGAGAGTTGCTGCAACTCAGTTAAAGACGCGCGATTAATATTGACTTTAGCGCCCTGTGCAGCCGCGCTTACACTTGGTTTAGAGAGGTAATAATTGGGGTCTTGACCCGCTTTTTGCGCTTTTAAACGTGCATCAATGGCCTTTTGCTGCGCTTGCCATTTGGCATAGTCATGATCAAATTTAGGATTGGCATGTACAAGCGTTGCAGTAAATAAACACATCAGTATCCAAATGATTCGCATCATTTATCTCCTTTGCTTCGCGGCCTCCCATAATTGATCCATTTCTTCTAAGCTCATACTTTCGACCTGTTTGCCTTGTAACGCGGCTTGTTGCTCAATATAGGCAAAACGTGTACGGAATTTATGGATAGTACCGAGTAATGCAGTTTCACTAGATACCCCTAGTTTACGCCCAACATTCACCAGTGAGAATAAACAGTCACCCAACTCGTCTTGAATTTCATCGGAATTTTGATTGAGCATGGCTTGCTTGAGTTCGCCCAATTCTTCTTCCAATTTGCCGTAAGCATCTTGCACATTGGCAAAATCAAAACCAATTTTTGCAGCATTTTTTTGTATGGCTTGTGCTTGTTGTAAACTTGGGCCAGGTTTAATTTCATCTAGACGCGTTTGTGGCTTGCCTTGTTTTTCTTTGGCTTTAATTTGATGCCACAACTCAGAGACTTGCGCAGGGCTCATCTGCTTAAATTTTTCTGTCTCAAAAACATGCGGATGACGACGAATGAGCTTTTGGCTAATCGCATTTACTACATCATTAAAATCAAAGGCGCCCTGCTCACTGTACATTTGCGCTTGAAATACCACCTGCAACAATAAATCGCCCAATTCATCGCGGATATCATCGACTTGACCACCACGCACAGCGTCTTCGACCTCATAGGCTTCTTCAATGGCGTAACGGGTCAGGCTAAGCGGCGTTTGCTCACGATCCCACGGACATTTTTCGCGTAGTTCACGCATAATCTCTAACAGTTGTTGCATCAAAATGTACTCATGTATTTTGTATTGATTGTAAAGAAAAAACCCAGTCATTTAGACTGGGCTTAAGCTCAAGCAAAAGAAAAACTTAGCGTTTAAATTTCTTCTCAGCTTTCTTAAATTTCTGTACATAACGACGTTTACGCGCAGCAGCACGCTCGTCCATTTGTGATTTACGACCTTCAAATGGGTTTTCTGAGGTTTTAAATTCAATTTTGACTGGCGTACCTTCAAGCTTATACACTTTACGGAACACGTTTTCTAAATAACGACGGTAATCGGCAGGGGTTTTATCTACCTTGTTACCGTGAATCACAATCGTTGGTGGGTTTTGACCGCCAATATGCGCATAACGCATTTTAATACGACGCCCTTGTACCATACCCGGTGGGTGAGCTTCTGTCGCGTCTTGCAAAATCTGGGTGATTTTTGCAGGAGATACTTTAAGACGTGATGACTCGTAAGCACGGTGGATAGAAGGATAAAGCTCACCTACGCCTGTACCATGCAAGGCAGAGATTAAGTGAATTTTTGCCCATGGAATGAAGTCAAAGCGACGTTCTACATCCAATTTACATTGCTTACGATCATACTCAGACATATTGTCCCATTTATTGATCGCAATCACCATGGCACGACCTGCTTCTAAAGCATAGCCGATTAAGTGTAAATCTTGCTCTACAATACCTTCACGGGCATCGACAACAACTACAACCACATTGGCATCTTTCATGGCTTGTAAAGTTTTCACAATCGAGAATTTCTCGATCATTTCATCCACTTTACCTTTACGACGTACACCTGCGGTGTCGATTAGCGTGTATTTACGCCCTTCGCGCTCAAATGGAATGTAAATCGAGTCACGGGTTGTACCCGGTTGGTCAAAGGCAACCACACGCTCTTCGCCTAATAGACGGTTAACGAGTGTTGATTTACCTACGTTTGGACGACCAATAATGGCTAAACGTAAGCCCGTGTCTTCATCACGTTGCTCAGATAAATCATCTTCAGGCACATCTTGCAATACATCTTCAAGCATTTGCTGTACGCCACGACCATGACTCGCAGCAACCTGAAGTGGCTCACCCATACCCAGCTTAAAGAATTCAACTAAAGCAGCTTCAGCATGTACCCCATCTACTTTGTTGGCAACAAGATAAACTTTTTTACCTAATGTGCGTAATTCACGGGCAATTTGCTCATCAGATGCGAGTAAACCTGCACGCGCATCCACCACAAAAATGATGATGTCTGCTTCGTTAATAGCAGTTTTTGATTGCTCTGCCATGTATGAGTCAATACCACCTTCACTTTCACCAATACCACCAGTATCGACAACGATGAAAGATTTATTTTGGTAAGTGGCATCACCATATTTACGGTCACGTGTCAGACCTGCGAAGTCTGCCACCAATGCGTCACGGCTCTTGGTAATCTGGTTGAACAGCGTTGATTTTCCGACGTTCGGACGACCAATGAGCGCAATTACGGGTTTCATAGATTAACCTTATAGTTAAGATCAGCCAGTACAAGTGGCCTGAACATCAGAAACAATGGGAAGAAAAATGAGTCAAAGACTAAATAAAACACGGGGGCATTGCTAAGTATGTCCCCGTGTAAAAAATACGATTGTGCTTAGTTTACCACAAGCGTGTAAAAAATTAACGATTCTGCCAAATGCTATATGTGCCCTTTTGACTAGAAACATATAACTGCTGGTCAATGCTACGTAATGAACGTACTTCGCCTGCGGTTTTAGCACGTCCAACTAAGTGACCAGTGTTTGGATCAATTAGATGCAAAACACCATCTAAATCGCCAACTACAAGCTGGTTGCCTAAGATAGCAGGGTTACTTAACTTGCGATGCAGTAATTGTTCATTCTGCCAAAGCTGCTGACCCGTTGTGATGTCATGTGCGCTGATTTTACCTGTGCTTTGTGTCACAAAAACTTTGTTATCAAATATAACAGGGCTACGTAAGCTTGAAGCGTCTTCACTCCAAATGACTTGTTGTGAAGCCAAATCTAAAGCAGTCAGCTGACCTTGATAGCTGGTGCTAATCAAATAGCGACCTGCAACAACAGGTTCACCATCAATATCATTTAAACGCTGAATATCAGAACGACCATCGTTAATGGATACACGGCGCTGTAGGTGTGGAATACCTGTTACAGTATCAATCACATACACATAACTATTTGCCCAAGCCACCAACACGGTACGCGGATCTACCGCAACAGGTGCAGCTGTACCACGCATACTAAAGTCAATTTTTGGTAAGTTATAGGTCCACACTTGCTGACCCGTTGCAATATCGTGTGCAAATACAGTGCCATCATTGGCAAGTGTAATGACACGACCCGCTTGAATTAAAGACGGTGCTAAGACTGCTCCAGTCAACTGGCTATGCCATTTTTTACTACCTGTAGCTTGATCAAGGGCAAACAGTTGACCTTTTTTATTGGCAACAACCACAATGCCTTCGCCTGCAACAGCACCTGCACTAATGCCCGCTTTAGACACTTGAGTTTGCCACAAGCGTTGTTTGCCTTGGTAAGCTGTCACTTCACCTTTTGGATCTGCAGCAAAAACTCGACCCTGATCGACGCCAAGTTGTAAACGTAATGGGTCAACTTTATGGGTGGCTGCAACACTATAACTTGCAATGGGTGCAATACTTTGTGAAGCAGAAATTTTAGGCAATGGATTAGGTTTTATTTGTTCTACTTTGACTGCTTTACTCGAGCAACCTACCAAAGCGAGGCTTAGAACGGTAAAAGCCAAAGGAATTTTATAACTCATTTTCATTAAGACTCATCCATTTGTGTCTCTAAAACTGGGCGTTCGATTTCAGGATCATCTACTAAAACGCCGACGCTTTCGAGTTTAATTTGTAAAATTTGGCGTTCTTGTTTACGTTCTAACAACGCATCCCATGCGCTCATATAAGCTTTTTTTGCTTTGGCGATATCATTTTTGGCCACATACACATCCCCCATTGCTTCATCAGCAGTGGCTTTAAAAGCAGGGTCTGTGACTGCGCTTAAGCTTTTTAAAGCTTCATCGTATTTATTTTGCGCTAACTGACTGTAGGCTAAACGTAATTTTAGCAATTGGATTAAGCCTTGGTCGTCCACTTTTGAGTGTTCAACTTTTTTTAAGGCTTTTTCAGCTGCAGCATAATTGCCTTGATCATAGGCTAATTTTGCCAGCATAAACTGAGTTTGAATGGCCTGTGCCGAATCTGGATATTTTTTTACAATTTCATCTGCAGTTTTGGTCAAGCTATTCCACGCATTGGCATCTTTGACATCTAGGCTTGCCGCTTGATCCATTAACTGCTGAACCTTGGCAGTTTCCAACTGCGCTGCTGCGAGCTGGTTTTTCTGCCAATAAGTCCAACCGAAATAGGCAATCAGCGCAACCAATACCCCAGAAACCACGGCAGAGCCGTATTTCTTAGTATTATCTTTTAAGCTATTGAGTTGTTCATCATCACTTAGTGCGCTCATGTGATTACCCTTTTCCTTATATTTTATTGTGAAGACAATTGTTCTAGCATAAATGCAGTGATGTGCGTTAACGCAACTTCACTTTGCTCAGCGGTGGCTAATTTTTTTAGCAACACTTGCTCAGTTTCCCATTCACGCTCACCACAGATCAAGGCATAGATCGCGCCTGATTGATCGGCTTTTTTCATCTGTGATTTCATCGAACCTTGTGAGCCGACTTTAAGACGAATCGTACTACCCGCAGCTTCTAATTGATCACGTAGTTGTTCTGCTAATACCAGTGCTTTACCTTGTGCAGCAGGCTCTGAAACCAAAAACACTTCACAATCACGTACAGGCTCAGCCTCACCCACTTGCTCAAGTAGCAACAATAAACGTTCCATACCCATGGCAAAACCAACCGCAGGTACAGATTGATCTGCTTTACCTTTAAGCTGACCCACTAAACCGTCGTAACGACCACCTGCACACACGGTACCTTGTGAACCTAAATGCGTCGTGGTCCATTCAAATACGGTTTTGTTGTAATAATCTAAACCACGAACCAGTTTTTGATTAATCACAAAGCTCACTCCAGCATCCTTTAAATACTGCTGCAATTGAGCAAAATGTGCCAACGTTTCTTCACCCATAAAGTCATGCAATTTTGGTGCATTTTCTAAGATGCTTTGAGTTTTAGCATCTTTAGAGTCCAAAATACGCAGTGGATTGGTGGTCAAGCGGCGCTGAGAATCTTCATCTAAATCATCTTTATGTGCTGCTAAGAAATCAACCAAAGCTGCACGGTATGCTGCACGTTCATCTGACTCACCTAAGGTATTGAGTTCAAGTTGAACTTTATCAGCAACACCCATACGTTTCCATAAACGCGCCGTCATTAAGATCAATTCCGCGTCCATATCTGGTGTTGCAACCCCAAAGGTTTCGACACCAAATTGATGGAACTGACGATAGCGACCTTTTTGCGGCTTTTCATAGCGGAACATTGGGCCAACGTACCACACGCGCGGCGTTGCACCACGCAGCAAATTATGCTCAAGCATGGCACGTACACAACCTGCTGTCCCTTCTGGACGTAAGGTCAAAGACTCAGGTGGATTACCTTTATCTAAAAAGGTGTACATTTCCTTTTCAACGATATCGGTTGCATCACCAATTGAACGTTTGAACAAATTGGTTTGTTCAACGATCGGCAAACGGATTTGTTGATAGCCATAGGCATCCATCAAGCTCGAGAGATGCTGTTCTAGACGTCGCCACGCTGGAGTTTGCGTTGGAAGACAGTCGTTAAAACCTTTAATTGCGACGATTGAACTCATGATTTACTCAGGAAAACTTGTACGAATAATTTCTTTAGATTTAGCTTCTTCAAGCTGGCTGACACGTTGACGAACCATGTTTTCAATTTCATCAACCAGCTGATTGGTATCAATTAAATGGCTTTTTTCACCATTCTTATATACCAAAGAACGTGGTGCTGCACCTACGACACCAATATCAGCTTCTTTGGCTTCGCCTGGGCCATTGACCTTACAGCCAATCACCGAGACATCCATTGGGGTACGGACATCTTCAAGGCGTTCTTCTAGCTGCTGCATCACTTTAATCACGTTAAATTCTTGACGTGAACAACTTGGGCAAGCAATAAAATTAATACCGTTAGAACGAAGACCGAGTGATTTTAAAATATCAAAACCAATCTTCACTTCTTCTTCAGGTTCAGCCGCCAGCGAAATACGCATGGTGTCACCAATGCCTTCCATGAGCAGACCGCCAAGCGCAATCGCTGATTTCACTGACCCTGTACGATAAATTCCCGCTTCGGTTACCCCTAAATGCAGTGGATTATCAATTTGTTGTGATAACAAACGATAAGCATCCATGGTTAAAAATACATTGGATGCCTTAACTGAAATTTTAAATTCTTGGAAATCTAAACGATCTAAAATATCAATATGACGCATCGCTGATTCAAGCAATGCTTGACCTGTTGGTTCGCCATATTTCTTTTGAATATCTTTTTCTAAAGAGCCGGCATTGACGCCAATACGCATTGAAATATCGTTATGACGTGCCGCAGCCACTACTTCTCGGATTTTGGCTTCTGAACCAATATTACCTGGGTTAATTCGCAAGCAATCTGCGCCTAAGTCAGCTACAGCTAAGGCAATTTTGTAGTCAAAGTGAATATCGGCAACTAAAGGTACTTGGACTTGTTTACGAATTTCACCAAAAGCGGCGGCGGCTTCCATAGTCGGCACAGACACACGCATAATATCCGCACCCGCATCCATGCAACGTTGGATTTGTGCCACAGTTGCTGCCACGTCACAGGTTTCTGTGTTGGTCATACTTTGAATGCTAATCGGCGCATCACCACCGACATACACCGAACCCACGCGAATTTTACGAGTTGGACGGCGTTGAATTGGATTTACGATCATAACAATACTCTTAAGCCTAGCGTGACAGACGGAATTCGGCCTTGCCATTGACAGTGTATGGGCTCAATGAAATATTTTCATTGTTTAAGTTTAATGACACAGCAGTCGCATCATCAAGGCGAATCTGGAAAGGTGCCTCACCGCTGACTGTTGTCGCAGTCGCTTGACGACCTGTTAACAATACCTTACCTGTTGAATCAACAATATGCACAGAAGTTGGACGATTAAAGCTTAATGCCAGTTGATCGCCTGTAGTTGCGATGGTTGAACCATCCATAGATAGCACTTCTACCGCAGCTTCGGCAGGTACTGGCTCTTGATCATCAGAGCGGCTCTTTAAAGCAGCAATCAATGCCCACAGCAGCACCAACACCGCTACACTTATTGCAGCACGTTTTAACCATTTTTTATTGCGATCACGATTAGAACCCGGCAATTTACCCATGATTTTAATCGGTGAATTATCTAAGGCATGATTGGCCATTAGACCGGTATCATTGGCATAAATTTCATCAAAACGTTGAATAATATTGCTAGCATCTACCTGCAAAAACTTGGCATAGCTACGGTAATAGCCTTTGATAAAGGTCGCTTCTGGGAGTGCTTTATAATCATCCTGCTCAAGTGCAGTTAACGTTTTTTCAGGAATATTTAACGCTTTAGCCACATCAGCTAAGTCACGTTTTTGATTAATACGAACTTGACGTAAGTACTCACCTGGACGTTGTACATTTCCTAATGCGTTTGGAGCTGTGCTTGAACCAGTCGATTGCGATGAATTAGGATTTATTTCCATACGGCCTCAGTACTGTACTGTAATTGCAGATAACGTTGGTATTCTTGACTATTGGGGAATAAGGCACGCAATTGATTGACTAAGGCTTGCTGCCCGAGCTGATCTGAATTGGCACGCGCAATACGTATTCCTAGCCAAAGCGCACGTGAACTTTGATTATGTGAGCCAACCCGATGCACAAATTGTTCATACAACTGAGTCGCGCCCGCATATTGTTCGCGTAAATAAAAAATTTCAGCTAACTCTAACATTGAAATTGTCGAATCGCGATTTACTGATAAGGCCTGTTTGAACGTTTTTTCAGCATTCAACTCATCCCCTTGGCGTAAATAAACCCGACCTAAATTTTCCAATGCCAGATAACGCTGCTCATAACCCAGCGCAGCGCCCGCAATTGACAGCTGTTCAATTGCATCATTATAACGTTCTAAACGATATAAATAGGTACCATAGTTATTGCGTGCTTGCGCATTATCTGGATCACTGCTGATCGCACGCTTAAAATAACTTTCAGCTTTATCTAAATTGAGTTTGCTGCCTTCTTGTTGCAGCAAAATCCCCATCATCATATTGGCATTACTGTCACGCCAATCATGCGCTAAGGCTTGATCAAGAGAACGCTTTGCCGCATCTAAATCACCATTGCGTAGATGCTCGGCCGCCAATTGGGTGCGCACCTGTAGCGATTTCGCTGGGTCTTTTTTATAAGGAGTGGAAGAAGAGCTGGTTTGACAGCCACTCAAGAGCAGTGCCGTCGCAACAAAGAACCCTACAGCAAGCTGTTTAACTATTGTCTGTTGCACCCAATCTTCCCCCTTTATTTGCTTATCCTTGCGAACGCATAATTTCGTTTTGCGCTGCAACTTTCTTTTTCCACTGTTCCGCACGGCGAGTACGGTCAGCCACTTGTCCAACCAATTGACCACATGCCGCATCAATATCATCACCACGAGTCTGACGAATCGTACACACAAAACCGGCATCAGACAAAGTTTTTTGGAAAGAAATAATGCGGTTACGGCTTGAGCGACCGTATGGCGCGTGTGGGAACGGGTTAAACGGAATTAAATTAATTTTGCTTGGTAAGTCTTTTAGCAATTTAATCATTTGCTGCGCATGTTCAGGTTTGTCATTCACACCATCCAGCATCACATATTCAATCGTGACGTGTTTACGTGAGCTTTCATTGCCGTCTTTGGCGATATAACGCTGACATGCAGCAATCAATTGCTCAAGTGGATATTTCTTGTTGATTGGTACTAATTCATCACGCAGCTCATTATTGGTTGCATGTAATGAAATGGCTAAAGCGACATCAATATCTTGTGCCAATTGGTCAATTTTAGGCACCACACCTGAAGTTGACAGGGTGACACGGCGCTTCGACATACCATAAGCAAAGTCATCGAGCATAATACGCATTGAGTTTAACACTGCGTCGTAGTTAAGGAGGGGTTCACCCATACCCATCATCACCACGTTAGTTACAGAACGTTCACGCTCTGCCACGGCTACATCTTCCATATAGGAATAGTTCGCCATCCACAGCTGACCAATAATTTCCGCTTGCGATAAGTCACGTTGGAAACCTTGTTTACCTGTAGAACAGAATGAACAATCGAGTGCACAGCCCACTTGTGATGAAATACATAAGGTTTTACGTAAACCAGTTTTATCTTCGGCAGGAATCAGGACAGTTTCAACCAATGAACCCGCCCCATCACCAACACGGAATACCCATTTACGGGTACCGTCTTTAGAATAGTTTTTATGCACCACTTCTGGCGCTTTAATTTCAGCGATTTTTTCTAATTTTTCACGTAATTTGCCCGAAATATTGGTCATCTCGGCAAAATCAGTAACAAAAAATTGGTGAATCCATTTCATGACCTGTCCGGCACGAAACTTCTTCTCTCCCATGTCCTCAAAGAATTTTTCCATTTGCGGACGTGACATGCCAAGTAAGTTCACTTTTGCCACCGGTGTATGCGTCTGAACAGACGTAGATTGTTGCTTTTCATCAGAATGTGCAGATGAAGCGACCACTTCAGTACTCATGTGTAATTACCTAGACCATGCTTTCAATAGAGAAGGAGATGTTCAATAAGTGAACAAATTAAATTTCAGGAATAAAAAAACCAGATAAGTATAATAACACTTATCTGGTTTGAATACTGCGTATTAACGAGTACGTGGAGCAATCTCAGTTTGAGCGAAGAAGTAGTTAACTTCACGATCAGCAGATGCTACAGAGTCAGAACCGTGAGCAGCGTTTTCGTCGATGCTTACAGCAAAGTCAGCGCGGATTGTACCAGGAGCAGCTTCTTTAGGATTCGTTGCGCCAAGGATTTCGCGGTGAGCAAGAACAGCGTTTTCGCCTTCAAGAACAGATACAACAACTGGACCAGAAGTCATGAAAGCAACGAGGTCAGCAAAGAAACCACGTTCTTTGTGCTCAGCGTAGAAGCCTTCAGCTTCAGCTTGAGTCAAGTGTTTCATTTTAGTTGCAACGATTTGAAGACCAGCTTTCTCGAAACGAGCAAAGATTTCGCCTACAACGTTTTTAGCAACTGCGTCTGGTTTTACGATAGATAATGTACGTTCAATCGCCATGATAGGCTCCTTAAGTCAAATTGACATGAAAATTTGCCGCATTATACCGAATAATGGGCTTTTTTCTGCTTTTGATATGTAAAAAAATTGCTTTTTTTCGTGGCAATTAGTTTGCTTCATCAATCCATGCCATTTGAATGGCTTCTAATAAACCTTCAGTTGACTTTTCTGGGTTGTCTTCAAAGTCAGGTAAGGCACACACCCATGCATGCAAATCAGTAAAACGAATCCACTGCGGATCGACATCTGGGTGTGCCTCTAAAAGCTCAATTGCGATGTCAATTGTATCTGTCCAACGTAAGCCCATAATTCATCCTAAATCAATATGTCTGCCTACTTTAGCAAATTTTAGCTGTTATAACAGCACATCAAAATATGGTGCACAGAGGATAATTAAACTACCCACCGCTGCTCCAATTAATGCTCCGACCATCACATCACTAGGATAATGCAGCCCTAAAATCATGCGTGAAAGTGCTACTAAAAGCGTAAATGGCAGCATCAACACCAGTAATAATGGTTCAATATACCCCAATACCACGGTCGCCAATACCGCATGCAAGGTATGCCCTGATGGAAAACTAAAATGATCTAGCGGCCTTTCACCCAAATGAATCACCTGATGCACTTGATAAGGACGGGGACGAATGGTTTTAGTTTTTAAAATTTTATAAATTGCTGTGCCTACTAATGTACCGAGTAGCACATACAACACACTGCCTTTAAAGTCCCAACCGCGTACCCACCATGCCAGTGCTAACATAGCATACCAAAACGGACCATCGCCCATACGACTAATGCCACGAAAGACATAGCAAATTCGCTGTGAATGTGAAAAATGATTTAAATAAACACAACCCTTTAAATCGAGTGCCAATATTCTTATTTTTGCGCGTCTAAAATTCATTTGCTTCTCCTTGTGATCAAGGATGGCTAGGTATGCATCACGCTCTCCCGAGCCACACGATAAAGAGCTTGTTCAAGCTGTCCAACTGGATAATCCCAACCGATTTGATTAGCCATTTGGCGTGCTTGTTGCCCCATTTTTTGTAAAGTTTTTTGTTGTGGTAGCTGTTGCATATACTGTGCAAAGCCGTGTTGATCACCTTTGGGCGCTAACCAGCCCATCTGCTTATGTTTAATATATAAATGGGCAGCGGCATAATCATAGGCAATCACAGCTAAACCACTGGCCATGGCTTCGAGCACCACATTACCAAAGGTTTCAACTTGGCTGGCAAATACAAAGACGTCACAGCTTGCATAAACTGTTGCAAGTTCTATACCGCTTAAACTGCCTGTAAAAATAATGTTACGGTTTTCATTCAATGCTAAGAGTTCATTACGCTGTGGCCCATCGCCAACAATGACCAACTTAAGCGCCTGCCCCGTAGCCAGTATTTGTTTGTAGTGCTGAATAATAAACTCGATTTCTTTTTCAGGTGATAAACGTCCTACATACAGCATCACCCGCGTATTGGCTTGCACGCCCCATTGTTGTCTTAATTGTTCAGAACGTCGCTCTGGGTGAAATAGCTCAGTATCTACCCCACGCCCAACCACTGTTAATGGACAGGTCACGCCAAAGTCACGTAAGGCACGTTCGGTATCACGGCTAGGGACACATGTGAGATTGGTATTGTTATGAAACCAACGTAAATAACTTTGAATCGGTTTAACCAAAAAAGCCAAATCAAAAAAGCGACTAAAATCTTGAAATGGCGAATGAAAACCACTGGATACTGGAATGCCTTTACTTTTGGCAGCATGTAACACTGCAAAGCCTAATGGCCCTTCAGTCACAATATGCACCACATCTGGCATAAACTCATCTAATGCTTGCGTGACTTTAAGCATTTGTGGCCAACCAAATTGTAAGCTCGGATAACGCGGAATTTGTTGGGCTTTGACCAAGCATTCTTGATTGGGGCTAAAACTCGTACAACGCCCACGTTGTTCTGGTCGAATGAGTAAAATTTTATGACCGTTTTTTTGCAGACCTTGGCTTAAATGCAATAAGGAGTGTGCCACCCCATTAATTTCGGGTGGCCATGTTTCGGTCACAATCGCGATTTTAAGACGCGGTCGCACTAAAGCTTCTAAAACAGTGATTTCATCCGTGAAATTAACATGTTGATTTTTTAAATAAAATTTAAAATTATCCGGAAAATCTTGTTGTTTAAAGAGGCCGCCAATATTGAGATTGTCCATCACGCAGCTCGCTCTGTTTTTATTTTTAGTTCAGCATAGCTGCGTTGTATGACAGTTTAATGTCCTTAGAATAATTTAAAGCGGGCGCAATAAACCCTGTTCAACTTTAAAAGTTTGCTCACCAAAACTCACTTGTCGTGTTAAGCCATCAATTTTAGGCTGACCTGCTAATTTTTCTAATTGTGGCGCACGTTGGAATTGTGCAGTTTTCGGATTATACATCCAGTAAATATAACGATCTGCTTCACGCGCATTCACAAACACAAGGTCATAATAACCATCAAAGTTGAGATCCATATAGTCCATACGTTCAGGGCTAGCGTTAAAACCTGTTAAGTTTTGCACTACACGTTGGCTACTACGATCTGTAATACTTACTTGCTGAATTGTGGCACCGCCATAGAATTTAAAGCTAAAGCTTGGGCGATTTTGTACTTTGATTAAAGGTTGAAAATCCACATTTTTGTCAAAGCGGCTGCTGATAATTTGGCTGTTTAGATTGCCACTACTAATATTTACATCTGCATTGATTTTATGGGTATTGGTTTCTGTACCTGCAAGCAACTGGTTTACCGAGTATAAGCTCAGATTATTGCCTTTTTGTGTGCCATTAAAATACACGGTGCTGTTATTAATACGGTCAAACAAGGTAGCTTGTGGATTCCAAACGCCTGTGGTGACTTGTAATAAGTAGCGTTGTTCCGCTGATTCTAAGACACGATGCACAGGTACATAGACGTTATTAATTTGTGGCAAATTGCTATTTGCAATCGTCATTGAGGTTAAACCTAAAACAGGTAAAGCAAGTACAAGTGATTGTATAAGCAAACGTTTTTTCATGATTTAACCTCAAAATAGTTAGATTGGGAGAAGGCTAATTTAGCATATAGATATATTATAAAGATCAAAAATTACTTTATTACTAAGGATATATACCATCTAAATGTGATTCGTCTCCGCTCTCAATTCTCTTAAGTAAAACGTGTTTCTTATCTAAATCTAGAACAATGAATTCTTCTCGGTCTCCAACAATGTGTATTTGTTCTATATTAAAAATCACTCTATTTATTTTTATGTCTATTTCTTTAAGAATATTTTGATTAATTATTTGAAACTCTAAATTTAATGACGATTCTCTCAAAAAACTTAATCTTTTTAATAAAACATTTTTATCATGTAGTGTATGTTCACCTACATGTAAAAAATCACACGTTATCTGTTGTAAAAATTGCATTTCAGTGAAAGATTTTTCTTTCTTTTGATAAATAATTTTTAATAAAGGTGCAATTTCAGGTTGAGTTAATCCCAATAAGCCTAACCCCTCATCAAAAAATGGAATATTTTTAGATTTTTTGAGTTCTTTATCATCCAAAATATAAAAAGGTAATGCACACAGTAATTGATAATTATAGCCAACATCATTAGTTAAACTCATATGTTCAAAAAAACTTGCTTCCCTTAAATATCGTTTATACTCCGAAAATCCATCATCAAAACAGTTGATAAAAAGTAGTTGTAGTATTTTATCCTCTTGCTGACTTCTAATTAAATTAGTATAAAATTTTTTCTGTTTTTTTATCTCAATTTTCCATTCTTCAGTATCTTTTTTATATTCGCTAGGGAAATTTTTCACTTCATTATCTATTAATTTCATAATTTGATATAGCAGAATAAAGTATCCACTAATTTTTCTTGAATTTATGAGCTGTTTCTTAGTACCAAAAACATTTAATTCACTGTTCAAGATACTATCTATTTTTCCGACATATTCTTCTAGTAAATAATCTTGTAAGTTATTAAGCTGCGAAAACAATTGATAAAAATTATTTTCAAATTGTTGTAGTTTTTGAGTCTTTTCTATTTCCTGATGTGCTTTGGTTGCTAAAGCTAACTCTGCATTATTTATTTCTAAAGCATTAGCATTCTGGGACAAAGCTTTTTCATTTTGTTGGATTGCAAGAATTGCTTGCTCTAAAGCTTGTTCATTTTGTCGTAATTGAGTTGTTGTCTGTTCAATTTGATCACGCTGATATTTGAGTGCTGCCAATAACGCTATAAAACTTAAGAAAGCTAGCATTGGGTTAATGAGACCACCAAAATAGTCCCCAACAGATCCCCATTTAGAAATATCATCAGAAAATTCAAATGTAGAAAATTTTGCAATCAATAAAGTAAGTATTAGAAAAGTATACAAAATTATCCACGGTACAAATTTTGAGATTAAGCCTTTATCTTCTTTATTATCACTCATAAAAAAACCCTCGTTTTCACGAGGGTCTTTTTAGCATTTAAAATCTGCTAGATCAAAGAATTAGTTCTTTTCTTTGTCTACGATTTTGTTTGCTTGAATCCAAGGCATCATTGCACGAAG
Source organism: Acinetobacter sp. B51(2017) (assembly GCF_003711395.1). Taxonomy (GTDB): domain Bacteria; phylum Pseudomonadota; class Gammaproteobacteria; order Pseudomonadales; family Moraxellaceae; genus Acinetobacter. Next base: position 54,637 of record NZ_PJRJ01000011.1, read on the forward strand.
TTTGTTACCAGTTACTTCGATACCGTGCGCAGCATTTTGACGACGACGAGCAGTCATAGAAGGATAGTTTAAAGCACCTTCTTGGATGAACATCTTCGCGTATTCGCCAGATTGAATACGTTTAAGTGCATTACGCATTGCTTCACGAGATTGTTCGTTGATTACTTCAGTACCAGTTACATATTCGCCATATTCAGCGTTGTTAGATACAGAGTAGTTCATGTCCGCGATACCGCCTTCGAACATTAAGTCAACGATCAATTTAAGTTCGTGTAGACATTCGAAGTAAGCCATTTCAGGCGCATAACCAGCTTCAACTAAAGTTTCGAAGCCCATTTTAACTAATTCTACTGCACCACCACAAAGAACTGCTTGCTCACCAAAAAGGTCAGTTTCAGTTTCTTCACGGAATGAAGTTTCGATAATACCAGTACGGCCGCCACCTACACCTGAAGCGTAAGAAAGAGCTAAGTTACGCGCGTTACCAGAAGCATTTTGGTGGATCGCGATTAAGTCAGGAACACCTGAACCACGTTGGTATTCAGAACGTACTGTGTGACCAGGTGCTTTTGGAGCAACCATGATTACATCAAGATCTTTACGTGGAACAACTTGGTTATAAAGAACAGAGAAACCGTGAGCAAATGCTAAAGTTGCGCCTTGTTTGATGTTTGGCTCAATCTCGTCGCGGTAAAGTTGAGCTTGGAACTCATCTGGAGTCAAGATCATCACTACGTCAGCTTGTGCAACAGCAGCAGCAACTTCAGCAACTTTAAGACCAGAATTCTCAGCTTTCTTCCAAGAAGTAGAGTTAGCGCGAAGACCAACAGTTACGTCTACACCAGAATCTTTAAGGTTAAGCGCATGTGCGTGACCTTGTGAACCGTAACCAATGATTGCTACTTTTTTGCTTTGGATGATAGATAAGTCGCAGTCTTTATCGTAAAAAATTTGCATTGCTGTCTCCGCTTGAATGCTTTGTTTCCCTCATGGCTTAACCACTTTTTGCTTGGGTTAAGCCTTACCTAGTTGTATAGGTTTATATTGAGGTTGTCAAAAAATTATTTAATTAAATTAGATTGTTAAAACTTTTTCGCCACGCGCAATGCCTGACACACCAGAACGCACTACTTCTAAAATAGTGTTCTCGGCTAAGGCATCAATAAAACCGTCAATCTTGTCGGTTGTACCTGCGATTTGAATGGTATATGTCGTTGGGGTGACATCGACGATCTGACCACGGAAGATATCTGCGGTGCGCTTAATTTCAGCACGCGCAGAACCTAAAGCTTTGACTTTAATCAACATCAGCTCACGTTCAATGTGCGCGCCTTCTGACAAGTCAACCACTTTCACCACTTCAACCAATTTATTCAGTTGCTTAGTGATTTGCTCGATTTTGTGCTCATCACCATAAGTGGTTAAAGTTAAACGCGATAATGTTGGGTCTTCCGTTGGTGCAACGTTTAGGGTCTCAATGTTATAACCACGTTGAGAAAATAAACCCACTAGACGAGAAAGCGCACCTGCTTCGTTTTCAACGAGTACAGAGATAATATGACGCATTATGTACGCTCCCCTTTGCCTAACCACATATCTTGCATAGATTGACCCGCAACAAGCATCGGATAAACGTGCTCAGTACGATCTACCATGACGTTAATAAATACGCATTTGTCATTAATCGCCATCGCCTCTGCAAGCTTAGATTCAAGCTCATCAGCATGGTCAATTTGAATACCTACGTGACCATAAGCTTCCATCAATTTTGCAAAGTCAGGTAAAGACTCAACATAAGAGCTAGAATGACGACCTTCGTAGTTCATATCTTGCCACTGTTTCACCATACCTAAAGCACGGTTGTTTAAGCACAAGATTTTTACGTTTAAGCCGTATTGCTTACACGTCGAAAGCTCTTGGATACACATCTGAATCGATGCTTCACCTGTGATACACACGACTTGTTGATCAGGGAATGCAAGCTTCGCTGCCATGGCATAAGGTAAACCTACGCCCATAGTGCCTAAGCCACCTGAGTTAATCCATTGACGTGGACGGGTATAACGGTAGTACAACGCGCCAAACATTTGATGCTGACCTACGTCAGAAGTAATAATCGCCTGACTGTTGGTAATTTTATCTAATGCTTGCACCACTTGTTGTGGCTTCATGACACCGTCTGTACCAGCTTCATACTTCAAGCCGTGTACTTTGCGCCATTCATTAATTTGTGCCCACCACGCTGCAATCTCTTCAGGATTTGGCTTAGAAACGTTGAGTTGTTTCAATTGTGCCAACATCTCGTTGAGTACAGGTTCAACCGCGCCCACAATTGGAATGTGCGCCATAATGGTTTTTGAAATGGTTGCTGGGTCAATATCAATATGAATGACTTTGGCATTTGGGCAGAATTTTGCTGGATTATTGGTCACGCGGTCATCAAAACGCGCACCAATACACAAGATCACGTCTGCATTATGCATGGTCATGTTGGCTTCGTAAGTACCGTGCATACCCAACATACCAATGAACTGTGGGTCATTGCCTGGGAACGCACCTAAGCCCATTAAAGTATTGGTTACAGGGAAACCTAACAAATGCGCCAATTCAGTCAACTGCGCTGAGGCATTGCCTTGTACCACACCACCACCTGTATAAATCACAGGACGTTTAGCATGTAAAAGTTCGTCAATGGCTTTACGAATTTGACCTGTGTGACCACGATGCGGGGGTTGATAAGAACGCATCTTCACTTTTTCAGGATATTCATAGGCGAATTTTTCTGCAGGATTAGTCGCATCTTTTGGAATATCAACCACAACAGGACCTGGACGACCTGAAGACGCGATATAAAATGCTTTTTTAATCACTGACGGAATTTCGCTGGCATGACGCACTTGGAAACTGTGTTTTACGATTGGGCGAGAAATACCCACCATATCGGTTTCTTGGAACGCATCCTCACCAATAAGATGGCTTGCAACCTGACCTGACAAAATCACCATTGGGATTGAGTCCATATAAGCTGTTGCAATTGGCGTTACGGTATTGGTCGCACCTGGACCTGATGTAACAAGTACTACACCAGTTTTACCTGTGGCACGCGAATAAGCATCGGCCATATGACCTGCGGCTTGTTCATGACGTACAAGGTAATGATTGATTCTTTCTTGTTGAAAAAGCGCATCATAGATATGTAATACTGCGCCGCCTGGGTATCCAAAAACATGTTCAACGCCTTCGTCCGCTAATGCGCGAACAAGCATTTCACCACCAGATAAAAGTTCCAACGTGATTCACCCTAATATTTGTCACATATACAATTTTTGTCGTTGTATATGCGTTCATTCATTCATAGTCTGCACTGTTATAGCACACATATTTCATAGTTTTGATAGCAATAAGAAAAAAATCTGACCTGTATGCTGTTTGAGCAATATGGGGTCTAAAACATGTTGGGATAAACATATTTTGTTGGCTTTGTTCATCTTCTCGGCTAGAGAAGAAGTCCATTGCTAAGATGTACTCATTCGAAGGGTGATCGAATTAAGACATATAAAACTAAAGACAGCATTTTTCTTGTTTCAAACAACAAAGTCAAGGTGAAAAATTGGCTTTTTATTGATTATTCATCAGGCGCTTAAAAAATAATCTTTGGTGATATTTATCACATTTTAAGCTAAAGCCCTAAATTTGCTTAAAAATTAAGTTTTACATGATTTATTTATATAAATGATATAAATAAATGTAATGATTTAAATATAGCTTCGTTTTATAACGCACATTTTGTGTGCATAAACAAACTCAAAAGAACTAAAATAAGGCAGTATTTTTAGTCTAAAAAACAGCCAATATTATAGCTGTAAAATATGCGTTAAAACGCGCAAAATAAGCGCCATGCTATATGCCATTTGGCAACACTTTTTTTATTCAGTTGAGAAAAATTAATTATGCAATATGTTAGCAAAATTGCCCTGATCACTGCCCTGTTCAGCAGTTTAGGTTTAGCCAGCCAAGTCACGTCAGCACAAGAATTTTATAAATGGATCGATAGCAAAGGTTCAACGCATTATACCACCACACCGCCACCTAAATCGGCAAAAAAACTCAGCAAAGTGGATACCTATGGCAGTCGTCAACATAGCCAAGCCAAAAGCCCTGCGGCAAACCTAAATGGGCAAAATAACAGCGCAGCACAACCAGAAGCCAAGGTTGATGTTCAGCAACAAGAAGCCAATGCTGCGCTACAACAAGGTCTGAATCGACGTTAAGCCAATTTTTGCTATAGCGAAAATTCACTTTTAGGTGCGTTTTGCGCTATGCTGTGACTTAAATTTTTAACCGTTCTCTTGTATTACGTATATGACTACTCACATTGACTCAGAATACCAAGCCAGTGCGATTGAGCCTCAAGTCCAACAGGACTGGGAATCGCAGAAAGCCTTTAAAGTTGCCGACACTGTCGAAGGTCCACGTCGTTATATCCTCTCGATGTTCCCTTACCCAAGTGGCAAGCTGCATATGGGTCATGTACGTAACTATACGATTGGTGACGTCATTAGCCGTTTCCACCGTTTAAAAGGTGAAACTGTGCTGCAACCAATGGGTTGGGATGCTTTTGGTCTTCCTGCTGAAAACGCTGCGATTGCCCACCAAGTTGCACCTGCACAGTGGACATTTGAAAACATTGCCTACATGCGCGATCAACTGAAAAAACTTGGTTTGTCTGTCGATTGGGATCGTGAATTTGCAACCTGTACCCCAGAATACTATCGCTGGGAACAATGGTTATTTGTTCAGCTTTATAAAAAAGGTCTGATCTACCGTAAACTTTCAACCGTAAACTGGGATCCAGTCGATCAAACTGTACTTGCCAACGAACAAGTTGAAAATGGTCGTGGCTGGCGTTCAGGTGCATTGGTTGAAAAACGTGATATTCCTATGTACTACTTCCGCATCACTGACTATGCGCAAGAATTACTAGACGATTTAGACACACTAAAAGATGGTTGGCCACAACAAGTTCTGACCATGCAACGTAACTGGATTGGTCGCTCACAGGGTATGGAAATTACCTTCCCTTCAGCGAATCCAGACGTTTATGCAGATGGTTTAACGGTATTTACCACGCGTGCGGATACCTTAATGGGCGTGACTTATGTTGCAGTTGCAGCAGAACATCCAATGGCGCTGAAAGCAGCAGAAAACAATCCTGAACTTGCTGCATTTATTGAAGAATGCCGTATGGGTTCAGTGGCAGAAGCTGATCTTGCCACTGCTGAGAAGAAAGGCATGGCAACAGGTCTTTCTGTAAAACACCCTGTGACTGGTGAAGAAGTTCCAGTTTGGATCGCAAACTACGTATTGATGTCTTACGGTTCAGGTGCGGTGATGGCAGTTCCATCACACGATGAACGTGACTTCGAATTTGCGAATAAATACGGCTTAACCATCAAGCAAGTGATTGATGCCAAAGGCGCAGATGATGCAAATTTTGATGCAAAACAGTGGCAAGAATGGTACGGTTCGAAAGAAGGTAAACTCGTTAATTCAGGTGAATTTGACGGTTTAGACTTTGAAGGCGCATTTGATGCATTCTTAGCAAAACTTGAGCCACAAGGTCTTGCAAACGTTAAAGTTCAATTCCGTTTACGTGACTGGGGTGTATCTCGCCAGCGTTACTGGGGTTGTCCAATTCCAATGATTAACTGTAATACATGTGGTCAAGTGCCAGTGCCTGAAGAACAACTGCCTGTTGTGCTTCCAACTGACGTTGTACCAGATGGTTCAGGTAACCCATTGAATAAAATGCCTGAATTCTACGAAACCACTTGCCCATGCTGTGGTGGCGATGCACGTCGTGAAACAGATACACTCGATACATTCGTAGAATCTTCTTGGTACTACGCACGTTACGCATCTCCTGACTTTACAGATGGCATGGTAAAACCTGAAGCAGGTCAAACTTGGCTGCCTGTGAATCAATACATCGGTGGTGTTGAACACGCGATTCTGCACTTACTTTATGCACGTTTCTTCCACAAATTGATGCGTGATGAAGGCGTAGTACAAGGCAATGAACCATTCACTAACTTGTTAACACAAGGTATGGTGCTTGCTGATACCTATTACCGTGAAGCTGAGTCAGGTAAGAAAACGTGGTTTAACCCTGCCGACATCGAACTTGAAAAAGACGAAAAAGGTCGTATCATTTCTGCGAAATATAAAGAAGATGGTCAAGACGTGATCGTTGGTGGTCAAGAGAAAATGTCGAAATCGAAAAACAACGGTATCGACCCACAAGCGATTATTGACCAATACGGTGCAGATACGGCTCGTGTGTTCATGATGTTCGCTGCACCACCTGATCAATCACTTGAATGGTCGGATGCCGGTGTGGAAGGTGCTAATCGCTTCTTGAAACGCGTATGGCGCTTGACAACTAGCTTCCTTGAAAAAGGCAATTCTGCTGCTGCAAAGATCGACAAAGCTACGCTTTCAACTGCTGCGCAAGACTTGCGTCGTAAAACACATGAAACCATCCAAAAAGTGGGTGATGACATCGAACGTCGTCATGCATTTAACACTGCGATTGCAGCGATGATGGAATTGCTTAACGCAAACAATAAGTTTGAAGCGAAAGATGACAATGACGTGGCTGTAGCTCGTGAGTCAATCACGACACTGTTAACCTTACTTTCACCATTTGCACCACACTTAAGCCAGACTTTATTGGCGCAGTTTGGTATTGAGTTAACCACTGCTCAATTCCCACAAGTTGATGAGTCTGCGTTAACCCGTAATACCCAAACCATCGTGGTTCAGGTGAACGGTAAACTTCGTGGCAAACTTGAAGTATCTGTAGATGCCTCTAAAGATGACATTCTTGCGCAAGCCAAAGCATTACCTGAAGTTCAGCAATTCTTGACGGGTCCAACCAAGAAAGAAATTGTGGTACCAAATAAGTTAGTGAACTTGGTGGTTTAAGAGCCTTAAAGCCTCCCTGAGTAAGATATAAAGCACTGCTTTAGATCAAAGCGCAAGAAAGGGAAGTTTGGAGGGATTTAATCTCCCTTGCGAAGCATTGCTTCTCACCTCTTTTAAAAAGAGGGGAATATAAGGATTTCACAATTCCCAAACAAAGCCCGTTGCCAGTCAACGGGCTTTGACTTTACAATCGCTACAGAATTTTAAACTCATAACAGAGGACAACGCATGCATTTGGGCAAACGTTTAGCAGCAATTGTTTTAACTTGTGGTCTTGGTGCAAGCTTAACTGGCTGTGGCTTTCATTTAAAAGGCAACAATCCAAGCGTTGCGCCTGTGGCTTATCAAAAAATGAATGTGGTCTTGCCTAATAATCCAGACAGCGACCTATTACAAGAAAAACTGGCGATTTACTTAGGTGCAGCAGGCGTACAACTGAGCAACTCATCAGATGCTTATGTGTTACGCATCTTGGACTATACCCCGCGTCGTTTGGAACTTAACGGTAAACTGATTGAAGTATTACTGCGTTTAAACGTGACGTTCCGAATTGAAGATGCCCAAGGTAATGCTTTAACTGAACCACGTACCGTGATTGCAACGCGTACCTATCAATACGACTTAGCCACCGTTAACACCGATGACCAAGAAAACAAATATTTAAACCAAGTTATGGTGGATGATATTGCCCAGCAAATCGTGCGTCAGATTTCTTCAAATCGTTTACCTACGACGTCAAACGCTCAGTAATTTGTTATGAAACTTGACTACCTCCAAGCCTTAAAACGTATTGACTCAGCTCGTGGGGCTTGGGTGTTACATGGTCAAGAACCTTTACTGGAACAAAACCTACTCGATGCTTTTCGCAAACATTGGCAAGCTCAAGGCATCGAGCGGCAGCGTTATGATTTAAGCAACGTTACCGACTGGAAAACTGTATTTAGCGCTTTAAATAGCCTATCTCTGTTTGCCACCCAACTCGCCATTGAAGTACATGGCAATATCAAACCCGATGCCAGTGCCCTAAAACAACTCGAAAACTATCTTTTGCAAGGCGACAGCAACGAAAACATTTTAGTGATCGTGATGCCGAAACAAGATAGCGCCAGCTTAAAAACTAAATTTTTCCAAGCCATTGATGCCAATGGCACTGTGGTGGCATTAAGCGCCAACTACCCAAAAGACCGCCAACAGATTTTGGCCGTTGAAGCAGAGAAACTTGGTTTAAAACTGGCAAAAGATGCTTGGGTTTGGTTAGAACAACATCATGAACATAATTTACTCGCTGCTAAAAATAGCTTAATGCGTGTGGGGGATACTTTTGCTGAACTCGATGTCATTGGCATTGACCAGTTACAAGCCTGCCTACAAGATCAATCGCGTTATAGCAGCTTTGATTTAAGTGATGCGATGTTGCAAGGCAATTTGCCCCAAGCCATTAAAATTTTCCAATATTTAATTGCCTCGGGTGAACCCATGACACTCATTTTATGGAGTGTGAGCAAAGAAATGCGTTTGCTGATGCAACTCTTTGAGCAACCGCAGAATGCCCTGCAAATTGGTATTTGGAAAACCAAAGTGGCACTTTATCAACAGGCCTTACGTCGTTTAAATCCACAAGATTTTTTAACTTGGCCTGATCTGTTATTACGCATTGATGCCGCAATTAAAGGCTTAGGGCATGAAAATCCTGAACATCTGTTACAACAAGCGATTGCTTTAGTCTGTGGGCAGCGTTTATTTAGCAGTTAGAATAAGAATCATTTTCAATATATATAAAATATTCACGCTTTATCCTCATTTCACACTTATAATTTGAGCAATTTTTGGAAAAAAATACGATTGCTCATGGTGAAGATCAAACCCACTAAACTTTTGTTGGCCTTGTTGTGTGCTGCTGCGATTGCAGCAACAGCATGGTACTTTTTTAAACCAGCACCACAAACCCCACAATATATTACCGCTAGCGTCACCAAAGCTGACCTTGAAGATTCCGTCTTGGCCACTGGCGTACTCGAAGCCACCAAAATGGTGAGCGTGGGTGCGCAGGTGTCAGGTCAAGTCAAAAAAATGCATGTGCAATTGGGTGACCAAGTAAAACAAGGTCAATTGATTGCTGAAATTGATTCGGTGCGTCAAAGCAACGACTTAGAAACAGCCAAAGCCAGTATTAAAAATCAACAAGCACAATTGGCAGTACGTCAGGCCAATTTAGCCAAAGTCGCTGCAGAATATCAACGCCAACAGGCAATGTTTGCAGAAGATGCAACTTCACGTGCCGAGCTAGAAAGTGCCCTTGCCAGCTATAAAACAGCTCAAGCAGATATTGCAGCAATCAACGCACAAATTGAACAATCTAAACTCACCTTAGCCACCGCACAAGAAGATTTAGGCTATACCAAAATTAAAGCGCCTATGGATGGTACAGTGGTTGCGATTGTGACCGAAGAAGGTCAGACCGTAAACGCCAATCAAAGTGCGCCAACCATTGTAAAATTGGCGCAACTCGACACTATGACCATTAAGGCACAAATCTCAGAAGCCGATGTAATGAAAGTACAAGAAGGTCAAACTGTGTATTTCACGACCTTAGGCAATAGCGAGAAAAAGCATTACGCCACTTTACGTCAAGTCGAGCCTGCCCCAAGTTCAATTAATACCGAAACCAACAACAGCAGTTCATCGTCAAGCACGGCGGTGTATTACAACGCCCTGTTTGATGTACCTAATGAAGATGGCAAACTGCGCATTGATATGACGGCACAGGTCTATATCGTATTACGTGAAGCACGCAATGCCCTAACCATTCCTGCGGCAGCGCTACAAGGCTCTAATCGTCCTCAGCGTAGCCGTACTGATGCTGCAGCAGGGTCACACCCAGAACGTCCAAGCAATGACAATACACAAGGTCCGCGTCCTGTACGTTTAGAACTGAACGCTGCTGAAAAAGCCTTGATTGATCAAGGTCAAGCCTCACTGGCAATGGTTCGTGTTTTACCTCAAGCCCATGCTGAAGCAGCCCAAAATGACACAGGCTTTAAATTATTTGGCTCATCGGATGCTGAACCGACTGTGGTCATGAAACAAGTCTTAATTGGCTTAAATAACCGTGCCAATGCCCAAGTATTACGTGGTTTAAGCGAAGGGGAACAAGTGGTGATTGCCGATGCGGCAGACACCTCAAATGATGGCGCAAAACGTAGTAATAGCCGTGCAGGCAGTCCACCAATGAGAATGTAACATGAGCCAGACTCAACAACCGCTATTGGCGGTAAAAAATCTGGTCCGTGAATTCCCTGCGGGTGAAAGCACCGTCCAGATTCTAAAAGGCGTTAATCTAGAGATTTATCCGGGTGAATTGGTGGCGATTGTTGGCCAATCTGGTTCGGGTAAATCGACCTTGATGAATATTTTAGGCTGCTTGGATAAACCCACTTCAGGTAGCTATCAAGTCAAAGGCCGCGAAACCCGTGAACTCGAAGCCGATGAACTAGCACAGCTACGCCGCGAATACTTTGGCTTTATTTTCCAGCGTTATCATTTACTCGGTGATTTAAATGCGGCTGGTAACGTCGAAGTCCCTGCGATTTATGCGGGTGCTGACCCTGCTGAGCGGCATGAACGCGCAGTTAAACTGTTAAGCGACTTAGGCTTAGGTGAAAAAACCCAAAACCGTCCCAGTCAGCTATCTGGCGGTCAGCAGCAACGCGTTTCAATTGCGCGTGCCTTAATGAATGGTGGCGATGTGATTCTTGCCGATGAACCTACAGGGGCACTCGATAAGAATAGTGGCATTGAAGTCATGCGCATTTTGCGTGAACTCAATGCCAAAGGTCATACCATTATTTTGGTTACCCATGACTTAAACGTGGCTAAAAATGCCACCCGTATTATTGAAATTTCAGATGGTAATATTGTCTCTGATAAAGCCAATGTCCCTAAAATTGATGATGGTTTTAGCAAACAAAGTCTAGCTGCTACGCCGCAAAAGAAAACCTCTAAATTCCGTGCTGCTTTTGACCGTTTAGGTGAGGCTTTTCGTATGGCGGTGCTCGCCATGAATGCGCACCGTATGCGAACCTTTTTAACCATGCTTGGCATTATTATCGGGATTGCATCTGTAGTGTCTGTAGTAGCACTAGGCAATGGTTCACAACAGCAGATTTTGCAAAATATTAGTAGCTTAGGCACCAACACCATTACCGTGTTCCAAGGGCGAGGTTTTGGTGACAACTCACGCTCCGCACAAGCTAAAACCTTAATCCCAGCCGATGCCGATGCCTTAGCAGAACAACCTTATGTCGATGGTGTTAGCCCTTCGGTGACCAGCAGCGTGACTGGACGTTTTAAAGAAATTGAAGCCTCTACCACCGTCAATGGGGTCAGTGAAGATTTCTTTTATGTCAAAGGCATGAACTTTCAATCTGGGCAAGCCTTTGACCGTACCAGCATTCATCAACAAGCCCAAGATGTAGTAATTGACACCAATACCCAAAGAACCTTCTTTGCTGACGGCTCAAATCCGATTGGGCAAGTGATTCTATTGGGCAGCGTGCCAAGTCGTATTATTGGCGTGGTGGATGCACAAGCAGGCATGATGGGTTCATCAGATAGCTTAAATGTATATTTACCCTATTCTACGGTAATGAGTCGTATGCTGGGGCAAAGCAACGTGCGACAAATTATTGTACGGGTTAAAGATGAATACCCAAGTGCAGTCGCTGAAAATGCCATTTTAAGCCTATTAACTCAGCGCCACGGCACACAAGATGTCTTTACCCAAAATGCCGACAGCATTCGTGAAACTATTCAGCAAACCACACAAACCATGACCCTACTGATTTCAGCAATTGCGGTGATTTCATTAGTTGTCGGTGGTATTGGTGTGATGAACATTATGTTGGTGTCAGTGACCGAACGTACCCAAGAAATTGGTGTGCGTATGGCCGTTGGTGCGCGCCAAAGTGATATTTTGCAGCAGTTTTTAATTGAAGCTGTGTTGGTATGTATTTTAGGTGGGGTTTTAGGGGTGTTGCTGTCTTTAGGTATTGGGCAATTAATTACCCATTTTGCCGGTGGCAGCTTCCAAATGGCGTACTCCACAACCTCTATTGTGGCAGCATTTGTCTGCTCAAGTTTAATTGGTATTGTGTTTGGTTTTATCCCAGCCCGAAATGCCGCGCGTCTCAATCCTGTAGATGCTTTGTCACGAGAATAACACTATGACGATCAACTTTACCCGTTTCGCCAGCGCAGTGTTGTTAGGCACTGCCCTAACTGGCTGTGCGGCTGTGGTGAAAACCCCTTATCAAGCGCCTGTGGTCGACATTCCACAGCGCTTTGCCATTGATCAAAGTAAAATCCATCAAGCCACATATTTAGATCGTTGGTGGACTTTATTTAATGATGCGGGCTTAAATCGCTTAGTCGATGAAGTCTTAGCCCATAACAATGATTTGGTTGTGGCGGGCATTCAGTTACAACAAGCGCGCTTACAAGCAGGTCTTGCACAAGATCGTCAAGGTCTACGGGTCAACTCAAGCGCCTCTACAGGGCATAATTTTGACCTAAATTCTGGCCGTGATTCAGCGCGTGGTGTTTCCTTAAATGCTGGCGTAAGCTATGAAGTGGATTTATTTGGCCGTCTTGCCAGTCAAACTGAAGTGGCACGTTGGGAAGCGCTTGCCACCGAACAAGATTTGCAAGCCACTGCCCAAAGCCTAATTGCCACCACTGCCAATCTATACTGGCAATTGGGCTACTTAAATGAGCGCTTGAGTATTGCGCAACTTAACTTAAACAGTACTGAGCAAACCTATAATTTAGTTCGCACTCAGTACCGTGTAGGAGCTGTTTCTGGCTTAGATCTTACCCAAGCAGAACAAGCCCTACAAAGTCAACGCGCCAGTTTAAGTCAAATCCAGCAGCAGTTGTTAGAAACACGCACTGCGCTGGCCGTGTTACTCAATCGTCCTGTACAGCAGCTTAATTTGGTCGAACCCAAACGCTTAAGTCATGCAAGCTTACCCGCAATTCAACCAGGCTTACCTGCTGAACTGTTGTCGCGTCGTCCTGATTTACAAGCCGCAGAGTTACGTTTGCGTAAAGCACTTGCCAATAAAGATGCCACCAAAGCCAGTTATTATCCATCTATTAGCTTAACTGGTAGCTTAGGTTCTTCGAGTACTTCGCTGACCCAACTGTTACAAAATCCAGCGCTGGCTTTAGGTGCAAGTTTAAGTCTGCCATTTTTGCAATATAACGATATGCAAAAGGACTTAGCGATTAGCGATTTAGACTATGAAAAAGCCATTGTTCAATATCGTCAAACCTTGTATCAAGCCTTTGCTGATGTCGAAAATGCATTGTCTAATCGTAGTGAACTAAACAAACAAGTGACACTACAACAAAAAAATCTGGAGTTAGCAGAAAAGACTGAACGTTTAACCCAAGTGCGTTATAAAAATGGTGCAATTGCGTTAAAGAATCTGTTAGATGCACAAGCCACTACACGTAATGCACGCCTAAGCTTGGTACAAAGCAAACAAAGCCAATACAATGCTTATGTGACCTTAATGCAAGCCTTAGGTGGTTCACCGCTCAATAGCCTGCCTTAAAACAATGACCGCAGCCTAGGCTGCGGTTTTTTTAGCTTAATATTCTTGTTGTAAAGACGCGATCAACTGCGCTGCTTTGGCATAGCCCAAATTTTTCGCTTGGTTTAAATAATTGACCGCTTGCTCTAGATTACGCACCACACCATGCCCTTGAGCCGTTAAACGCCCCATATGATAAAAGGCTTGTGCTTCTCCCATCTGCATTGCCTGTTGATAGAGTACCAATGCCTGCTGCATATCCTCACCAACCCCTAAACCTTGCTCATAGCAGCGGGCTAAATGGGTTATTGCTAAGGCATTGTCTTGCTCGGTAGCGTGTTGTAAATAAGCAAATGCTTGCGCGTGATCTACCCCGCCACCTCGTCCATCAAGTAGCAAGATCGCCAATTGTGTTTGCGCCTCTATACTGCCCTGTTGCTGTGCTTGGCTAAAATAATCCCGCGCTTGCTGATCATTGTGTTCAAAGCCATTCACACCATTTAAATAAGCATAGGCCAAATCTAACGCAGCTAAGGTTGAGCCTTCTTGTGCAGCCAACGTCAAATAGCTGTGTGCTCTGGCTTGATCTTCAAACACATTTAAACGCTCCGCATAAAAGCGGCCTAAGCTATACAGAATATCAGCTTTATCTTTAACCTGAATGTCAAATTGCGTGGCAGCTTGTTGTAACAGCTTTAAGCCACGCGTGGCATCTAGCGCTATGCCTTGTCCATAAATATAACACTGTGCCAATAAAAACTGCGCAGTATAGGAATCCGTTGCCGCTGCCTGCTGATACAGCTTAAATGCTTGCGTTAAATTAGGCTGCTCGATCAACACACCTTGTTGTTGCAACATAGCTAAACTACATAAGGCAATTGGCTCCTGCTTGGCTGCCGCGCGTGTCCAGAATTGAAATGCCTGACGCGTATTGGCTTCAACACCCCAAGCAAAGTAGTAAGCACTGCCTAACAAACTTAAGGCATAAGCTTGCTGCTTTTGGCTTTCTTGTTTGAGTAAAGCTAATACGGCATCCCTTTGCTCGCCATCAATCAACTGTTTTAATACTGCTAAACAATACTGATATTGCGCATTGGCATCCCCTTTAAAAGCTTGTTGTTTAATATGCTGCAAGTGAATGCTGTCATCACGCACTAAACCCTTGTGCTGCTGAAGCTGTTGTAATAATGCAATGGCTTGTGGGTGCTGTTGCTCAACAGCTTGATGTAAATATTGTTGAGCCAGTACCTGATCTTGCGAAAAATAATGACCGTACCACAGCGCTTCTGCCAAACGATACTGCGCATCGACCTGACCTTTTTTGGCTGCATCCATCCAAATGCTTTTGGCTTTTTCTAAATCTTGTTCGACACCTTGACCTTCTAGATAAAATTCAGCCAGCTGGTACTGTGCATTGGCATTGCCCCGTGCTACGCCATATTGATACCAATACAAGGCTTGTGCAATGTTCTGTTCTGTTTGATAAATTTGACCCAAATAAAAACTGGCTTCATCGCTGCCACGTTGATGTGCGGTTTCCAGTAAACTTTTTGCAGCATTTAAATCAACAGGTCGGCCTAAACCTTGCTGCTGCATAAAGGCCATATAGACATAAGCTTCAGGCAATTCATGTTGCTGACTTAACTGCTGAAGCAGGCTATAGGCACGTTCATAATCAGGCGGTGAACCGTGTATTAAGGATTGTGCCAAGGCCAATTCGGCATCTACATGGTCGACCCAAAGTGCAGCACTTAGCTGCTGTTGATCACGTTCAACAGGTGATTTACGCTGATATAACCATACGACACAGCCGATCATGCCGACCAATAGCAACACTAAAAACCACATAGCTTCCCCAAGGTGTCGTTTTTAAAGTCTTATTTTAAACATCACCAATAAAAAAGCACCTAAAAAGGTGCTTTTTTATATCGATGAGGCTTAGTCAGCCATCATCAATTCAGGGCTCATACCCACCGTATTAAAACCAGCATCCACATAAAGGATTTCACCCGTAATACCATTGGCCCATGGTGAACATAGGAATAATGCTGCATTACCAACATCTTCAATGGTTACGTTACGACGTAACGGCGCAGTTTTCTCATTGGCATCTAACATTTTACGGAAAGATTTAATGCCTGATGCTGCTAATGTACGAATTGGACCTGCAGAAATTGCGTTTACACGAATACCTTCTGCACCCAAGCTAGACGCTAAATAACGTACGCCTGCTTCTAAAGATGCTTTAGCCAAGCCCATCACGTTATAGTTTGGCAATACACGCTCAGAACCTTGATAAGTCAGCGTTAATAAGCAACCTTGACGTGCTAACAATAATGGTTTTGCTGCACGCGCCATCGCGATAAAGCTATAGGCACTGATGTCATGCGCGATTTTAAAACCTTCACGATCAGTAATCTCAGTAAAGTCACCATCTAGAGTATGCGCTGGTGCAAAACCAATTGAATGCACCACACCGTCTAAACCATCCCAATGCTTCGCCAATTCTAAAAAGGCATTGTCGATGTCTGCATCATTGGCAACGTCACATGGGAAAACCAAGTTAGAACCAAACTGCGCAGCAAAATCATCCACACGTTTTTTTAATTTATCGTTTGGATAAGTAAAGGCAAGTTCAGCGCCTTCACGATGTAGTGCTTCGGCAATACCAAATGCGATTGATAATTTACTTGCGATCCCTGCGATTAAGAAACGCTTACCTGCCAATAGTCCTTGTGCCATGTGACTCTCTCTTAAAATAATTTAACAGCATAATGCCAATTCTCTAGCATTTCTGAAATTGCATAATGCATCTTTTTTTAGTTATCTGCTTAAAAAAACACATAAAAAAATCGCGCTTGATTCAGCGCGATTTTTTAAAGCAATTTTAAACTTAATCATCGCCTTGAATTAGACCAAGTAAGCGTAAAAATGAGTAGTACATCCACACCAAAGTGGCAAGTAAGGCAATCGCACAGACCCATTCCATGGCTTTAGGTGCATAATTGGCTGCACCACTTTCAATTAAATCAAAATCTAAGATGAGATTTAATGAGGCAATCACGGCGACAAAAGCCGCAAAGCCAATGCCTAACCAATTGCTTTCAAATAAGTGTGGAATGCTTGAACCAAAGGCTAAGTTCATCACAATTTGCACCACAAACACCATGGCAATGGCAAGACTGGCTGACATCACCACCGCTTTAAATTTTTCCGTGGCACGAATTAATTGCATACGGTACAGACCAAACATCACTAAAGTGGTGACAAAAGTTGCCAAAAGTGCTTGTAAAGGTACGCCTGGGAATTTCTGTTGAAAAATCACCGAGATTCCTCCAAGAAAAGCCCCTTCAAATAAAGCATAAGGAATGGCCAGCATACGTGCTGTATTGGGTTTAAATGTGGCAATTAACGCCAAAATAAAACCGCCGATTGCACCCACTATTGCCCCCGCATAGGCAATCGAAGCTTGAGCAGTGATAAAGGTATAGAAAAATAAACCAAGACCCACCACGGCAGCAATCACGGTTAAGAGCACAGATTTTTGTACCGCGCCTTGTACGGTCATCGGCTGAGTATAATCGCCTGCCACTTCGACACGGGTTAAAATTGGGTTATTACTTTGCATAGTTTCCCCTGTTTCAATCAATAATTGCCAATGATATTAAGCAATTTTTATGCGTATACCATGAGCAAGCCATTTATTTTTTGTAAATAAAAAAAGAGGCGATTCGCCTCCTTTTTAGATTACTTATTCATAATGAAGAAGTATTCACGGTAGTATTTCAGTTCAGCAATCGAATCACGAATATCATCCATAGCCAAATGCGAGGCATTTTTCTTTAAGCCTTGCATAATTTCTGGACGCCAGCGTTTAGCCAACTCTTTAACAGATGAAACATCTAAGTTACGGTAGTGGAAGAATTGTTCCAATTCTGGCATTAAACGATGCATGAAACGACGATCCTGACAAATCGAGTTACCACACATTGGCGATGATTTTGGGCTGACCCATTTTTTCAAAAATTCTAGGGTTTGTAATTCAGCATCACGCGCGGTGAGTTTACTGCGACGCACACGCTCAATTAAACCTGATTGACCATGTTGACGGGTGTTCCACTCGTCCATCGCATTTAAAGTAATTGGCGATTGATGAATGGCAAGCACCGGACCTTCTGCCAAAATATTTAAATTTTCATCGGTTACAATTGTTGCAATTTCAATAATTTGGTCGTTATCTGTATCTAGACCTGTCATTTCAAGGTCGATCCAAATCAGACGAGTGTCAGGTGTGCTGCTCATAAATGTGCAATCTTATTCGGTTAAAAAACAATTATAGTAGCAAATTTATTGCCCGAGTGCTGTAACTTGCCCCCTGCTTCATGCTATTTTGCCCTCCTTAGTTTTAGGTTTTTTAGGATGTGAATGGCTTTAATTCGTAAACGTCGTTTAACTGAACAGCAACAACGCCGAATTCAGAAACAACAGAAAACACGCCAAGAAGAAATCGATACATCAAACGATTTGGAAGGCTTGGTGGTGCAACATTATGGCCGTCAGCTTGAAGTGCAAGCCTTGTCGGTGCCCGACATACATCCTGAAAAACCTGTGGTGCTGGACGGTGAACCTGAACCGTTTTGGAAACCGATTGAAATGGGCAGTGTATGGCGTTGTCATACCCGTACCAACTTAGAATTATTGGTCACTGGTGACCGAGTCAAATGGCAAGCTGACCCGAATACCGGTTTAGGCATTATTACTGCGATTCAGCCGCGTAGCTCGTTACTCACCCGTCCTGATCGTTACCACAAAGTCAAACCTGTAGCGGCGAACATCAGTTTAATTGTGATCGTGTTTGCACCCTTGCCTGAACCTGCTCCGGGTTTAATTGACCGTTATTTGGTGGCCTGTGCCGATGCGGACATTCCTGCCTTATTGGTCATGAATAAAGATGACTTACTTAAAGACAATGATCCAATCTTAGATTTACTCAAAGAGTATCAAGACTTAGGTTATGAAGTGTTGCAATGTCGTTCTGATGGTGATTTAACTGAGCTCTCTCAACGCTTAGCCGGTGAAACTGTGGCATTTGTAGGTCAATCTGGTGTGGGTAAAAGCTCTTTAATTAATACCATCGTGCCGGATGCTGCGCAAAAGACCAATATCATTTCAGAAAACTCAGCTTTGGGTCAGCATACCACCACCTCTACCCGTTTAATTGGTTTTGGTGAAGGTGCGGCTTTAATTGACTCACCCGGCATTCGTGAATTTGGTTTATGGCATTTAGATGCCGATAAAGTGCAACAAGGTTTTCCAGAAATCGAAAACCGTTTAGGTTATTGCCAATTCCGTAACTGTACCCATAAACACGAAAAGCAATGTGCTTTACGCTTAGCGGTACAAGATGGTGAAATTTTGGCACGTCGTTTAGACAGTTATTTACGTTTAATTGACGAAATCACAGAAGCTAATCAAAAAAATTAGTGGCAAGATAAACTTCTTGCTTGAAGCGCTGAGTTTGATCACCATATCTAATCAGCTATACTTTGGGCAATTTACAATTGTAATTTAGGTGACTTGTGGAACGTTGGTTCGAGTTTATGGGGAATCACCCCTTCTTGTTTGGTGCACTTGCTGTACTGTTGGTGTTGTTCTTCGTGATTGAAGGCAAACGTGGCGGTCGTAAAATTTCACCGCAATCTTTAGGGATTTTAGTAAAAGCGCAGAATGCAATGTTAATTGATTTGCGTGATGCCAAAGACTTCCGTGAAGGTCACATCAGTGGTAGCCGTAATATTCCTTACAGCAAAATCACAAGTCATATCGAAGAGTTAAAAGCTGCAGAACGCCCATTGGTATTTATTTGTAACTTAGGTCAAGTGGCAGGTACAGCTTTACAACAAGTCGCTCACCATGATGCATATCGTTTAGATGGCGGCATCAACAATTGGAAAGCGCAAGGTTTACCATTAGTCAAAGCAAAATAACGCTAAGGAGAACAACATGGCTGAAGTAACAATTTACTCAACAACCGTATGTCCATATTGCGTACGCGCAAAACAGCTCCTTGAGCGTAAAGGTGTGGCATACAAAGAAATTAACTTATCAAAAGAAGCACCCGAAGTACGTGTAGAACTAATGCAACGTACCAATCACCGTACTGTGCCACAAATTTTTATTAATGATCAGTTTATTGGTGGTTTTGATCAATTATATGCCTTAGATCGTGAAGGCAAACTTGACGAATTATTGGCTTAATTTTTACTTAAATTTAAGGATTTCATCATGAGCGAACAACAACAACCGCAACTCGCTTTAGAGCGTTTATATACTAAAGACATTTCTTTTGAAGTACCAAGTGCTGCTGTATTTACCAAAGCATGGGAACCAGAACTTAACGTTAATCTTTCTTCTTCAGCAGAGAAAATTGATCCAACACATTTTGAAGTGTCTTTAAAAGTTGTTGTTCAAGCCAATAACCAAGGCGAAACTGCATTTATCGTTGATGTCACACAATCAGGTATTTTCTTAATTGATGGTGTAGAAGAAGATCGTCTTCCATACTTACTTGGTGCTTACTGCCCGAACATCTTGTTCCCGTTCCTACGTGAAGCGGTCAACGATATGGTGACTAAAGGTAGCTTCCCACAATTATTGTTAACACCAATTAACTTTGATGCAGAATTTGAAGCCAACTTACAGCGTGCGCAAGCAGCAGCTGAAGGCCAAGCTTAAACTTAAGCTAAAAAAAGCCCGCACTTGCGGGCTTTTTATTTATTTGTCCGTTCGACGATATCGAAATTTAGCTTTTGAATTTCTAAAAAATTAGTAATGAAAAAAATTATACTCAATATAATTTGACCCAATAAGAAAACTGACAAATTAAAAACCAATTTAATATCACTAATAAATATAGTTTTCTCAAAATTACTACATAGAAGGTATAACAAATAAAAAAAAGATACTAATGCGAAATAAAATAGAAATGAGTTTCTGACAGTTATAATATTTTCTTTAACTCTCGAAAAAAGTTGAATATTTTTTATCTTATCTGGACTGAATGTACAGATAACACCCATTCCTATCGAAAACATTATTCCCGATATAGTGTAAATTGTATTGATAAAAGTACTATCAAGTTTCACACTCCAAACCGAAGCAATTACCACTGATAGCACCAAAAAAATTATGCTAAGTAATATTTTTTTTTATCATTTTCTAATTCTAATATGAACTTTTGCATTTCTTGTGACAAATTTTGATCAATAATATTTCCAAAATCATCAGTATCAATTTCAACTATCTTTGTTCTTAATAAATCTTTACCTTTTAGAATTTTTTGATTATCTCTTGTAGTTACTACAATATTATCAATATCAGCAATCGGCTTGAAAAATGCGCTATAGAATTGCTGGATAGCAGCAGAGTTCTTCCTATTTGGCTTATCTATCTCCAAAACCAATTTAGCAGAAATAATACTTTCTAACTCTAAATCTCTCATAGCCTTAGTTTCATTAAATAATTTTTTTACCGCAGGAATTCCTATATTTTTTAAAAGCCAATTTTTACTATTATCTTGTTTCAGTTCACCATAAATAGGATCTTGAATAGTAATAGATCTAATATCCGCAGCCCGACGAGCTTGCTCAACGTCAATTAGAGGCGATATATCATAATAATCATCCAAAAACCAATTTAGGTAAGTTTGTAGTCGACTAATCGTAAAGTTTGATGGCAAATTAGTAACAATAAAATTATTAGAAACCCTAAATGAATAATCACTTTTATATAATGCAGAGACATCCAAATCCTCTGCCTTCAAATCTGCCAGAGTAAAAGATTTCTTGTCCAAAAGTGCAGAACTAATCTTAGGCATATTTCCTAAGACAATTCTGACAATTGTACAGAACACAGAGTTATGTTCTTTCAGTGGCTCATCATAATAAGCTAATACATCTTCTTCATTTGTATTACTGCTCAGCCTCATACGTCTTGAAGTAACTCGTTCATGCTCTTTAAGCTTATCCTTAAGCTTAAGAAAAAGATCTCTATCTGATTGAAATAAATCTGATGGCTGAACACAAAAAGCTCTTAAAGTTACTTGTTTCATGAGTCCTTTCCTGAATTATATTAGTCTTAGCAGCAATAAATAAAAATTATTTCTTACTCAGAGCATCATGCATCGCTTCAACCAATTGCTGGGCAATCTCTTGTTTAGAGGCTTTGTCTAAATCACGTTTTGACATGTGGTAAGCATCAGCAAAAAATACCGTCATGGCATTTTCATCCGAGGCAAAACCAATATCGCTACGTGAAACATCATTACATGCAATCATATCCAGTTTTTTAGCCACCAATTTACCCGCAGCATATTCTTCCACATTGTGCGTTTCGGCAGCAAAACCGACCATAAACGGACGTTTTTCTTGTTGGGCAATGGTTGCCACAATATCTGGATTTTTAATCAAGGCAATTTGCAATTCATCACCCGATTTTTTAATTTTATGCTCAGCCACTTTTGCTACGCGATAATCAGCAACTGCTGCTGTCGCAATGAAAATATCACAGCCTTGTTCTAACAGCTCTAAACTGACTTCAAGCATTTTTTGCGCTGAAGCCACGTTAATGCGTGCCACACCATTTGGCGTATCTAGACTCACGGGTCCCGCAATTAAAGTGACTTTGGCGCCTGCCGCATAACATGCTGCAGCCAAGGCAAAACCCATTTTACCAGTACTATGATTCGAGATATAACGCACCGGATCAATTGCTTCGCGGGTTGGGCCTGCAGTAATCACCACATGTTTACCCGCCAATAAGCCAAATTTTTCCGCAATTTCACGCTGCGCTTGATGAAAATATGCTGTCACTTGATGGGCTAAATCTTCCGGCTCTGGCATACGCCCCAAGCCTACATCGCCACAGGCTTGTGAACCTGCATCTGGCATAATCACATGCACGCCATCTTCAATTAAAGTATTTAGATTACGCTGCGTCGCTTTAGCAGCCCACATCTGCTGATTCATGGCAGGCGCTACCCAAACTGGTGCTTTTGTGGCTAAATATAAGGTCGAGAGTAAGTCATTGGCCAAACCACAGGCAAATTTTGCCAAGACATCACAACTTGCTGGCGCAACTAACAATAAGTCGGCCCAACGTGCCAACTCGATATGTCCCATGCCTGCTTCGGCTTCAGGATTAAGGAGTTCAGTATGCACTGGATAACCAGATAAAGCTTGGAAAGTCAGGGGTGTAACAAAGGCTTGCGCACCTTCGGTCATCACCACACGAACATTAAAACCAGCATCTTTTAAACGACGCACTAAAATGGCGCTCTTATATGCAGCAATGCCGCCTGTGACCGCCAGTAGAATATTTTTATTAGGAATTACACTTAAATCAAAGCTCACGCGCAGGCTACCTTTGTGTTGCAGTGGCGCTGACAATAGCATTAAATAATCTAACACCCAAGTGACCAGAACGTCACAACAGACAATCTTAAATAAAAAAAGTATAATTTTATGAAAAATTCTATTAAAGATTGGCCCGAACAAGAACGGCCCCGTGAACGCTTAATTTTATATGGTGCAGCGAGCTTATCCGATGCAGAACTGCTGGCGATCTTTTTACGCTCTGGCAGCAAAGGCTTATCGGCAGTGGAATTGGCGCGGCAATTGTTACAACATTTTGGCAATTTACGTCAAATTTTAGATGCAGAATTAAGCGAATTGGCTGATTTTCATGGCATTGGCCAAAGTAAATATACCCAGTTGATGGCAGTAAAAGAACTCGGTAAACGCTATATCGGGCAGCAGTTGCAACAACAAGCCTTATCTTTAAACGACTCTAGCTTATTGGTCGATTACTTACGTTTTGAACTGTTAGATGAAACTCGCGAAGTATTTGCAGTGCTGTGTTTAGATGCCGAATTACGTCATATTGCCTTTAAAAAACTATTCTTCGGTGGCTTAAATTCTTGTGAAATTTCTATTAATCAAATTCTCAGATTTGCCATTGCCCAATATGCCACTCATCTTGTGATCGCCCATAATCATCCCTTTGCTAAAGCCATACCCTCCAAAGCAGATTTACAAATGACCGAGCAGATTCAAGCTGCTTGCGCTTTGGTTGAAATCGAGCTGATTGATCATTGTATTATCGCACGCGACAGCAGTTTTTCTTTTGCCGAACATCAATTGCTTTTGCCTAAAAATTCGCCTTAATCTTAGACTTAAATCTATTGACAAAAAATCGGGAAATCATGAAGATCAATACAAATTCTGACGATTGTAAAACATGATTGTTCGCGACCAACCCACCACATTTAAGCTGTTATTTTCATGGCGCGGCACAATTTTACCCAAGGTATTACCGCCCTTAGGCATTGTGATGCTCATCTCCGCAATTGTAGGGGGTTTATCTTATATCGATTTCTTTCATTTACCTGAATTGCCTTTGGCAGGCTTTACCTTAATTGGCGTAGCATTGTCGATATTTTTAGGTTTTAAAAACAGTGCTTGCTATGACCGTTGGTGGGAAGCACGTAAGCTATGGGGCATTTTAATTGCCAACGCACGCCATTTTGACCGTGATTGTCGCATGTTATCGCAAGGTCGACGGGAACGGGTCATTCGGCATGTGATTTTATTTGCTAACGTACTGCGTGACCGTTTACGTCATCAAACTGCCAATCCATTGGCCTTGGTGGAAACTAGCGGCATGAGTCAGCAAGCTATTACTCAGCTTTATCAACAAGTTAATGCACCGCAATATACGTTAAGTCTCATTCAATGGGAGCTGATGCAAGCGCTAAAAGAAGGCGAAATTTCTGACATTATTTACAGTCAGATGAATCAGCACGTCATGGAACTCAGTATCGTACAAACTGGCTGTGACCGCATTGCCACTACGCCTGTACCCTTTGCTTATTCGGTGTTGCTCAATCGTACCGTGTATTTTTTCTGCTTCTTGTTACCGTTTAGCTTAGGCTCAACCATTGGCTTAGCCACACCACTTTTAGTGGGAATTTTGGCTTACACTTTTTTAGGACTCGATGCCTTAAGTACCGAAATTGAAGAGCCTTTTGGCACGCAAAGCAACGACTTGCCTCTAGATGCCATGGTACGTACCATTGAGATTGAATTGCTTGGTACTTTAGGTAAACCTACCCCACCACCGATTCAAGCGCAAGATCATAATTTACTTTAATCAAAAACTGCTTTTCGATTTAAGGATTCCCTCTCCGTTGACCCACGAATACAGCATCACGACTTTTCTCTTTTTCAACACGGGGACGGATGGGGATTTAAACAAAACTCTCCCAAATCCCGAGCTGTCCTTCTTTGAGACGCGGAATATTGCCCAGTTTAATCCAAGGCATATGATCACCATGAAAATCACTTCCCACTGACACTTTTAAATTAAATTCGGCAATCATGCGATCCACCATTTGCCGCGTAGAAGCAGGATCAACTGCAGGTGGCAATTCCACGGCGTCGCCACCAAATTTGGCAAAAATCTCAATCAAATAGCGGATATTGGTGGCAGATAAATCATAACGGGTTGGGTGTGCCAGCACCGCAAAACCACCTGCGGCATGAATCACGGCAATGGTTTCTTCTAAACCTAAACCATCAAATTTCACATAGGCTTTTTTGCCTTCTTTAATATATTTGTCAAAAGCCTGTTGCACACGGCTCACGATGCCTTTTTCTACTAAAGTCTGCGCAATATGACTTCTCGTCACCCGATCAGCAATATTATCGACTTTAGCCAATACATCGGCATAGATATCTTGTCCAATCAGCGGAATTAATAAGTCACAAATTTGCTTAGAACGTTCGGCACGAATACGTTTTTGTTGTTCGAGTAATTGATATAAAGGCGCGGGGTTTTGCATATTGAGTGCCACAATATGTACGCCATAGCTTTTTTTGGTCGCAGGTCGTGACCATTGACTAGAAATTTCTACACCTGAAATAATTTTTAAGGGCTGAGTTAAGGTTAATGCCGCTTGTTCAGCTAAAGCAATGCCGTCCATAGTGTCATGGTCGGTTAAAGCCAAAGTATGAATGCCTTTTGCTGCGGCTGCCTGCACTAATTCTAATGGTGACAAAGTTCCATCAGAAATATTGCTATGTGTATGTAAATCTACGCCGTCCATCACTTATACTATGTTTCATTCATTTGCTCAGATTTAGATACTCTAACATGAAAGCACTTTTAGACTTTGTGCCACTCATTATTTTCTTTTATTTATATAAAACCGTCGAACCTCATGATACTCAGCATCCATTACTACAATTGATTGGTTCTGCAGGCGGTGTCGATAACAACAACATTTTAGTGGCAACCACTGGTCTGATGCTGTCGATGTTGCTGGTCTATGGCGTGATGTTTGTGATGCAAAAATACCGCCTCGATAAACAGCAATGGATTGTGTTGTTTATGACGGTGATTTTTGGTGGCGTGACTTTAATGCTCAGCGATGATTTTTATATTCGTTTAAAAGCCGTACTCCTCAATTTAGTCTTTGCTGGTGCATTCTTATTGTCACCGTATTTTATGAAAGATCGCCGTCCACTGATTCAGCGTTTATTTGGCCCTGTGTTTGAATTAAGCGCAAAAGGTTGGAAAAAACTCAACTATGCTTGGGCAGGCATGTTTGCCGTCATGTCATTTTTACACTGTTTCTTTGCCTATTTATTTTTAGATGGTAAATATTGGGGCGAATTCACTGCTTTTGGTGACATGATCGTCATGTTTTCCTTTATCATTGTTCAGTTTATTGTATTGCGTAAATACTTTAAATCCTCTGCACAATAATCGAATTCGAGAACAAACATGCCATTATTTGTCGTGACCTGTACCGATCAGGAAGGTACAGTCGAAAAACGTCTTGCTACACGCCCTGAACATTTAGCACGTTTACAACAATTAGATGATGAGGGTCGTTTAGTTGTAGCTGGTGCAATGCCGAAAGATCCAAGCAATCCACACGCAGGTTTTTATGGCAGTACCATTATTGTTGACTTTGACAGCCGCGAAGCACTCGATGCTTGGTTAGCTGAAGAGCCATTTTTACGTGAAGGGGTTTACTCACAGATTGAGGTAAAACCGTTCAACAAAGCCTTCCCGAAAGGATAAAGTCGCATGCGTGTCGTTGTTTCTAGTGTTTTGGCTCTTTCTTGTCTGATCTCATCTGCATGGGCGGTAGAAGCACCACCAAGTGCAACTGCTCCTGCAACGACGACGACCGCCATGCCACCGCCTGTCACTTTACCTGCTACACGTCCACCAACACCGCCTACTGGTGCTGCCAATGCCCCAATTAATCATAAGGGCTTGACTGCAGAACAACTGGCAAAAAATAAATTACAACAAGACGCAGCAGTGAAGTCTTTAGTCAAAGACCAAGCCACACGTTTACAGCAACTCGAAAAAGCCAACCTTGCCGCCTTAGCCCAAAATCAAGAATTACAACTTAAAAACGACAACTTAGGCGTACAACTGCAAGTTCTCCAAACCGAACGTAGCGCGCAGATGTTTTTGTATGGTGCTGTGACTGTAGTGGTAGGTGTATTACTCGGTTTCTTACTTGCCGGTTACATTTACAATAAACGCCGCCGTCAGTGGTAATTGTTTTTTCTTCGTTTTAGGTATTTTTGCTTTTGTCTCATGCAATTGTTACAGCCGACCTAGATTGGCAGATGATCGATGGTATTGATATTCCCATTTCTAAACAATTTGGCGATGTCTATTTTTCTAAAGACAATGGTCTATTAGAAACTCGGCATGTCTTTTTAAATGGTAATGACCTCACCGAACGCTTAGCCCAGCTTGAGCCACATGCTTATTTTTGTGTAGGTGAAACTGGTTTTGGCACAGGCTTAAATATCTTGGCGTTATGGCAATTATGGCAACAGGTTCGCCCTGCGAATCACAGCCATTTACATGCCATTTCAGTGGAAAAATTCCCGTTAAGCAAACATGATTTAATCCGTGCACTCAATGTTTGGCCTGAGCTAAAACCTTTAGCCGAGCAACTCATCGCACAATATCCTTTACCGATTGCTGGTTGTCATCGTTTAAATTTTCCTAACGAACGCTTTAGCTTAGATTTATGGCTCGGTGATGCGCACGATGTCTTTCCAGTGATTCCCAAAACCCATCAGGTCAATGCGTGGTTTTTAGATGGTTTTGCCCCATCTTGCAATCCTGATATGTGGGAAGACAATGTACTCAACAATATCATTCGCTTATCTGATCAAGGTACAACATTTTCATCATTTAGCGTGGCAGGCGTACTTAAACGTGGCTTAAAACAACATGGTGTTGCCATTTCACGACCGCGAGGTTTTAAGCACAAACGGGAAATGCTCAAAGCCATTTGGCCAATCACGGATACAGAGCCAACCCTAGAAAAAAAAACACCTAAGCAACGTCAGATTGCCATAATTGGTGCAGGAATCGCAGGTTTAAGTACGGCGTGGGCATTTGCCAGTCGTGGTCATCAAGTGACGATTTTCGAGCAATCAGCGCCCTTAAGCGGGGCTTCTGGTAACCCTCTGGCCTTACTCAATCCTAAACTATGTCCGATTGAGCAGGCTGATCAACATTTAATGACCCTTGCTTGGCAGCATGCACTCACGCATTATGCTCAATTTGCAGCATTTCGTGCGATTGAAGTCAATCAAATTGCCCTAAAAAATCCAGATGATTTACTCAGATTAGCGGATGAATATCCACAAGAGGTATTAACAGCTCAGCCAACGCATGACTTGATTCATTCTGCCAGTTTAAGACTCAATTCGGCTGGTGTGATTCGCCCACATCAGCTTCGTAATGAAATTTTGGCGCATGCAAATATTAAGCTGCACATTGCTGAAGTCACTGAGATTCGTAAAGCCACGCAAACTGAGCTCTATAGCCAGACAGACTGTTTAGGTACCTTTGATCATGTTGTGGTGTGTAGCGCGTTAAACAGCCAGCAATTCTTCCAAGAATACCCAGTTTTAAAAGCCATTCGTGGTCAAGTCAGTTGGCTCAACAATGCAGCGCAGCCCTTAGAGCTAGATCAAGCCTATAGCTATGGTGGCTATTGCATGCAGCTTGATGCAGAGCAACTCATTTTAGGCGCGTCTTTCTACCCAAATCGTGACGATGCTGATGTACTAATCGAAGACCATCAACATAACTTGAGCTTATTAGCAAGCGTGTTTCCTGATTATGCCAAGCGTTTAGCACCAATTGAAACTTGGCAAGGCCGCGCGTCGGTACGTGCACAGAGTTTAGATTATTTCCCACTACTGGGTAAAGTTCAGCCAGAGCAAGAAATTTATACGCTTGCAGGACTTGGCTCAAAAGGCTTTTTATTTGCCCCACTGTGTAGTGAGATTTTAGTGGCAGAGATTTTACAGCAGGCTTGTCCTGTACCTGAAAGCTTAAGACAGAAATTACAAGTAACGCGTTTTCAGAAAAAAGTGAAAGCTAAAAAGCCTTATTTTAAACCCACATAAAAAAAGCGCCTCACGGCGCTTTTTTTTAACCTTGCTCTAAGGTAAAGCCAGCATCACGCGCAGCACGGGTGCCACCCATCAGCACCACGTATTCGCGTGAACTATCAAAACCTTCTAATAATTCTGCGGCACGCGGCGCTTTACTGCCACCACCACATAGAATATAAATCGGTTGATCCGCTGCCACCTGAGCTAGGCTATCTGCTGATAAATTCACGATTGGCTGATTTATCGCACCTTGAATGTGACCCTCTGCATAAGAGTTTGGTTCACGAACATCCCAGATAACCGCATTTTCTGGGAACTCAAATGTTGTAATTTCTTGTTTACGGATCATTGTGCACTCCTTTGATGTAAACAACACTTGGCAAATGAAGAAAACATCCCTAGCATCTCAGATATTCTTTCCATTTGTAAAGGTCTAAACTATGCCTTCTTTTGACATTGTATCTGAATTAGAGTTATTCGAAGTAAATCATGCGGTGCAAAACACGCAAAAAGAAATTGCAACGCGCTTCGACTTCCGTGGTCAGGACGTTTCGATTGAGCTTAACGAAAAATCGAAAGAAATCAAAATCTCAACTGAAAGCGATTTCCAGTGCGAACAAGTCTACACTATGTTAGAAAACCATTTCTATAAGCGTAAAGTCGACGTACAAGCGCTTGATCCACAAAAAGCTGCTGCTTCAGGGAAAAACTTTGTACAAGTGATTAAACTGAAAGATGGTTTAGATTCTGACACTGCCAAAAAAATTAACAAAGCGATTAAAGAAAGCGGCATCAAAGCGCAATCTTCAATCCAAGGTGACAAAATCCGTGTCACTGATAAAAAGCGTGACACCTTACAGCAAGTCATGGCATTTTTAAAAGAACAACAATTTGGTCTACCATTACAGTTTAATAACTTTAAAGACTAAATAAAAAAATCCCGCCATCTGCGGGATTTTTTTTATTCAGCGTTTTGGCTATCTTGCCAAGCTTTTTTTGCATCTTCAGGAATTTGACGCTTATTGCCTTTGACATCCACTGCCACAAAGGTAAATACGCCTTCGGTGACACGGCGCGCTGGACGCGAACTGTCATGGCTATCCCAGACTTCAATTTGCATTTGGATTGAAGTATTACCCACTTTTAAAATTTTGGTATAGCAAGTGATCACATCACCGACTTTTACCGGTACCAAAAAAGTCATTTGGTTAATTGAAATGGTTGCACAGCGTCCTTTAGAAAAACGCTCTGCATGAATTGCACCTGCCAAGTCCATTTGCGACACAATCCAACCACCAAAAACGTCACCACTCCAGTTGGTATCGGCTGGCATTGCAATAGTTTGAAGAGATAAAGTCCCTTCGGGCTTGAGTAGATCTGACACATTAGCTCCCGGTATTGGCATTGAGATGCTGATCTAGCCACTGTTGTAGCTCACTAGATCGAAGCGCACCACTTATTCTAGCAATTTCTGTGGTTTTATTCATCAATACCAACGTTGGAATACTACGCACGTTAAACGCACTACTTAAACGCGGATTGGCTTCGGTGTCTATTTTAGCAAACACCACATTTGGGTAAGACTTGGCGACATGCGCAAAATGCGGGGCCATCATCTTACATGGACCACACCACTCTGCCCACAGATCAATTAAAATCGGTAAGTCACTCCCTGTAATAAATTGACTAAAGTTTTGCTCAGTCAGATCAATTGGCGCTAAAGGCACTAAAGCACCTTGGCATTGGCCGCAGCTTGGGTTGGCTTGTAATTTATCTTCAGGAACACGGTTTTTAGCGCTGCATGTTGGGCAGACAATAATCATGGCTTGACTCCAATATATTGATTTAAAAAGGCGATTTGGGTTTGGATGGCTTTATCAAAGTATTTATTATGATAAATATCAAAGTGCTGCATTTGCCATTCATGATACTGCACATGCGGGGCAATTTGGGTTGCACAGGCACGGCTGCTTTCTATTGGCGAAACGGTGTCATATTGCGCAGCAATAAATAGGACAGGACAACGAATCTGCTCCACCATACTTATAGGACGATAACGGATCAGTTGTAATAGAGCACGCGCAGGAATCTCACCACTCCAATAATAATCAGGCTGTACGATGGATAAATAGCCTTGCTGGCTATTGGCACCCGGGAAAAAGCTAAATGAATTTGCATCAACCACAGGCAAACGTTTAGCTTCTAAACCCACCTTTGCTCCCATATAGTCTTGGCTCGACAATTTCAGCGCTTTGGGGAGTTGCTGTAGTGGATAGAGCTTGGCCGTTTCTGCACCATCGACAAAAGGGACTTGTGCAATCACTGCACGAATCTGTGGCAACTCTGCTGCCAAATTTAATACATAACCGCCGCTTAAGCCTGTGCCCCATAAGACGATGCGGCTTGCATCAATCGACTTACGTGCCGCGACATGCTCAATCATAGTACGCCAATCATTCAACTGATGTTTAAGCAAGACCATTTCGCGTGGTCGTCCTGTACTACCGCCCCAATAACGATAATCAAATACCATCACTGCATAGCCTGCTTGGGCAAAAGCTTTGGCATATTGCTGCAATTTAAACTGCCGTAACGCAGCCAAACCATGCGCCATAACAATGACTGCGGGTGGCTCTTTAGTTTGGGGATGATAAAAGTCCGCCGCCAACACGTCTTTATCACTTTTTACATATAGCGGTTCAACGATATAACGATACATAAACGTCCCATGCCCATGGCTTTGAGTTGGCTATAATTGCTTGTAAAAATTGCAACAGATTAAGGTTCAGATTTCAGCATAATGCTATCATATCTAAAAATCTATGAATCTTATGATGGAGTAAAACGATGAGTGATCAAGTAGGCTTTGCAGGTCAAATTGCTGCAGAACATATTGGCCAAGTGGTAGAAAAAGGTTTTAAATCAATCATCAATAACCGTCCAGATATGGAAGGTGGTCCAGATCAACCGACCAGTGCGCAAATTGAAGAAGCAGCGCGTGCCGCAGGTTTAGACTATGTTCATCAACCTGTGGTTGCTGGTCAAATTAGTGAACTTGATGTACGTGCTTTTGCCAATCATTTTA
The DNA here is from genome assembly GCF_003711395.1 of Acinetobacter sp. B51(2017). GTDB lineage: Bacteria > Pseudomonadota > Gammaproteobacteria > Pseudomonadales > Moraxellaceae > Acinetobacter. The sequence goes on from NZ_PJRJ01000011.1 coordinate 86,811, forward strand.
ATGAACTTCCAAAGCCAGTATTAATGTTCTGCCGTACCGGTAATCGCTCAAATAATTTGTATCAACTGGCTAAACAAATGGATTTGCTCGATGACTAAGCACTTTTTTGCAACTGTGATTGCTGCTCTGTTTTTGAGTATGAGCAGTCCAAGTTTTGCACAAAGTCAAACTACTGCTCTCAGTAAAAGCTTAAGCGCAACTGTCAGTGTTACTGGGCAAATGAGCACTGATAAGTTTAAGCACTTAATGCAACAAGGCTTTAAATCGGTGATCGTTAATCGTCCTGATCAAGAGCCAGGTAACTTAGTTAGCGTCAATCAATTGCGTAGCATTGCTGAACAAGCCAAAGTCAGTGTGATTTACCAACCTGTCGTCAGTGGTAAAATTTCTCAAACAGACGTAGCTGAATTTGCTAAATATTATAATGAGCTTCCAAAACCTATCCTGATGGTGTGTCGTAGTGGTACACGTTCGAAAGCTCTTTTCGATCAGGCCAAAGCGCAAGGCTTATTACATGAATAAATTATGCTTAATTTTACTCTGCTGTCTGTCTTTAACTGCTTGTAGCTCGATGCAACTACGACCAACAGCCAGTGTGATGGTCGGCAGTAGTCTTTAATCGTATAATCAACAGCAAATATGGCGCTATATGCGCCATATTTTATCTATGCTATCTTTAAGCATTATTACATTTCATATACATAATTATTTTGGGGCTTTTATGAAATTGGTTCAGGGTACTTTAGCAATCGCATTATCTACATTATTGGTTGCTTGTGGGGGCGGTGGTAGCAGCGGTTACTATGACAACAACAATACAGGTGGTAATACGGGCGGTGGCACAACTCAACCACCCGCTGTTGATTTAGTCGCAGCAAAAGCACAATTAGACGTTTTAAAGCGCGAAGGTCAGTATTTGTTTGGTAATTACGATCCAAATGATGCGACAACGACTAAAGGCTATATCGACCATGCTCTAGATACCTTTGCACAAGGCCCATTACAGCTTTCTCAAGATATTCGCAAAGTGGATGTCACACAGTATCCGAATAACTATCGTCCAAAATGTTTTAACGAAAGTACTTCTGATTACCGTGCATGCTACATTTTTGTGGGTGAAGAAATTAAAACTCTCGTTTCAGGTTATAACGATTGGGATTTTGATATTACAGCCAGTGACTTAAAAGGAATTAACTTACAGCACGACGAAGTCAGCCCAAATCTAGAAGATTATCAAGCACCAACGATGATTTTTGTATTTGAAAATGAGAATGCGGATAAGAACTTCCATGATGTTACCATTAGTGGTGCATTTGCTTACCCATTCCAACAATCTTGGGGTTTAGAGCAGACTAAACAAAAACGTTTTGTACTTATCAATCAAGAAACCAGTGATTACAAAATTACATTTACTTTATCTGAGATAGATTCAGAAACGGGTGAAGCGACTGAGCGCGAAGTCACTACAGGGGCTATTAGTATCCATAAAGATTTGACCTCTAAAGATAGCGAGTTATTTAAGATTCGTGCAGGTTCTGGTTTTAATGTTTTAGTGAACGACAACCCGAATGTTTCTTTTGCTGAACCTGTATCACTGCGTATTGAATCCACCCCTGGTAACGCAGAAACTTCTGCGAGCCTACGCATTAAAGATTCAGGCGAGCAAGAGCTGAATTTACCGAGTGTGACTACAATCGATGGCACGCGCGTTGAAAATGAAACACCAAACCTGAATGCACAGCAATTTACAGGCAGCATTTTCTTAAGCGGTAACAATATTTTTACCTTTAAACAAAATCTGGTAAATAGCACTTTAAACTTTAAGCACACCTTTAATGGTTTTACTTATGCAGGTCAATCAGTCAATGATGGCAAAAAAATCACCACGACTTTAACGCAGCCAAGTGGCTTAAGCTATTAATGTAAGGATTTGCAATTAAACCCTCATTCGTGAGGGTTTTTTTATATAGTAAAAACATCATTAGACTTATAACGTATTACAACCATGTACGACATTATTATTATTGGTGCAGGTACAGCAGGCATTGCAGCGTATAAACAAGCGGTTCGGCATACTCAAAATTTACTCATCATCAATGCGGGACCTTGGGATACAACATGCGCACGCGTCGGCTGTATGCCTAGTAAAGTGCTGATTTCCTCAGCCAACCGTATGCATGATATCCAACATGCTGAAGCACTCGGATTAAGTGTAGAAAGTCAGATTAATACTTCTGCCATTATGCAACATGTGCGTCATCTACGCGACCGTTTTACTCAAGCCACTTTAGATGATGTAAATAAATGGCCTGAGCAACATAAAATTTCAGGAACAGCACACTTTATCAATGCCAATACTGTTGAAGTCAACGGTCAACAGTATAAAAGTAAAAGCTTTATTTTGGCGGTGGGTTCATCCCCAAACTATGAGCAAGAATGGAAAAATGAGTTAGGTGATCGTTTAATTACATCCGATGACATTTTCGAGTTAAAAGATTTACCACAATCATTGGCAGTCATTGGCAGTGGCGTGATTGCAATAGAATTAGCACAAGCTATGCAACGCTTAGGTGTTAAAGTCAATATGTTTGCACGTAGCCGTAAAGTCGGCTCTTTAACAAGCCCACAACTGCAACAACAAGCACAAACGCTGTTAGCGCAGAGCTTAAATATTCACTTTGAAACACTTCCAGATAAAGTTAAAAGACTCGATCAGCAAGTCGAAATCACCTATCAACAAGACGAAAAAAACCAGACACTAAAAACTGATTATTTACTTGTAGCAACCGGCCGAACAAGCCGCTTAAATACACTCGATTTAGACAAGATTGATCCTAATTTTAACGATGTTAAAACCTTGCCCGTTGATAAAAACACAAAACAACTAGCTGATTATCCTATTTTTATTGTCGGAGATGCGCATACCTCTACGCCTATTCAGCATGAAGCCGCACATGAAGGCAAAATGGTGGTGAACAATTGCTTAAATTACCCAAAGATAAACAGTGTTAAAACCTTAACGCCAATGGGAATCGTGTTTAGCGAACCCGAAATGGCAAGTGTAGGCCAGACTTATAAACAGTTGATAGACAATAAAACTGATTTTGTGACCGGTTTTGTCAGCTACGAAAAGCAAGGTCGTGCGCAGGTATTGGCAAAAAACCAAGGCGCTGTAGAAATCTATATTGCTCAAGATAATCAGCAAATTTTAGGTGCAGAACTGTTTTGTCCATCTGCGGAACATTTAGCACATCTACTGGCATGGTTGATTGATGAAAAAGCGACGCCTGAAGATGTCCTAAATAAACCTTTTTATCATCCAACTCTAGAAGAAGGTTTAAGAACTGCGTTAAAACATGCTCGACGTCAGCTAAAAACTTAACTATTGCAAAAAGCCAACAGCGTATTTCTTGACGCTGTTGGCTATGACTTTTAGCATCAGCTCATCTTTATTACTGTGACTATAATTTTGCAATTATTTTCTTTTAAAACCGTTGTATTGACTGGATTAATGAGCATATTGGCTGGCTGCAATAGCTTACACGGCTCTTTTGAACAGCGCTCGCAACAACTTTCTAACGGTATTCAAAAAGCCTATCAGGTTAAACCTGAAACCGCACAGCAGGTTGCACCACTAATCCTACAAAGTGCTGAACAATATGCAATTCCTGTGTTTACACTAGCTGCGCTCATTCAACAAGAATCAAGCTATCGTAGCCAAGTAAGCTCCCCTGCTGGAGCCGTAGGTTTAACTCAAGTCATGCCACGCTATTGGCAAGCAAAATGTCCAGGTGATTTATACCAACCTTCAATTAATATTGCCTGTGGCAGTTCTATTTTGGCGCAATACCAACAGTCTAGTGGCAGCTTAAAAAAGGCCTTAGCCTATTATAATGTCGGTCCAAGTGGTTATGAAAATAGTTGGAAAATGAAACGCCAAGGCAAAAAATACGCCAAACAAGTTAAACAAAAACAAAAAATACTTAAAAAAGCACTATAACACTTAGTTAAAGCCCAAATTTTGGGCTTTTTTTCATTTGCAAATATTAAGAGCGAAAAAAATCCCCCTGATGAATGATCAGGGGGATTTTTAGAATAATGAGCTGGCGATGACTTACTCTCACATGGGTAACCCCACACTACCATCAGCGCTAAGAGGTTTCACTTCTGAGTTCGGGAAGGGATCAGGTGGTTCACTCTTGCTATTGTC
>NZ_PJRJ01000012.1 GCF_003711395.1 Acinetobacter sp. B51(2017)
GTGCTTTTTCTTCTGGTGCTGAGTCGATCGCAGCGTAGTCACGTGCTTCACCACCGAATTTCTTCGCACATACAGTTGCAATCGCAGCTGTTAAAGTTGTTTTACCATGGTCGACGTGACCAATTGTGCCCACGTTAACGTGTGGCTTATTACGTTCAAACTTAGCCTTAGCCATGCTTATTTCCTCGTTTACGTCGAACACAATCCTGAGTAAAACCCAGCTCCGACATAGCGTTTAAAAAAAACCAAACTTCAAATACTTGAAAAGCAGACTAAATAGCCTGCTTTCTTGGAAATCTTGTGCAATTTAAATTGCTAAACTGTATCTGGAGCTCTTATCGAGATTTGAACTCGAGACCTCTCCCTTACCAAGGGAGTGCTCTACCACTGAGCTATAAGAGCAAAATTTTGTACTTCATCATAATGGAGCGGGAGACGAGGGTCGAACTCGCGACATGCAGCTTGGAAGGCTGCCGCTCTACCAACTGAGCTACTCCCGCACTATGTTGGTACATCCACTTGTGAAGTCTTAAAATTGGTGGTGAGAGAAGGATTCGAACCTTCGAAACTTTCGTAGCGGAGTTACAGTCCGCCCCCTTTGACCGCTCGGGAATCTCACCATTTTTACACTTACATCAGTGTTTGTTCTTTACTTTACTCACTCAACTCTCTAAGATGGTGCCGGCACACGGATTCGAACTGTGGACCTACTGATTACAAGTCAGTTGCTCTACCAACTGAGCTATGCCGGCTCTTTCTTAGTGTTTCGTGCGTTTCGCTTCGGAACGATGAGCAGTTTAGCAAAATATAAAATCTATGCAAGCACTTTTTTTAAAAAAAGTGAAAAAAACCTATAAAATTAACGCATTTGACGATAATTCAACCGATTTGATCACTGCGCGAGCTTTTATTTGCGTTTCTGTCCACTCAGATTCAGGATTTGAGTCGTAAACAACCCCTGCTCCAGCCTGAACATAGACCTTATTTTCACGAATAACACAGGTTCGAATCGCAATCGACATGTCCATTTCGCCATGCCAGCCTAAATAACCAACAGCGCCACCGAAAATTCCACGTTTTACGGGTTCAACTTCGTCAATAATTTCCATGGCACGGATTTTTGGCGCGCCAGAAAGTGTCCCTGCGGGGAAAGTTGCTTTAAAAACATCCAAAGCATCAACATCATCACGAACTTCACCTTGTACATTCGACACAATGTGCATGACATGCGAGTAACGTTCGATCACCATTTGATCAGTCACTTGCACTTTACCAATTTTGGCAATGCGTCCAACGTCATTACGACCTAAATCAATCAGCATTAAATGTTCTGCAATCTCTTTTTCATCGGAAAGCAAATCTTTTTCTAACGCTAAATCTTCTTCTTTAGTTTTGCCGCGTGGTCGTGTACCTGCGAGTGGTCGTACTGTGGCAATGCCATTTTCTAAACGTGACAAAATTTCTGGCGATGAACCCACAATATGAAACGGTGTGTTGTTTTCTAAGGTCTGCCCTTGTACCAAGAACAAATATGGTGATGGATTAAGATGACGTAAAGCACGATAAACCTGTAAAGGCTCACCATCAAAATCTGAGACCATGCGATGCCCCGGCACTACTTGCATCACATCGCCAGCTTTAATGTACTCCTTAACCTTAGCAATAGATGCTAAGAACGCTTCTTTACCGGTTAATGATTCAAATTTTGGTGGCGTATGTGCTTTGGCTTGTAATACCACAGGCTGCGCCAGTAATGCCTCTAAAGCATCAAGTTGCGTTTGTGCTTGGTCATAGGCATCAGCATCGCTGCTATCGGCATGTACAATTAAGAATAAAGTATCTTTTAAGTTATCAAAGACGATGACGGTTTTAGACAGCATCATCCAAATATCAGGTAATCCGACAGGATCTGCTTCAGGCACGTTTTTAAGTTTAGGTTCGATATAACGCACGGCGTCATAACCAAAGTAACCGACTAAGCCACCAGTAAAGCTCGGTAGCTGCGGTAAATCGGCTTGAGTAGGTACTTTAAACTGCGCTTGGAAGTCACGAATATATTGGAATGGATCTAAACAGCTTTGCTTTTCGATACGCCCATCGGGGTGTTGTACGCTGAGTTCACCGTTATTACATGAAAACACGGTCGATTCACCTAAACCAATCATCGAATAACGTGCCCAGTTCTCACCGCCTTCTACAGATTCGAATAAATAAGCTTGTTGATGTTGTTTTAAGCGAGCAAATACTGAAAGCGGGGTTTCGGTATCGGCAAGGCGTTGGCGGTAGACAGGAATTAAGTTATAGCCTTGTGCTTGCAGGTGGCTAAATTGTGCTTGAGTGGTCATGTAAGGTCTCTATATCGATTTATGGGCTAGATGAAAAACTTGCAAATACAGAGCATCGCCATCGAAAAACCATACATTCATTCATTAGAGCATCCTTAACTGTGTTTTGATCTACCGCTAAAATATTTAAGCCAACAATTCGGTTAAGTTATCAACCACTTGTTGCGGCTGACAATCTAAAATATTTTCACCATGATTATAGCCATAGCTGACCACAATACAATCAACTCCTGCACGGCGTGCTGCTTCTACATCATTGACCGAGTCGCCAATCATTAAAACTTGTTGTTTGCTTACCTGATAATACTCAACACAGTGTAGCAATTGACGTGGGTGTGGTTTACGCTCAGTAAAACGATCTCCGCCAATCACATCGTCAAAATAATCATTCATCCCTAACTGTTCGACAATCATACGCGCAGGGGCTTCTGGCTTATTGGTGACACAAACCAAAGTTTTGCCTTGGGCTTTACCCCATGCCAAAAACTGCATAATTCCTTCAAATGGTTTAGTGTCTACACAAGGATCGGCGTTATAGATCTCTAAAAAAGTATCTAAGAGCTGTTTATGTTGGGCAGGCTGCACTTCACCGACTAAATATTGCAAAGTACTTTGACAAAATAGTGCGGTGCCCTTGCCGATCCATACACGTACTTGCTCTTCGGTGACATTCGGCAATTGCAGCACGTTTAAGCTCATATTCATCGCGCGATATAAATCAAAGGCTGAATCGACTAAAGTGCCGTCTAAATCAAATAAAATGACCTGACGTTGATCAAGTTTGGCAACTGACATTATCTTTCCCTCAAAAATAAAGGCATGCGATGGCATGCCTTGTTATTGTTATGCGTGCAAATATTATTTAAACATCACAAAGGCTAACACTGCGATGATGATGATCGCAATCACCGTCATTAAGCCAACAGTCGTATTTTTTTGCTGTTCTTGTGCTGCTTCTACGTGTGATTCTGGTTGTTCAACTGGGACAGGCTTTGGCTCAGGTGTAGCAGCAGTTAAGTCAACACCTTCAGGAATTGGTGCAGGCTTTGGCACGCCCACATTGGTTGGCATCCCATCACGACTCAACTGCACAGAAGCATCACGCTCTTTTAAGCTTGGCATACCCTGTTCGTTCATTTGTTTGGCAGGCGATATGTCTTGAACGGCTTGTTCTACCGATTGCTCTAAAGCTGGGTCAAGTGCAAGCGTTACTGCTGGTGCTAGTACCGAGAATTTAAGACTCGCAAATTGTACGATGTCACCATCTTTAAGCAAAACTTGCTCGCTAATGCGAGTGTCATTGACAAAAGTACCGTTTGAAGAGGCTAAATCTTGTAGCCAAAGCGCATCTTCTACACGTAGAAATGCTGCATGTTTACGTGAAATTTCACTCGACTGTAATACGATGTCCGCAGCCTGATGACGTCCGACCAACATATCACGGTCGATGCTAATTTCTTGGCCAGCAAGTTCAGCTGAAATCGCTTGTAATTTCCAAGTCATGAAATAAGTCTCTCGTGTGATTTTTTAGCATCATAACATGCTGTTTACTGCGCCTCATTAACCGCAGGGCGAATTGTGGTAGTACTCACCGTATTTTTCGTGCGCTCCACCAATGGTTCAATAGCAACAGGTGTACTCACCACGGTGTTAGCACTACGTTGATTGGCAGTCGGTACAGTTTGATAAGGGCTAGCTGCTGCAACCTTAGACACAGGTAAACGCTGTAAATACACATCATCTATATTTTCAGGCAGTTTGGCAAAATTACCCTCACTATCCATCGCTAATTGCAAACTATATAGTTGGTCATAACGACGCTGCGAAATACGACGCACATCCGCACTATCGCCCACGATGGTCGGATGGATAAACACCAGTAAGTTACGCTTTTCGTTTAACGATGCATCTGAACGGAATAAACGCCCAATCCCTGGTAAAGCACCTAAACCTGGCACCGATTGACGACTATGCACCGAGTTATCCGAAATTAAGCCGCCCAAGACTATGGTTTGCCCATGTTCAGCCAAAATTGCGGTTTTAATCGCACGTTTACTGGTGACTAAATCTTGTGCCTGACCTTTGTCTTGTACCGCAGAGACTTCTTGCTCCACTTCTAAACGAACCGTACCACCCTCACCAATATGTGGTACGACCTTTAAGGTTACGCCTACATCTTTACGTTCAACTGTGGTGTAGGGATTCACCCCTGCAGTTGTTGTTGCAGCAGAACCTGTCACAAAGGGTACGTTTTGACCCACTACAATATAGGCTTCTTCATTGTCCATTGTCACAATTGAAGGTGTAGACAATAAATTGGCTTTGGTCTTTTCTTTTAAAGCTTGAATCAATGCCCCATATAAACGCCGTGAACCATTGCTGCCTTCGCGATAATCCCCAACAATCAAGGAAGTTCCTGCATTACCTGCTGCCGCTGCACCCAGCCCTGCTGCTCCACCAGTTAAATAACCCGCCGCTAAATTACCTAAGCTTGAACCCACGTTATCAAAGTTAATCAGACCCACTCCGCTACTAATATCGCCAAGCGCCCATTGCACGCCAAGCTGATCAGCATCGTTGCCTTCTACTTCAATAATCGCCGCTTCAATCAATACCTGTTGACGACGAATATCGAGTTGTTGAATCGCAGATTCAATCTCACGCATCAGCTGCGGTTCGGCTTTGACCACCAAGGCATTTTGGCTAGGGTCGGCAATAATACTCACCCCATCGGCACTAAAACTGGTTAAGTTGTTATTGCTATTGTTGTTACTAGAACTGCCTAGATTAATACTTGGGGTGTTAATGCTGCTGGCGCCAGTGCTGTTATTGCTTGAAGTGCTGCTATTCGTGTTGCCGCTGTTATTATTGCTATTGTTGTTATTTACCGCTTGCCCTGTCACTAGACCTTGTAAGATATTAGCGAGTTTATCGGCACTGGCATATTTTAAACGGAAGACTTTTAAGCCTCCTAAACGATCTGCTGCGGGTACATCCAATTGCTCAATCATTTGTCGAATGCGTTTACGCGTCGCGGTGTCGCCTTTGAGCAAAATACGATTGGTACGTGTATCTGCCATTAAACGCACGCGTGAGCCTTTCATATCTTTAGCAGCCCCCGTTGCACTCATACCTTCGAGCAAGCTAATCATTTCTTCAGCTTGGCTAGAATGCAGACGAATCGCTTCAAAGTCGTTTTGTCCTGTGCCATCTAAATTACGCACAATATTTTCTAGCTGATAAATATTGCTGGCACGATCAGAGATGATTAAGGCATTGGTGCCTGGCACTGCGGCTAAATGCGCAAATTGTGGCATTAAAGGGCGTAAAGCAGGAATCAAATCATTAGGATTGGTATTATCTAGCCACAACACCCGCGTAACAATTTGATCACCACCCGCACGACTACGTGCATCAAATGGAATGCCTGAGCTTTTTACATTACTATCAGGCACTAGCTTAATAGTATTGCCCGATGGAATCGCCACCACGCCATTCACATTTAGTACGCCTAAAAATAGGTCATAGACTTCGGCTTTATTCAGAGGCTCATTGGAAATCACAGTAACATTACCGCGAACGCGCGGATCAACAGCAAAGTTTTTACCTGTAATATCTGCCACTTCGTTAATAAATGCAGTTAAATCTGCATCACGTAAGTTGATTTTCCATGTTTGTGCATAACTTGCTGTGCTCACCATTGCTAGCAGTGGTGCTGCAACCAATAAGCCCCAAGGGCGCTCATGATTAAATAAAGCCATTATCTACCGAATTTCCTTGCGCTGATTGTGCATCAGTTTAAATCTTGTTGAATAGTAATCACTTGATCACCACGTTGTACTTCGAGTTTGACCTGTCCAGACTGACGCGCTTGTTCTAGGAGCTGCGCCTCATTTTGTCCTGCGCTTAAACGTTGCCCATTTAACGACAAGACACGATCACCCGGCTGTAGACCTAATTTACGTCTTAAGACCAGTGGCGTTCTAGCACTGACTGCATAACCTTCGCCACCATCATTACTAGTGCCTAAGGTATTTAAATATTGGTCACGATTTTGTTGCAATTGCTGTATTGCCTGCCCCATAGCTTGCTCGGTATTTGAAGGAGCAAGTGCTGAAGTTTCGGACTGTGGCAATCTATTGGCTGTATTTTGCTTTTGCGCTGCATTTAACGATAAATCTTGATTAAGATTGTCTATAGCCGCCATTTTGAGCATTTCAGTTGCGCCTGTGGCACTACGTAAAATAACTTTGTCCCAATACACTTCTGCCAGTTGGTAATTGCTGTCGGCAATAAACTCACCCACACGATAACGCTCAGACACATTATTGGCTTTAATGACCGCCGAAGAGAATTGACTTGGCGAAGCCACCACCACACCTTGCAAGCTCAAATTGGAATTGGCTATGGCTGCTGGCGCTTGATTAGATTTAAACAAAGCAAAATGGCTAATATTAGGCACGCTTTTTTGCTGTGAACCCAAACTCACTCGTTCAAATTGCATGGCTTGCATTGGAGCAACCAATAACCAAAATAAACTGGCCACTTTCCAACACAAATACAGCAACAATAAGGCAAAAATTACTGGAGCTGCTTGATCGAGCTTACGAAAATCAAATTGATCACGCCAATGACGCATCAGTTCACCCCTCTTAATAAAGGCTGACGGGTACTAAGTACATAAGTGTCTAGACCTGCTTTGCCTTGATAAGAAGGTACATGCATTAATAAACGCTGCGTTAACTGTACGTCGAGCATCATTTGTTGATCTAGTGCTAAATGAAGCATTTTTTGCTGACGATTATCACGTGCATCTAGGACCAGTTTGCCCTGATCTGCACTCAAATTGGCTTTCAGCATAGGCACTTGCATACGCTCTTGACGTTCAGCATATACATAGACTAATTCACCACCTGCCCAGTTAATTTGCCCTGCTGCCTGTGTAAAACCTTGCTGTGCTTTATAGTACAGCGCAATATCATTAAGCTGTAGAGAATTAGCAGGCCATTGCCAACTGGCAAGATGTTTTAAGGTATTTGGGGCAATCTGCCCATTTAAATCTTGAATAATCAGGTTTTTTGCCAGCGTATAAGCCATCACAGCATTTAACTTACTCTGACCACTATGTAGCTCTACATTGGCTGCGGCACGTAAACGTAGCAAATCTAAAGGACGCACTTGCCATTTTAGCGAGCCACCTAATTGTCCTTTATTCCAATCCGCCTGCCCTGACCAAATATTGCCACTTACATTATGTAAGCTCTGCTGCTGTGGATAAAACTTTGCCATCAGCCACGCTGCTGGTACTTGCAGCAACACACAGATTAAAAAGGTGAGGATCGTAAATAACCACCAATGCAGCATTTTGGGCTTTTTCATCATCCCTGAACAACCAATCGCATTTTCTATTTTACCTTGGGATATTTTTTCATCAGCATGGCACATTATGCATACTTTTTTAGACTCGCCAATTCTAAGCCATAAAAAAACCAAGCACATTGGCTTGGTTTTAAGAATCTAAACGACTTTTATGAACAACTGATGAAAACTTAAATTAAAAAGTCTTCTAATTGTGCGCCTTTTTCAAGTTCAGCAACCAACCAACGTGGTTGCTTACCACGACCTGTCCATGTATCAGAGGGATTGTTTTTATTACGATAACGTGGTTCTACAGCTTTACGCGTGCTTTTCTTACGTTTTTGCGCACCAAACTCTAAAATTTGTTCAATACTCAAACCGACATTATCAGCAATTGTCATAATTTGGTTATAAGCATCTTCAATAGCTTGATCTTTTTTAGAAGCAATTAATACTTCAGCTTCTGCTTGTAAACGTTTTAACTCTTCCACTGATAAATTGCTAATATCTGGCATTTTCTTACTCCACAATTATTTTTTACTTAAACCGTTGGCATCTTATTTTTATTAAAAGAAAGATTCAACAGATGGATATAATAAATAACAATACCTCTACATAATAGTGCTTCTGTGGATTTATTTTAATTTAAAGCAAATTTTGATGCAGTTCTAATATACTTTGTTTTAATTCACTTGGAATTAAAGTTTTATGACCAGTATGTTTATCTAACATTACCTGTACAGCTTCACCTACTGCCACAACGCGCTGCTGCTCGGTACTATATAATAAATAGCTCATTCTTAAGGCGCTATTACGCATCTCCTCAACCCGTACACCGATCTTTAATTGATCGGGATAAATTGTCGGACTCAGATATTTACACTGATTCGAGGCAATCACTGTACTAATATCACTACGTCTTAATTGCAATTGATCTATAAAATAAATCCGCGCATTTTCCATATAACGGTAATAAACCACATTATTAACATGCCCTAATGCGTCCATATCTCCCCAGTCGACATGCTGTTCAAATATCACTGGATAATCTTCTAGACTTAACATGACTTTTTTCCTTAATTAGCTTTTTATTGCAATATAATGCGCATTATGTTCAAAAATAATATTTAATTGCTGCAATAATTCAGGTTGTTGTTTTAATGCATGTTGTACACGCAAATAACTCATTAATACATGTTCAGGATATAAACTCAGGAGTTGTTCTGCTTGTTGTTGTCTTTGCGTCGCTTGATAAACATAGTATTTAGCAAAAATTAATACGGGTACGCTTGGATATTGCTGTTCCCATAGCAAAATATGCTGCTCAATCGCTGGATAATCAGGTTCTGGCTGTAATAATTGCTGCTGCAACCATAAATAAAATACCTCTTCATGAAATTGTTCAGCCAATAATTGTTCAGCTAATTCTTGCTGCTCGTGTTGCAAATTTGGTAAACGCGCCAAAATACGTAACCATAATAATTTGACTGGGGCTATTCTAGAGTCTAAATCATCCCTTAAATTGAGATAACGTTGCTGTAAATAATGCAGATCTTCCGCACTAGCTTGCTCAAATTGTTCTAAAACCTGTTCTAGCCACTGCGTTTTTGTTTCTGTGGCTAAATGCCCATATTGCGTGGCACGTAAATAAGCCCAAGGAAATTGCAGCGCAAAACGCCCCCATAAGATGGTCAAGCGTTTTTGATAGGCTTGCGCTACATCCTCAAGCCATGGCGATAATGCATGCTGGTTTAAAAATTCCAGATGTGTGAGGGCTTGCTCGGCATCGCCTTGCGCTAAATAAATTTCAATCCTTTGTAATTCAGACAGTTCAAAAGCCATAGCATGCGTTTGATTCAGTGCTAATAACGCCTTTTGGCTCTGCCCTTGCATATTGGCCAGCTTGGCCTGCATCACCCCATGCAATAGACTTGATTGCTGAAAAACATGCTGAATAAATGTCTGTTGATCGCGCCCCGCATCCAACAACCAAATGACAGCTAATTGTTCATAAGGATGTAAATTTTTAAAATTAAATAGATTTTCTCTTTTGCGTTGTTCGCGGCTTAAATAACGCTTTAATATATACCATAGACTTTGGGCGATAAGACTGATCAGCGCCAAAACAATGAATAATACCCATAAGTTGCTTTGAATTTGCCATTCACGCCAATAGATATAAACGTAACCTGCGCCATGCCCATAGCTCAACACGCTTAAAATCGCAAACGCCATTAAGCTGATCATCGCATAGGCAAGTAAAATTTGGCGCATGAATTATCTCAACAAAGCTCGTGTGGTGAGTATAGGTGTGACTAAGGTTGGTAAAGCTTTGGCATGTTCAATCTGTTGTAAAATTTGCTTGGCTTTTTGGTCAGGTAATTGCTGCAAGCTATGCACGACCAATGTCATTTCTTGTTGATAAGCCAAATATTGGCCCTGCAACAACATTTGTCGTGCTAATAAAATATGCAGCTGCGCTTCTTTTAAGATGAATTGGCGTTGCATCAGTACTTGACTAGGTTTGCTAACAGGCTCGACTTGTAACCATTTTTGCCAAAAGGCTGCATTTTCATCATGCGCAACCGTTAGGTTTTGCTGACCAATTTCCGCAGTCAGGGCGCTGTCGAGTTGTTGCAAGAGCTGATTGACTTGTTGTTGCTGAGTTTGTCGTGCATTCACAAATTTTTGAATATCTTGATGATCTTTTAAAATCGCTGCAGCAAGTGCTGCTTTAAGACTATCAGAAATAGTCGATTGCTTTAAGTCTGCGTCTAAATGGCTCAGTTTTTCTAAAGCATAGGCATATTGCTGTTGTTTTAACGCAAACTCAACCAAATCTAACTGTTGTTGAATCAACACCAATGGATGCGTCTGTGTGACTTCTTGATCACTGCTCCGTGCGGTGCTTGGCGTCTGCTCTGTAGTGCGTTGTAATGCCACTAAGCGATCATTTAAGTTGGCATTACGTTGTTGGGCTTGATGCAAGCTTTGCTGCACTTGTGTATAGGCTTGATTGAGTTGCATGATGTCATAACTGAGCTTAAGCAGCCAACCTAACAGCACAAGCCCTAATAAGATCAAGATTTTCTTCATGCTTGCCCTTCGTCTGTCTTGAGCTGCGCGATGATATGCTCAGGTCTAAGCTGGAACACTGGAATAATATTAAAATCGAACTGTTGCTCGGTGCGATATTGGCTGAGCAAAGCAGCCAAACGTTGCCCCAGCACCATATATTGCGCCTGAGCAATGAACATTGGATACTGCGCTAACAGTTGCAGCCAATTATACCAACTTGCTTCACTGCTGATTAATACCGTATATGTTGCATGTTGTTGTAGCTGTGCGACCAAGGGCTGAACCAATTGGCTGGTTTGTGCTGGGCAACCGCGCTGGTACAACAGTAGGTTAACTATTTGCATCCCAGCTTCACGCAATTGCTGCATCATAAACTGACGCCCACCCTCACCACGCCAAAATGCAATACGGCTACCTAGCGCTAAATTTTGCAAACTAGGCAGCTCTAGCATCCCTTCTGAGGTTTCTACCTCTGGAATAACCGCTTGAATACCATACTGTTTTAGCTCTTGGGCAGTTTTCAACCCAACTGCGACCCACTGTACTTGAGCCAAGTCAGTTAAGGTCAAACCACTTTGCTGGAGATAGCGCATTCCAATCTCAACTGCAGTTGGACTGACCACAACAATCACTTGGCTCTTTGGTAATTGTTGATATAAAGCTGCCATCGCCAAACTATAAGGCAAGGCTTGTAGCTCAAGTAAAGGTAAGGCAAAACTATTAATCTGCTCGGCTGACAATGCCGCAGACAATTCAGCGGCACGATCAACAGGACGGGTATTCACAAACAGCATGTTATTTTTGATAAAGCACTTGAAGGAGCTCAGCCGCACCTTGTGCCAACAAATCTTTGGCTAGCGCAACACCTAAAGCCTCAGCTTGATCTGGCTGACCTTGTACTTGTGCTTTAAGTAGCGTTGCACCATCAACGCTGCCTACACGACCTTCAAGCTGAAGTTCTCCGTTTTGCAAGGTTGCATAACCCGCAATTGGCACTTGGCAACCACCTTCTAAATAAGCATTAAAAGCACGTTCTGCACGTACACAAACGTTAGTTTCGCTATCCATTAACGGCATAATAAGATCAAGCACCGCTTGGTCATTGCTACGACATTCAAGTCCCAATGCCCCTTGCCCTACTGCAGGTAAACTTATCTTTGCATCTAAGCAATGACGGATACGTTCTGGCATTTCAAGGCGTTTTAAACCTGCACTGGCTAAAATAATCGCATCATATTGGCCTGCATCAAGCTTAGATAAACGTGTACCTACGTTGCCACGTAAGTCCAAAATTTCTAAATCAGGACGCGCCTGTAAAATTTGGCATTTACGACGTAAGCTTGAAGTGCCCACTTTAGCGCCTTGCGGTAAATCTGCAAAACTTGCATAAGTATTAGAGACAAAAGCATCGAGTGGATCTTCACGTTCACAAATGACAGCCAGCTCTAAACCTTCAGGCAGTGCCATGGGTACATCTTTCATGGAATGTACGGCCAAATCAGCACGACCATCCAATAACGCTGCTTCGAGTTCTTTGACAAATAAACCCTTACCGCCAATTTTTGCCAATGGGGTATCTAAAATTTTATCACCCTGAGTCACAAAGGTTACCAACTCAACGGTTAAATCTGCATGCAAGCTTTCTAAACGTGCACGAATATGCTCCGCCTGCCAAAGGGCAAGTGGACTTTGTCGAGTGGCAATTTTCAGGGTTTTCATAGGCTCTTAGATCTTAATTGCAATATGTTTAAACTTAACCTGATCCCTTAAAAATGCAAGTAGATTTATTGCTTTTACAGTTTTTGAATACGTTCACGCAAATGCGGTAAATGTCTGCGACTCACGGCTAAGCGTTCATCCAAATCACGACAGCGCACTTGATATTGTCCTGCACCTAAAATTTCTAGACCATCTAAATAGGCAATCGACACCAAGGCATTGCGATGAATACGAATAAATTGCTCGGCAAATTCTTGTTCTAAATCTTTTAGGGTTTCATCAATCAAGACACTACCATTTTTATGGCGTACCGTGACATATTTATGATCCGCTAAAAAATAGTAAATATTTTCTAACGGGACTAATTCCACTCCACGGTGGGTTTTGGCCGCAATCTGCTGGCGCTTTATTTTAATTTCGTCCATATATTCTTGTTGTTTTAAAAGGCTCAATTGAGCTTGGTTAATTTTAGTTAGCTGACCTAAAACCTGCTGCAATTCCTGTTGCATAATTGGTTTTAGTAAATAGCCATCTGCCATCTGAAATGCATCTAAAGCATGTTCATCATATGCGGTACAAAATACAATGGCTGGCATGGGGTCAAGCTCACGCAAATATTGAGCACAAGTTAAACCATCCATTTCAGGCATTTGTATATCTAATAATACGACATCTGGTTGATAAGTTTCTGTGAACTCAATTGCTTGCTTGCCATGACTTGCCACTGCCACTACGTCATGTCCAAGTTGCTCAACCAATCGTGACAGACGCTGTGTTGCCAGAGCTTCATCGTCACAAATTAGGATGTCCATGCGTCCTCCTTTATCCCAAAATTAATTTAAAAATGTGGCAGTTATTATTTTTTATAAATGTATTGCACCACTGTAGTAAATATTCCAGCACCTGCATAGTTCTGAAATGTTACCTTTTCCCCAAAATACGCCTCAAGGCGCTGTTTTACATTATCTAAAGCAATACCATGCCCGCGTGTTTGCCCCAACTCACTGGCAAGATATGGGTTACTAATAATAATATTAACTTGTTTTTCTAATATTTCGATCAAAATTGTAATTTGGCTGGGCGCTAAAATTTTTTCTACCCCATGGCTAATGCTATTTTCTAATAAAGGTTGCAAGGTCAATAGCGGAATTTTGACCTCACGCGCGCGTTCTAAATGTACAAATTTCCATTCTACTTTTAAACGCTCTCCTAAACGTACTTGCTCAATGGCCAAATAACGTTGTGATAATTCGATTTCTTCTTTAAGCGAAACCAATTTTAGCTCTTGTAAACTCGCCCGAAATAAACGTGACAAATCCATTAACATTTGTTCGGCTTTATCAGGATCAATACTAATTAAACTTAAAACATTATTTAAACTATTAAATAAAAAGTGTGGCTGAATACGCGCTTGTAAGGCTTGAATACGCGCTTTAAGTTCGCTTTGCTGCTGACGTAACCATTGTTCTCTTAAAAAAACATAACGAAAACAAAATAAACCCAGTAAGACCCCATAACTTAAATGTAGGCTAATACCTTGAAATAATATACCCAGTTCAAAATGACTTAAACTCCAATAACTGCCCCAATACATTAAAAAATTTAAACTTAAGCTGGTAAACAACACAATCGCTTGCAATAAAAAGAAGCCTGCTATTAAATTTTGGCTCAAAGAAAAATTCGCTAGCTTAGGTTGCAGTTTTTCAAAACAAGCTACAAAACTCAGCAATACCCAATTGATATATAAAGCATATTCCAACAAACGTAGACCACTTAAGCTCGCAAAGCTGCCCGCTTCAGCAAGGCTTAACAACATGGCTAAAATATTGCTGGCAATAAATAGCTCAATTAAATGTTGCCAACGTTTGGTTTTCGTAAAAAAATAAGCAAATTGCGTTTTATCTGACGCAGACGCAACAGTTTGAAAGTCTTCTGTGTGAGCAAGCCTTTTTGAATTTGTTATACTCGTTGTTAAATCACTGCTTTTTTTATTGAGCCGACATGACCACATCTTCTAATTCCTCAAATACACAAGCCCAAACTTCAGGCATGTGGGGCGGCCGCTTCTCAGAAGCGACTGACGCATTCGTTGCAGAATTTACCGCATCTGTACAATTTGACCAACGTTTTTATAAACAAGATATTGCAGGTTCAATCGCACATGCGACGATGCTTGCCAAAGTAGGCGTTTTAACTGAACAAGAACGCAACGACATCGTCAATGGCTTAACCCAAATTAAAGCTGAAATTGAAGCGGGTCAGTTTGAATGGCGCATCGATTTAGAAGATGTGCATATGAACATCGAATCACGCTTAACGCAGCGTATTGGTATTGCAGGTAAAAAATTACATACAGGTCGTAGCCGTAACGACCAAGTGGCAACCGATATCCGTTTATATGTACGTGATGAAATTGATGCCATTTTAGCGTTATTACAAAAATTACAAAAAGGCATTTTAGGTTTAGCAGCAAAAAATACCAACACCATTATGCCGGGCTTCACTCACTTACAAACAGCACAGCCTGTGACTTTTGGTCACCATTTAATGGCTTGGTTTGAAATGTTAGTACGTGACTCTGAGCGTTTAATCGACTGCCGTAAACGTGCCAACCGTATGCCATTAGGTTCAGCTGCGCTTGCAGGTACCACCTACCCAATCGACCGTGCTTATACTGCAGAACTTTTAGGTTTTGAAGCTGTCGCTGAAAACTCACTTGATGCTGTATCAGACCGTGACTTTGCTATTGAATTTAATGCAGCTGCATCACTCATTATGATGCACTTATCACGTATGTCAGAAGAAATGATTCTTTGGACATCAGCACAATTTAAGTTTGTGAATATTCCAGACCGTTTCTGTACTGGTTCTTCAATCATGCCACAAAAGAAAAACCCAGATGTGCCTGAGTTAATCCGTGGTAAAACTGGTCGTGTGTATGGCGACTTAATGAGTCTGTTAACGCTCATGAAAGGTCAACCTTTAGCGTACAACAAAGACAACCAAGAAGATAAAGAACCTTTATTTGACGCAATTGATACCGTTCGTGGTTCATTGATGGCATTTGCTGACATGATTCCAGCACTTGTACCAAATGTAGAAGTCATGCGTGAAGCAGCATTACGTGGCTTCTCAACTGCAACTGACCTTGCTGATTACCTTGTTAAAAATGGTGTGGCATTCCGTGATGCGCACGAAATTGTCGGTAAAGCTGTTGCGCTTGGTGTACAAGAAGGTAAAGATTTATCTGAACTTTCACTTGAACAATTACAGCAATTCTCTGATCTAATTCAAGCTGATGTATTTGAGAAAGCCTTAACTTTAGAAGCATCAGTGAATGCACGTAACCACATTGGTGGTACTGCGCCTGCACAAGTTGAAGCAGCTATTGAACGTGCTTATGCACGTTTAGAAAAACTTTACGCTTAATTTATTTCGCTAATTTGGAGTTTTGATATGTCTCGACAAGTATTTTGCCGTAAATATCAACAAGAAATGGAAGGTTTAGCTTTTGCACCATTCCCAGGTGCTAAAGGTCAAGAATTATTTGAAACCGTTTCTAAGCAAGCTTGGGGTGAATGGCTTAAGCATCAAACCACCTTGATTAACGAAAAACGTTTAAATGTGTTTGAAGCGGATGCAAAAAAATTCCTTGAAGAACAACGCGAAAAGTTCTTTAGCAATGACGAAACTCTCGAAAAAGCTGAAGGTCTAAAGCCTGAGTAAAACTTAAAGCGCTGCTTTAAGTTTTATGCAAGACGAGAAGCTATGCTTCGAGTAATAACTCAAGCGCTGCTTTAAGTTTTACGCAAGACAAGGACGAAGTCCGCGTAGGCTTTCATTTGAAAAGCTCCCAAATGGGGGCTTTTTCATTTGGAAAAGACTGCTCCGCCACGCCGCAAGACGAGAAGCTATGCTTCGAATAATAATTCAAGCGCTGCTTTAAGTTTTACGCAAGACAAGGACGAAGTCCGCGTAGGCTTTCATTTGAAAAGCTCCCAAATGGGGACTTTTTCATTTGGAAAACATTGCTCCGCCACCCTGCAACAAAAACAGCAAAAATCTACGCAGACCCAAATAGTGATGAACACAATCAATTTAGCTGGACTCTAGCCAATCCGTTAGTTTTAAGCAAAATAATCAATTTTTAGTCGTACTGTATTCATATTTAAAACTAGCGATAAAATGTCGTTAAAATTTAAAACCATGATTATTTTTATCGTTAATTTTCTAAATGTGAAATATTGTATTTATATTTTTTGTCTATAAAAAAGCAGTATAAACAGACCCTATAAAGTTGAAAAATTGGTTGTTTTTGTATATTTATTCATCAGATAAGCACATATATTACATATTGGATACATATAAATATAAAACACAACAATCCTACACAATAAGCCACAATACAAACCGAGGACTTATTTATATACTCATTCTATTCAGAAAATGCTTTGCTTTTTCTAATCAGTTTTAAATTTTACTCCCAGATTTTCCCCCAAAAATCTGGGATTTTTTTTGCTTATTGTTTTATCTGCTGTGAGCTAGACTCCAAAATAGCCAAAATTTGGCTATTGATTGCTTTAAAATCGATTACAACATTTTAACGCTGTTGCACTTTTTCTTCGATTTCTTCTAGGCTGGTATGACGTACATCTAAACCTTTGACCATATAAATGACTTGTTCAGAAATATTACGCGCATGATCACCAATACGTTCTAAAGAACGCAGCACCCACATGACATTAATAACACGAGAAATATGCCGTGGATCTTCAATCATATAAGTCATTAAAGTACGCGTTGCTGACTGATATTCACGGTCAATATCAGCATCCGCTAACAAGACTTGGAGGGCTTGATCAATGTCTAAACGCGCAAAAGCATCGAGTGCCTCATGAATCATCACCCGTACTTGGTTACCAATATGACGCGTTTCCATATAGCCGCGCGGTGAACCACCTTCTTCACATAAATTTTGTGCGATACGAGCAATTTTAGCCGCTTCATCCCCAATCCGCTCTAGGTCGGTATTGGCTTTACTCATGGCAATTACCATACGTAAATCGCTGGCCGCAGGATGACGACGCGCCAGAATCAAAGTTAAGGCTTCATCAATTTCGCTTTCTAACTTATTCACGGCGTTGTCTTTAAACTGCACTTCCATCGCCATTGGGGCATCTGTGTCGAGCAAAGCATGAATCGCGTTAGTGACTTGCTGTTCGACCAAACCACCCATGGTCATAAACTTGGTGTTTACAGCTTGTAATTCTTCGTTAAATTGCGAAGAAATATGGTGATTTAACACAGGATTGGTTGGGCTCAAAGTCATCACTCCACGGCACGTTTACGACATCAGATCAGCAGCATGGTATTAAAGCGTGCTTATATGACCATTCTATGACAAGTTTAGTTTTGTACCAGCCATAGATTCAATTGTTGTAGATCATCTTCATTCAATTGACCAATCGCCGCTTTAAGATTTAACACATTGATTAAATAATCATATTGGCTGTTCAGATAATCTTGTTTGGCAGCAAATGCATTACGCTGAGCTAATAATACATCTACCATATTTTTAAGCCCTTCACGATATTGGGCTTGTGAAGCTTTAGATACATTTTGTGCCGATTGCATGGCAGCCAAACGTGCTTGTAATTTGGCCTGATCTGTTTCAACTTGCATATAGGCTTTACGCACGGCGCTATTGGCTTGTCGACTGGCAGCATCAACATCGACCATGGCTTTTTTTACCGTTAAATCTGCTTTTTCAATATTAATTTTGGTACGCCCACCGTTAAAAGCATTCCAATTTACTTCTAACCCAACTTGGTCAAATTGACCATCACTGGCAATGACACTGCTTGGACTTTGTTTGTTATAACCATAACTGGCAACTGCTTCAATCTGCGGCAAACGTGCGGCTTGCTCCACACGTTTAGCATCTTGGGCGTATTGCTGTTGCAAACGGGCTTGCTGTAATTGTAAGTTTTGGCTTTGCGCTAATTCCTGCCAAGCATTTAAATCTTCTGGATAAGGTTTTTGAAACTGAAAGTCTGGGCTTAACACTGCTAAATTTTCACGATATGGCCCAATAATTTGCTCTAATTGCTCTTGAGCCAGTAACACTTGTACTTGTCCCGCAATACGATTGGCACGCGCATTTTGATACTGTGCATCCGCTTCACTCACTTCGCTGCGGGCGAGCAAACCTTCACGCAATTTAGCTTGCATCATTTTCAGCTGCTCGAGTAAAGCTTTTTCTTCTTGTAAATGAGCAGCAGTTAAGGCTTGTTGGCGCAGCACATTAAAATAAGCCTGTGCAGTATCTAAAATATGCTGTTGCTGTTGTATACGTAAATTGACTTCACTTAGGGAAATAGAGGTTTTGACTTGTTTTAAACCTTGCCATGCATCCCAACGAAATAGCGGTTGTCGTGCAGTGACGACTGCTTGTCGCGTGGTGGAAGAACTCGGCATTAAGTCCTCATTCTCAAAACCTGGAATATTGCTGATAGTATTTTTTTCAACATCTTGGCTTTTACGCGTGATATTAGCATTTACACTCACAGTAGGTAATAAATTGCCTTTCGCTAAACCTAAATTAAGTTGATCCACTTGATATTGCAATTGATTGGCCTGCCAAGTGGGGTCATTTTGCTGTGCCAACTGATATGCTGCAACTAAATCTAAAGCAGAGCTGCACGGTGCAGCGAGCATTAAACTGGCAAGAAATAAAAGTTGTTTTTTCATGAAGATGACCTACCCAATCATACCAATACAGCGCAAAAATTCAGGGTTGAGAGTAAAACTAAGTCTGTAATTTAGGTACATTTTTAAAGTATTTTTTACATAAATTAGCTTTTAAAAACACAACATTTCCATAAAATGAGCCAGCAGATTATGCTTTGTGTTAACAATTAACCAAACCCGCTCAGAATACTACATATTGATAGCACTTCTGAATACACATATATTGCAAAATACTCCTACCACTTGGATAACAGTCGCGGTCTTATGCTTACAACCTTGTCCTTACCTTCTTTCACAAGGTTACTTGTATCAGTGTTGTGTGCAATTACACTTGGCGGTTGCCAACCCTCAGAAAAACCCGTGCTACCAGATGCTCCACCAACCGATAGCCACAGTAAAGTTAGAATTGATTTAAATGCCCTGTGCGAAAATTTAAGTCATGAAATGCAACAAGTAGACCATCAACGTACCATATTGGCATTGCAAGAGATTAATCAAGATCTTAAAGTTTGCTTACCTTTAATGACTACTCAACAACAGCTTGAGTTGCTTGAGCTTTCTCAGCAGATGTATGAGAAATTTTTAAAGGTAGAACGTACACCTGCCCAGCAACACGCCTTTGAACAATACGTCAATGGTGCAGGTACTCATCCAACCTTACAACAACAACAATTTGCCCAGATGACTGTACGTGATCAGTATTTAGTCAAGCATCAGGGTCAAGCCTATGTTGAATTAATAACCTTAAATGATGGTTATGTCGGTTATCGTCGTAGTCCACAATATTTGGCACGTATTTTTGCGCCTTATTTACCAGAAGCTGAACAAAGCTTTATTCAGGCTTTAGCCAGTCAAAACAGTCAGCCTTTATTTAATCAGCATAGTTTAGAGCTTGAACCGCTTACGGTGGCTGAACGGGCCTTGTTTTGGGAAAACTATTTGACTAGCTATCCGCATAGCCGTTATAAAAATGATGCGCAATATTTATATCGTGCTTATAGCCAATTGTTATTTACGGGTACACAGCATCATTATGTCTCTGATAATTATTATGGAATAGAAAGCATTAATCCGCAAAGTTTGGCAGCAATTCAATATATTCGTCAGCAATCGAGTGCCAAGCTTGCTCACCAAGCCACTCAGTTTTTAAATTTTATTCAGCGCGATTTTTCGATGAGCCACAATAGCTTACAAGAAGAACATCAGGCCGTCGTCACCGCTTTACAGCATGAATTGGGTCTAGTACCTGTTAACCTCAACCGCGATAAAAATTGCTTCTTAGATGCGGTGTGTATTTAGACATTAAGTCTATTAGTGTTGTTTTTTTAGTCCTGTTACACTGAGCCTAGCTTGACGGAGCGCGAGTAATTGACTCGCTGAGATTTGGTCAATGTAGTTTTACATTTAATCCAAAGTACCGTTGAACCTGATCAGGTTAGTACCTGCGTAGGAATCAAGCCACTAAAAACTTATGCCTTTTTATATATGCCACGTCTTTGGGATATATCTGCCACGTTTTTGGTCGTGCTTGATTCGTTGATATTGCAAAGGATCATGGACATGAACCCATTAACGAATCTTCAAGACGCACTTATTGCGCAACATGAGCAAGATGCTCAAGACCTCACTCGAATTTTACCTGCCTCGAAAAAAGTTTATCTGCAAGGTTCACGCCCAGATATACAAGTGCCCATGCGTGAAATTCAACTGAGTACCACCCCAACTGGCTTAGGTGGTGAAGATAACTCGCCACTGTTGGTCTATGACACATCTGGGGCTTATACCGATCCCAATATTGAAATTGACTTAAACAAAGGTTTACCTCATATTCGCGAAACATGGCTTGAGCAACGTGGCGATAGTGAAGTTTTAGAACAATTAAGCTCTACTTTTGGACAAGCACGCCTACGTGATATTAGCACCGCTGAGATTCGTTTTCGTCATTTGCAAAAGCCACGTCGTGCCAAACGCGGCCATAACGTGACCCAAATGCACTATGCCAAACAAGGCATTATTACCCCAGAAATGGAATATATCGCCATTCGCGAAAATCAGCGCCAACATGCTGGCACCGATATGCGCCAACATATAGGACAAAATTTTGGTGCTAAAAACTTAACCGAGATTACACCTGAATTTGTACGTCAGGAAGTTGCCGCAGGACGCGCGATTATTCCTGCTAACATTAATCATCCCGAATGTGAACCGATGATTATTGGACGCAATTTCTTGGTAAAAATTAATGCCAATATTGGTAACTCAGCCCTCGGCTCAAACATTCACGACGAAGTGGCTAAAATGACATGGGCAACCCGTTGGGGCGCGGATACCATTATGGATTTATCTACGGGTAAAAACATTCATGAAACGCGGGAATGGATTATTCGTAATTCACCAGTGCCCGTTGGTACTGTGCCGATTTACCAAGCTCTCGAAAAGGTCAATGGTGTTGCAGAGGACTTAACTTGGGAAATTTTTAAAGACACCTTAATTGAGCAAGCCGAACAAGGCGTAGATTATTTTACTATTCATGCAGGGGTATTATTGCGTTATGTGCCTCTTACCGCGAATCGTTTAACGGGTATTGTCTCGCGTGGCGGTTCGATTATGGCGCAGTGGTGTTTAGCCCATCATCAAGAAAACTTCTTATATACCCATTTCGATGAAATCTGCGAAATCATGAAAGCCTATGATGTGTCCTTTAGTTTGGGCGATGGTTTACGTCCTGGGTCTATTCAAGATGCCAATGACGAAGCACAATTTTCCGAACTACGTACTTTAGGTGAACTCACGCATCGTGCTTGGCAACATGATGTACAAGTCATGATTGAAGGGCCAGGACACGTACCGATGCATATGATTAAAGAAAATATGGATTTACAACTCGAAGTCTGTAAGGAAGCACCCTTTTATACGCTCGGACCTTTAACTACAGACATTGCCCCAGGTTATGACCATATTACCTCAGCCATTGGCGCAGCCATGATTGGTTGGTACGGTACTGCCATGCTGTGTTATGTGACGCCTAAAGAGCATCTTGGACTACCCAATAAAAAAGACGTTAAAGACGGCATTATTACCTATAAGATTGCTGCTCATGCTGCCGATCTCGCCAAGGGTCATCCCGGTGCGCAAGCGCGTGACAATGCCCTATCTAAAGCGCGTTTTGAATTCCGCTGGGAAGATCAATTTAACTTAAGTTTAGACCCTGATACTGCACGCAGTATGCATGACGAAACCTTACCTAAAGAAGCGCATAAATCTGCGCATTTTTGCTCCATGTGTGGGCCTAAATTTTGCTCAATGAAGATCAGCCAAAACGTGCGGGACTACGCAGAAAATCAGCAAATTGCTGCAGGATTAAAACAAATGCAGAATCGCTTTTTGGAACATGGGCAAAAAATATACCACAAGCAATAAAAAAAATTTTGCCTTGGGTTTAATCTCAGTTAGGATGAAGCAAGACTTTACTTCATCCTGACTGTACTTATGAATATTATTAAACAGGCCACTTATCTTAAAAACGAAGTCCAAATTGAAAAACGTGAAGATGTTTTTCGAGGTTTTATTCAGGTTGAAAAAGTCAGTCTACGTCATCGCTTGTTTGCCCAAGACAACTATAGCAAAACCTTACAACGCGAACTCATTCACCGTCCTGAAGCCGCAGGCGTATTGGTATATAACGATGCTGCACAGCAATTTGCACTGATTGAGCAATTTCGTGTGGGTGCAATCGATGATCAAGATTCACCTTGGCAGCTGGAAATTATTGCTGGCGTATTAGATGGCGATGAACAGCCTGAACAATGTTTAATGCGCGAAGCCTTAGAAGAAGCGGGTTGTCATTTATTTGATGTGCAACATTTATTTAGTTTTTATCCTTCTGCGGGTGCATGTTCTGAGCTGTTTCATTTATATGTTGCACAAGCCGAATTACCAAAGAGCGGTTCAATTTTTGCTATGCCAGATGAAGGCGAAAACATTCAACTGCACGTATTTGACTATCAAGATATCCAAACCTTATTAACCACTGGTCGGCTAAAAAACGCGCCAGTCATTATGGCATTGCAATGGTTACAACAACATATTAAAACCCTAAGTCATGTCTAAGAGGGGGGCAGATATGAATAAGCCGTCTTTACTTGCTGATTTAACTCTCATTCAAATTTCTGACACCCATTTAATGGCAGATGCAGCAAGCAACTTTGTCAAAATGAACCCAGAACAAAGTTTTTTAAGTGTCTTGGCAGATATTCAACAGCACTATCCACATGCCGATGCTTTATTACATACCGGTGATTTAGCGCAAGAAGCATGTAGCGCAACGTATCAACGTTATTTACAGCAGATACAAGCCTTGAACATGCCTTACTTTCAAGTACCGGGTAATCATGATGATGTTGCTTGTTTCCCTTTTTATCAACAGCACAATGCTGCGCATGCAATTGATTTAGGTACATGGAGTTTAGTGCTATTAAATAGTGCTGTTACAGGTCAGGTTGATGGTTGGGTGGATGAAGCTCAACTGCAGCAACTTGAACAGATTTTGGCAGCTCGACCGCAGCAATATATTGTTATTGCCTGCCATCACCACCCTTTTGCGATGCAATCGCATTGGATTGATCAACATAAACTCAAAAATTCCGAGGCCTTAACCGATGTTTTAGGTCGCCATCAAAATGTCAAACTGGTGCTGTTTGGACATGTGCACCAAGAATCGTGCAATACATGGCAACAGATCTCGTTTTTATCTACCCCTTCAACTTGTGTGCAATTTAAACCAAAAAGTACGGACTTTGCCTTAGGTCATGAAGCCCCTGGTTACAGAGTTTTACAGTTAAAAAGCAACGGTAGCTTTAGTACACAGGTGCATCGACTTACACATCTACAACAGAATATTAATGTTGAAATTTCAGGTTATTAACTTTCCATTTTGTTTTTTTTGTTTTAAGTTATGGCTTCCGATGGACACGTGATAATTCGAATCCAAGCATCAAAGACTATTAAAATACAGAAAAAGTCTATATGATGACGACCCCCGAATAGCACAACGCGATTTGGGGTGGATAACAACATCGCATATCACCATATTTTTTTGTGGGTACAGAGTTACACACATATGATGAGGAATGCCCTATATGGCGAATGACAACCAAAATCAAGTCTTAGACGAACAAACTGACGTTGTAAAACGTGTACGTAAGACCAAGCCAAAGGCAACTGAAGGTGGTTCTACTGCTAGCCTATTTGGTATCGAGCCTTATCAGCCTAAGAAAAACGAAGAATACATGTCGGAAGGACAGCTTGAGCATTTCCGTCAAATTTTATTGGCATGGAAAGCTGAGTTAATGTCTGAAGTGGATCGCACTTTAAATACCATGCAAGACGAAAACACTGCCCTACCTGATGTAAACGACCGCGCAACGCAAGAAGAAGAATTTGCGATTGAATTACGTACCCGTGACCGTGAACGTAAATTGATTCGTAAAATTGAGCAATCTATTGAAGCGATTAAAAACGATGACTATGGTTTCTGCGAAACGTGTGGTATCGAAATCGGTTTACGTCGTTTAGAAGCACGTCCAACTGCGACATTATGTATTGATTGCAAAACTTTAGCTGAGATTAAAGAAAAGCAAAATAACGGTTAATCGTGAGTTTAAGTAATCCCTCCCTGACCCTCCCTTTATTAAAGGGAGGGAAAGACGCAGCGAATTACGTGGGTCGGTTTGCGCCCTCGCCAACCGGCCCTTTGCATTTTGGTTCCCTGCTCACTGCAGTGGCAACTTACTGTGATGCGCGCAGCCACAACGGACGGTGGTTGGTACGCATCGAAGATACCGATATTCCCCGCATCTATCCCGGAAGTGAAGCGCATATTCTGCGCTGTATTGACGCATTTGGTTTTATCCCTGATGAGGAAATTATCTTTCAAAAAGACCGTTTAGATCTCTACGAAAATGTCTTGGCTGAATTACAGGCTCAAGACTTAGTCTATGCCTGCCAATGCACGCGTAAGATGCTCGGTTCTAATCATATTTATCAAGATAACTGCCGCAATTTACAACTCCCCTTTGCCAACCAAGCCATTCGTTTAAAAGTTGCAGATGTAGAAATTTGCTTTACAGATCGCTTACAAGGTCAGCATTGTTCTGCTTTAAAACGCGATTTAGGTGATTTTGTATTAAAGCGCCGTGATGGCATTATTAACTATCAATTGGCCGTCGTGGTGGATGATTATTTGCAAGGTGTCACCCATGTGGTACGCGGTGCAGATTTACTTGATAACACTGAACGCCAAATTTATCTAGGTGCTTTACTCGGTTATCCACGCCTTGATTATATGCATTTGCCTTTAGCCATGAATGATCAAGGACAAAAGCTGTCAAAACAAAATCTGGCTCAAGCCCTTGATATCAACCAAGCGCCACAACTGTTACAACAAGCCATTCATGCTTTACAGCAACCGAAAGTGGATACAGATCATCCTGAAATCATGTTAGCGCAAGCCATTGAACAATGGGATGTGAGCCGTATTCCGCATCAAATTGAGTTACAAGGTCATTACCTATAGCCCCAATTTTTTAGGTTAAGCTGAATCAAAAATAAGGAGAGAAAATTATGTTTTTTATTTTTGGTGTTGGCCCAAAGACCAAAGTGATCGAAAAAAATATGTTTGTGTGTCCTGTATGTCGCACACATAGCTCGTATGAATTGAAACAGCAGCGCAATTATTTTTCTTTATTTTTTATTCCGCTGATTCCATTGTCTAAAGCCAAAGCTGCTTTTGTAAAATGTCTCAATTGTGGTACCCAAATGCCGAGCGATGTATTGCAACATGCTCAGCAAAAAGGACCATTTGACTAGAAACTCGACTCTTCACGACTCGGGTTAATGCCTTGGGTTTGACTTTCAACTTTAAGAACTAAGCTGATCATCACCGCACACATAATTAAGGATGAACCACCATAACTAATAAATGGCAAGGTTAAGCCTTTGGTTGGCAGCAAGCCCATATTCATGCCTGCGTTCACTAAGATTTGCAGCAAGAAGATAATCGCCACACCATACACCAAATAGCCAGCACGTAAATACTGGTTGCGTAGCGCGCGGTGCGCAATCTTAATACAGCACGCCAACATGGTAAAACTTAAGCACATTAAAATCGCAAAGCCAAAGAAGCCAAATTCTTCTGCAAAAATCGCCAGCATAAAGTCAGTGTGCGCTTCTGGTAGATAAGACATTTTTTGCATACTATGCCCCAAACCAACCCCAAAGAACTCACCGCGACCAAAGGCCATCAATGCATTCGATAACTGATAGCCCACACCCAATTGGTCATCCCAGGGATTGGTAAAAGACATTAAACGCTCAAAACGATACGGTTCAAACAAAATTAATGCCACAAAGGCCAGTAAGATCACCACAAAGGCGACAGCAAATTGAATAATCGGTGCGCCTGCTAAGAAGAAAACACCGAGCATCATTAAGGCAATCACCACGGTTGCACCCAAGTCAGGCTCTAAAATAATAAAGCCCACGGTCAGCAGCATCACCACACCTAAACGGAATAGACCCGAGAGTTTACTTCTCACCTCTTCTGAACGGCGCACCACATAGTCTGCGGTAAAGATTGCCATAGCGACTTTAGCCACTTCCGTGGCTTGTAAGGTAAAGCCTGCCACCCGAATCCAACGCGTTGAACCGTTGACTTCAGTTCCGACCACCAACACAGCACCCAGTAGTAAAATCGTGGCAATCCAAATACTAAAGGCATTTTTAAACCACATTTCGAGGGGAACACGATAAGCCAATAACGCTGCCACAGCGGCAACGATAATGGAAATACCATGACGAATCACATAATGAAATGGATTCTCATGTAAACGATCGGCATACGGCATTGAAGCCGATGCGACCATAATCGAACCAATACACAGCAAAGCTAATACACAGAAAATTAAGGTATTACGCACCGTAATTTGCTCAGGCACTTTGGGTGCAATCTGGTCATAGCATTGTTGTATTTTGGCGATGGTTGTCTGAGCAAAGCCCACCATACCTGTTTCCTTTTCTTGTTATGCTTGTGACAATGCAGCAACGCACGCGACAAACGCATGACCACGTTGGCCATAACTTTTAAACATATCTAAACTTGCACATGCAGGTGAAAGTAACACCACATCATTCGCCTCAGCATGTTGCTGACACACTTGCACGGCTTGTTCTAAAGTATCCACGTTGACAAGTTCAGTCGTGCCTTGGATGGCTGTTTCAATCATCGCCCGATCCACACCTAGCAATACTGCAACTTTGGCATATTTGCTTAAAGCATCACGCAACGCTGTAAAATCTTGCCCTTTACCTTGACCGCCTAAAATAATCGCGACTTTACCACCTTGTGGCTCAATCGCTGCACCTAGACCATCAAGTGCGGCAAGGGTTGCGCCAATGTTTGTGCCTTTAGAGTCGTTGTAATAACGTACACCATTGATTTCTTGTACAAACTCACAGCGATGCTCTAAACCTTTAAAAGTTTTTAAGGTTTCTAACATCGATTGTAATGGCAAACCAATCGCTTCCCCTAATGCTAAACAAGCTAAAGCATTGGCAACATTATGTGTGCCTTGAATATACAGCTCAGAACTCTGAATTAAACGTTCACGACCACGCGCGAGCCACATCGTACCGTTGTCTTCACGTAACACACCATATTGATTCAAATCAGGTGCATTTAAGCCAAAGCTTTGCATAGGCGTGCTATCGGGTACTAATGGACGCGTTAATGAATCATCACGGTTAAACACTACTTTTTTTACGCCTTGGAAAATACGGTGTTTTGCCGTGTGATAGCCCATCATGTCGCCATGGCGATCAAGATGGTCTTCACTCATATTGAGTACCACAGCCACTTCAGCATTTAAATTCGATGTGGTTTCTAATTGAAAACTCGATAATTCTAGAACATACAGCTCAGGATCATCTTTAGTTAAATCCAATGCCGGACGACCTAAGTTACCACCAACTGCGACTTTTTTTCCGGCATCTTGCGCCATTAAGCCAAACAATGTAGTCACGGTACTTTTTGCATTAGAACCCGTAATCGCAACAATCGGTTTATCTGTGGCACGGCGTAAGATTTGAATCTCACTGACTACAGGAATGCCTTTGGCAAGCGCTGCTTGAATTTCTGGTAATTTTGGATCAAGCCCTGGGCTAATAATAATCTCTTCAGCCGACAATAAAAGTTCTGCATCAAACTTGCCAAAGCTGGTTTGTACCTCTTGTGGAATTTGATCATTGCCTGGTGGATTAGCGCGAGAGTCGGTTACGGCAACGCGGTAGCCTTTTTCATGCAAGAAATTCACCGCTGCAACACCCGAAATCCCTAGCCCTGCAACAACTTTGAGTCCGCCACGTTGTATTAACATTTGTCCCATCTCTTATCTTGGTTTTTGAACTGGCAAAATGTTAGCACTTTGCCTTTTGCTGTTTCAGCTTTTTTTGTGTCTGGGCGTAAAAAAGCCGCTCAAATGAGCGGCTTTTTCAGCTTGGCAGTTACTTCCATTTGACTGCTTGTACAGTAGGCTTTTTAGTTTCTGCCTCATCATCGGCAGAACAGCCACAGCTACCACCACAGCCTGCTGGCATAGCTGGTTTTAACCATTTGGCTAAACGTGGTAAACCTTGTTTTCCTGCCAAATTGGCGAGACTTAAAAAGAACTTAAAAGATGTCTTTGGAAACACCTTTTTAAATACCACCAATGTACTCCACAGTACCAATACAGCAATAATTAAACCTTCCACCATCTTTTAAGCTCCTATTATTTAAGCAAAGATTTTTGACGCAATTTGATAGGTTAAGAACGACATCAAATAAGCTAAACCAAATAGGTAAACAGTCATAAAGCCGACCGTTTTCCATGAACCTGTTTCACGACGCACGGTTGCTAAGGTCGCTAAACAATGTGGCGCATAGATAAACCAAACCAATAATGACAAACCTGTTGCCAATGACCAACCTAAGTCACCACCACTGCTGATTAAAGAAGCTAAACCTTCTGACATCGCATCTTCATCAACTGCAGATAATGCATATACGGTACCCAGTGCCGCAACCACCACTTCACGGGCTGCCATAGCAGGAATTAAGGCAATACAAATCTGCCAGTTAAAACCAAGTGGCGCAAAAATCGGTTGCATCAAATGACCGAGCATACCCGCAAAAGAATAGTCGATATCAGGTAAAGTTGCGCCATCTGGTGCTTGTGGGAAGGTACATAAGAACCACAGTAAAATAGACAAGGCAAAGATGATGCCACCCACACGCTTTAAGAAGATCTTGGCACGATCGAGTAGACCAATCCAAATGTTCTTTAAATCAGGTAAGCGATAACTTGGTAATTCCATCAGTAGCATATGTTGTGATTTGTCTTTTTGGAAAAACTTCAACACAAACGAAACCACCAACGCACTCACAATCCCCGCCATATACAAAGCAAAGAGCACTAAACCTTGTAAGTTAAAGATACCCCATACCGTTTGTGCAGGTACAAATGCCGCGATGAGGAGTGCATAAACTGGTAAACGTGCCGAACAAGTCATCAGTGGTGCCACAAAAATCGTGGTTAAACGGTCACGCGGATCGCTAATGGTACGTGATGCCATAATGCCGGGAATGGCACAGGCAAAACTTGATAATAACGGAATAAAAGCACGGCCTGAAAGACCAGCTTTATACATCAGTTTATCGAGTAAAAACGCTGCACGCGGTAAGTAACCTGATTCTTCTAATACCAAAATAAAGAAGAACAGAATTAAAATTTGTGGCAGGAAAATCACAACCCCACCCGCGCCAGCAATAATTCCATCGACCACTAAACTATTCAGCATTGGATGCGCAATATTCGCGCCAATGACTTCACCTAGCCAACCAAATAAAGCATCAATACCATCCATAAATGGTGCTGCCCAAGCAAATACCGCTTGGAAAATTACAAACATCATCACCGCAAGGCTGACTAAGCCAAGCACTGGATGTAAGAAAATTTTATCTAGGAAATCTGAACGTTTATCGTCTTGTTCTGCATAAACAATAACATCACTGAGCAACTGTTGTACTTTTTGATGCTGATCGCCTTTTAAACCTGTCAGTTCGGTATTGGGCAGGGAGAATTTACTTTGATCAAGCGCGTGTTTTAAGTTTTCTATGCCAGATTCACGTACCGCAACACTTTCCACCACAGGCACACCTAAACGCTGTGATAATTTTTGGGTGTTAATTTGCATGCCACGACGACGTGCTTCATCCATCATATTCAGTACAATCAGCATTGGGCGGCCAAGCTCAATCATCTCAAGCACTAAACCTAAATGCAGTTTTAAGTTAGTGGCATCCACCACACACAAAAAGGCATCTTGTTCGCGCTCTTCACTGAGCTTACCCAGCACTACATCACGGGTGACAGCTTCATCTGGACTGGTTGCATCTAAACTATAGGTACCAGGTAAATCCAAAACACGTACCGCTTGACCAGAAGGCAAGCTAAAGTTACCTACTTTGCGTTCTACCGTGACGCCCGCATAGTTGCCGACTTTTTGCCGTGTACCAGTTAAATGGTTAAAAAGAGAGGTTTTACCACAGTTTGGGTTACCAACAAGGGCAATACGTAGCGCATCACTCATGCGGCAGCTCCTTCAATCTCAATTTTTTCGGCTTCAACTTTACGTAGTGCGAAGCGGGTAAAACCAATTTGAATTAAAATTGGATCACCACCAAAAATGCCTTTGGTAATGACTTGCACTTGTGTGCCTGGAATAAAACCTAAGGTTTCTAAACGACTCGCGACGATATCGCTTTGGCTAGTGCCATCCAAAGTACGATGCACTTTGCGAATGATGGCAGTTTGCTTCACTTTCAACTCTGACAAACGCACGATTGAATCCTAAATACTTTTGCTCATTATACAAACAAATGAGAATAATTAACAAATAAGGTTTGCTTACATTTCGATTAGCTCTTATATCACATCGACACGTCACAAAAATTACACTAGAGTAGATAATATCTATCAGTTTTATCGCTTTAACAGATTAAAAAAACATGTCTTTAAATAAAAAACCACGCATTCCCGCAGCAGTACACATTCCCGAACATTTAGCTTTTTTGCATGGTTTTCGTGACAATTTAGTCGCGCAAACGGTAAGCCCGCATACCCGAAATGCCTATTTATCTGATTTAATTAAACTTGCTGACCTAAATCAAAAAATGCTGCCCGAATGGAGCAGTGATGATATTCAACAGGTATTACTGGCATTAAGCCAAAACGGGCAAAGTCCACGCTCTATTGCACGGACTTTATCGGCTTTGCGCTCATTTTTTAAATTTTTACGCGAACAAAAATTACGTAGCGACAACCCTGTTGCCAGTCATAAAACCCCAAAAATTGGACGCAACTTACCTAAAGATTTGTCTGAACAAGATGTGGATGCCCTGCTGCAAGCACCAAATATTAATAGTGCTTTAGGGTTACGCGACCGTGCCATGTTAGAAGTGTTATATGCCTCAGGTTTAAGGGTATCGGAATTACTCAATTTACGCCTTGATTTAATCAATCTCAATCAAGGCTATTTACGTGTCTTAGGTAAAGGCAATAAAGAGCGTTTAGTACCGCTAGGTCAACATGCCTGTATGTGGGTTGAAAAATATTTAAGCGATGCACGTTCACAGCTATATAAAACTGCCACTGACTTCGTGTTTTTGACCCAACATGGCGGCATTATGAGTCGACAGAATTTTTGGTACGCGATTAAGCGTTATGCCCTACAAGCAGGTATTCAAGCTGAGCTTTCGCCGCATACACTCAGACACGCCTTTGCTACCCATTTACTCAATCATGGTGCGGACTTACGTGTGGTGCAAATGCTG
Source organism: Acinetobacter sp. B51(2017) (assembly GCF_003711395.1). Taxonomy (GTDB): domain Bacteria; phylum Pseudomonadota; class Gammaproteobacteria; order Pseudomonadales; family Moraxellaceae; genus Acinetobacter. The sequence goes on from NZ_PJRJ01000012.1 coordinate 32,179, forward strand.
CTTGGACATAGTGATTTATCCACCACACAAATCTATACCCATGTGGCGCAAATTAGAATGCAACAGCTACATGCAACTCATCATCCACGCGGTTAATCGCAAAAAAATTAGCGTGGCGTGCATTTTTTGTTATGCTGTGCGATCTTTATTTGTCATACAACAAGGGTTAATGATGTCTTTTACCCGCGCCAAATTATTTTTAGCCTGCACTTTAAGCTTAAGTTTTGGCTTAAGCGCTTGCTCCAATTCTAATAACGAAGCTAAGCAAACAACACTAACTGCAAGTACTCCAGCGACTGGTGAAGCATCGAACTTAATTGAACGTAATGCTGAGCAACGTTTAATTAAAACCTTAGAGCAGCATTTTAAAACAGCCAATATCAAAGCCAAGGTGCTAGAAATTAAAGCCACAGAAGTACCTAACTTAGTCTGGGTTAGCCTAGAAGGTATGGGCTCAGTCTATGCCACCAGTGATGGTAAATATATTATTCAAGGCGATGTGATTCGCCTAGGTGATAAAACCTTGCATAACGTCAGTGAGTCTTTACAAGCTGAAGCCAATAAAAAGTTGCTCAGTCAGTTAAAGACTGAAGATCTCATCGTCTATCCAGCCAAAGCAAGCACCAAACACGTTATTTATGTGTTTACCGACATTAGCTGCCCATATTGCCATAAATTGCATGAACATATGGACGAGATCAATGCTAAAGGCATTGAAGTACGTTATATCGCATGGCCACGTGGCGAACAATTCATGCCAGCCATGCAAAGCGTATGGTGTAGCGACAACCGTCAAGCCGCCTTTGACCGTGCAATTCGTGGTGAACAACTTGCGCCAGCAACCTGTAGCAACCCTGTAAAAGCTCAATATGAAATGGGCCTTGCGATGGGTGTTAATGGTACACCAGCCATCTATAATAGTGAGGGTGTTTATTTAGGTGGTTACCTAACACCAGACGAATTAAGCAGTCGTTTAGATAACTAATTATTATTCTATAAATTACTGTTTTTTATGAGTGTAGATAAAGTTAACAGGATGCTAGAGTATCCTGTTTTTTTTAGCTATGATCTAGGCTCACTTAAAATTGGTAAATATGGAGTGTGACGTGAAACCAGTTCGTCTGGCAATCCTCGGTCTAGGTACTGTGGGTGGTGGTGCCCTTAAACTATTACAAGAAAATGCTGCTGAGATTAGACGTCGCACCGGTCGTGAAATTCAAATTACCTATGTGGGTACACGTCGTCCTCGTCCTGATTTAGATCTTGATCCTTCAGTGAAACAAAGTGCTGATTTACTCGATATCGTGCGTCAACCAGACGTTGATGTCGTGGTCGAAGTGATGGGCGGTATTCATCCTGCTTACGAAATCATTAAAGAAGCGATTTTGCATGGCAAACAAGTGGTGACTGCGAATAAAGCATTGCTTGCTGAACATGGTAATGAACTGTTTAAACTAGCCGACGACAATGCTGTGCAGATTGCTTACGAAGCAGCAGTGGCGGGTGGTATTCCAATTATTAAAGTGATGCGTGAAGGTTTAGCGGCAAACCGAATTGATTGGTTAGCCGGTATTATTAACGGTACAGGTAACTTTATCCTGACTGAAATGCGTGAAAAAGGTCGTGCTTTTGAAGACGTCTTAAAAGAAGCGCAAGAATTGGGTTATGCCGAAGCAGACCCTACTTTTGACGTCGAAGGCATTGATGCTGCACACAAACTGACCTTACTTGCCTCAATCGCGTTTGGTATTCCATTGCAATTTGATAAAGTCTTTACCGAAGGCATTAGTAAAGTCACTGCGCAAGATGTTAAATACGCTGAAGACTTAGGTTTCCGCATTAAACATTTAGGTATTGCCCGCCGTGCTGCCACAGGTATTGAGCTGCGTGTACACCCAACCTTAATTCCAGAAGATCAACTGATCGCCAATGTAAACGGGGTTAAAAATGCGGTACTTGTACAAGCCAATGCCGTTGGCCCAACACTGTACTACGGCGCTGGCGCTGGCGCTGGCCCAACAGCATCAGCGGTTGTGGCTGACGTAGTCGATATTGTACGCGATATTTCTTATACTGAAGATGGTGCAGGTACGATTCCACAGCTTGCTTTTGAAAGCTTAAGTGACTTACCTATTTTGCCACGCGAAGAGATGACCACAGGTTACTACATCCGTATTAATGCTGAAGATCAAACTGGCGTATTGGCAGATGTCACCACGATTTTAAGCCGTGCTGGTATTAGTATTGATGCCATCATGCAGCAATCTCGCTTAAAAGACCTTATTCCTATCGTGATCCTGACAGACCCTGTTAAGGAAGCGAAAATGGATGAAGCATTAAAGCAAATTCAAGCTCTTCCTGTCATTCATGGCGAAATTGTACGAATTCGTTTAGAATCGCTTGATAATTAATCGGGTTGGGGGGACTATATCCCCTCGCCAAGCTCTACCCACAATTGGAACATCATCATGTCGAATGCCAATCGTTATACTGGTTTAGTTGACCGCTATCGCGACCGTTTACCAGTGTCTGCAACTACCCCTGCCGTATCTTTAGGCGAAGGTAATACACCACTGATTAAGCTTGCGAATATTCCGCGCATTATTGGCAAAAATGTTGAAATTTATGTGAAGTACGAGGGCTTAAACCCGACTGGTTCATTTAAAGACCGTGGTATGACCATGGCGGTTACTAAAGCAGCCGAAGAAGGCTCTAAAGCGATTATCTGTGCCTCTACAGGTAACACTTCTGCTGCTGCTGCTGCATATGCTGCTCGTGCAGGTATGAAAGCATTTGTGCTGATCCCTGAAGGCAAAATTGCCATGGGTAAAATGGCACAAGCAATGATGTATGGTGCAATCACCATGCAAATCCGTGGTAACTTTGACGATGGTATGCGTCTTGTTAAAGAAATCGCTGATAAAGCACCGGTAACAATTGTAAACTCAATCAACCCGTACCGCTTACAAGGTCAAAAGACCATTGCTTACGAAATCGTAGACGAACTTGGCCGCGCACCTGATTATCACTGCCTACCAGTCGGTAACGCAGGTAACATCACTGCACACTGGATGGGTTATACCGAAGCTGTTGCTGATCAACCTAAAGATCAATTCGAGCAAGTGGTTTACGACCCTGCGACTGATGCCTTCACAGGTCCAAAACCTGAAGGTTTACCTGTAATGGTCGGTTACCAAGCATCTGGCGCAGCGCCATTCTTACGCGGTGCACCTGTTGAAAACCCAGAAACTGTTGCAACAGCAATTCGTATTGGTAATCCACAAAGCTGGAACCACGCCAAAGCGGTTGTTCGCGACTCTAAAGGTTGGTTTGATGAACTACAAGATGCTGAAATCTTAGAAGCACAGCGCTTACTTTCAATGTACGAAGGTGTATTCGTTGAACCTGCTTCTGCTGCATCGATTGGCGGTGCAATCCGCGACATCAAAGCAGGTAAAATTGCTGAAGGTTCTGTGATCGTATGTACTGTAACAGGTAACGGTCTAAAAGATCCTGACACAGCAATCAAACAATGTTCTGATGCAGTAATGCTGTCAATTGACGCGACTTTAGATCAAGTACGTGATTCAATTCTTTCAAATATGTAATTTATATTGAAAGCAAAAAGCCCTGCATTTGCAGGGCTTTTTTATGTTTAGCTTAAATTGCTTTAGGTAAGCTACTGGTCCAATTCATTAAACGAATGGCATCATTGTTACGTGCTTCTGTATTAATTGCCCCTAAAATCACCACCGCAACTGGACGATTGTTTAAGGTCGTATGCATCACCACACAACGTCCTGCTTCATTAATAAAGCCTGTTTTAGAGAGGTTAATGTTGTAGCCGCCATTACGCACTAAACCATTGGTGTTATTTGATTTTAATACACGATACCCTAAGTTAAAGTCATAACTTGGTGTGGTTGAAAACTGACGGATTAAGCCATATTGCGATGCAGTACTCACCAACACGCCTAAATCACGCGCTGATGCCACGTTAGCAGGATGTAAGCCTGTAGATTCTACAAAGCGGCTATTGTGCATGCCTAATTCTTTGGCCTTTGCATTCATCGCAGCGACAAAAGCGCTTTTACCACCCGGATAGGTACGTGCTAAGGCTGCCGCAGCTGGATTTTCAGACTTCATTAAAGCAAACAATAATGCTTCGGCGCGATTCATTTTATCGCCCACGCGTAGGGTAGAACTTGAGTTTTTACCACCTGCACCCGCAAAATCAATTGATTGCAAAGTAATGTTTTCACTCATATTTAAACGTGCATCTGCCGTCACCACCGCAGTCATCAGCTTCGTCACTGAGGCGATCGGTAAAGCAGCATTGGTATTTTTGCTATACAGCACTTCACCAGTATTGGCATCCATCACCAACGCTGCACGCGCATTGACTGAAGGTTGATTGCTATAACGATTGGTATCTAAAATTTGAACCGTGCTTTTGGGTGCGGTGGTGGTTGCTGTATTCTCTACACTACGTACAGTGGTGGTCACAGTCGTTTTTGCAGCTTCAATAGGCGCACGTAAAGTCGTAGTTGCCGTTACAGAACCTTGTGGAGATGGCTCATTATCATTTAAAAACTGACTAGCCTGTTCAGATGACCATGCCAGACTCGCTTGCGGTGGCGTGCTCCCCGAGGAGGAATTTACGATCAGCTCTGCAAAACTGGTCGAACTCATGCCAAGCAGCACAGATAGGCTCAACACATGCATTAACGATTTGTTAAATTTTTTCACAATCACTTACTCGTCTCAGGGAGGTAAGATACATTTGCGTATTACCTCAAATATGCCTTACATTTACAGCAACATACAAAATGTACAATCATTAGACTGTCACATTCTGCCTATCACTTGGGTATTGAATGCGGATAGGATTGCTAATTTTGTCGTTTCATTGCAAGCTTATTTTGCGTTATGTAACAAAAAAGATGAAAAATCATTCAGAGGGAGAAGCCAGTGATCACAGTTCTTGTAGTAGATGATCATGAGTTAGTTCGCACCGGCATCTGCCGCATGCTCGAAGACCATCTTGATGTACAAGTGATTGGGCAGGCAGAATCTGGTGAAGAAGCAATTAATTTGGTACGTCAACATCACCCCAATGTGGTGCTGTTAGATGTGAATATGCCAGGTATTGGCGGTGTGGAAACCACACGTCGCTTATTACAAACCGCACCTGACACCAAAGTATTAGCTGTCAGTGGTTTAGCTGAAGAGCCTTATCCTTCTTTACTGCTAAAAGCAGGTGCTAAAGGCTATATCACCAAAGGTGCACCAGTCACTGAAATGGTACGTGCCATTAAAAAAGTCATGCAAGGCGGCAAATATTTTAGTGCCGATATTGCAGAACAATTGGCCAGTTCGTATTTATCCGACACCCAACAATCACCATTTGATGCCTTATCTGAACGTGAGATGCAAGTGGCCATGATGGTGGTGAACTGTATTAGCGCTCAAGAAATTGCTGATAAGTTGTTTGTCAGTGTTAAAACGGTGAACACCTATCGCTATCGTATTTTTGAGAAACTCGGTTTAGACAGTGATGTAAAACTTACCCATTTGGCCATTCGTTATGGTCTGATCAAACCTTAATGGCACATGGTAAACAACTTAATCGCTATCATTTAGGGCGTTGGTACGCGTCCTATCGCTTTCTTATTGCCTTTAGTTTGTTGTTGATTGCATCACTTGGTCACTATAGTGATGCTTTATCTACACCCTATGCCAGTTCGCATCTATTTATTTTATTTTTATATTTTTTACTTAGCGCTGCACAATGGTTGATGCTGCGCTATGCGCATATTGCTGCCAGTTATCAACTGTTAGCCTTATTTATTGTTGATATTGGTATTTTAACCAGCTTAAGTTTTGCCAGTGACGGTGCCAATCTACAAGTCAGTTTGATGTTTGTGATGATGATCTTTACTGCCTCGTTATTACTAGAACGCCCTAAAGCCTTAACTGTGACTTTGGTTGCCGTGATTTGCGTGGTTTATCAGCATCTAATTGGTTCTTTATTTGATCTTAGCACCTCAATTAATAACATCAGTAATAGCGCTTTATTGGCGATTTTATTTTTCTGTGTCTATGCCTTAGGGCAGTTTTCTATTCGGCGTTTTGAAGTTTTAGAAAATGTGAATTTAAGTCAGGCACAAGAATTACGGCGCTTGCAAGATATTAGTAGCTATATTCTCGATCAAATTGAACATGGTTATTTGGTCTTAGATGAAAATTATCATGTTGTGCTGACGACCCCTGCAGCTTGTAATTTTTTAGGGATTTCTCCGATTCATGCTTATGAAAAGCAGCCCCTGTATAGCGTTCAACCCGACTTATTTGATTTTCTGCATTTAGAGCAGTTAGTTGAAGGCGAAAAGTTTCAATTTGAAGCCAAACAAAGCTTATATCAGTTGCAAATTCGCATTCAAAAGCTGCGGATTCCATATCAAACTTTAACTTTATTGGTACTTGAAGATGCCCGAATTATTAATCAGCGGGTACAACAACTCAAACTTGCAGCATTGGGGCAATTATCAGCGAGTATTGCCCATGAAATTCGCAATCCTTTAGCTGCGATTGTACAGGCCAACGAATTAAGTCGTGAAAGTGATGCCACACAGCAAGCCATGCTGAGTCAATTAATCAGTAAACAAGCCACACGCATCAATCGAATTATTGAAGATACCTTAAATATGGTGCGTAATCGCGATACTAGCAGCACATTTATTGATTTGGAAAGTTTTATCCCTGCTTGCTTAAATGAAAACTTCGCCAACTCCATCACAAAAATGAATTACAAAATTGAGAATAATGTCACAATTTCATTTAATGAAGATCAATTACGTCAAGTTTTAATCAACCTAGTGCGTAATGCCTTACATCATAATCAATCAAGCGACAATAACATTGAATTAGAGGTCTATACTCAGCATAATCACGTACGGATTGAAGTTCGTGACTTTGGTTCAGGCGTAGCAAGCAGCGATATTGCCTCCCTATTTCAGCCATTTTTTAGTACAGAAATTAATGGTACTGGTCTAGGCTTATATCTATCCCATAGTTTTTGTGAAGCCAATCAAGCCAAACTGCACTATGTAGAACAACAACAAGGGGCATGCTTTCGTATTGAATGCTTACGCGTCCATCATGCTTAATTCAATTGGGGTGTCACAGTGGATGTAAAACCACTTATTTTATTTGTTGATGATGAAGAAGACCTGTGTATGTTGATGCAAATGAGCTTAAGTCGTATGGGAATCGACTGCCATATTGCACATGGGGTTTACCAAGCACGTAAATTGTTACAACAGCAGCAATACGATGCCTGCTTAACCGATTTAAATATGCTTGATGGGTCAGGCTTAGAATTAGTGGCGCATATTGCAGCGCATTATCCACAGCTGCCTGTGGCGGTATTAAGCGCCTACGGCAATATGGATATTGCCATTGCTGCGCTCAAAGCAGGTGCTTTTGATTTCGTCAGTAAACCTGTGAATCAAGTGCAGTTACAACAATTACTCACCCAAGCGCTGAATCAACCGATTCAAGCTGCGGATTTACCTAAACAACAATTGATTGAAGAACAAATGTTGATTGGTCACTCCTCTGCAATTCAGCATTTACGCCAAACCATTCAAAAGATTGCTCGTTCACAAGCTCCTGTTTTTATTCACGGTGAATCAGGTACAGGTAAAGAAGTCGTTGCGAATTTGGTACATAAGCTCAGTAATCGTCACCAAGGGCCATTTGTAGCGATTAACTGTGGTGCTATTCCAACTGAACTGATGGAAAGTGAACTGTTTGGGCATAAAAAAGGTAGTTTTACTGGTGCCAATCAAGACAAACAAGGTTTGTTACAAGCGGCAGATGGTGGCAGTCTATTTTTAGATGAATTGGCCGAATTACCATTGGCCATGCAAGTTAAGTTACTACGTGCTGTGCAAGAGAAAAAGATTCGTCCGATTGGTGGCGAACAAGAAATTGCCGTTGATTTTAGGATTATTAGCGCCACGCATCAAAATCTAGAACAGCTAGTACAACAAGGAAAATTTAGACAAGATCTATTTTTCCGGATTCATGTCATGGATTTGTATTTGCCGCCCTTACGTGAGCGTGGCGAGGATATTTTATTATTAGCGCAGCATTTTATTGAAAAAATTAGCCAAGAATGGCAAATCTCAGCTAAGGTTCTCACCCCAGCAGCACGAGATTTTCTATTACAACAACACTTCCCAGGTAATGTACGCGAATTGCGCAACATCATGGAACGCGCTCTCACTTTATGTGACAGTGATCAGATTGATATTGAGCATTTACAAGGCTCTAATGCACGTAATCTCAGTATTTTACTGGCAAAACCTGTAAGTCCTATCCAAGATGTACCTGTAAATTTACACAATAACATTGCTAAACAAAGCTTGCCGCAAGAAGGTTTGGAGCAACATTTAGAAAATATTGAAAAACAAATCTTACTTGATGCGCTTAACTTAACCCATTGGAACCGTACTTTAGCCGCCAAAAAGCTTGGCATGTCGTTCCGCTCATTGCGTTACCGCTTAAAGAAATTTGGTTTAGATACCGAAGATGAATAAGCTCTAGCGTGTGGCTAACATTTCTCCCACACGTTCTAAATAATTTTGCTCACTCATGCCCAATTGCATGGCATAGCTTTGGTTGGGCTGAATCCCCAGCCCTTCAATCATTTGTCCATTTGGGGTGTAATAATGCGCGACCGTCATTTGCAAGGCTGCACCATTCGACAGTGGAAATAGTTTTTGTACCACACCCTTACCATAGCTCTTTTCACCAATGACCCAAGCGCGCTTATGCACTTTCATAGCGGCAGTAAACACTTCCGCTGCCGAAGCAGAACGAGCATTGATTAAAATACCTACTTTAAGGTCATTGAGTTCATTGCTCGGTAGCGCTTGAAATTGTTGTTCACCTTCGGAACGACTTTTGGTGACCACAATTAAACCTTGATTTAAAAATAGATCCGCAGTTTCGACCGCAGCTGATAACAACCCCCCAGGGTTATTGCGCAGATCAATGAGTACCGCTTTAGGATGCTCTGCACTATATTGCTCAATAATGGCTTTGAGCTCATTGGCTGTATCTTGCTGAAATACCTTTAGCTTGACCAATAGCACTTTATTACTCAGCATTTGCGCCTGAATCGCGGTATCAATTTTTTTATTACGCACAATCTGCAACTGCTGGCTATTGGCTGCTAGCTGTAAGCTTAAGCTCGAGGCAATGCTACCTGTGAGTAAAGAATTGACTTGGTCATGATTCAAATTTTTGATTTCTTGACCATCAATTTTAAACACTGTCACGCCATTTCTTAAGCCTTGTTTGGCAGAATCAGCATTTGCTTGTAAGCCTGCAATCACCCATTGTTGATGTTGCTGATTGTATTCAAGTTCAAAATCTACCGTAGCGATTTCGCCTTCGGTATATTGAATCAGTTGTTTATAATCTTCTGGGCTTAAATAACGCGAATAACGATCTAAACCCGAAACCATACCCTGAATCGCCAGTTGGAATAAGGCATTATCAGATTTATGATCTACGTAATTGTCTTTGACAATACCATAGATGTGTACAAATTCTTGAATAGATTCAACGGGTACTTCTAAATAAGATTGCTCAAATTCGGGTGCTGCTGCACCCGAATTGACCGCGCCATGACCCAAACTAGCAAACATCGCTAAACACAGCGCTCCATATTTCCAGTGGGTCATAGCGACTCCTTTTATTTTAAAGTAATCAAGTTACGGCCTTGCATTTCAGCAGGAATCGGTAATTGCATTAAGCTGAGTAGGGTCGGTGCAACATCAGCCAAAACACCACCCTCAGCAATCTCAGCTTGAGTTGGGCCCACATAGATAAACGGTACCAATTCAGTGGTATGTTGTGTATGTACCTGACCGCTTTGGTAATCTTGCATTTGCTCTACGTTACCATGATCGGCAGTAATCAGCATATGACCACCTTTGGCCATCACAGCATCATAAACACGGCCTAAGCAAGTATCGACTGCTTCAACTGCTTTTACCGCAGCATCAAATACACCAGTATGACCCACCATATCACCGTTAGCATAGTTTACTACCAGCAAGTCAAACTCGCCTGAGTTGATTGCCGCAACCAATTCATCCGTTACTTCAAATGCGCTCATTTCTGGCTTTAAGTCATATGTTGCAACGGTTGGCGATGGGATTAAAATACGTTTCTCACCTGGGTATTCGTCTTCACGACCACCACTAAAGAAGAAGGTTACATGCGCGTATTTTTCAGTTTCGGCAATACGTAACTGAGTTTTACCCAAACCCGATAAGTATTCACCAATTGAATTGACTAAATCTTCAGGCATGTAAGCCACAGGCGCATCAATGCTGGCTTGGTAGCGCGTTAACATTACAAACTTAGCTAAAGCAGGTACGACTTTACGTTCAAAGCCAGCAAAGTCTTTTTCTACAAAAGCCTTGGTGATTTCGCGTGCACGGTCGGCACGGAAGTTCATAAACACGACGCTGTCGTTGTCTTGAATCGCTGCAACATCGCCAATACGAGTAGCTTTGACAAATTCATCTGATTCTTCTGCAGCATAAGCTAATTCTAAGCCTTCAACCGCAGTTGCCGCAGTACGTGCCGCTTCACCTTCAGTCAATAAACGATAGGCTTGTTCTACGCGATCCCAACGGTTGTCACGGTCCATGGCAAAGTAACGACCAATCATAGTCGCAATACGACCTTGATTTGGGTACTTAGCAAATAAAGCATCTAGTTTTTGTAATGATGGTTCAGCACTACGTGGTGGGGTATCACGACCATCTAAAAAGGCATGTAGATACACTTTGGCACCGCGCTTAAGCGCAAGTTCCGCCATTGCGACGATATGGTCTTCGTGTGAATGCACACCACCTTCAGATAACAAACCTAAAAGATGAACCGCACCACCTGTGGCTTTAGCTTTTTCTACCGCGTCGACTAAAACTTCATGCTTAAAGAAATCACCAGTACGGATGTCTTTGGTAATACGGGTAAAGTCTTGATATAACACACGGCCAGCGCCAAGGTTCATATGGCCAACTTCTGAGTTACCCATTTGACCATCAGGTAAACCCACGTCCTCACCCGAACCTGAGATTAAACCATGCGGATGTTTTTGCTGCATTGCCGTTAAATTTGGGCGTGCAGCCGCTAAAAACGCATTATCTTCAATTGCTTCGCGGTGACCCACACCATCCATAATCACTAATACGTGCGGGATTTTGCCAGCAGTTGCATCCGTCATAACCAATACTCTTGTGTCTACAAATTAAGCTCTATCTTACCCAATTTTTGGGTCAGACTCTATGTTTGGCTCATGGAGAAAACCTGAGCCAAAGATTGTTTTCTTCAATATTTAGCGGGCGCGATGTAATAAATAACCACCCACCACAAACATGAAAATAATCGGAATAAATACAAACCATGCAGGCGATGGCGAATAGACCAAACTTGCATAGCCCAAGAAATCTTGTAAATAGAAGAAGGTTAAGCCCACAAATAAAGCAATCACTAAACGGAAGCCCATGGATTGTTGACGCAGCGGGCCAAAGATAAACGAGCAAGCAATCACCACCAACGCAATTAAGGCAAATGGTGCACCCAATTTTTGCCAAAAGGCCAATTGATAGGTCTTCGGCACTTGGCTATATTCATGCATATAGCCCATAAAACTCACCAACTGACTTGGCGATAAATCTTCTGGGTCAATGGTGACCATATGTACGTACTTAGGTTGTAAAGCCAAGGCTAAATCTGTGTTGGCTGCTTTATTTAAACTGGCATTGCCTGCTGCTAATACATTCATTTCTTGGGTGTTTTGTAAGCGCCATTGCCCATCTTGAACAAACTGACCTTGCTCGGCCATTAAAGTGCCACGCAGACGATAATCATTATCAAAGTCAGTTACTTGCACATTGCGTAATTCGCCTTGCGAATTGGCATAGTCAATATAAATAAAACGCTGCCCTTCACGGCTCCAATAGCCTTTGACTTCACCCAGCTCTGCAACAGCACGATGACTTTTGACGCTTTTGGCTTGCTCCGAGCTATATGGAATCACCCATTCACTTAAGGCAAAAGATAACACCACCAACAATAAGGCCGAGCGAATCACCCACCCTACAATGCGCCACAAACTTACTCCTGCGGCACGCATGACAATTAATTCACTATTTGATGCAAGTGTGCCTAAACCGAGTACCGCACCAATTAATGCAGAGATGGGTAGAATTTCATATAAGGCACTTGGCGCGCCCCATAGCACATAGATTAAGGCATCTAATGCACCATAGCCGTCTTTGAGCTCACCCAGTTCACCTAAATAGGTAAACAGGATTTGCAGACCTGATAATACGGCTGTAGCCCCTAACATCGCTAAAGCTGTCGTTTGGGTCACATGTTTGGCAACAATACGACGTGCAAGCATTTTTATGACCTCACTTAGCTAACTTTTTACGAATTTTAGGTGCAAGGCTTTGCTTACGTGAAAACAGCATACCGGCTGCGCCATAGACAAACAGCACCAATGGATAAGCCCACATGCCCATTTCTTGTTTACTCATTCGAGTTTTCACTGCCATTAAGGCCACAATTAAACTGGCAAAAATAAGCAATGCCGGAAACAGCTTTAAGTAACGTCCTTGACGTGGACTGACTTCAGAGAGCGCAGTTGCCAAAATCAAAGCAATCACAATGGCAAAGGGCACAAAGATCCGCCAACCGAGCTCACTGGCGACGACAGGATCTTGGCGATTTTTCCAAAGTTCTGTGGTGGTTAACGCTTCCACTTCGGTGCTTTCAAATTTGGCTTCTTTGTCACTTTCTAAACGTAAACGATAATTTTCAAATTCGGCTTGGCTATATTTAGCTGTACCCGGATAAATCTCATAACGACGACCAGCCGTTAAATCCACTACGTTGGCATTATCATTTTCAATTTCAACACGGGTGGCTTCTTTAGCCAAAATCATCACATCAGGTTTGCCCTCTTTGGTGGCACGCTGATAGAAGAAAATGTCTTTTAAATTTTTACGATCTTCAGATAAATCACCGGCATAAATGGTGTATTGCCCCGATGAGATAAATTCTTTAGGACGAACTAAGTCAAAGCCAGTACGTACCGCTTGCGTGCTGGTCAGTTGTTCAAACTGACGAATACCCCACGGCGCCATCCATAACATTAAGGCGGCTTGTACCGCTAAAAAACCGACCGTCATTGGAATCAGTAAGCGTGATAAACGGTTACGACTCATGCCGCTGCCATTCAGTACCGCCATTTCATGGTCGACATATAAACGCCCAAACACCAACATCAAGCCAATAAAGAAGCCCAGTGGAAGAATTAAGGTTAAAAACTCAGGTAAACGATAGCCGATAATGCTAAACAAAATACTGGCATCCAAACGCCCTTGCGCTGCCACACCAAAGTATTTGATCAGTCGACCGCCCATCATAATTAAGGTCAGTAAAGCAATCACCACCAAGGAGGTCGACACGACTTGCTTGACCAGATAACGCCGAATAATCAAATTAATTCTTCCAAAAAATGCCCGAATAAACTCGCATTAGTTTACCCGAATGTTGAAAATATAAAACCTGCTTGTTGAAACTCTACACATCCACGAGTTTCAGTGGTTTAATGGATCATAAAACTTTAAAAAGGCCTGAATACCGTATATGAAACTTAATATGAATACGTCATTCACTCAGAATACGTCTAGCCAGTCTTTGTTGATTTTAGTTGATTCTGAACAAGTACAACAGGCAGCAACGACTTATTCGATTAATGACTTGGCGCAATTAACACAAGCTACACAATTTAAAGCCAGCTTAAATGAAACTTTGCCGCTGATTGGTCAAATTGAAAATGCCACCAACAGCACTTTAGTTGGTATTGGTAAAGCGGCTGATATTACTGCAAATAAATTAGCAAAAATTGCACAAACCATTATTAAAGCAACACAAAAAAAATTCCAAAGCATTAGCATTGATATTTCAGCGCTACCTCAAGAACAGCATTATTTATTTGCTTTAAGCTTAACTCAAGCAGCATACGGTTACGACGAATTTAAATCTAAGAAAAACGAATTTGTTTTAAATGAAATTCAGTTAATTGCCTCAAATAGTCCGTTAACGGCTGAACAATTACGTTTAATTGAAGCGGTTGAACTCGGTCAAAGTTATGCGCGTGACCTTGGCAACCGTCCGGGTAACATTTGCTTCCCTGAATATTTAGCTGAGCAAGCGCAAGCTTTAGCTGCAGAATTCCCTGATCTACTCAAAGTTACGGTACTTGATGAACAGCAAATTGCTGATTTAGGTATGGGCGCATTTTTAGCGGTCAGCAAAGGTTCAGATCGTCCGGGTCGTATTATTACTCTTGAATACCAAGCTGAGCGCGCTGAAGCGCCTGTGGTATTGGTAGGTAAAGGCATTACCTTTGATACCGGTGGTATTTCACTTAAACCAGGCGCAGGCATGGATGAAATGAAATACGATATGTGTGGTTCAGCCTCGGTACTTGGTACCATGCGTGCACTGTGCGAAGCAAAATTACCGATTCATGTGGTAGGTACAATTGCTGCGGCTGAAAACATGCCATCCGGCGGTGCGACACGTCCGGGTGATATTGTGACCACCATGAGCGGTCAAACAGTAGAAATCTTAAATACCGATGCTGAAGGTCGTTTAGTGCTTTGCGATACCTTAACCTACGTAAAACGCTTTAATCCTGCGATTGTGATTGATATTGCAACCTTAACAGGCGCATGTGTTGTGGCACTCGGTTCGGTATTAACTGGTATGTTTACTCCAGATGACAAACTGGCACAAGAAATTGAAAGCGCAGGTAAAACCGCATTTGACCGTGTATGGCGTATGCCAGTGATTGAAGATTATCAAGAGCAACTTGATTCTCCATTTGCTGATATTGCCAACATTGGTGGCCCTAAAGCCGGTTCAGTGACTGCGGCATGTTTCTTACAACGCTTTACCCGTGATTATCGTTGGGCGCATTTAGATATTGCCGGTACCGCATGGAACTCAGGTGCCAACAAAGGCGCAACAGGTCGTCCAGTACCGCTGTTAATGCAGCTTTTAGTTAACCGTGTCAACAATGGCTAAAGTTAGCTTTTATCTCTTTGAGCAAAGCAATGAGCGGCAAGTGGAAATCACTTGCCGTTTATGCCGTAAGATTTTAAAACAATCGGAGAAAATCTGGCTGTATACTGCTGACCCTGAATTACAACAGCAACTCGATGATGAGCTATGGAGCTTTGATGCCACTAGCTTTTTAACGCATGGGATTAATCAACCGCACGCGAGCATTTGTATTTCAGCCGAGCTACCGACATCAAGTAAATGGATTGTATTTAATTTTAACAATCATGCGCTTGAACAATATCAGGCTTTTAGCCACATTATCGAAATTATTGAGAATCACTCGGATGCCAAAAGCTTGGGCCGAGAAAAATTTAAACAATATCGCCGTCTTGGGATTGAACCGCGTACGTTCAAACTGTAAAGCTTAAGGAGATCCGTGGTGACATTAAATGTCGGTCAAGATTTTAAACAGCGTTGGTTAGCCACGCCATTGGCTGTGCGTCAGGTGTATTTAGACGACCTCGCCCGGATTTGTGATTTATTACAACCTGAGATGGACAGTCATAAATGGCTTGAGCAAGATCAACGTGCCATTGTTGAATCCGAATCACGGATTAAACAAGGCTATTTAGACTATCAAGCTGAATTATTGGCAGCCAAACGCTTACGTGAACGCTTAGCCTTAGAAGCTAAACTTGCGGCTAAACGTGCCGAAGAAGCGGCAAAAATTGCAGCATTTGAAGCCGAACAGCAACGTAAACAACAAGCGCAAAATCAGTTACTCGCTGTGCTGCGTCAGCAACAAGCACAGGCGTTAACTACTTATATTGCGCGCTATCAAAAAAATCCTGAACAGAATTATCCGCATTTTAATAAAGCCTTTAAAGTGCCAGATACCAGCATGTTGTCTGAACTTGAAAGTGTGCGTTTACGTTTAGAGCTTGAAGCAGAAAGTGTGATTGAAGCCAAAGTCGCTGAACTACGCCGTATGTTACAAGCTGCCGCCAAAGAAGAAATCGCTCTAGCTTTAAAAAATAGCGCCTTTAGTGATGCAAAAAATGCACCTGAAACTCAGCAGGATCAGCCTGAACAACAACCTGACGCTTCAAAATAGGCTGATGAAACTGCTGCTTTTGTCATCAAACTGACATACTTTTGTCACAAGATAGTCCATAGCGTATAACAATGACGTGATGGGGGTCACAATGAATATTTTGAATCAGGTTTCAGCAAAAATTGCTGCCTTAGACAGCGGCGAACAATGGATACTGACGCCTCAAAATTTATGGATGAGCCGCGCGGATTTTCAATCTTTATCGGTGTATTTGTCACAGTATGCCAATCAAGGTAATTATTCTATCAACTGTGCTAAACAAAGCTCTGCATGGCTTGGACATACATCCTTAACTGTGATTAAGCACTAAAATCAAAAGCCCATTTCAATGGGCTTTTTTTTATATGATCAAATCTTTAAAGAAGCCAATAATATTGCCAAGTCCATAGCCAATTGAGAGTAATACTCCAATCCATAAAGCACTGCCTAAAATGTTATACAACATAAAACTGGCAAAGTTCATACGCGCTGAACCTGCGGCAAACGGCGCAAAAGATCGGACAAAAGGTACAAAACGGGCAATTAAAATGGTTAATGCACCATGCTTACAAAAATAAGCATTGGTCTTTTGCATATATTCAGGTTTAAAAAAGCGCGAATGCTGATTAAAGTATTTTAAGCCTAGAACTTGCCCCGTATAGTAGTTAATGACATAGCCCAAAGCGGCAGCAATAAACAGTAAAATACCCATATATTGCAAATGCACATCACTACTGGTCGAGCATAATGCGCCCACTGCAATCAGCAAACTATCACCCGGTAAAAAGAACATAAATACCGAGCCAGTTTCTGCCAAAATCACCGCAAACAAAATGGCATAAATCCACACCCCATATTGCTCCAGCAACATCGGTAGCCACTGTTCTAAGTGCAGTAAAACATCCATCATGGCTGTAATTCCATAGTGTGTATTCTCCTGCAAGTGTTTGCTATTTCAGTAAAAAATATGGTTGTACCATAAAAAAACAGTCTAATTTTTCAACTAGACTGTCTATAGGAACTGATAGTTTTACTTCAAGAAACCATTTTCTGCAAGGAAATCCATACTAATTTTTGACGCCTGTGGTTGCTCTGCTGCTTTATCACCGAGCAATAAACGTTCGATATAACGCGCCAATACATCTACTTCTAGGTTAACGCGGCTGCCCATTTTCCATGTAGAAATATTGGTGCGCTCTGCCGTATGTGGAATTAAATTCAGGCTCAACACATTGCCACGCAAATGGTTAATGGTCAGGCTAATACCATCCACAGTCACCGAGCCTTTTTCCGCTAAATATTTGGCAATTTCACGCGGCGCTGTCACTTCAAAATACAATGAACGCGCATCTTGGCGTGCAAGTGTAATTTCACCCACTGCATCGACATGCCCTGACACAATATGTCCACCAAAACGGGTCGTTGGTAACATGGCTTTTTCAACATTCACCGCTTGACCCACTTGCCAAGTGCCCAATGTCGTCCGACTTAAGCTTTCACGCGACACATCGGCAGCATACCAATTATCGCCCCATGCAATCACGGTTAAGCAAATGCCATTGGTGGCAATTGAATCGCCTAAATGTACATCTGACATATCCGAATCTGTTTGAATACGCACGCGTACGTCACCGCCTACGCTTTGTAGGCTTTCCACTTTCCCTAAACTTTCAACAATGCCTGTAAACATAAGCGGTTCTCTAATCTAAATTTTCTTATTTACCATAAGGCCAATTGTGTAGTCACACTACTGGTATCTACCCCACCCAACTCTGCATAGTGATGCAATTGCGTCAGCAACTGACGTAATGGTGGGCCAGATTTGGCATGCGTGTCGGTAATCACAATAAATTCTAATACCCGTGCCCGCTCCGACTGACGTTGCTTGCTGACCCGATAACGTGGCACATCTTGGGTCAGTAAAGTGACCCGACCACGTTTTAAATTGGCTTGCAGTAAATCTGCCGCATCGATATTACCATCAGTTGAATAGCTGGTCAGGATGTAACGCGCGTTAATGGTTGCTAATAATTTTTCATAAGCATCTTTGGCATGCTTAGATGAGTTATACGGACTCGGGCGTTCTTTACGCCATGCACGGTCAATACCGCTTTTAAAGCCTTTAGTATCCGGTGTAGGTAAATCGACCTGATCCCAAAGCGTTAAGGCATTGAGTACATGATAATTACTGCTATAGGCATGTTGGTTGTATGGCGGATCTAAATACGCCACATCCACTTCAAAGCTACTCATTTGGTTGGCAAGGTGCTGCGCATCGACACACCACACTTCGGCCGCAGGTTGCTGCGCTGCGCCAACCTCACAAAAACGACTTGGCGTGAGCCACAGTAACGATTCAATCCGCTCTAATGCAGTTTGGGTCTTACCACCCCAACCATGATGGAAGCTTTTAAATACACCCGATGTATTACTCACAAAACTGGCTGAATATAACAGCGGTGCCAGTAATGCACTCATTTCCACGTCATCAATCGCGCCTTGGGCTTGCCAAGTGGCAATTTGCTGCCGAATCGCATCAATACGCATGCCGTTACGACGTTTAAAGAACAAACGGTCACGGCTTGGGTCATAAATTTCATCATTACGTGGGCACAAGTTATGCGTGACCCAACCTTTGACTTCTGGCAAACGGTTTAAATAATCAATGGCTTTTTGGTAGCCACCCAACTCCTTAAAAGCTGGCGCTTCGGTACAGGATAAAATTGCGCTGTTTAACGCATGACTGTAAGGTTCCCAGTCATTGGCAATCACACGGTAACCATTCTGCCGTGCCAAACGTGACACCACACCAGAGCCGGCAAAGAAATCGGCAAAAATTGGCGAGCGACCATCGTCACGCTTTAAAGTGCCGGTGGTTTCTAGGGCTTCTAAAATAAGATGCAATAAACGACGCTTATTACCTAAATACGGTACCAACTGATGAAAAAGGTATTCATCGGTCGTGCGCGCGGCATGGCGACGTTTATGATAAACCGTAGATGACTCTGAACTCATAGTGTCTCTTGCATTGGAATCAGTCTTAAACGCACATCGTTGCCCACTTGCGCAAGGTCGATGAGTTTAAAACGTTGTTGCTCTGCCATACGGCTAAATTCAGCACTAAACATGGCGCGTGCGCTCTGCCCCAGCAAAGTGGGTGCTACATAACTCAACATTTCATCGACGAGATTGGCATGTAAAAAAGCGGTCGAAAGGGTTGCACCAGCTTCAACCAATACATCGTAAATTTGTTTTTCTTTTAAAGTCTTGAGTAAATTTTCTAGACTTTGAATTTGGAGTTGCTCGACGCCTAAATCCGCCAGCTCTGTACGATACGGCCCCATCACTATGACCTGTTCAGGCTGCGCTAAAATTTTAGCCGTTAATGGCAAGCGCCCCTGACGATCTAAGATCACCCGTTTAGGTTGCACCACTGTTGCTAAATCAACACCTTGTAGCTCACGTACATTTAATTGACAGTCATCAGCCAGTACAGTTTCAATACCTGTAATCACCGCACCAGAAATTGCACGCCAATGTTGTACATCTAAACGTGCTTCAGTACCGGTAATCCATTTCGATTCACCTGACGCCATAGCAGTACGACCATCTAAGCTTGAAGCTATTTTTAAACGTACATAAGGCAAACCCGTGGCCATGGCTTTTAAAAAGCCCAAATTGAGTTGATGCGCTTGTTGCTCTAAAACACCCACTTCAACTTGAATACCAGCATCACGTAAAATTTGTACGCCCTTGCCTGCCACCAATGGATTTGGGTCAGGACACGCCACCACCACTTTCGCTACACCCGCTGCAACCAAACCTTTCGCACATGGCGGTGTACGACCATAATGTGCACAAGGCTCTAAAGTCACATACGCAGTCGCGCCTTGCGCTTGTTCACCTGCAGCACGCAGCGCAAACACTTCGGCATGTGGTTGACCAGCTTTCGGATGAAAACCCTCACCAATCAGCTTGCCATCTTTGACGATCACACAGCCGACATTTGGGTTGGGCTTGGTTGAATATTGTCCACGGCGTGCCAGTTCAATGGCTTGCTGCATCCAGATATGATCTTGGCTCATCATTTATTCAGCCTCTTGATCGCGTTGTTGCATTTGTTCAATCTGACGACGAAAGGCTTCAACATCTTGAAAATCTTGATATACCGAGGCAAAACGTACATAGGCCACATGATCCATAGCAAATAAGGCTTGCATGACAATTTCGCCAATGGTGCGTGATTTGACATCCCGTTCGCCTAAACGACGAATTTTGAGTTGGATATCGCTGAGTACCGCTTCAATTTGTTCTTGGGTAACAGGACGCTTTTGTAGTGCGTGCATTAAAGAACGACGTAATTTGGCTTCATCAAAGGGTTCATTTTTACCATCGGACTTAATCACCCGTGGCATGACCACTTCGTAGCTTTCGAATGTGGTAAAACGCTCGCCGCAACTAATACACTCACGACGACGACGGATTTGACAACCCTCTGCTGCCAAGCGCGAATCAATTACTTTACTATCTGCAGCGTTGCAAAATGGACAATGCATAGCGTTAAAATTGAACCCAAAAAATGAATTCGAAGTGTAGCAAAATGTGGCGCTTTACGCTAGATATGGAAAAAAAACAGCCCTTTCGGGCTGTTTAATACTATATATAGGTTTTAATCAATCGACACGTTCGCCATGTTGACTTAAATCTAGTCCCATGCGTTCATCATCAGATGCCACACGAATACCTATGCTTAAATCGAGAACTTTTAAGATAATGAAAGTTAGAATTGCCGAATAAGCCACGGTTGCCAGTACACCTTCAATTTGCACCCAAAGTTGGCTCATTAAATTGGCAGGCACTGCATCGCCCATAATAAACTCGCTGGCAAAGAAAGCGGTTAAAATCGCACCAACAATACCACCAACACCATGCAGACCAAAAGCATCCAGTGAGTCATCGGCTTTAAGCATACGTTTTAATGCGGTAATACCCCAGAAACACACCACGCCACCAATGAGGCCCATGGCCAAAGCACCACCCACAGTGACAAAACCAGCCGCAGGGGTAATCACCACTAAACCTGCAACCGCACCAGACGCACCGCCTAAGACAGAAGCTTTACCACGTACAATTTTTTCAGTCATTAACCAAGATAGTGTTGCTGCTGCTGCTGCCACTTGGGTCACAATTAACGCATAACCTGCTGAACCATTGGCACCTAATGCTGAACCACCGTTAAAGCCAAACCAACCGACCCACAGTAAACTTGCACCCAGTACAGTAAGGGTCAAGTTATGTGGCGCCATCGATTCACGGCCAAGCCCCATACGTTTACCTAGCATATAAGCTGCCACTAAACCGGCCACACCCGAGTTAATATGCACGACTGTACCACCGGCAAAATCTAGTGCGCCGTCGTTGCCTAACCAACCGCCACCCCAAACCCAATGGGTAATTGGGGCATAAACTACAATCGACCAAATCGCAATAAACGCGACAAAAGCACCAAATTTCATGCGCTCTGCGATTGAACCACTAATAATGGCAACCGTGATAATCGCAAAGGTCATTTGGAAAATAACAAATAAGATTTCAGGAATAGAACCACTTAAGGCATCTGTTCCAATGCCAGACAGCATCATTTTATCGAGGTTACCAATAAAGGCATTGCCTTCACCAAAGGCCAGTGAGTAACCTACCGCAACCCAAGTAATACTCACCACCGCTGCTGCGACAAAGCTATGCGCCATGGTACTTAACACGTTTTTCTTACGCACCATACCCGCATAAAACAGCGCTAGCCCCGGAATAGTCATCAATAGAACCAGTGCGGTAGAAATTAAAATCCAAGCAGTATCACCTGTATCTAAAGTAACTTCTGCCTCAACTTCTTGATCAACTGCTACCCCATCTACGACATTGCTAGGCACTGTTGTAGCTGTAGGTGAAATGTCTTGATGACTAACCACTGTGACATTTTGACTCGGTGTTTCTACTGTAGTCGCTTGTTGAGCCCATACAGTAGACCCACCTAGTAATGCGCTGGATAAACCAAACGCAAGCAGCGCTTTTTTCATTCGTTTCCCCCAACCGTGTTTTTGTAAGTTATGCCCTAGCGAGCAAACTTCATGCCAACCTTAAACTGCGTCAGCACCTGTTTCACCGGTACGGATACGAATAACTTGCTCTAAGTTAGTGACAAAAATTTTGCCATCGCCAATTTTACCCGTGCTTGCTACACGCGTAATTGATTCGATCACAGCGTCAACCATGTCATCGCTAATTGCGATTTCGATTTTCACTTTTGGTAAGAAATCAACAACATATTCAGCGCCGCGATACAGTTCAGTATGACCTTTTTGACGACCAAAGCCTTTTACTTCAGTCACAGTGATGCCCTGTACGCCAATTTCAGATAAAGCTTCACGTACATCATCAAGTTTGAATGGTTTAACAATTGCAGTTACGAGTTTCATGTTTAATATCCTTCGGTTTCTTGCACCAGTAAGGTTTTATGTTCAATTTCCGTGCCAAAGCCTTAAGGTTGGGGGATGTTAAGGCTTTTCACTTGGCTCTATTTATACATTATTTTAACCTTTCCCACGTAGTGAGAATCTTAAAATAAATACATATTTACTCAGAAAATAACGATTAAGCTTATTGAAGATGGGTATATTTTTCTATCACGACTAGGGGCAATCAGCCGGCAATGCTACACTGAATGGACTTAGTTATTGATTGGACTTCTCTATGTTCGAAACCTTGATCCAAGCCATTTTGCAGCAAGTTGAACAACCAAAAAAAGATTTAGAACATAATCTTAGAGCCTTATTACAAGAGGCTGTAAGCAAAATGGATTTAGTGTCGCAACACGAAATTGAACGCCAACGCCAAGCCTTAGCCCAAGCCAATTTACGTTTAGACCAACTTATGCAACAGCTTGAAGCACTCGAACAGCAGCTTAAAGACAAATAGCACCTATTTTGTGCATTTTTTAAGCAACACAGTCCGCATAGTCTGCACCAATAAGGAGCACTCTAGATGTCGTTTGCTAAAATTTATACCCGTGGTGTACTCGGTTTAGATGCACCCCTCATTGAAGTTGAAGTACATATTAGTCAAGGTCTACCCTCTTTGACCATGGTGGGCCTAGCCGAAGCTGCGGTACGCGAAAGTAAAGATCGAGTTCGCTCGGCGATTATTAACAGTGGTTTTAATTTTCCCACCAAACGCTTAACCATTAACTTAGCCCCTGCAGATTTGCCTAAAGATGGTGCACGCCTCGATTTAGCCATTGCTTTAGGGATTTTAATTGCCTCAGGTCAATTGCCTGAGCAGAGTACTGAACAACTCGAATTTATTGGTGAATTAGCTTTAGATGGTCAATTACGCCCAACCACAGGCACTTTAAGCATTGCGATTGCTTGTCAGCAAGCAGGTCATCAGTTGATTTTACCGCATACCAATGCCATAGATGCCGCCAAGTTAAACGGTTTTGAGGTTTTTGCAGCCACCAATTTAACTGAGGTGTGTGGTCATTTATCAGGACAACATCCCTTAAGTGTTTATCAAGCCCCACAAGCACAGACCCAATTGGCTCATTATTTAGATTTAGCCGATGTCAAAGGACAACTCAGACCACGGCGTGCTTTAGAAATTGCTGCGGCAGGCGGACATTCTTTATTATTTAAAGGTCCACCCGGTACAGGTAAAACTCTCTTGGCATCGCGCTTAGCAGGGATCTTGCCGCCTTTAACACTAGAAGAAAATCTAGAAGTGGCACGTATTTATTCGGTAGCCAATGTTCAATATCATTTTGGTGAACGCCCTTTTCGCGCGCCACATCATACCGCATCAGCCATTGCTTTAGTGGGGGGCGGTTCACAGCCCAAACCTGGGGAAATTACGCTTTCGCATTTAGGCGTATTATTTTTAGATGAGCTGCCTGAGTTTGATCGCAAGGTATTAGAAGTATTACGCCAACCCTTAGAGTCTAAGGAAATTGTGATTTCGCGTGCTTCTCGGCAAATGACCTTTCCCGCCAATTTTCAGCTGATTGCTGCAATGAATCCCTGCCCTTGTGGTTATGCTTTTCATCAAGATCAACGCTGCCAATGTTCGGCCGTGGCGATTCAGCGTTACCAAAATCGTATTTCTGGGCCTTTATTAGATCGCATTGATTTACATATTGATGTCCCACCTTTGCCCGCTGCAGAGCTACAAAGCACCAGCAGTACCGAGAACTCAGCCACAGTACGCGCTCGAGTCATGCAAGCTTATCAGCAGCAAATGCAGCGGCAAAGCTGCCTAAATGCCGCCTTAAGCCCGCAACAGCTGCAACATTATGCGAGTTTGCAACCACAAGCCGAGCAAATTTTGGCGCTAGCCCAACAACGTCTAAACCTCTCGGCACGCGCCTATCATCGTGTGTTACGAGTGGCGCGTACTATCGCGGATTTATCATTAACAGACAATATTGAAAATCAGCATATTACTGAGGCGCTGTCTTATCGTGGAGCTAGCTAATCAGTTCACAAATTTTATCCAAATCAAGATGATGCTTTTGAATTAAACGTGCAGCTTCTTGTTGTAATAAACACACATTACCTTGGCTTGCATTATCTAAGTCATCGGACGCGTAGCTGAGGTTGTGTTGCAATCTAAAATAACGTGCTGGCTCAAGCAGATTATTGAGCTGATAATCTACAGCATCTGCCATGCCATCAAACATACAATTCAGCAGGGGTAAAACCCATTCTACTTTGCCCCAGTGTTTGGCTTCTTGATAGCCAATCGGACGCACTAGCTCCCCTGTACCTAAAGACAAGACAAAAATATCTGGGTCATCGGGGAAAATTCGCCGTGCTTCAGCATAGGCGGACATGGCAGGATTATTAATAAAAATACCACCATCAACCAATACCCGTGGCTCAGCATTGACCAAAATCTTCGCTGGTTCAAAATAGGTCGGTGCTGCAGCAGTGGCGCGTCCTGCATCACGCATCAATACATCAGCATGTTCAGCACGCCAACTCTTTAAAAATAAAGGTTCACGCTTTTCTAGATCATAGGTCGTAATCATGGTTTTAACCAAGCATTTGGCCAAATCGGTATTTTCAAAATAGTCCGCTAATACTGTCTCTAAACCCACAGCCGAGTAGCGCTCATCTAACAAACCGCCTACCGAGGCAAAGCCTTTCCATAAAGAGCGTGCAAAAATTTCACGGCCACGCTGGGCATAAATTTCGGCAAGTTCCGCCGCACTATATTCGGCTCGCCCTATATGATCAGCTTTGGCTAAACCTAGACTTAAAATAGCGCCTGTCGAGGTACCTGCAAATAAATCAAAACATTGGCTAATGGGTTTTTGGGTGCGTTTTTCGATTTCAGCCAATACCAAGGCTGGGATAATGCCGCGAATGCCTCCGCCATCGATGCTTAATATTTTTTTCATGCTTGATGCTCTATGCTTATTATTGTCTTATTTTTATAACATAAAAAAGGCGACCTTATTGTCGCCTTTATGCTGTTAAGCATTTACGCTTAGAAGCTATAGCTTAAGCCGAGTACCAATTTATTTTTTTGTTTTTCATCCACACGGTCATAACCACCCACAATAAAATCGACACTCATCTGTGCACCAGTCTTACCGAGTGGATGACTTAAACCCACATTAAAATGACGGAAAGCAAAGTCTTCTGTCGTGTCAAAATATTGACTCGTATCATCATTATAGTAGTACATACCTAAAGCGGTATTTAACGTAAAATCGCGTACTAAAGGACGGCTATAAGAAGCCAATAGATAGGTATCACCAGTATTACCCCAAGTTACATCATCCCACAGCGTTTGTGCGCTGAGACTAAAATCTTTGTAATTTAAGCCAATGACACTTTCCAATGCATCAACATCGGCATCTGACTCATAGTAATAATAGTAAATTGCACCAAGGTTATAACCCCAATCTTGATTGATTGCACCGTTATAACCTAGATAGAAATCATGCTCAAAGGTATCACTTCCCGTATAGTCATCTACAATTGGGTCATAATCTGTTAAAGAATAACCAATGGTTGAACCCCAATAGCCCGCATAAAAACCAGAAGCATGGCTATAATCTAGACCACCTTGAAGAGTCGCTTTATCATTTTCTGGCGTATTGGTTAAACCACGTAAATAGTAGCTAGAAATTACGGCAATATTACCGCTAATTTGATGCTCAGATACCGCTGGCGCAGCAGCAAAAGTACTATTTGCCCCTAGAGTGAATAATAACGCGGCTGATATTTTTGTCGTGAATTGCATTGATAATCCCCTGCCCATCTGGCATCGATCTAAACATTTAGGTTACTTAGATCAGCTTTAGCAATTGCTATGCCAAAGCGGGTTAAAACCAAAAAAATTAAGCAATGAAAAATACAATAATTGTTTGTTTCATATTTATTTTTAATTTAAATCTAAAATTTTTTTATCTTTAAAAGCTGCATTAAAAATCATAAATTTGCTTAGTCGATTGCAGCAAAATACCTAATATTGAAATATTTGGGCACGATGCAAAAAAATTGTTTAAAAACAGTGCAGCTTTAGCAGGATTGCTGCACTGTTTTTGACTTAGAAACTGTAGTTTATGCCAAACACAGCATACTCATCTAAGCGTTGTTGGTAACGGTCTCGTCCACCCCAAATGTAATCTACCGCAACAGAAACACCACTGTCAGCAAAGTCTTTACTTAAGCCTAAACGTGCTTCGGTAAATTGCTCATTTTTTAGGGTTGTTACAAGGGCATCGTCACGGTTTTTA
This sequence comes from Acinetobacter sp. B51(2017), assembly GCF_003711395.1. Classification (GTDB taxonomy): domain Bacteria; phylum Pseudomonadota; class Gammaproteobacteria; order Pseudomonadales; family Moraxellaceae; genus Acinetobacter. The sequence continues at coordinate 59,244 of NZ_PJRJ01000012.1, forward strand.
TTATAAATTGCATAACCTAAGCTAGTATTGATCGCAAAATCTTGTGGCAAAGGATAACTATAGGCTGCGCTTAAATAAACATCACCTGCATTGGCATAGTTAACATCACTCAGCATCACAGCTAAGCCCAAACTCAGATCTTGATAATTTAGCGTGTTGAGTAACTCAAGTCCTGTGCTACGGCGCTTCTCATCCCCATCTTCACTATAGAGCGTCCCGCCACCTTGATAAATATAAGTCAGTAGTTGGGTGGTATAACTCCAGTCTTGGTTAAGTTCACGTCCATACCCCACATAAAAATCATGTTCAAAGCCATGCTGTCGATCATTTTTAGGTTGGTAATTTAAAGTTGACCCCCAATAGCCCACATTCCATCCGCTTGGGTGTACATACTCAATACCACCTTGTATAGCAAGCTTATCGTTTTCTTCAGCGCCACGATAAATGTATTTTGACACTAAACCAATTTCAGCTGAGATTTCGCCTTGTTGCTTGGCAGTCGCCTCATTTGCCCAACTTAATGGGGTTGCCATTAGACCTAAAGCCAATAGCACTGGTTTGTATTTAATTGTTAACATAACATTGTATTTTTTGTTGCTTAAAATTATCCAAATTATAACGTGTTATGAGTACATGACTAAAAAAACAACATTAGTTTTGCTAATTTTTTAAACATATCTATATGTTTTTAAAAACAAAAAATAATTTTAACTGCTAGTTTAAGACGCTTGAGTTAAAAAAAAATATCGCATCCTAATGCTCAATTGTGTACTTTTAATGAAATAAAGTTTACAAAAATGATATTTTGCAGCCAAATTGTTATAAATCCCGTTAGCAATTCGCCACAAATATTGACCCAATCACCATCTAATTTTGTATGAGGCTCTCTCCCAATGCAAAAAATTACCTTAGCAGTTTTAATCCAAGCTGCATTGATTTCATCTGTATACGCAAGCGAACAAAGCGAAGCTAAAGGCTTTGTTGAAGGTGCTGAAGGTTCGGTTCTATTCCGTACTGGTTACTTAAACCGTGATAAAAAACATGGCTTACAGAACGATACAAGTTCTACAGCACAAACAGCAATCGTAAAGCTTGACTCTGGATTTACCCAAGGCGTAGTGGGTTTTGGTGCGGGTGTAATTGGTGACGCCTCATTTAAATTGGGCGAAAATAAAAATGCTGGTAACGCCATGATTCCAAAACATAACGATGGTTCAACCTATGACCATTGGGCACGCGGTGGTGCGTATGTGAAAGCGCGTGTTTCAAACACGACAGCAGTTTATGGTACTCAAGTGCTTGACCTCCCTGTATTGGCTTCAAATACAGCACGTTTAGTGCCTGAATATTTTGAAGGTTTATTGGTCACCAGTAACGAAGTTGAAGACTTAACTTTAGTGGCTGGTAAATTCACCAAAAACCAATATTCAGATCAAATCAATTCTGATGGCAACAAACTAGATAGCGCCATTGTTTGGGGTGCAAAATATCAAGCCAATGACGACTTAAACCTTGCCTATTACGGTACAGATCTTGAAGATCGTTTAGATCGTCATTACGCCAATGTGAACTATACTCACGGCTTAAAAAATGATGCATCGTTAAACGTTGATTTTAGTGCTTACCATACTGAATGGGATAAAGACGCAAATAAATATCTTTATTCACAAATTGGTGGCGCAGATAACGATTACCAAAACTCGATCCTAGCCTTGGCAACTACATATAACAAAGGCCCACACAATGTCATGGTCGCTTACCAACAAAATATGGGTAACGTGGGTTATGACTATGGCTTAGGTCAAAATGTAGCGGATGGTCACCAAAGCATTTACATGCCAAACTCTTACCTATCAGACTTCATTGGTAACGATGAAAAATCGGTACAACTGCAATATAGCTATGACTTTGGCGCAATGAATGTACCTGGTTTATCTTGGACATCTGCATTTGTATATGGTTGGGACATTAAAGCAACTGATAATGCAGGCACTATGATTAGTGATGACGAACAAGAACGCGAATTCTTTAACCAAGTAAAATACACGGTACAAAAGGGTGTAATGAAAGATTCAAGCTTACGTCTACGTCATTCTTACTACCGTGCCAGCGATAACTACCAGTCTAATTACATTGGTGACACTAACGAATGGCGTATTTGGTTAGATATTCCTGTGAAATTATTTTAATTTCTGGATCATCTGATCAGCGATAAAAAAACCTGCACAGTGTGCAGGTTTTTTATTTTCAAATAATTTAATTAAAATTATTTGTTTGCTTCTTCGTATGCAGCGATTGAGCTTAATACTTCTTGTTTTGCAACATCAGCACCTTCCCAACCACTTAACTTCACCCATTTGCCTGGCTCTAAGTCTTTGTAGTGTTGGAAGAAGTGTTCGATTTGGCTGATCAATAAAGGTGGAAGATCAGTATACTCTTGAACGTCTTTGTAGATTGGCGTTAATTTGTCGTGTGGCACAGCAACAAGTTTCGCGTCAACACCACCGTCGTCTTCCATGTTTAATTTACCTACAGGGCGGCAACGAATCACAGAACCTGGTTCAACTGGGTGTGGAGTCACAACAAGTACGTCTAATGGGTCACCATCAAGTGATAATGTGTTTGGCACATAACCGTAGTTTGCTGGGTAGAACATTGCAGTACCCATGAAACGGTCTACAAATAATGCGTCAGAATCTTTGTCGATTTCGTATTTAATTGGTGCTGCATTGGCAGGGATTTCAATAATTACGTAGATATCGTTTGGTGCGTCTTTACCCGCTGGGATGTTGCTGTAGCTCATAGCATCACTCTCAAATTAAACTGTTGTCCAAAGCGCAATTATAGCGACTTTGCTTTTCAATCACGCAGCGATTATACACCGCTCGACAGGATTTTTTAGCCCACTGTCAGCTTAATCACCAGCAACAACAACAAAACTGGACAGGATAACGCCATAAACCACACGATTGAACGTAGCGTTGCCCAATTGGCCAAATAACACAGACCATAGATAATGCGTAACACCACATAAGCAATACCAAAGGTCATCACAATACTTTGCGGCAGCACCATATATTCTGCAATTAAGATCGCAGCAATAAATAAAGGTAAGCCCTCAAAGCTATTTTGTTGTACTGCATGAGCACGCGCAGCCAAACCCTTTGTTTTACTTAAAAATTCGCGTGGATTTTGGTTATCTTGAGCACGAAAGCCCCCTGCCATTTTTGCAATGACCGCAAATACATAGGGTAATAAGCAAGCAATTAAAATCAGATAAATAATTCCACTTATGCTTTGCATGTATATTGGTTCTCAAGTTGCACTAAGCTTGCATCATAGCATGGCAATTTTGTTAAATAGAGCCTTTGCTACAATTGCACTTAGGTTGGGTTATGAACGATCAAGAACAACAGAAAATGTTTGCTGTCCTCGAGCAGCAAAAATTACATCAGCAACGCGTTGATGGCGTACTTAAAATCGTTTTACCAGTTGTGGCTTTTTTACTGGCCATGATTTGCGCTAACTTTAATATTCTTTCCACCTTAGGCACGATTATCATGATGACCTTAGCCTTTTGGATGGTGGCTATTCAACGTAAAGTACTTTGGCATTGGGCGACTATTGTGATTGTGTATTGCTTGGCCGACAATTTGTATAGTTATAGCAATGGTTTTAATTTAGAGGCCTTTGGCCGCCAATGTGGCACCATGATTCTATTCTTATGGATTATTGGTATTGGTCGTCCTTACATTGACCGCTGGCTCATGAAAAAATAAAAAAAGCGCCTTCAAGGCGCTTTTTGTTAAGCTGATTTACGTAAATCCTTACGTAGGATTTTACCTACATTGGATTTTGGTAATTCATCCATAAACTCTACATAACGTGGACGTTTATAGCCAGTTAAGTTTTCTTTGGCAAAGGCCAATACTTCTTCTGTGGTTAAAGACGGATCTTTTTTCACCACAAATAGTTTTGGCACTTCACCTGATTTTTCATCCGCCACACCAATCGCTGCCACTTCCAAAACTTTTGGATGTTTGGCAACCACTTCTTCAATTTCAGATGGATAGACGTTAAAACCAGACACCAAGATCATGTCCTTTTTACGATCGACGATTTTGACATAACCGCGCTCGTCCATCACACCAATATCACCTGTGCGGAAGAAACCATTCACCATCACTTTGGCTGTTTCATCAGGACGGTTCCAATAGCCTTTCATGACTTGTGGGCCGCGAATACAAATTTCACCTTGCTCACCAATTGCCAAGCTATTGCCATCGTCATCTAGAATTGCAACTTCGGTCAGCGGCAATGGAATCCCAATCGTACCACTAAACTCATTTGAAGCAGGTGGGTTGGCTGTGGCAACGGGTGAAGTTTCCGATAAACCATAACCTTCAACAATATTCACGCCTGTGATTTTTTTCCATGCTTCCGCGGTAGATGGCAACACAGCCATGCCACCACCCATCGCCATTTTTAAACGGCTATGATCAAGTTGTTTAAACTCATCGTTATTAACTAAAGCGTTAAATAAGGTGTTAACCGCAGGGAAGAAAGTCGGTTGATACTTGCGTAATTCTTTCATGACCGCAGGTAAATCACGCGGATTTGGAATGAGTACGTTGGCTTGACCTTTATACATGCCATACATGGCACACACCATAAAGGCAAAGATGTGATACAGCGGTAAAGCACAGAAAATACGATCATCTGGCGCACCATCTTGGTTGCCAAATTTACTTTGGAAAATCCCGTCACATTGCAGTAAGTTTGCTACTAAATTGCGATGGGTCAGTTCCGCACCTTTAGATACCCCTGTTGTACCACCTGTATATTGCAATACAGCGGTATCACTTAAGGTTAAATGAGGACGTTTGTATTGGCTGGCATTGGCTTTCGCCATTGCTGCATTAAATTTAACGTGGTTTGGAATATCCCATGCTGGAATTTGCTTACGCACTGAACGCAACACAAAATTGACTAAGGTACCTTTAAGCACGCCCAGCATATCGCCAACCGAAGCCACAACCACATGTTTTACTGGGGTTTTACCCATAATTTTTTGATACACGTTGGCAAAGTTTTCAATAATGACTAAAACTTCTGCACCAGAGTCATTGAGTTGATGCTCAAGTTCACGCGCGGTGTACAGCGGATTGACATTCACTAAGACTAAGCCTGCACGTAACACCCCAAGCGCAACTACAGGATATTGGAGAACGTTTGGCATCATCACCGCAACGCGTGTACCTTTGGCTAAGTTTAAAGATTGCAAATAAGCAGCAAACTTACGGCTTGCTTCTTCTAACTCGCTAAAAGTTAATGCTTTATCCATAAAAATAAAGGCATCGCGTGAGCCAAATTTTTGGAAATTACTCTCAAAAATATCAACTAAGGATGTATTTTCCGATGGTAATGCAACAGTTTCAGGAATTCCTGTCTTTTGATACTCAGCCAACCAGATCTTTTCCATAATCCCAATTATCTCCAACTCATCTTATGTCTTTGCTCTTGTTTTCAATGCTGCACTCAATTGTTTTACGTGTAATGTGCAGCATTGCTTCCATATTCACGATTCAAGTATATACGGATATCAGGGATAAAATACCAGCATTATCTTTGAACGAACAGTTTACTGGCTTTCTGATAACCACGCGGTAAAAGTTGCCCTTTTGACGCACGCTTGCCTAGGTATTTGAGTAAATCATCACCCTTAAGCTTTAACTGTTGCTGCCCTGCAAGCACATGAATTACTTCATCTAAATTAAGCAGTTCCACAGATAACAGTTGCTCTTGTTCCTCTAGTTGTATCAGCTTATTGCCCTTACCTTTGTTCAGAATTGGTAATTCTGCCAGATCAATTACCGCTACTCTACCACCTGAAGTTAATACCGCGACATGGCTAAACTGCTCAATGGCTTGAATCTGTAACACATGGCTATTTTCTGGTAAGGTTAAGAAGGCTTTACCCGCTTTAGCGCTGGTATCGAGTTGTTTTGCTTGGGTTTTAAAACCAAAACCTTTGCTGCTGAGTACAAGAATTTCTGCATCATCTTCAGCAATAAAGACTTGTTTAAAGCCAATGCCATTTGCTGGACTGAGCTTTGAACTTAAGGGTTCACCAAAACCACGCGCCGATGGTAATTGATTAATCGCAAGCGCATAACTACGCCCTGCTTCATCAAGGATATAAGCACGTTGGTTTGATTTACCTTGTGCATGACTTAAGTATTGATCACCCGCACGGAAGTTTAGATTTTCCACATCAACATCATGGCCTTTGGCACAGCGCACCCAACCCGCTTCTGAAATCACCACAGTCACAGGGTCAGCAGGCAGCATATCTTGTTCGTTAATTGCAGCAGCTTCTTTACGCTCTACAATTGGCGAACGACGTACATCGCCAAATTTTTTCGCGTCTTCTTTTAATTCACCAATAATTAAGTTTTTCAGTGAATCGGGATTCGCCAATTGCTCACGAATCACCGCTGCTTTGGCTTCTAAATCTTCTTGTTCTGCGCGAATATTTTGCTCTTCAAGCTTGGCTAAATGACGCAGCTTTAAATCTAAAATGGCATCGGCTTGAATTTCATCAATGCCAAATTTTGCCATTAACACATCTTTGGGCTGATCTTCTTCACGGATGATGCGAATCACTTCATCGACATTTAAATATGCCACCAATAAACCGCCTAAAATATGCAGGCGTTTTTCGATTTTGCTTAAATGGTAATTCAGACGACGCGTTACGGTTGCTTTACGAATTTCAATCCATTCCAACAAGATACGACGAATGGATTTCACTTGCGGACGGCCATCCGCACCAATCATATTTAAGTTAACGCGATAACTTGATTCTAAGTCGGTGGTGGCAAATAAATGGCTCATCACGGCTTCAGCATCAATACGATTTGAACGCAGCACAATCACAATACGGGTTGGATTTTGATGATCTGATTCATCACGAATATCGCTAACCAATGGCAGTTTTTTGGCCTGCATTTGATCGGCAATTTGAGTAATGACTTTAGAACCTGAGACTTGATACGGCAGATCAGTAATGATGATTTCATTTTTATCCACCGTATACACGGCGCGTACTTTGTAGCTACCGCGACCTGTGGTTTGAATTTTAAGTAAATCTTCAGGCGAAGTGACAATTTCGGCTTTGGTTGGTAAATCCGGTGCAGGAATAAACTCAGCCACTTTTTCATCGGTTAAATTTGGATTACGAATTAACGCAATGGTGCCTTTGACTACTTCACGTAAGTTATGCGGTGGAATATCCGTGGCCATACCCACCGCAATCCCTGTCGTACCATTCATTAAAATATTAGGCACACGCGCAGGTAAATTCACTGGTTCTTTCATTGAACCATCAAAGTTATCTTGCCAATCACAGGTACCTTGACCCAATTCCGACAATAACAAATCACTATATGCCGACAATTTAGCTTCGGTATAACGCATCGCTGCGAAAGATTTTGGATCGTCAGGTGAACCCCAGTTGCCTTGCCCCTCAATAAATGGATAACGATAGCTAAATGGCTGTGCCATCAGTACCATCGCTTCATAACAGGCAGAGTCACCATGCGGATGGTATTTACCCAACACATCACCCACGGTACGCGCAGATTTCTTCGGTTTGCCGGTTGGCTTCAACCCAAGTTCACTCATGGCATACACAATACGGCGTTGTACCGGTTTTAAACCGTCACTAATATGCGGCAATGCACGATCCATAATCACGTACATGGCATAGTTTAAATAAGCTTGTTCGGTAAATTCTGCTACTGAGCGGTTTTCTGTCGCATGATGCGCAAGGCTTGTCATAACAACCTATAGTCCTAAAATCGTGTTTTTGTCTGTTTGAATTATAATGCGATGTCGCAGATGAAACCTAATCAGAAATACATCTGCGACATTTCATGACGCTTATTCAAGCATCTTGTTTTTATTTACTTAGAAATTGATTCTAAAGTACGGCCCTTGGTTTCTTCACCTAAGACCAAAATTACCAATGCCACTGCGACTAATACCGCAGTAAACATCATAAAGACATAACTAAAGCCGTTGTCTTTGACCATTAAGTGCGTCACCACCATAGGCGCAACAATACCGCCAATACGACCAATGGCACCTGCCCAACCCGAGCCAAAGGCACGAATATTGGTTGGATACTGCTCTGGTGTATAGGTATATAACACACCCCAAGCACCTAAATTGAAGAAAGACAGTAAACAGCCCCATAGCATAATCAAAGCCACACTATAGGCTTGACCAAAGAAGTAAGCCGAAATTGCGCACATGCCAATAAAGACCGCCAAAGTGGCTTTACGTCCCCACCATTCCACCAACCATGCTGCCACAATGTAACCCGGAAGTTGGGCTAAAATCATGACTAAGACATATTCAAAGGATTGCACGATGCTATAGCCTTGTTTAACCAACAGGCTTGGCAACCATGTAAAGATGCCGTAGTACGAATACACAATCCCAAACCAAATCAGCCACAGCATTAAAGTACGACGTGCGAATACGCCTGACCATAATTGCTTAAATGAAATGTCTTTTTGATCAGAGACTTGTTGGACTTCAATTTTATCAATCACCTCTACACCGCATTGACGCTCAATGCTTTGCACCAAGCGATGTGCTTCTTCAATGCGACCACGATTGATTAAATACGGAATGGATTCAGGCACCATCTTCCAAATCACAATGGCATATAGCGCAGGCAGACCACCAATTAAAAATGCCATATGCCAATCAAATTTTGGAATCACAAGATACGCCACGAGTGCAGCACACAGCCAACCTAAGCCCCAAAAGCTTTCAAGCAGGACGATAAAACGACCACGCACATGCGCCGGAATATATTCACTCACCAATGTGACTGCTACAGGTAACTGACCGCCTAAACCTAAACCCACCACAAAGCGAAACACCAATAACCACGTTAAGTTGGGTGCAAAAGCACAAGCTGCGGTGGCTAAGCTATAAATCACTAAGGTAGTGGCAAAAACGGTTTTACGCCCAATGCGATCTGCCATCGCGCCAGAGCACACCGCGCCAATCGCCATCCCGACAAAGCCAATTGAAACCACCCAACCTTTTTCGGTGGGAGTCATGGCCCAGTCTTCTGACATTTTGGCTAAAATAAAGGAGATTAAACCTGTGTCCATGGCGTCGAACATCCAACCGAGTCCGATCACCCATAACAAGGTATAGTGAAACTTACCAATCGGTAAGCGTTGAATCCGAGAGACTAAATCCATAACAAGATCTCTGATTTGGTGAAAGGAAGCATGCTGCTTTCACAACAGGATTTATGCTTGTGCCTTTTGTTATACGCTAAATTGCTTAAAATATCCGCAATTTTCAATCAGGTGGCTGTTTATTATGAAGTGATTTATGAAGCGTCTTTAGAAGATGCCGATTGTTCGTCATCTTCTTTATAAATAAATTTAGGCATTTCTAAGCCAAAGTAAATCGCGATACAACGCAGTGAGAAACCAAACACTAAAGTGGCAATCACAGTAATTTCAAGCGATAAACCAATCTTTAAACATAACCAATAACAAATCACTGCGACAAAGGAAATGCTGGCATATAGTTCACGGCGGAATACGAGTGGCACATCATTACATAAAATATCACGTAAAATACCACCAGATACACCCGTCAGTACCCCAGCTACCGCAGAGACCACAAAACCGTGTCCCATCTCTAATGCAATTTGGCAACCAATAATGGTAAAGCCAATTAAGCCTAAGGCATCGAGTAATAAAAACACCGAACGTAAATGGCGCATCCATTTGGCGATCATAATGGTAAAAAATGCCGCAGCGCAGGTCAGCACCAGATATTCAGGATGTTTGACCCAGGTTAATGGATAATGCCCAAGTAGCACGTCGCGCACCGAACCACCACCTAAAGCAGTTACACAGGCAATAATCACCACACCAAACCAATCCATACTACGCCGACCCGCTGATAACGCACCTGTCATCGCTTCAGCCGTAATTGCAATAATATAAATAACGGTAAGTAACATCGCCTAGAACCTAAATCGGCTAATTCGTGCGCGCTATTCTAAGCCAAATTATCGGAAAAGTTACAAAAATTGTGCGCAACATTGCTTAAATTTTTTGCCCGATCCACACACACAAGCTTGTTTCATGGTTGGAAACACCTCGTTGGTAGGGTCTAGGAAATACCATAGCCCGTCATGCTTCACAAAATGGGAAACTTCATGATGCACATGCGCTTGGCTACCATCATGATAATGGGCTTTAAATTCGACTTGCGCGTGGTTTTTATCAAGCTTTTCTTGGGCTTGTAGCACTTCAAGTTTCAGCCATTGATTGGCTTTGCTCCAATCGGCAATGGCAGGCACATCCAAATGCTGTTGCTGTAATAACGCGGTGGTTTTGACAATGTAGTCAATGTGCTGTTTGGCAAAAGCGCTATAGCGTGAACGCATCAATTGCTCAGCGCTTTGTGCCACACTTTGCCCTAAATGTAAGGGCTGACAGCAGCTACTGTACTCAGAGCTGCCACAAGGACATGAATTACACATGATTTCTCAAAAAAAATAGCTCGACAATGCGAGCTATTTTAACCTGAATCTAGGCGAAGAAATGCTTAGTGTTGATTTGGCTTTGGATTTTGAATGATATGCACTTTTTCAATTTTGTGCCCATCCATCGTCACCACTTCAAAGATATGCTCATCCGCTTTGAGTTTTTCACCATTTTGTGGCAAACGGCCTAAATGGAACAGGATATAACCCGATAGCGTTGAATACTCTTCTGCTTCATCGACTAAATCGCGCCCTAACAATAACGAAACGTGACGAATATCGGTTGAACCATCTAGCATCAAAGTACCATCTTCTAGACTCTCTGCTGCAGTTTCTAGCTCATCTTCATCAGGGAATTCACCTGCAATCGCCTCCAACACATCAATTGGCGTGGCAATCCCTTCAATGGAGCCATATTCATTTAATACAATTGCCATTTGTAAAGGAGCTTGACGTAGCTGTTCCATCACCATCAACACTTGCGCATTTTCATGCACAATTAAGGGTTCGCGTAAATGCTTGGCAAAATCCAGTACACCAGTTTCAACGTATTCATTCAGCACTTTATGGGTCAGTACCACACCAGCAATGTTATCAAGTTCACCATGCGCCACAATCACCCGTGAATGAGTAATATCGAGCAATTGCGCTTTAAGATCAGCAGAACTGGCATCTAAATCTAACCATTCCAGTTCAGGTCGTGGCGTCATCACCGATTTAACAGGACGTTCCGATAAACCCAGCACCCCTTGTACCATTACACTGTGGTAAACACCATTTTCTTCATCAAACACTTCATCAGCAAAGGCACGAGTTGCTAACACATCATCGTTATGTGGATTTTCAACGCTTTTACCCCCCAACATACGCATGACCGCGGAGGCAGTGCGATAACGTAGATCTGTGGTTGTCACCAATTTTTCTTGGTTACGACGCATCAATTGGTTTAAGAACTCAATCAATACCGAGAAACCAATTGCGGCATATAAATAGCCTTTTGGAATATGGAAACCAAAGCCTTCCACCAACAAGGAAAAACCAATCATCATCAAGAAGCATAGGCATAAAATCACCACGGTTGGATGCTTATTAACAAAGTCCATTAAGGCCTTAGATGCCCATAGCATAATGATCATGGCAATAATCACCGCCAACATCATCACCGAAAGCTCTTTGACCATGCCCACGGCGGTAATCACACTATCCAGTGAGAATACGGCATCCAGCACCACAATCTGTACAATCACCATCCAGAATACCGCATGTACTGGATTTTCTTCTTTTTGAATGGGCTTGCTCTCGAGGCGCTCGCGCAATTCCATCGTGCCCTTAAACAGTAAGAACACCCCACCAAAGAGCATAATCAGGTCACGTCCTGAAAACGCATGTCCAAGTACAGAGAATAATGGTGCAGTGAGCGTAACGACCCAAGCAATCGAAGCAAGTAAAATCAAGCGCATACATAGGGCAAGCATCAAGCCTAAAATACGCGCGGTATTACGCTGCTCTGGAGGAAGTTTTTCTGCCAAGATGGCAATAAAAACTAAGTTATCAATCCCTAAGACGATTTCTAAAATAATTAATGTTGCTAGTCCGACCCATGCAGCAGGATCAGACATCCATTCAAAAATCATGGCTGATACTCCTGCACCTTAAACTTATTGTTATGCGGATTCAAAAAATAATCATTTATTTTCTCGGAGCGATACCCATCACTACCACTACTCATATCAATTGCTGTGTTGTTAAACAGAATTTCAGTATAGGCAAGATTACATCGAAATTCATCTTTTTTATCACAGGATGATTTTAGTGATGATTTTGTATCTAAAACTACATTTTCGATGAATTGTCATATTTATTGCATAAACTAGAGTGAACAATAAGAAAATGCTAAGGTGAAGAAAAAAGATGAATAGCGAAGTAAAAATGCCAAAACAATTAAACCCTGTCCACATTCAAACTACCCAACCTTTAATTGCTTTGTATTGCGGCTCACGCGTAGGCAATAACCCACTTTACTTACAGACTGCAATTGAACTGGCGCAAGGTTTAGCCCAACATGGTTTTGGCTTAGTGTATGGCGGTGCCAGTATTGGTCTCATGGGCCAAGTTGCCGATAGCATTATTCAACACGGCGGTGAAGCGGTGGGGGTGATTCCTGAATTTATGTTAGATTATGAACGTGCCCATAATCAATTAACTGAACTGCATATCGTGAAAAGTATGCATGAACGTAAAGCCTTAATGGCAGCGCGTGCCAGCGCCTTTGTTGCTCTACCTGGCGGTTTAGGCACTTTTGAAGAAATTTTAGAAGTCGCCACTTGGGGACAACTAAATCAACATCAAAAACCAATGATGCTGTATAACGTCAACGGTTTTTATGATCATTTAATTGCTCAGCTGGATCATGCAGTAGTAGAAGGATTTTTACCGCCTCAGCACCGCGCTAAACTGATCATATGTGATGATGTACAGCAAATCTATAATGCGCTCAACAATCTAAGTACGCCTCCACATGTCGCCATTTAGGCATAAAAAAAGCGAGCATTGTGCTCGCTTTTTTTAAATTCGATTATGACGCTAGTGCAGTTACAGTATTGTAAAACCAAGGTAAGGTCGTAGCTAAAATAACCGACATCGCTAAACCAAACATTAACTTCATCGCATCTTTACTTACGTTACGTGAAGTACGGTATTTACTCACTCCATTAACGATCATTGAAATTGCGAACTCACGACCAGCCAATAAACCTAAGAATACCCATGTGGTACTCATTGGAATATTACTCCACTCTTTGAATACCAATAAGATAATCGCATAAATAAAGTCTACGATGGTGGCTGCGCGTACATCATTAACATCGGTTTTGGTATCTACAATTTTTTGGATTGCACCACCACGTTGATATAAGATAATACCAAGCAACACCACAAATACTATAATTGCAAATATTAAGAATTCAAATGGTACTTGACGCGGTACATACACAAAGATATTGGCCAAATCTTGAATCAGCCATTGGCTCCACAAGAATGCGGTCGCTAACCATTGCAATACCATCCATTTAGTTGAATGTTCTTGATCTTTGGTCTTGTTAAAGTACACCGTCATTTTGTTGGCAACAAAACGATAGATAATCAATGCCGTAATAAAAGCTACCGCATAACCCATCATCGATTTCACCATCATCGAACCTAAGCTCGCAGGTGAGAAAATGGTCAGCACCAAGAATGTGGTACTCACTGGAATACCATATTTGGTTAAAAGTAATAATAAAATTGGCGGTACAATATACAGCCAAGTAATCCCACCCTCAGGGAATGGAATGGTTTCTAATCGACCATATGAGGCATCACCTACGCCTGATGCATACCAGCCGTACATTAATACCACCACCAAGATACTGCTAATAAAAATCCACAGTACCCACCATGGACGATGGGAGTTAGATGAAAGAAACGTACCTAAAGTTTGTGGCACATCATTTCCGACAATGGAATAGGCTGCTAAACAGAAGCCAATAACCATTAATATCTCAATTGTCATAACAAAAAATGCTAGATCATAAATTTGTTGCGATGTTATGGCGTTTTTATGACACTTTCATGAACATTGAGAAGTTTTTACAATTGATTTAAGCTATAACTCAATAATCTTAGAAAAAACAATATCAAACATGCAGTGAAATATTGTGACAAAGCATGTTTATCACTTGCCTTAAGCCGCGCTTCTTTACAGTTTTTCTGATGATCTTCTATTACACTAAAAGCAAAATATTTAATCTCTATGCCCTATGAGTCAAACTGCTGTTCATCAAGCCTTACAACCTGAATTTCGCCTATTGGTTCTGTTGGTTTCTATTGGCTTTTTTATGCAGGGCTTAGATACCACAATTATTAATACCGCCCTGCCAAGCATTGCCAGTCATTTGCAACAAGATCCCTTGCAAATGCATAGTGTTGTGGTGGCTTATGTATTATCAGTGGCGGCATGTATTCCCTTAAGTGGTTGGTTGGCAGATCGTTTTGGGGTACGTAATATTTATTTTGCTGCAATTGTAATTTTTACCCTCGCCTCATTGGGCTGCGCATTGTCTAGCAGCTTAAATGAGCTAATTATGTATCGGGTATTACAAGGGGTTGGCGGAGCACTGCTCATGCCAGTCGGTCGTTTAGCGATGCTAAAAATCATCCCACGTCATCAGTTTTTATCTGCCATGAGCTTGATGAGTTTGGCAGGCTTGTTAGGCCCACTGATGGGACCGACTTTAGGCGGTTGGATGGTCGAACATGCGTCATGGCAATGGATTTTTTTGATTAACTTACCCATGGGAATCTTGGGTGCATGGATGACCTACAAAGTCATGCCAAATATTCGCGAGAGCCAAGTCAAGAGTTTTGATTTGAGTGGCTTTATGATGTTGTTTGTGGCTATGGTTGGCTTATCATTGGGCATCGAAAACTTTGCTAAACCAGAACAATCTGTATCTCTATCGTTGGGCTTAATCGTGATGAGTATGCTGGCAATGGCTGGCTACGCTTATCATGCACATAGTCATCACAATGCTTTATTCCGCAGCACATTATTTGCTCATCGTATATTTACCATTGGTATCTTAGGCAACAGCTTTGCCCGGTTAGGCGGTAATGCAATTCCATTTATTTTACCGCTCATGCTGCAAGTGGTGTTTGGCTTTGACGCCTTTACCACAGGTCTACTGATGATTCCAACCGTACTGGGTTCTTTGGCATCTAAGCCCATGATTCGTAAACTGATACAGTGGTTAGGTTATCGTCGTTTTCTAATCATCAATACGTTATTGGTGGGCGCTTGTATTGCCAGTTTTGCCCTGACCAGCGCTGACATGCCACTTTGGTTACGTGCCTTGCATTTCTTTATCTTTGGTTTACTCAATTCTTTACAATTTGTGGCGATGAACACCTTAACCTTAAAGGATTTATCACAACAAGATGCCAGCAGTGGTAACAGCTTTTTATCAATGATTATGATGCTGGCCATGAGTATTGGTGTGGCTTTAGCGGGGAGTTTAATTAATGTATTTACTGGCTATTTAGGCGCAGCCCAAATTGAATCTGCCTTTCATTTTAGCCTGATTTGCTTAGGTTTAATAAATATTATTGCTGCGGCAATTTTTTGGCAGATTCCTAAAAACACCACAGCATAGTGGAGTATGATCATGAAGATCATTGTACAAGGTGAATGCTGATGCCACGCTCCAAACTTAATGCCAAGCCACTGCTTTGGGCAGTTGCGGCATTATCCATGCTAGCGGTCGCACTCTTTATCATTTATCTGTTCATTTTTCAGCAAGCTAAAACCAATGCTGCCCAGTTTCCGATTCAAGGTTTTGATGTTTCACATCACCAAAAGGATATTCAGTGGCATAAGATTTCTCCTCAGCAATATCATTTTGTCTATTTAAAAGCGACAGAAGGCGGTGATTTTAGCGACCGCAAGTTTCAGGAAAATTGGCTGAAAGCCCGTGAACAAGGTTTGCATGTAGGCGCATATCATTTTTATCGTTTATGCCGTGATGGTATGAGCCAAGCGCAACACTTTATTGCAACTGTGCCTAAAAAAGCCGATGCGCTACCGCCCGTAATGGATTTGGAATATGACAGCAAATGCATTAATCATTACACTCAAGAACAATTACTAAAACAAATTCAAATTATGCATGATCAACTATATCAGCATTATCAAAAACAGCCGATTTTTTATACCTCTAAAGCATTTTATAATATTGTTTTAGCAGGTCATTTTAATCAGACACCGCTTTGGGTACGCGAATATAAAAGCTTGCCTGATTTAAAAGGTCAGCCCAAATGGCTATTTTGGCAACATAGCAATAAAGGTAAAATACAAGGTATTCAGGGCACGGTTGATCTAAATGTATTTTATGGTGATGCCCAAGATTGGCAGAATTTTTTAATTCAAAATCAGGTTATTGCTACACCTTAATATGAGCTTACGCAAAATTATCCATATTGATATGGACGCGTTTTATGCCTCGGTGGAGCTGCGTAAACGCCCCGATTTAATCAATCTGCCTGTGGTGATTGCCGCACAACATCCACGCGCAGTCATTGCTGCGGCATCTTATCCTGCTCGGCAATTTGGCTTACATTCTGCCATGCCCATGAGCCAAGCCAAAAAGCGTTGTCCTGAGTTAATTGTCATTGCACCTAATTTTGCTGAATATCGTGCAGTTTCAGCGCAAATTCAGCAAATTTTTCAAAAATATACCCCAATTATTGAACCATTGTCTTTAGATGAAGCCTATTTAGATGTGACTGAAAATCTGTTGGGTCTTGGCAGCGCCACCGCAGTTGCACAAGCAATTCGACAAGATATTTTTCAAGCCACCCAACTCACCGCCTCAGCGGGGGTCGCACCCAATAAATTTTTAGCTAAAATTGCCTCTGACTGGCATAAACCCAATGGCATCTGCGTAATTAAACCAAGTCAAGTGCAACAATTTATTGAATATTTGCCTTTAAATAAAATTCCAGGTGTGGGACAAGTCACTCAAGAAAAATTGTTAGCTTTAGGCTTAAAAACCTTAGATGATTTACAATCTATTGCAGAAAACGTGTTAATTCAGCACTTTGGTAAATATGGCAAACAATTATTTTTATATGCGCAAGGTATTGACGAGCGCCCCGTACAAGTCGAACGTGAGCGGCAACAGATCTCCAAAGAAACCACCTTTGCCCAAGATTTAACCCTGAGCCAGTGCCAAAGTTATTGGCTACCCCTCTTGCAACAGCTTTGGCACAGTTTAAAGCAAAAAAATTTAACTGCGCGCGGCCTGAGTATCAAACTTAAACTAACCGACTTCCAAGTATTACAACACACTAAAAGCTTTAAACAGCCTTTTCAAAATATTCATGAACTTACTCAAGCACTTGAATTACTGTTGGCGGAGATGCATATTCAACCACACTGGTGCTTTCGTTTAGTTGGTATAGGCTTCTATCAACTACAAAAACCAGCCGAGCATAACCAACTTAATTTATGGTAACGCACAAAAAAGCAGCATTAAGTATATTTTTTAACAAAAAGTGATTCCATTTTAGCCAATTTAGGTTAATCTATTTGGGCAATGCATTACCCATGTATGTGCTGAGATGCTAAAAATCACCTTTATTTTTAGCACCCCGTCCTGTGATTGGCGTGACGATCAATCCGAATATTACAGGGCATCTCTGATAACAACTGGGTTGCCTCCTTTTCGCATTGTGCATCTCATTCAATCTCAAATCATCCCCTCGCTTTATCCAACTGCCTTTTATTATTTTGTTATCTAAATGATCTTGCAATTGCTAGTTTGCTCTCTACACTTGTAGCAACAACGATGCCAATCACAGGAATAAAATTATGGCAGTACAACGTTTACATATTTCACAACGTTTTTCTGAAATTGCAATTTCGGGACAATGGGTACATTTAGCAGGACAGCTTGCTAGCGACACCAGTTTAGATATTCGTGGTCAAACCCAACAAACTTTAGATATCATCGACCAATTTTTAGCAGATGCAGGCACCGACAAATCTCACATTATGTCTGTGACTATTTATCTCAAAGATATCGAACAAGATTATGCAGCTTTCAACGAAATTTGGGATGCTTGGGTTGCAGACATTCAAGCGCTACCGCGAACCTGTGTAGAAGCAAAGATGTATCAGCCCGAGGTTTTAGTTGAAATGACGGTCGTTGCAGTCAAACCTGCCTAACGGCACCATCTCAGACATCACATTGGGACATGACTAAATTGATAACGCTTGTCCCGATGCGTTGTGCTTAAACTTGACCCTTCAATAATATGCGCATTCAAAAAATCGCGTTTTAGTTCAGCTAATTCAGGCACATGCTGATAACGTAATACTTTATAGCCTGCCATTTTTAATAAATCATCTTGATAATCCGCATTTCTAAGCCGCTTTAAAGCATGACTTTCGTTTAAAGCCACCATCGCTACAATATGATAATCCCGATCGAGCAAAACAAAATCGGCCACCATATTACGGTATTTATACCGCGTTCTTGGATATTTGGTCGTGAGTAAGGCATCAAATGAGACCTGAGCCAAAATATGTTGTTCAGGTAAAAGCATTTTTAAGCGTGTATAGGTCAATTGCTGTTGCGGACTAAAAATCGCACGTTGCTTTAAGGCACTATCACTGGGGCGATGACTTAGCGCAATCTGATTGAGCAATAGCCCTAAGCATCCGAGCACAAGGATGCCAATCAGCATATACATCAACATTTTTGTTTCCCTAATTGTTATATTTTATTATTGTGCTGCACTCAAACTGGAATTTGAGTCCTTATACAAGTCCTTTGTATAAGGACAATCTAGACAATTTAAATTTGTCTCACAAGACGTTTTTAGCAACAAAGCATGTAATTCCGATAAAACGTCAAATCAAAAAAAAGGACGCCTAAGCGTCCTTTTGAATTATGCGATTAAGCACGTGATTTAGATTTTGATTTAGGCTTACTAAATGACTTTTTGCTATCCCCAGTTTCCCGCGGAGGTAAGCCAGTATGTTGCGTTAAGATCTGCCCACGTTCAGGACGCTTCTTGGTATTTGAAGGACGCGATTGTGCAGCTTTACTACGGTTAGCTTGTTCACCTGTGCGTTTGGCAGAATCACCTGCCACACTAGAATTTTTCTTACGTGCCGATTTGTATTCACCCTCAACACTTGCTGGCTGATAAGTCGGAATCAAATGCTGTTTTGAGTTACCAATTAAATCTTGGCGTCCCATTTCACGTAAGGCATCACGTAGCATAGGCCAGTTGTTTGGATCATGGTAACGCAAGAATGCTTTATGTAGGCGACGACGTTTTTCACCTTTGACAATGTCAACTTGTTCGGTATAACGCGCTACTTTTGCCAATGGGTTTTTACCGGTGTAGTACATCGTAGTTGCGGTTGCCATAGGTGATGGATAGAAGGTTTGCACTTGATCGGCACGGAAACCATTCTTTTTCAACCAGATCGCAAGGTTCATCATGTCGTAATCGGTGGTACCCGGATGCGCTGCGATAAAGTAAGGAATTAAGTATTGTTCTTTACCTGCTTCTTTACTATAACGCTCAAACATTTGTTTAAAGCGATCATAAGTCCCGATGCCCGGCTTCATCATTTTATTGAGTGGGCCTTTTTCGGTATGTTCAGGCGCAATTTTTAAGTAACCGCCCACATGATGTGTCACTAATTCTTTGACATATTCTGGGTTTAAAACCGCCAAGTCATAACGTAAACCAGAGCCTATCAGAATCTTTTTAATGCCTGGTAAGCTACGCGCTTTACGATACAGCTGCGTCAAAGGCGCATGGTCGGTATGCAAGTTTTGACATACGCCTGGGAATACACACGATGGCTTACGACAGTTCTTTTCAATCTCAGGATCTTTACATGCCAAACGATACATGTTAGCTGTTGGGCCACCTAAGTCCGAAATGATACCTGTGAATCCCGGAGCGGTATCACGAATCTTTTCTACTTCACGTAAAATTGACTCTTCAGAACGGTTTTGAATAATACGCCCTTCATGTTCTGTAATCGAACAGAAGGTACAACCACCAAAACAACCACGCATGATGTTTACAGAAAACTTAATCATGTCAAAGGCAGGGAAACGTGCATCACCATAAGATGGATGTGGCAGACGTGCATAAGGCAGGTCAAATACATAATCCATTTCTTCTGTGGTTAACGGAATTGGCGGCGGATTCAACCACACATCACGTTCACCATGCTTTTGTACTAAGGCGCGTGCATTACCCGGATTGGTTTCAAGGTGCAAAATGCGGTTGGCATGTGCATATAAAACAGGATCTTGTGACACTTCTTCATAAGCAGGCAAACGAATCACAGCCAGCTCACGCGGCGGTAATTTATGTTTAATCGCTTTTGATGCAGGTTGTAATTGCACAATTTGCGTGTCTGCATCTAAATTGTCGCCTTCACGCACAATTGGATTAGCAACATGTTCTTTTTGGAAACCTTGATATTGGCTTAAGTCTTTGCCTTGCTCAATTTCACAGCCTTCTAAATCTTCCGTCATCACATAGGGGTTGATGATTGGATCGACACGACCCACTGTATCGACGTCATTTGATGCGATTTCGACAAACTTAGCTTTTGATGCACGGTTGTGTTTATTGACGATAAACGCAGTACCACGCACATCAGTAATGTCTTGGATTTTTTCACCACGCGCCAAACGGTGCATGATTTCAGTAATTGAGCGTTCACCATTACCATACATCAATAGATCGGCTTTAGAATCCATTAATACAGAACGACGCACTTTGTCTGACCAATAGTCATAATGCGCAATACGACGTAGCGAAGCCTCAATACCACCTAACAGTACAGGTACATCTGGGTAGGCTTCACGGACACGTTGGCAATACACAGTTGCCGCACGATCTGGACGTTTATTCGGTTGATTATCAGGAGAATAGGCATCATCCGAGCGGATTTTTCGGTCAGCCGTATAACGGTTGATCATCGAATCCATGTTACCTGCAGTGACACCCCAAGCAATATTTGGCTTACCCAAAACACGGAACGCATCCACATTGGTCCAATCTGGCTGGGCGATAATCCCGACACGGAAGCCTTGTGCTTCTAGGGTACGACCGATGATGCCTGAGCAAAATGAAGGATGATCGATATACGCATCGCCACAGACTAAAATAAAGTCACAACTGTCCCAACCGAGTTGATCCATTTCCTCGCGTGACATCGGCAAAAATGGCGCAGGTTCAAAACATGACGCCCAATATTTGTCGTAATCAAACAACGCGGTTGGCGCTGTCTGCATGGTATAAGCAGTAGACATGGCTAGCAATTCTCGGCTGGCAGATGATAGGAGATCTAAAAATAAGATCAAAGATGAAAGCCGAGCATTTTACCACGAATTACAGACAAGTTGCTTGATTATAATTTATACAAATTACTGCAATTAATTCCTCAGTCTATTCAGAGGCTCATCTAGGTTTTAATTGTAGCGCAAGCACCACACCAGCAATCAAAAAACCAGCAATAAACACACTCAAACCTTGCCAACCTGCATTTTCCCAAACCAACCCACTACTGCTACCCAAAACACTTGAACCCATATAATAGCTAAACAAATATAACGACGACCCCACCGCACGATACTGCAAGGCTTGTAGCGCGACCCAACTACTTGCAGTCGAATGTGCCGCAAAAAAGGCAAAACTGAACAGCGCTAAGCCTAGTAATAACAGCCATAGTGAGCTTAAGGACATCAATACTACACCCAATAACATGAGGAATAACATGATTACTAATACTTTATGACGTCCAAATTGACGCCCCCAATGAGCAGCGTGTGGTGAACTGTAGATGCCTGCCAAGTAGGTTAAAGATAATAGACCAATCCAAACTTGGGATAAGACAAAGGGTCGTTCAAGTAAGTGATAACTCATATAGTTAAAAATACTGACAAAACAACCCATCAAGATAAAACCTTGTATAAACAATAGTCTTAGTTTTTGATCAGCTAGACTTTTTCTAAATGACTGAGCAAAGCGCTGCCATTGCATGGGGTAACTGCTAAAATGCTGAGAATTGGGTAGTAAATAGTAAAAGGCAATCGCAATTGCTAAGTTAAGCAAACCAATAATAAAAGTTGCGCTCTGCCATGTAATAAAATCAACCAGCACCCCAGCAATTAGACGTCCACTCATGCCGCCAATTGCTGTACCAGAAATATATAAACCCATAGCAAAACCGACATCTTTTTCAGCAATTTCTTCACCGATATAAGTCATCGCCACTGCAGCCACACCACTGACCGCAAGTCCAATTAAAACTCGGCTGATTAAGAAAAATCCCCAGTGTGGTACAACTGCACTAAGTAGAAGTAAGACAGCTGCCGCAAATAACGCGGTGACCATAATCGGCTTACGGCCAAAACGATCAGAGATTAAGCCAGTAAATAACAAGCCAACTGCTAGTGCAATAGTAGAAACCGAAAGTGGGAAGCTACTTTGTGTCGCTGAAACTTGAAAGAATTTTGCCAAAATCGGCATCATCGGTTGGATACAATACAAGGAGGAGAAGATTGCAAAACCAGCCAAAAATAAAGCATACAGCACCGCTTTAAAAGCAGAACTGCCATATTCAATATACGAACTGAGTGAGGCTTGCTTTGACATAAATCCTCCTAAAACCATGCTCAGTATACGCCTGTTTAAATTGCTCTACAGTTTTTCGATAAAAGTATAAATTGTTAGTCTAATCCTAACACAGCGCCAGATATGACAAATTCATCACAAAACTGACTAGATAATGCTAATTAAATTTTAAAAAATTGTTATTTTTTATTAAGTTATATGAATAATCACTCAAAATTAGCTTTAATAATGACGTGTTTTTCCATTGCTAAATATGAGAAAAATGCTAGATTAGACCAAACGCTGTGCATAAAATTTAAAAGTTTTTATGATGCTGCGTAAATTTGGATAAAAACGTATTAAGGGGAAAATCATGGCAAAAGTTACTCTAGATAGCTTGAGCGAAATCGACGGCTTTGTTGCCGCAGCGTTGGTAGATAGCGAAAGTGGTCTAGCACTTGCCACTAAAAACACTTCGAACATTGATTTAGAATTAGCAGCAGCAGGTAACACCGAGGTGGTACGTGCCAAACGTAAAGTTGCTAAGTCATTAAACCTTGATGATACAATCGAAGATATGTTAATTACTTTGGGTAAACAATATCATTTGATCCGTCCACTTGAATCAAACGATAGTCTGTTTTTATACTTGGTTTTAGATCGTTCTCGAGCGAATCTGGCCATGGCGCGTCACGAACTTAAAGGTTTTGAACGCGAACTTGATTTTTCCTGATGTGCTTAAAGTGGAGCAAGCTCAACCTTGTTCCACCTCTCCTCCCTATCGCATAGGCTTATCGTGAACAAGCAACTTAATATTTCTGTATTTGGCCTAAAACTAACGACTATTGATGAGTTAAAACGAATTATCGAAGGTCTTTTGCCTGAACACTACAACGTTAATTGGACCAATATTAATGACGCGAGTTTAGATATATTGCTCATTAGTCATTTATTTTATGACTTACCAAATATTGTCAGCATTCGTCAGCGTCCCAACTTAAAAACTCTAAAAATTGCTCATGATCCGCTACTGCAAGGTCAACTTGTTCAAGATACGTTTTATCTCCCTGTCGAATCGAACGGGATTCGTTTATGGTTCGAACAGCATGTTCTAGAAGTTACACAGCCGTCCAACCCTCTCACGACTTTAAATAATTTAAACTCTAAACTCCAACCTGAGCCAAAGCCACAAGGCACTCAAATTGATAATCTTTTTAAACAGTTAGATATTCAAAAAACCATCCCAGCTCTAAATAATCAGCCAATTGTTGCCAATACTGCAGTAAATGCCACGACAATCAGCGCTTCACAAACTGTAAAGCCTGTAAAGCAACCGAGTTATCAAGAACAAATTAAAAGAGCCTCACAACAGATTATCGAACCACGTTTTGTGCGGGCTAAAAGTGCCTTACAAGGTGCTTTATTTTATGAGGCTATTCACTATAAACATTTTGAAAATCTGCAACATAAACTTTGGCAAAGCACAGATTATCGCCAATGTATTTTAATTGCCGGCGATACTAAAATTGCCTTGATTGATAAGCCACATAACCAATTTTGGCTCGCTAATGGACTCACTACGGTTGGACAAAGTAGCATTCATCTACAACATGCTGATCTTAATAATGTAGTGCGTTTTTGCCATAAAAACCAACCCTATGATTTACAATATGGTTTATGGAATTTTGTGTGGCAAAATGTAGGAGCTATCGTACCTAGCTATACTGGCTACTATCGCCTTAAATATTGGCCACAACCTCTACAACATCAAGATCAAAAAGATATTTTTAAAATTGCTGCCTATTTACAACATGGTGCACATTTACATTATGTTCATGAACATTCAGGTATTAGCTTAGAATTCATTTATCGCTTTATTTTTACCGGTTTAGTCAGTAATAGTATTGAAGAGATTAATGAACAACAAGCTGATCCACGTTTTAAAAGTATTCAGACAACTAATTCTGTTGCAGAACCAACATCTGCATTACGTAATTTCTTTGGCAAATTACGTAAAAAACTAGGTCTGTAGGGAAAATATATTCATGATTTTACAACAATATAAAATAGTATTTGCCGGTGCGATGGGTGCAGGTAAAAGTGCAGCCATTAAAACTATTTCACAAATTGACGTACTAAGCACAGAAGCCTTAAATACTGACGTTGCAGCACATCAAAAAAATCTGACAACGGTAGGCATTGATTATGGTGAAATTGTACTTGAAGATGATATTAAAGTTGGGCTGTATGGTACCCCTGGCCAAGAACGCTTTAACTTTATGTGGGGCGTCATTTGCAAAGGAGCTTTAGGCACAATTTTATTGATTGATCACAGTATTGATGATCCAATCTCAGCCTTAGAAGAATATTTAGCTACTTTTCAGGAAATGAGCAATAATATTATTATTGGCATTACCCATGTGGATGAAAAAACCACTCAAACTACTTCCATCTATCGTGATTGGCAACAAAAACAAAGTCATAATTACCCTCTATTTTTTGTAGATGCGCGTGTTAAAGAAGACGTATTGTTAATGGTAGATGCATTGATTGCCAATGCTGAAGTTAATTTTGCTCATTAAAAAAGATTGAATTATTATGCTTTTACAACGTTCGGCACCCGATGCCCTAATCAATTTAGCTCATGAAAGTATTCATGAAGTTCTGCGTGAAGTGAATGGCGTAGAATACATCATGCTCTGTTCAACTGATGGCTTTGAGCTCACTTCAGTACATAGAAAAAATATAAACAATTCAGGTAAATTGGCAGCCGTCAGCAGCTCAATTTTAGCGATGGTACAAGCCTTTTTGGGTGAGATTAACTTAAATGGTTGCCAAAGCATGACTTTAGATGCTGAAAATGGCAAAGCCTTAATTAGTGCAGTACCGAGTCATAATCATCCTATGCTAGTGGTCGTAATTAGTGCTAAAGATGTCATGTTAGGACATTTATTGTTAGCCGTTAAACGTGCCACTGAACAAATTGCCGAAGCAGATCAAAATTATACTCAATAAAAAAAGCCCAAGCGGGCTTTTTTTATTGATCTTAGTTTCAGAAACTTTTAGCCTTTTTTAAAGTCGAAAAAAATCCCCCTGATGAATGATCAGGGGGATTTTTAGAATAATGAGCTGGCGATGACTTACTCTCACATGGGTAACCCCACACTACCATCAGCGCTAAGAGGTTTCACTTCTGAGTTCGGGAAGGGATCAGGTGGTTCACTCTTGCTATTGTC
>NZ_PJRJ01000013.1 GCF_003711395.1 Acinetobacter sp. B51(2017)
ATCGTGCAGAATAAAGTTGTAAACTCGAACATAGGATGGCTGGTTGAATGGTTTGTGTCGTAACTCACTTATCAACTCAGTCATCTTTTTTTTCAACTGAATTTCTTATCCATGATTCGGGTTAATTAAGAATATATACACACAATAATAAAATTAAGGAGGCACTATGTATCGTCCCTTTTATGGTGGGTCACAGCATGCCCTACAAAATCCCTATCAAACTAAACTCTCTTGCCAGTTTCGTGTGCCAGACAGTCACACAAAAGCCAAACCCCGTCAGCGTCACAAAGTCATCCATTTAAAAGCACCTAAACCTAAAGTGAACAACCGTGAGCCTAATCTTCATCGTGTTTTGGTAGTGGCATCACATAAGAAAACGCCTGTGATTGAGGTCAATACACAAGAATTACCACAACCCGATGCCAGTGAGCTGACCCAAAATTTAATTGCAGCAGAAAATTTACTGCATGTTTATGCAGCCGAGGCGGAGCATTTTCCAGAAGTCAGCGATTTATTGGCCAGCTTAGAGAGCAGCAAAAAACCCTATACTTAAAGCATTTAAATACATGCTTTTTACAGTTTTTTATTTAGACATTACGCATTTGTTTGTTAAGATGCCAAACACTCTATTTAATACGATTAGGCTAGGAGCGAAAGCATGCTAATCATTCCTGCAATTGACCTTAAAGACGGCAAATGCGTACGTTTAAAACAAGGTCGTATGGAAGACGATACCGTATTTTCTGATGACCCAGTTGCAACTGCACAGCATTGGGTAAATGAAGGCGCACGTCGTTTACATTTAGTAGATTTAAATGGTGCTTTCGCAGGTACGCCAATCCATAAACCTGTGGTTGAAGCGATTGCTAAAGCACAGCCAAATTTACCTATTCAAATTGGTGGCGGTATTCGCTCACTTGAAACCATTGAACACTACTTAGATGCAGGCGTATCTTATGTGATTATTGGTACTAAAGCAGTGAAAGAGCCTGAATTTGTTGAACAAGCATGCAAACAATTTGCAGGTCACATCATTGTTGGTATTGATGCCATGAACGGTATGGTAGCAACCGATGGTTGGGCCAATGTGACTGACGTTAAAGCGACTGAGCTGGCAAAACGTTTTGCTGATGCGGGTGTATCTAGTATTGTCTATACTGACATTGCGCGTGACGGTATGATGCAAGGTGTCAACATCGAACAAACTGTCAATCTTGCGACTTACTCAGGTCTACCTGTGATTGCTTCTGGTGGCGTAACCAATATTGATGACGTTCACGGCTTAAAAAGTCAGCCTGGTATTTTAGGTGCGATTACAGGTCGTGCAATCTATGAAGGCACTTTAAACCTTCGCGAAGCACAAGCTGTACTTGATGCTTAATCTAAATTACTGATTTTGCTTTTTAAAGAGGTCTTCGGACCTCTTTTTGTTTTGTGTATTTTTAATTTTGATCTCTCTGCCATGTCCATGCAAGCAACTAAACTTCCCATGTGGAAAGCTAAACTTCCGCAACTGTCACTCATTTTAATTACCATCATTTGGGGCACGACCTTTGTGGTGGTGAAATATGGTCTGAGTTTTTCCAGTCCTGTACTTTTTGTTGCATTGCGCTTTATGGCGGCTGCCATTGCAGTCACATTAATTTCATGGAAACACCTCAAAGGCATGACTACTTTTGAAGTTTTTGCAGGCGCTGTGATTGGCTTAACCATTACACTTGGCTATGGCACACAAACGGTAGGCTTACAAACGATTAGTAGCAGTGAATCGGCATTTTTAACCGCGCTGTATGTGCCACTGGTACCCATTTTATTGTGGTTACTGTTCCGTAAAAAACCATATGTCATGACTTGGCTTGGTGCAGGCTTGGCCTTTTTAGGATTAGTGTTTTTAACAGGCAATGGCTTTGGTGCAATCCAACTAAGCTCTGGTCAAGTCCTGACCCTATTAGGCTCTATTGCTATTGCGCTGGAAATTATCTTTATTAGTTATTTCGCACCTAGAGTAAATACCCGTCGTGTCACCGTGCTGCAACTGATCTTTGCCTCAGTGTTTTGTTTTATGTTTGCACCCATGGTAGGTGAAACACAGCTTCCCGACTTTCATCCACATTTAGTGATGATCTTAGTGGGGCTTGGGATTGCCAGTGCCTGTATTCAATTGGTGATGAACTGGGCACAAGAAATGGTCGATCCATCGCAAGCTGCGATTATCTATGCGGGTGAACCAATTTGGGCCAGTCTTTTTGGACGCCTTGCCGGTGAACGCTTGCCTGCTTTAGCCTTGCTAGGTGGATTATTGGTGGTGCTTGGCGTGATTGCCAGTGAATGGCGACCTAAATTTTTACAAAAGAGACAACACAGCCAAAGCTAAAAGAATCCCCTCAACATGAGGGGATTTTTTAAATGGCTAAATTATCATTTAAACGCATGATACCTTTAATGGCACGATACACGATCCATAACCACGATAAGGCCAACACGGCAACACAAAAAGCACTCGCCCCTAAAGTCACACCCGCAAAAAGTGCAGGATCTTGACCCGTAAAGAAGACAAAGATAAACGGTACAAAAGCCAATACCGTCCAAATCAAATACCACCAAAAGGTACGAATTTGAAAGCGAAAATGGCTTTCAAAAATTGAGCCTTTGACTGCGTCTAATTTTAAGTAATTAATGAGTAATGCGACGAGCGCTAAAATCCCTGCGCTAAAAATTGCCACGATATATAAAACATATAACACAAAGGTTAAGGTACGATTTGGATCTTTATCTATAGAATAATTCATCGTCAGACCTCAATCATCCACTATAACAAGGGATTAAATGGCGAAATAAATAAAACAATCAAAGCTATATTTAACCCAATCATCGCAAAATAGATATTTCTAAAGGGTTGTTTTTGTGTTTTATGACGTAGCCTTTGCTGGGCTAAATGCGCCGCAGGCCAACCGCCTAAAAATGCCAAAATATGCAGATTGTTTTCTGCAACACGGCGCTCACCTTGTTGGGCAGCTTGTTTATCTTGAACATATAACCAATAACTCAGAACATTCATCAGGCTGATAATCAACAGAGATAAGCTTGGCAGCAAGCCAAAAATTACCAATCCTGCAAGCAACAAGATATAAATAATACTCAGCATATTCAATGGATGCTGCTTGGCTTGTGGCTTTTGCGTCACTTTAGCCGTGCTTTTTTTCACTTGTGCGGCTTTTAAATACGTGACTTGTTGAGCACGCATACGTCCTTTGCCATCGATTAAAGGCACATATTCCAAAGCGCAGCCCACGACTGGACGTGGGCCGGGCCGAGCAAAATCTTTAATGTGTAAGAATACCCGATCTTTTTCACTGTCGGTCGGTTGGATAAAACCATAGCCTTTTTCATCAAACCATTCGACTAATCGCCCTTGATCGCGCATTGTTACCCCAAATTAAAGTTATGCAGTCACAAATTTTAAGCGATCAATCAGCATATTTCGCATTTCATCGGGATTTTTTTGCAAAATATCAGCGCCAGTTAAGCCCATTTCGGCATTTTTAGCTGCAACGCGTAAACGCATCATCCAAAAACGTCCTGCTGCCATCGCAAGATAGATCTCTAAACATGCACGCTCATCATCTGTCAATTTACGTACTGTTTCATAAGCTTCTAAATAGGCAAGTGCTTTGTCTTCATTTAAATGAACTTCAGGATACTCGGTACAGAAGTCATTTAAAGTAATCGCAATATCGAGCAATAATTCATCTTGATTCATTTCATAAAAATCTAAGATGCCTGCCAATTCATCACCCGTAAATAAAGTGTTATCACGGAACAAGTCTGAGTGAATCAAGCCTTTAGGACGGTTTGGGTACATGGCTGTTAATGCATCAAATAAGCCTAATAGTTCATTTAATAGCACTTGATCAGGCTGACTTAAGCTTGGTTTGAGCTGCTGTGCTACATTCATCCAGTAGGCATGATCACGTACTTCTGAACGCTGCAAAGGAAAATCTGTTAATGCCACATGCATTTTTGCCTGAGCGATGGCAATTTCACGTACTTGACCCAGCGTTGATGGCATTGGATGCTCACCTCGCATACGTGGTGCAATTTGGGCTGGTTTGCCTTTTAGCGTTAAAATTGCCGCGCCATTGACATTTAATGGTACAGGTACAGCCACCCCATGCTGACCTAAGTGCTCAAGTACCGGCACAAGCTCCCCAGCGGCTTGGGCATCTAATTCTTCAAACAGTGTTAACACAAACTGATTGCCATCCTGGCAGACTAAAAAATAATTGGTATTTTGAATACCGCCTTGAATGGGAATCAGGTCGACCACCTCTAAGCCATACGGCGCTGCAAAATCCTGAACTTCCTTTAAAGTCAAAGTGGTATAGACCGACATACAAAACCTGCGATAAATTTTACTCAAGTTTGCTAGAATAGCGTGTCAATCTGCCAAGGTGTAGCTCTTAGGCGGGTTAGTTTTATAATTGGCTGTAATTATTGGAAAAAATTATGCTTGCTAAACGTATTATTCCCTGCCTAGACGTAGATAACGGTCGTGTTGTGAAGGGTGTACAGTTCCTAGACATTCGTGATGCAGGCGATCCTGTAGAAGTTGCCCGTCGTTATAACGAACAAGGTGCTGATGAAATTACCTTCCTTGACATTACAGCTACCTCCAATGGTCGTGATACCACCTATCGTACCGTTGAACGTATGGCAGAGAGCGTATTTGTTCCACTGACTGTTGGCGGTGGTGTGCGTAAAGTTGAAGATATCCGTTTATTGCTCAATGCAGGTGCCGATAAAGTCAGCATTAACTCAGCAGCAATTTATAACCCTGAATTTGTACAAGAAGCATCGCAACGATTTGGCGCACAGTGTATTGTTGTTGCCATTGATGCCAAAAAAACTGGCGACAATAAATGGGAAATCTTTACCCACGGTGGTCGTAAAGAAACTGGCATTGATGCCATTGATTGGGCGGTCAAAATGGCTGATTTTGGCGCAGGTGAACTGCTCATTACTTCAATGGATGCCGACGGGACCAAAGCTGGTTATGACCTCGCCTTAATGCGTGAAATTAACAACCGCGTGAGCATTCCAACGATTGCATCAGGTGGTGTAGGTAACTTACAACATTTAGCCGATGGCATTATCCAAGGTGGTGCAGATGCAGTACTTGCGGCTTCCATCTTCCATTTTGGTCAGCATACTATTCCAGAAGCAAAACAATATTTAGCTGCGCAAGGTATTGAAATGCGCCTCTAAACATAGCTTAAAAATAAGAGCACTTAAGGTGCTCTTTTTTTTATATTTAAAAAATGGGTTGACCATTAATCTGTTTTATTTTGCACTTGCCTGTTTTGCGTTTTAGATTACAAGGATAACAACAAGATACATACAATAAAAAATCACTATGGAGTAAAGGCATGAATAAATATCTTGCTGAATTTATTGGTACTTTTTGGTTAGTCTTTGGCGGTTGTGGCAGTGCTGTACTGGCCGCAGCTTTTCCTGAACTCGGTATTGGCTTTGTCGGTGTATCGCTAGCCTTTGGTTTGACTGTACTCACAGGTGCTTATGCCTTAGGGCATATCTCAGGCGGGCATTTTAACCCTGCTGTTTCGGTCGGTTTATGGATAGGTGGACGCTTTGAAGCCAAAGAGCTACTGCCTTATATCATTGCCCAAGTCATAGGTGCTGTAGTTGCTGCATGGATTTTATTTGTGATTGCCTCAGGTCAAGCAGGTTTTAGTGCAGGTGGCTTTGCCAGCAACGGCTTTGCTGAGTTATCACCCGGTAAATACTCCATGCTATCTGCGTTACTGATTGAGATTGTCCTAACTGCAATCTTTTTAATTGTGATTTTAGGCTCAACCGATAAGCGTGCACCAGCAGGCTTTGCCCCAATTGCAATTGGTTTGGCCTTAACATTAATTCATTTAATTTCTATTCCTGTCACCAATACCTCAGTGAACCCTGCACGTAGTACAGGCGTGGCCTTTTTTGCCGAAACTGCAGCATTGAGTCAGTTATGGTTATTTTGGCTTGCACCAATCATTGGCGGCATATTCGGAGCGCTCATTTATAAAGTGGTGGCTAAACCTGCTAAACTCTAAGCATCTCGCAATAAAAAAGCCCAGTACAACTGGGCTTTTTTTATAAAAATGGATTCTCGACTTCGTCGCTATCTGGGCGGTTCAGCTTTTCTGGTAAATCCGTTTCAGCTTCTAATTGTGTCACAATATCATTAAGTAAAGCTTGCAGTTTTTTGGCTGCTGCTAAACCTTGTTGATCCTTATGAATCTGTAAATTACCATAAATACTGACCCGATCAACATCGTTTTCTAAGGTCAAATCATAAATGGCATCTGACTCTGTACCTTGATGAAATGCTTTAAACATAACGCAGCTCTTATTGTTGGTTATTGGCGAAATTTATTCTACCTTACTCATTTATTTGAGTAACTGCACGATAAATTGCACGATCTCCAAGATAATTTTTAAAATGCCTGAACTTTCTGTCGAACTTGTATCCGCTTTGGCTTGTGGCTCAGGTGTACTCACGTCCTGTTGTGGCTTTTTTGCTAAAACTTCTTCCATGGTGCCTTCATAGCTGGCACTAGGTTTAAACAGTTTTTTGGTGGCATTGATTTGCTGCGTTGATACAGGCGCGGCACAATTACTCTTTTGATCTGTGCTTTTTAAACCAATCGTTTGATTAGCTTTTACCGCAGAGGCATTTAACGGTAAGTCATACACTTTTCGTTTTTCTGCATCGCTTAATTTTGGAAATAAGTTAATGCCAATTTTTTGCTCTAAAGCACAAATACTCATCAGCTCAACTTTTGGCTTGGCCACATTCATATCATTGCTCACATAATATGCGCCAATCACCCCAGTTTGAGGTGCATAGATGGCTTTATAGGTGGCTGTTGGCACAAGTAAACCATCACCTAAACGCTTAATATTTTTACCTGAATATTCAGGGCCAGTGACCACGTAAACATCTTGTTTTTGCTTAGTAACCACCGCACGCACACCTTCTTCTAGCTCACGCCACACCTGTTGGTTATTTTGTGGGGTTTGCGGCACCATATTGGCTAAAGAGAAACTGTCATGTTGCGCAGCTTTGGTTGGCATATCGGCATTGGGTGCCATATGACCACGGTCATAACCCGAACCACGGTAGTCTTTTAAAGTGGCACGCGCGCCTTTAACTAAATCTTCTTCGTGAAAGCTATCTTCACGTTTAATTTTTACACTTAAACGTTCGGGCGTTAAATACTCTGCCACCCAAAATGAGGTTTTTGAAACGCCTGAATGCATGGCGTTAAAGCCATTTAAACATAGTGCTGTGGTATCTTTTTTTAAGCTTTCGCGTTGTAATTCAGGCGCAGTATTTTGATAAAACTGATCTAAACAAGCTTTAGGTTGGCTAGTTGCTGCTAAAGCCGTTGATGTAGCAGTCGCCCCCGCTACAGCTAAAAATAACATACCAGAAAGAGGACTAAACTTTTTCATGTTAAACATCAATTTCAGATCAGAAAAGAGCAAGCAGTATAGGCGCAACATAGGCTAAAAGCTATCTTATTGAAGCTGAGTCAGCAACCAATGTAAACCTTCAAATACCAGACTTAACAGTGCAGTTTCGACACGCTCTAACCACGGCGTTGCGACAAAAATAGCTTGCTCAGGCGCTTGTTGCGCGGCTTTTTTTAAGCGGTCTACTTCACATTGACTTTTGCTGTCCCAATAAGCATATTGCCAATCAAAGTCAGATTTTGGGGTTAAAGGCAACTGATAAACATCGCGTTTTTGTTCGCTGCTTAGACTCGGAAACAGCTGCATATTCAGTTTTTGTTCTAAGGCACAAATACTTAAATATTCAATTTGACTATTGGGCTGTTGCGCCAAATAGTAAGCACCCATCACTCCTGTTTCAGGGATATAAACCGCTTTATACACGCCGACTGGCTGCCAAATGTGCCCTGCTATTTGCTTGATATCTGCAGCATGGTAATTGCTACCTGTCACCACATAAATATCCTGATGATAAGCACGGCTTAAGTACTTTAAGCTTTGGTCTATCGCCTGCCATTGTTGGGCTTGCCGTTCTGAGGCAAAAGGGACACGGAGCAGGGTTTCTAGATGCTGATCCTGCTTTGGCAAAGCCAGTAAACTTTGATAATGCTGCTCTTGACGTTGCGCAGCCGATAAGTGCGCTACATGATTGGGCGCAATATTGGGCTTTGCTGGCACTTCAGGCACTGCTGCTGTGGCGGCAAAATATTGACTCACCCATAACGGCGTTTTTGTAATCCCTGAATACAGCAAGGTTAGATGTTTTGCGCAAACACGATAACTTTCGGTGTAAATCTCGTCACGGTAAAAAAATGGCGTTTGCTGCACATAGACACTGCTTTGACACAAATTGCGTTGTTGCCACCATGTACTCAAACGATCTTCACCTATCACAATGGCAAAGCTTAAACTGGCAATCATAGCAAGAATGATTTTAAGCCAAAAATATTTGGAACGCGGAGGTGCAGGCACAGCAAAAATCGTCGGAGTGAGTTACAGCGAAAGCTAGCTTAACAAGCCCCCTAGCGCAAGTACAGCAAAAAAATCAGTGCCAAGACACTGATTTTTTATGGTTAAACTGCGGTTTAAATTTCGATTTGACTACCTAACTCCACCACGCGGTTAGGTGGGATTTTATAAAAATCACTCACTGGACTGGTATTACGCTGCATGGAAATAAATAATTTTTCTCGCCACGGCGCTAAACCATCTCCCACACTATGAATCAAACGATCACGCGAGATAAAGAAGCTAATTTGCATCAAATCATATTCTAAATTTACCTGAGCTAAAGCCTGTTGCAGCGCATTTGGAATATTGGGTTGATCTTTAAAACCATAATACAAGCTAACCCGATAAAAACGCTCGCTCATTTTTTCAGTCATAAAACGCGCGTTATCATCAACATAAGGGATATCTTGGGTAATGACTGTGACCATAATATTCATTTCATGCAGCACTTTATTGTGCTTAATATTATGCAACATGGCGTGTGGCACTAAATCAGGTGTACCCGTTAAAAAGACTGCTGTGCCCGGTACAAATTGGGTTTCGTTGCTATAGCCAATACTTTTAATAAATAAAGACATGGGTAGCGCATCACTAGAGAGCCGTTTAAGGACAATCTCGCGCCCATCTTTCCACGTCATCAGCAAAGTATAAGCCACTGCACCAATTAAAATAGGCACCCAGCCACCTGAGATAATTTTAACTGAGGTAGAGGCCACAAATACAAAGTCGAGCAATAAAAACGGCGTGGCAAAAACAATCACTTTCCACAGTGGCCATTTCCAATAACTATAAGCCAATACACTAATTAATATTGTGCCGCATAGCATGGTCATGGTGACTGCCACACCATAAGCACTGGCTAAATTCGCACTATTTTCAAATAGTAAGATCAAAATCACCACCGAGATAAACAACACCCAGTTAATAAACGGCAAATAGATCTGCCCTTGCTCGACATCAGACGTGTGATGTACCGTCAGACGCGGTAAATAACGTAACTGAATCGCCTGATTGGTCATAGAGAAAACCCCAGTAATCACCGCTTGTGAGGCAATGACCGCTGCGGCTGTAGCGAGACCAATCATTGGATACAGCGCCCATTCAGGCACCAGCATATAAAACGGATTGGCAATCGCGCTTGCATCACGTAATAACAATGCGCCTTGTCCAGCATAATTCAAAAGTAAACATGGCAACACCACAATAAACCACGCCAAACGAATCGGTAGGCGACCAAAATGCCCCATATCGGCATAAATCGCCTCACCACCAGTCATGGTAAGAATCACCGCGCCCATGGTTAAAAAGGCTAAATACGGCTGATCTGCAACAAAATGATAAGCCCAATAAGGATTGATCATATGCAGCACTTGGGGCGTTTGCAGAATACTCCATAAGCCCGCTGCGCCAATTGAACTAAACCACAGCAAGGTTAATGGACCAAAGAATTTGCCCATAGTAGCTGTACCATGACGCTGTACAAAAAACAGTCCTGCCAAAATCCCTATCGCTAAAGGTTCTAACCAATCATTAAACATAGGTGTAGCAATACTTAAGCCTTCAATTGCGGACAGCACCGAAATGGCGGGTGTGATGATGCCATCACCAAAGAATAAGGACGCACCGATAAAGCCTAAAGCAATAATATATAGTCGCTTTTTTTCACCGATTTTGGTGGCACGTAGGATCAGTGCCAATAGCGACATAATACCGCCCTCGCCATTGTTATCCGCACGCATAATAATGGTGATGTATTTAAAGCTGATGGTGAGCATGATGCACCAAAAAATCAGCGATAAGATCCCTAGAACACTGGCCTCGGTAATGGCTAAATGTGCGGTTTGGAAGCATTGTCTGAGCGCATACAGTGGACTGGTACCAATGTCTCCAAATACTACGCCAAGTGCAGCCAAGGTAATGACAGGCAACGCGGCTTTTTTTGCAGTACTTTGCATATTATGTCTTCGTTTTGCAGACTATTTTTGCGAATCATAGCACTGCCACTAAAGTTTTTCTCTAAATCAATTGTTATTGTCTTGGCAGCGTGCTGCTTTTTAGTTATTATCCACCGCGCATGGTGAGGTGTCCGAGTGGCTGAAGGAGCACGCCTGGAAAGTGTGTATACGTTTATAGCGTATCGAGGGTTCGAATCCCTCTCTCACCGCCAAAATTCTAAAATCCCCAAATCGTAAGGTTTGGGGATTTTTTTATGCTTTATGCAATTTCATCCAAGTAAGTATTTTTTGATGATGTAAAGAAATCGTAATGATACTGAAGTTGCTCTCGATCTAATCGATGATCATCTTTGATGTATAGGTAGTCATCTGTTTCTTGACCGGAAAGTAAATCTATTACTTTTAAATCATCTCTTACAACGATGGAACCAAAATCGAACATTTTATGATGATTAGGACAAAGACAAAGAATATTGCTAGATACGTCTGGGCCATGATGTGGTGTACCTAAGCCTCGAATATGCGCACCATCTGCATGCTTTTTTCCTCTAAAGTTTTCAATGTGAACTCCACATATTTGGCAAGCATACTGATATAAATTTTTCACTTTTCTCGTTTGCTTAATATCACGCACAATAAATGAATGAGTTGTAGTTTTTCTTTTGGTAGGAAGTACTATTCCTTCATGCTCTATATTCTTTTCAGCTAGATGAGTGTGATCAGGATGGACAAAAGCCAACTCATCTATCTTATTAAGTTGATATCTACATATATTAAAACCGTCTTGACCTGGCATTAACCAACAGCGATTCACCTCGTAGAGACCACGGTATAAGTAATCACTACTGATTCCCTCTACATGACTAAATACACGTACAGGGATATTCTGTTCATGATTAAGGAGCAAAGCTCGATTGCCTTTAGTAAAAGTTTGATCTTGAATCTGGCAACGACCGTCTGTACTGCGCCCTCCCATACCTGTATATACAATGCTATCACCTCGATCTTCATCATCAATATAGCCACCAGATAATACAATCGCATCTGCTGCATCATCTACGGTATAACTAATTCCATTTTGAATATGAAAATGTAAGCCGAGATGTTTTAAAAGCATTCTACCCTTGAAAATAGTACCCACAGGAAACTCATTAAAGTGACCAAATTGCATTTTTTGCGCGTTTTCTTTTTTCATAGTGACTCGATTGAATTATGTAATGAAGTATTTAAGTTTGATAAATTATGTACACTCTAAATTATTTTAAACAGCCCATCACGTCACAACATGTCGCTTAAGCTCATTGATCTTATCAAAGCTCAAAATCATCATTTGGCACAAACTCTGCATAGTAAATCTTAAAAACAATAAAATGTTTAAGGAGAAAAAAGGTCTATAAATTCATATCACTGCAACAATCCTAAACCACAATCTACTTGGGTTAACCCAGCATACAAAAACAAATGTTATAGGAGCTGCAATGAATACCAGCGCAAACTATGCAAAACAAATAAAAAATGCCAAACGTGGCGGCTATACCCCAACCATTGCTAAAGACGTAAACAAACATAAAGTACAAAAAGCGCTACGCCTCATCGAACAATGGAGAAAACTGGCCAATGAGCTTAAACCACAAATGCAAATTGATATGGCGTTAACCCTCGAAGAATGTGCCCACGACCTTGACCAAATCTTACGTAAAAAATCCTATTAATGCTTAAAAGACCCACAAAACTCAGCTTAAATACCATTTAAGCTGAGTTTTTTTTAATATCTGATTTGATTGTTTATTTTTTGGCTTGCACAGTTTTAAAAACTCTCTATAATGCGATTCCAAGATGCCGGCATAGCTCAGTTGGTAGAGCAACTGACTTGTAATCAGTAGGTCCACAGTTCGAATCCGTGTGCCGGCACCATCTTATACTCAGCCTCGCTTTTTAGTGAGGCTTTGTTGTTTTTAACGCTTTAAAAAGCTGCTACAGCCACATAGCGCACTAAGCCGTCTTGCCATAACTTTTGGCACAGCCTAGCGGCCATCTTAATTTTCAAACCATCTAAACCGACTAAATTTAAATTGCTTGCTGCGACAAAATCAGCAAAGCCTGCCAATACTTGCGCGCTTAAATCGGTTACTCTCACCTGCTGAAAATCATGCTGCATGATGGTGCTGTGCAGTTCATTTTGAGTCATTAAATCTTTTAAATTTACATCTGCGGCTTTAAGCAAATAGGCATATTTTTTTTGCTGCCACGCGTTTAAATTTAAAAAATGATCACTCAGCACCAACGTATGAAAAGCCAAGCGTCCTTGAGGCTGCAACACCTGCTGCACCGCAGTAAGAAATGAATTTAAATTGACGTGATAAGCCGCATCAATACACACCACTGCAGTAAATTTTTGACTAAAGCTGTTTGAGTTTAAATTTAAAAAAGAATCACAAAGAATTGAATTTAAAAATGTAGCATGAGTTTGAATATGCTGCACATGCTGAGCCTGTAACTCAACTGCACTAATATTTTGAATTTTATAATAATGATACCAAAGGCTTAGGCTTGCACCTTGTCCACAAGCTAAATCGAGCAAAATGTCGTTTGAATTTAAATTGATGGCATGGGCCAGTTGCATGGCCAATGCCTGACAAGCAGTACGATAACCATCGCCTGCTTGCCAAAGGCCTAAATTACTCCAAGCTAACGCATTTTCATCACCTAACATTGCCGTATTAATGGCATATTTATGTTGTAACAGTTGTGCGTGTAGCGCTTGGAACATGCTTTAGTAGCCGAGTTGTGGAGCAACCTCAACTTTAGGCTTTAAGCCAACAAACGGCAATGGCGCACCAAAGATTTCTGCAATGTGCATCGCTGATGTCACCGCAGATTCTAAAATTGGTAAACCATCGCATGACCATGAACCGCAGTAAAATACTTTACGATCTGGACTACGATGACTTGCTTGAATTTGTTTGTTTAACTCAACTGTGTCCGAGTCCACCACAGCGCGAGTTAAGGTCACACGCGAAATGATTTTCTTCGGATCAATTTCAGTCACCGGACGCCAAGTTTGGAAGACTGGATTTTTACCCACTAAACTTGGTTCTACCGCATTCAGCCAAACGGTAAATTGTTGACGGGTAAATTTACGATCCATCATATAACTGAGCACAGCCCAATCTTTACGTTTAGGTGGCATTACCGTGTTATCGGTATGAATGACTAAATCACCTTGTTCAAATTTAAATTTCTTCAACAACTCAATGTCATCTTTAAATTGCTCATTGTCTAAGAAATCTTCGATCTTGGTGGTTGGCGTC
The DNA here is from genome assembly GCF_003711395.1 of Acinetobacter sp. B51(2017). Taxonomy (GTDB): domain Bacteria; phylum Pseudomonadota; class Gammaproteobacteria; order Pseudomonadales; family Moraxellaceae; genus Acinetobacter. Next base: position 13,859 of record NZ_PJRJ01000013.1, read on the forward strand.
GCTACAACCACACGGTCAAAATACTCAAGCTCACCATCGGCATTTTTCACCACAACTTGTTCACCTTGCTCGGATACATAAGTAATCGGTGAGCCACTCTTAATGGTCACGCCTTCAATCAATTTATTGACTAAAGCCGGTGTGCCACCTTGAATACGCAGTAACGCATCGCCATCAGTCAATTGACGTAAGAAAGTCAGTAATGGTTTTGCTGGCCAATCACCAATGGTTTTTGGATTACAGGTACAGATGGTATATAGCACAGGCATCACTGCACCATGCCAAAACACTTCTTCAATATCATGCTGATTAATAAATTCAGCTAAAGTGATGTCTTGATGATCTGACTTAAAGAACTGTGCCAAAGCGGTTTTTAACTGCAACATGCCTTTAACTAAACGCCAACCGTATTGCTGAATGCCTTTACGGTTATTAATAATCGGGAAGTTACCAATTTTGGTGCGCGTGGTGGTGAGCCATGTTTCGGTACGATCTTCAAATAACCAGCTACATGCCATATAGGTACGTACTGGGAAAGTGCTAATGCCTAAATAAGTGGCCAAACTTAAGGTGTTTTTCCATAAGTGAGGATTCATGACACGTAAAGGTGCATCAATTAAACCACCTTCAAACTCGGTACTATGGCTGTCCATACCGCGGCCTGGCAGTGCTTCAAAAATTGTTATGTTATGTCCTGCATCTTTAAGAATTCTTGCGGTAGCAAGGCCAGCCATGCCACTACCAATAATTGCAATATCCAAATTATTATCCGTCCGTCAAAAAACACATTTCAAAATTATGAACCAAGCTTTAGCAAAACTGGCTATTAAAAAATGCCATATTCAGTTTTTTTGTGAACGTCAAGCTAAGAGATCATTCAAATGATTATTAACAGGTTGTGCTGTGCTTTAGTATGCTTGTTCGCTGAACTCAGCAAGGCTTTATTTATGACTACATAACAATATTTAAGTTAAAATTTCTATGAAATCAAAGTATGAATTTTACAACATGGTAAAAAATAGGTATGATGCACCGTGCTTTAAATGATGATTTAAGTCACATAATTTAATAATAATATTTAATTTTTTACATGTTTACAGCGTAACAATAGACTCCGCTTAATCGCGGAGTCTATTCTTTTTTTGCATGCTAAAGATTAACTGATTTTTTCGGCAACCTTGAGTTAACCAAATTTACCTTGGTTAAAATCATTGAATGCCTGCACAATTTCTTGCTTAGTATTCATGACAAAAGGCCCATATCCTTGAATAGGTTCATGCAGTGGTTCACCCGTTAATATCACAAAGCACGTATCTATATTGGCAAACAGCTCAATTTGAGGATCTGCATCACGGGCAAACATCACCACTGAGCTATCTTGTACCTGTTGTGTGCCATTAATGACAAGCTCGCCCTGCAATACCAACAACAGCGTCGTATGCTCACGCGGTACATGTAAGGTGTAACTCGCATTTTGTTTCAATGCACCGTCCCATACATTAACTGGGCTAAAAGTACTGGCTGGGCCATGTTGCTGTGCATAGTGCCCTGCAATCACACGTAAATGTCCCGTTTGATTGGCAAACCTAATCATTGGAATATTTTCAGCTTTTAATGCCTGATAGTGTGCTGGAGTCATTTTGTCTTTGGCAGGTAAGTTAATCCAAAGTTGTACCATTTCAAAGATACCGCCCTGTGCAGCAAATGCCGGGCTATGAAATTCTTCATGCACGATACCAGCACCCGCGGTCATCCACTGTACATCACCTGCATGAATCGTCCCTCCACCACCACTGGAGTCTTGATGACTGACTTCACCTTGATAAGCCAAAGTCACCGTTTCAAAACCACGATGCGGATGTGAACCTACACCACGCTGTTTTTGGGTCGGAATAAAGCTATGTGGCGCAGCATAATCGAGTAATAAAAATGGGCTAATGGCTTGACCTAAACGATCATAGGAGAACAAGCTTTTTACTAAAAAGCCATCACCCACCCAATGGGTCTGCTGATTACGATACACCCCAATGACTTTTTTCATGTTCTACTCCCAATCTATGAATCAGCCTATGTTAAAAGTCTGTGCTCTACTCAGCTAGAGCCACAACTGAGATACTGCGTCATATTTTTAATACAATAAATGACTGTACTGGGTAGGGTTTTTAATTATCCTAATTTTGAAAATAACTATCACATTTTTATGTCTTCTGCTTTTTCTGTTTAGATTTTAAAGTCATTACAACTGCAGCGCGATGCTGCTCACAACAATGAGGAATTTCATCATGGCTAAGCCTTATGTACGTTTAGATAAAGATAATGCGGTTGTACTTTTGGTCGATCATCAAACTGGTCTATTATCTTTAGTGCGCGATATTGATCCTGATAAATTTAAAAATAATGTGTTAGCACTTGCTGCAGCTGCAAAATATTTTAATTTACCCACCATTTTAACCACCAGCTTTGAACAAGGTCCAAATGGTCCATTAGTTCCTGAACTTAAAGAAATGTTCCCAGATGCACCATATATTGCCCGTCCGGGTCAAATTAACGCCTGGGATAATCAAGATTTTGTTGATGCAGTCAAAGCCACAGGTAAAAAACAAATTATTATTGCTGGTGTGGTGACTGAAGTATGTGTGGCATTCCCAACACTTTCAGCTTTAGCAGAAGATTATGATGTATTTGTGGTGACCGATGCTTCTGGCACTTTTAACCATTTAACCCGTGACTCTGCTTGGCAACGCATGAGCCAATCTGGTGCACAGCTCATGACTTGGTTTGGTATGGCGTGTGAATTACACCGCGATTGGCGTAATGATGTCGAAGGCTTAGGTGCACTGTTCTCTCAACATATTCCAGACTACCGCAACCTAATGAATAGCTATAGCTATTTTAATCAAGATAAATAATTCAATTTAGCCTCAAGCTTTCCCTCAGCTTGAGGCTGCTATACTCTTCGTTTGTTTAACTCAGAGCAGCCAAAAACATGCATAGCTTAGATGACTATTACTATTTTTATTTGGTGGTCAAGCATGGTGGTTTTAGTGCAGCCAGTGAAGCGAGCTTGATCACCAAGTCTAAACTCAGCCGTCGGATCTTGGCTTTAGAACAACAACATAATGTCAGTCTTATTCAACGTTCAACGCGCCACTTTAAAGTGACGCCCTTAGGGCAAGATTTTTTTGAAGAATGCGCCAAGTTAGTGGCTCAAACGCAATGTGCCGATAACGTCCTACTGAAACAACATAGTGAACCTGAAGGCTTAATTAAAATTAGCTGCCCAAACATGATGATGCAGTTTCAGATTCGCCATTTACTCAATGATTTTTTAAAACAATATTCTAAGGTACAGATCGAACTCGAACTTACCAGTCGCCGTGTTGATCTCATTCATGATGATATCGATCTTGCGATTCGTACTAATTTTCAAAGCAATGAAGATTCAAGTTTAATTGTGCGTGATGTAATTAAAACTCAACATTGTCTGGTTGCCAGTCCTCATTTACTCAAAGGACAAAGCATTACAAATTTTGCAGACCTACAGCATTTTCCCAGTATTGTATTAGGCACCCAACAAAGTCACTACAGTTGGCATCTGCAGCATATTCATACCCCAGAAAGCTTTGTTATACCCTTACACCCAAGAATTAAAAGCAATGATTTGGCTGGAGTATATTACGCCACTTTAGATGCTTTAGGGATTGCTGATTTGCCTTATTTAGCCGTGGAACAAGATATTGCTGCAGGACGTTTAATTCATCTATTACCCGAATGGTGCTCTAATGTAGGCACCGTGCAACTGGTCTATGCCTCACGTAAAGGTCAACGTTTAAGTATGCGCTTATTAATCGATTTTTTAATTGATGGCTTACGCCATCTAAAACAATTACCTGGCTACCAAGCATAAAAAACCCAAAGCAATATGCTTTGGGTTTTGGCTTTTTATTTCCTCTATCTTGACTTAGATTTTACCGACTAAGTCAATTGAAGGTGCAAGGGTTGCTTCGCCTTCTTTCCATTTTGCTGGGCACACTTCACCTGGATGTGCATGTACATACTGAGCCGCTTTAACTTTACGAAGAAGCTCTTGCGCGTCACGACCAATACCGCCTGCATTGATTTCCACGATTTGGATTTTGCCTTCTGGGTCAATCACAAAAGTACCACGGTCAGCTAAACCTTCAGATTCAATTAAAACGTCAAAGTTTTTAGCTAAAGTCCAAGTTGGGTCACCAATTAATGGGTATTGGATTTTACCAATCACGTCAGAAGTATCGTGCCAAGCTTTGTGCGTGAAGTGGGTATCTGTAGATACACCATAGATTTCCACACCTAATTTTTGGAATTCGGCATAGTTATCTGCAAGATCGCCAAGCTCAGTTGGGCAAACGAAAGTAAAGTCAGCTGGATAGAAGAAAACCACAGACCATTTGCCTTTCATGTCTGCTTCAGACACTTCAATGAATTGACCGTTTTGGTAAGCTGTTGCGTTAAACGGTTTAACTTCAGTATTGATCAAACTCATGAGATGTTCCTTTAGTTTAATTTCGGAGATTGCTTATCTGTGAAGCTAGAATACGTCGGATTTAAAAATAGGTAAAACAGTTTGTTTTTATAAAAATGATCGGATTATTAGATTTAAGAGTTTATAAAAAAGCTCATCCAAAGATGAGCCCTTTGCGTTTGGAGTTAAAATGGTAAGTCGTCATCCATATCCGCTGGTGGCTGAGACGCAGGCGCTTTAGGTGCAGCTTGTGGTGCAAAACCACCTGGATTATTGTTGCCATAACCTGCTTGGTTGTTATTAAAACCGCCTTGGTTATTATTGTTATAGCCACCTTGATTAGCATTGCCATAACCACCTTGGTTGTTGTTATAACCGCCTTGGTTAGCTTGGTTATTGTTAAAACGTGGCTGAGCAAAACCACCGTCTTGCGCGCCATCATTTTGACCACGCGAATCAAGCATTTGCATTTGGTCACCACGGATTTCTGTACTGTAACGCTCTTGACCGTTTTGATCTGTCCATTTACGGGTACGTAAAGAACCTTCAATGTAAACTTTTGAACCTTTACGTAAATATTGCTGCGCAATTTCACCTAAACGGTTATTTAATACAATACGGTGCCATTCGGTTTGTTCTTTACGTTCACCTGTCGCTTTGTCTACCCAAGATTCGCTAGTTGCGATAGAAAATTGAGTAATTGAGCCGCCGTTTGGAAACTGTTTAGTTTCCGGATCTTTACCCAACGTACCCACTAAAATAACTTTATTTACACCACGCATGAGCTTTATACCTAATATACTGTTTTTTGCTAGTTTTACTTTATAAGACTTCAGCCTAAATGGCTATATCTTTCCCTAACAAGTGCGTTAATTGTTGTCGCGCTGCATCATCGATCAGCTGTTTTTCAACCTTCACATAAGCCACGTTTTGCTCTGGCATAATCAGCACTTCTTCGATACCACGAATTGCCAATAATTCTGCCGTCCAGTCTTGAGTATTATGTTGCTCAGGTAAACGAAATACCATTGAAGACAAATAACGTGGTTGTTTTAAACCAAAGCTGATCAGCAACCAAAGTATAGCAATGCCGCTTAAAATGCTCCAACCTAGCGCTGTGTTGTTGAGTAACAACAATTGCCCACCCAACAAACCACCAAAAAATGCGCCCAAGAATTGGCTAGAGGCATTCACGCCCATCGCGGTTGCCTTAGACTGAATCGGTGCAGATTTAGACAGCCAAGATGGTAATAACGCTTCCATGACATTAAAGGCAATAAAGAATAATCCTAAGCCCAATAACAAAATATATTTGGATTCAAAGCCAAAAATCAGCACCAGTAAACCTAAAATAATGCCAGCAATGGCAGTTAAGAAAATCCCGCGCATTTTGCGATATTTTTCTGCCAAGATAATGCTAGGAAAAGCAAAAAACAGACTTAACACTAACAGTGGCAAGTAGACTAAACCATGACTCGATAGCGGCAAATCTGCCATGCTGATCAGCTGTGATGGCATATAAATAAACATCGCGGTGAGTAGCAAATGCAAGCTAAATACTGACACATGCAAACGATTTAGATCGCCCATTCTGAGCACTTGCTTGAGCTGTTCAACATAGCCTTGTTGGAATTTTTTATGATGACGCGTCACTTTTGGCACTAAGGTCAGCATCGCAATTGCAGCTAAACCCATAATGGTCGTGACCCAAAATAAACCTGAAATTCCCACTAAGCTGGTCAGCCACGGCCCCAAGCTAAAAGCCACGACAAAAGATAAGCCAATACTCATACCCATCATCGCCATCGCTTTAGAGCGTTGTTCTTCACGGGTAACGTCAGCAAGTAATGCCATCACCACCGCAGACACCGCGCCACCACCTGCAATAGCACGACCAATAATCACCCCGTAAATACTCTCTGACATGGCTGCGACCGCACCACCCAAAGCAAACATGAGCAGACCCAATACCACTAATGGTTTACGGCTATAACGATCCGCAATCAGGCTAAAGGGAATTTGTAACAGGGCTTGAGTCAGGCCATATACCCCAACAGCTAAACCAATCAGCATCGGTGTGGCATGTGCATACTGCTGCCCCGCCACTGAAAATACCGGAATAATCATGAATAAGCCCAACATGCGTAAAGCAAAAATACTGCTTAAGGCAAAAGTTGAGCGGCGTTCTAAGGCATTCATCATAGGGTTTGGGATTTTATGTCAAGGTCAGCGATATGCTACATCATTCAGCATCAAGCTGCTATTTCAGGCACAAAAAAGGCGCATTGAAATGCGCCATAGTGAATATCGGTTTTACGAATTCAACTTTTCTTGTTGTTTACGATATTGGATGGATGCAATCACTGCCCAAACAATAAATGCCACACCAATCAGGCCTGTAATCACTTCAGGAATGTGTAAGCCTGTGCCGCTGGCAATCATAATGAAAGCTAAAGCACCAATGGCATAATGTGCGCCATGCTCTAAATAAATATATGCATCTAAAGTACCTTTATCGACTAGATAAATCGTCATCGAACGTACAAACATCGCCCCAATCGCAAGACCGAGCATAATGATGACAACATCAGAAGTAATCGCAAACGCACCAATTACTCCATCAAAACTAAATGAGGCATCAAGCACTTCTAAATATAAAAAACCACCAAAACCTGCTTTGACTACGCCTGTTGGCGCACCGTTTGAATCATGTGCAATGGCATTGCCATTTTCGTCAATTTCAGGCTCACCACCCAATAAATGACTCAGCACTTGCACCCCAATATACACCACGATACCCCAAATTCCGGCCATCACCACCGCTAAACGGGTTTCTTCGGCAATATTTGCTGCCATCACCAATAAGGCAATTAAAGCCACAAATACCGACATTGCAGGCACGCTCGCCAAATGTGCTAAACGACGCTCTAAAAAACGGAACCAATGCGTGTCTTTTTCTTCATCTAAGAAGAAGTTTAAGAACACTAACAATAAGAATGCACCACCAAAGGCAGCAATTTCAGCATGATGTGCCATCAGTTTTGCTGAATAGCTCTTTGGATCATTCAGGGCTAAATTTACGACTTCCATCGCGCCCATGTCCGCCGTGACTGCCACAATCACTACAGGGAAAATCAAACGCATACCAAATACGGCAATTACAATCCCCACGGTTAAGAACAACATTTTCCAAAAATGGTCCCAACCACGTAATACCGAGGCATTTACCACGGCGTTATCAAAGGATAATGATACTTCCATCACCGCCAAAATTGCAGTGACAGTTAATGCAGTAAGCATCGTTTTGACGCCCGCTTCTGGCCCATGGGTGTAGCCCCAATAGGCAGATAAAGCAAGGCAGATGATCGTAAAAATGATCGAGAAACCAAAATGTTTCCACATAACAATTTGACCTTAAAATATCAATAGAGTAGAAAACGTCTGATAAACACCAACTCAGAGACGCTTATATTTGCTGCTATTGTACCCCCAAAGGCCAAAATACCCGCTGCTTTTATTACTCAAAGCACGGCATTTTTTACCCTATGGCGGGTTAAGGGTTATTTGCTATAGTCAAAGCATTTTTATCCATGAGACTGAACAATGCTTTTTTCAGCCGAATTGTGGCAACAACACGCCGATCTTTATCAAAAAATCTTAGCACATCCATTTAATCAAAGTTTAAGCCAAGGGACCTTAACTAAAAGTGCTTTCCAGCATTATATTATTCAAGATGCGCATTATTTAGTGGCCTATGGACGTGCACTTGCCGTGTGTGCAGCCAAAGCCTTTGAAACGCAAGATGTAATTCAATTTGCCGAAGCTGCCAAACTGGCGATTGTATTTGAGCGGGAAATGCATGATAGCTTTTTAGGTCAATTTCAAATTAGCCAAGCAGAATTTGAGCGAACCCCACTGACCTTAGCTTGCCATCATTACACCAGCTTTTTAACAGCAACAGCATGGTCAGAAAGTTATCCTGTGGTGCTCGCCTCGTTGTTACCATGTTTTTGGATTTACGCTGAAGTGGGCCGTGATATTGTGGCGCAATCGGTAGCCAATAATCCATATCAAGCATGGATTGATACCTATGCTGGCGAAGAATTCCACAGTGCAGTACGTGAAGTGGTGGCTACCATTGACCGTGTAGCAGCACGTTGTGATGCTGACACCTTAGCTAAAATGCATCAAGCTTATCGCCGTGGTGCAGAATTAGAATGGTTATTCTGGGACAGTGCTTACCATGAGCGCACTTGGCCACTCTAAACCGACTAACATAAAAATCATCTAAATCAAGCAGACCAAGCCTGATGATCTATCCTCAGGCTTTTTAGTTAACCCCAGCATTTTGCCTACAAACAAAACGATCCGTCATAATTTGACGTACAAATGTAGTCAAAGCCCACTTGAACATTTTTCATGCGCTATCATATACACCTCTCAAGATTAGTGTTTAGGATCATTACATGAGCCAAAGTCATATCCGTATTCGAGGTGCACGTACCCATAACTTAAAGAATGTGAACCTTGATATTCCACGCGACAAGTTTGTGGTGATTACGGGGCTTTCGGGTTCAGGTAAATCATCCCTTGCCTTTGATACCTTATATGCCGAAGGTCAGCGTCGTTATGTCGAATCACTCTCGGCATATGCGCGTCAATTTTTATCGCAAATGGAAAAACCCGAAGTTGATTCGATTGAAGGTTTAAGTCCTGCAATTGCCATTGAGCAAAAATCCACGAGCCATAACCCGCGTTCAACAGTAGGAACAATCACAGAAATTTACGACTATTTACGTTTATTGTATGCCCGTGTCGGCACACCGCATTGCCCTGAGCATGACCTACCGATGGTGGCGCAAACTGTGTCGGAAATGGTGGATGCAGTAAAAGGGCTAGAAGAAGGTACCGCCCTGATGCTACTTGCACCTGTGGTACGTGAGCGTAAAGGTGAATATTCAAATTTATTTGAACAACTGCAAGGTCAAGGCTTTGTTCGCGCCCGTGTCGATGGTGAAATTGTTGATTTAGATCCAATCCCAGAATTGGACAAAAAGAAAAAACACAGCATTGAAGTGGTGGTGGATCGTTTTAAAGTCCGTGATGATTTAGGCAATCGTATTGCCGAAAGTTTTGAAACTGCCTTACGTTTAGGTGGCGATATTGCCATTTTGTCATGGATGAATGGCGAACATCCGGATCGCGTGTTTTCAGCGAAACACTCTTGCCCTGAATGTGAACGCGCGGTGGCAGAACTTGAGCCACGTCTGTTCTCGTTTAACAATCCATTTGGTGCCTGCCCTGTCTGTGATGGTTTAGGCACACGTAATCATTTTAGCGCAGACAAACTGATTCATAATCAAGAACTCTCGATTAGCCAAGGTGCGATTCGTGGTTGGGATCGTCAGCGTCCTTACTATTACAGCATGCTACAAAAAGTCGCGGATCATTATGGTTTTTCGATGGAAACGCCATGGAATGAGCTAAGTAAAGACACGCAAAAGAAATTCTTATACGGCACCGGTCGTGACAAAATTGACTTAAGCTATATTGATGAACGTGGTCGTCGTCATAATCGCGTCATGGCGTTTGAAGGGATTTTGCCGCATTTAGAACGTCGTTACCGCGAAACTGAAAGTAATTACGTGCGTGATGATTTATCACAATATTTATCCAATACCGCTTGTGATGCCTGTGATGGTTCACGTCTAAATGAAATTTCACGTCACGTAAAAATTTTAGACAAGACCATTGCCGAAATCACCAAAATGTCGATTGGCGACGCGGAGCAATATTACCAAGGCTTAGAGCTGCAAGGCGCTAAAGGTGAAATTGCCGATAAAATCTTTAAAGAGATTCGTGACCGTCTGCACTTTTTGGTGTCTGTGGGTTTAAATTATTTAAGTCTATCGCGTTCTGCCGAAACTTTATCGGGCGGTGAAGCGCAGCGAATTCGTTTAGCGTCACAAATTGGTGCCGGCTTAATGGGCGTGATGTACGTGCTCGATGAACCTTCGATCGGTTTGCATCAACGTGATAACGACCGCCTGCTTGAAACTTTAGTGCGTTTACGTGATTTGGGTAATACCGTTTTAGTCGTTGAGCATGATGAAGATGCGATTCGTGCTGCTGACCATATTATTGATATTGGGCCTGGAGCTGGGATTCATGGCGGTCATGTGATTGCCGAAGGCACCTATGATGAACTAGCTGCCAATGAAAACTCACTCACAGGTCAATATCTATCAGGCAAGTTAAAAATTGACGTGCCTAAAGTACGTGTGCAACCACCCAAACCGAATGAGCAAATTAAGCTGATGGGTGCAGCAGGTCATAACCTGAAAAATGTGGATTTAACCTTGCCTTTGGGCGTAATGACTTGTGTGACGGGTGTGTCAGGTTCAGGTAAATCCACCTTAATTAACCGTACCTTGTTACCACTTGCAGCTACGCAATTAAACGGTGCCACCACTTTAACTGCTGAAAAATTTGATTCGATTGACGGTTTGCAATTCTTAGATAAAGTGGTGGATATTGACCAAAGCCCGATTGGTCGCACTCCGCGTTCCAACCCTGCCACTTATACAGGCTTGTTTACCCCGATTCGTGAATTGTTTGCACAAACCCCTGAAGCCAAAGCGCGTGGTTATACTGCCGGTCGTTTCTCGTTTAACGTCAAAGGCGGTCGCTGTGAAGCCTGTGAAGGCGATGGCATGATTAAAGTGGCGATGCATTTCTTACCGGATATGTATGTGCCGTGCGATGCTTGTCATGGCAAACGCTATAACCGCGAAACCTTAGAAGTGGGTTATAAAGGCAAAAACATTGCCGATGTTTTAGAGATGACCGTTGAAGATGCGATGCATTTCTTTGATGCGATTCCAGTGATTCATCGTCGTTTAGAAACCCTAAACCAAGTGGGTTTAGGCTATATCCGTTTGGGTCAATCTGCGACTACGTTGTCAGGTGGTGAAGCACAGCGTGTGAAGTTGGCGCGTGAATTAGCCAAGCGCGATACAGGTAAAACCTTGTATGTACTGGATGAGCCAACTACAGGTTTACATTTCCATGATATTGCTAAGCTTTTAGATATTCTGCATGAGCTACGCAATAAAGGTAATACCATTGTGGTGATTGAGCATAATTTGGATGTGATTAAAACTGCAGATTGGATTGTGGACTTAGGCCCTGAAGGCGGCTCAGGTGGCGGTATGATTATTGCCGAAGGTACACCTGAAGAGATTGTTCAAGTTGAGCTTTCACATACAGGACGTTTCTTAAAGCCAATGCTGAAGTAATTTCCCCGTGTGGGGCAATGCTCATGATCTTTACAAAAGAGGGGATGTTGCCCCTCTTTTTGTTTAAGCAAAGCAAATCATTAGTTTGCCTCAGCAATATATGTAGGCTGTTGCTTTTTGTGTAGTGTAATTACACAAATCAAAGCGATAGCTAATGGCACAGCTAATGTAAAGAAATAACCATTTACCCCTGACCAAGCCAAAACCATTCCTCCAATTGCTGAACCTGCAATTGCACCCAAGCGCCCCATACCAATTGCCCACCCTGTAGCCGTGGCACGTACTTCAGTTGGATAAGATGCAATCACTAAATAATTAAGTGCAAGTTGCTGCCCACCAATACCAAAGCCAGCCAAAGCAATTAGCACAAAAATCAGGCTCCATTGTTGAGTTAGAATAGTTAAACCTAAAGCACAAGCGATCCCAATTCCGCAAACAAACATGAAAGATAGAATCTTAATCGTATTTAATTTTGGTAAGTAATAAGCTAAAGGCAAAGCAAATAAAATAAACGCCGCATTTACTGTAACAGAAGCATAAGGTGCTTGTAATGGATCTAAACCTGCCTGCTTTAAAATGGTAGGCAACCATGACAACAACATAAACCAAGCAATCCAATTAAAGAAATAAGTACACCAAACAGCTAATGTCGTCTTAGCTAAGCCTTGTTGAAATAAGCTATTTAAGTGCCCTGCTTTTACAGTTTCAATCTGATTATTTTGATAATCATGGATTGATAACTTCACCGACTCTCTACTGATACGATTAAGAATTAGGGTGATAGCCTGATGACTTTGTGCTGATTTCTTTTGACTAAGATATTGCAAAGACTCAGGTAAAATGAAAAATAAAAGGATCAGTAGCAATAGCGGAATAGCACCACCAATTAAATAAATGCTTTGCCATCCCCAAATTGGAATAATTTTCGCTGCCAATAGACCACCGAGCATTGCACCTGCGGGTAATGCTAGCAATACACCAGTAGTCACCAAACCCTTAAAACGTGATGGTGAATACTCTGCTGCTAAGGCCAAAAGTACAGGCGTAGCACCTCCCATGCCTAAGCCAGCAATCACCCGAAGAATAAAAATATGTTCGAGTGTACTCACATAAGCCGTAAGTAAAGTGGCTAAACCAAAGACAAAAACGCATGCCATTAAGGTATTACGTCTGCCCCATCGATCACCAAGAATACCCATCCCCATAGCGCCCACAGTCATACCAATAATGCCTGCGGTTAACACTGGTGCTAAAGCTTTGGCCTCAAGATTAAAAGCTTCAATAATTGCAGGCCCTGTAAAAGCTACGGCTTGAGTATCAAAACCATCAAGCAATGCGATAAGGAAACATAATAAGATGACTAAACATTGATAAAAAGAAAATCCCTGATCCAAAACCTGTGTAATTTTATTTTGCTGTAATTCCATTACCTTATTTTCCTTATAGATAATGGTGTCATCATTTAACGCCTAGTTCATAAGTGCAATCCCAAACAAAGTATATTCTTATATATTTAAAGTATGCAGCTAAGTATTTCCCTCGACTGCATTTTTGCCACTGGCTTTAACCCTTAATAAACTTTGATCGGCTTTATCTAATAAAGCTTTCCAAGAATCTGCACCTACAGCCACGCCAGCACTCACCGACACATATAAACTCGGATGCCCTTCAACATTGACAGGTGTATGACTAATCGCACAGCGCATCTGATCAGCAATATATAAAGCCGCACCAGAAGCACAGTTTTCTAAAATCACTAAAAACTCATCCCCACCATAGCGCACCACCAAATCACTATTGCGTACATTGGCTTTGAGTTGCTCTGCAATATGCCGAATCACATCATCCCCTACCAAATGCCCATACTGATCATTCACTTGCTTAAAATTATCAATATCTAGAACAATCAAGGCAGTATGTTCAAAAGGCTGCTCTTGATAAGCTTTTAAATTTAAATATTCTTCTAAAGCCACACGGTTAGAGACACCTGTTAGCGCATCGGTATTGGCTAAATTTTTAAGTTGAAAAGCTAAAGCATCTCGTTGCTTTAAAGTTTCTTTCATCTTTTCAATCGCATCAATAATAGTAAGCGAATTGTTTAAAACACGTTTACATTCAGGATCAATTAAATCTAGCAACATATTTCGCGCTAAAATTAATGGCAAAAACACCTGATAACGGGCATAAAAAAAGGTAAACAACAAAGCCAATAAACAGACCATTGCCACTAAACACGAAAAGATAAACACTTGTTGCGTATCATGTTTCCTTGTTTCTACAATTTCTAAGCGCTTATTTAAAATATAGCGTTGTAAATCAAATATTACAGTAAAGTTATTCACTGCCAATTCAGTGACTTGCTGAGAAGAATAACTATAACTTTGCCCCGTTTTACTCTCTTGTAACACCGTGGCAATCATAAGCTGACTTGGGGCTAAAAAATCTGTCTCAATACGCCGATGTAAATGCTCAAACTCAAGATTACGTTCTTGATTGGGCTGAATATTGGCGATTAAATTCCATAAATATTTAGAACGATTATAGGTTTGTAACGTTTGCGAGATTTGTTGCTCATTAATCGGCTGATTAAAGGTTAGAGGTGCTTTAATATACGACACAATCCGACTCGCATCATCTTGTAAATCGCAAGTGATTAAAATCATGGCATAGTGATTGGTTGTATCATGCCCATAAGCATGTGATGCAATTAGAGTTTGCTTAAGCAAAGCATTCACCTGATCCCAAACTGTAAACAACTTTTGAATTTCTTCATTGAGTTGTTCAATTTTACGCTCAGCACGAGGTTGCTTAACATAGTTATCAAAACTAGTACGTGCTTGCAGCAGTGCTGGCACAGTTTGTCGTCGCGCTTTATCGGCAATCTCGTCAAAACCAGCGATTTGTAAGGCATGGATGGTACGTTGCAGTTTTAAATCAACATAGTTACGGTATTGTTGTAGTTGTAATTGATACTTGAGCTGGCTATCTTGAGGACTATGATTCAGTCGATTGCTAGGCAAGCGTTCTGCCAACATTGCTTCAGAGAAATTTGACATAGCAACTAATGCTTGGAGTTCTAACACGGTATGCTTGGCTTGTTGATAATCACGATAGCTAGTGACAATCCATGGCACAGCCAACCCCATCAGGCACAGGACAACCACCAAGATTGAGACCTGCAAATGCATGCGAATACGCTCAGAACGTAGCTTAAACATCGATCTATACGCCCTAAAGCCAATAAAATTAAACAATACATACAGTGTTTATTCCTGTTACTTTAAAACGAAAAGTGTCTGAGGACTAGTGATAAACCTATCTGTTGATATTATTGTTGCGCATTTACTCAAATAAAATAATGCTGCTTTGGTTTACCCTTTTAAAGTTTTAATAAAAATCAAAATCTTAAATAAATATGCTTTTTTTATAGGCAATAAAATGATTTAGAACCTGATTTTTTTTATATTTTTTTCTTAAGAAAATATTTACAGCTGCCACAAACAAGTGCATAATGCACCGTATTAGGGCGAGTTAAAAATATTCCTCAGCAGATTTTTTAATTTACCCGCAGATTTTGGCTAAAAAACCCACTTTTCTTTGAAAAGTGGGTTTTTTTTATGCAAATTAAAACTTAAATCAAACTGTATTTTGCACCAAATTAGGGCACTATTACTCAGATTTTTTATTCTAGCTAAAAACTGAATATCAACTGGAATAGAAAAACACTCGGCTTGAATGATCATGCCAAAAACATATTGCATTGATTTAAGCCAACAAGTGATACTTTTTTTATAAAGAGTCGAAGCAGCATTCAAAAATGTGTGAACTGTATAAGATTATAAGAAACACTCTAGATAATAGATATTACTCGAACAGCAGACGAGTCAGCTTAAACAAGCAAAAGTTCAACATATATTAAGTTATATAGGTTTCAACATTG
Organism: Acinetobacter sp. B51(2017); assembly: GCF_003711395.1. Lineage (GTDB taxonomy): Bacteria > Pseudomonadota > Gammaproteobacteria > Pseudomonadales > Moraxellaceae > Acinetobacter. The sequence goes on from NZ_PJRJ01000013.1 coordinate 29,601, forward strand.
AAGACAAAAAAAAGCCCAGCCTTGGGGAAAGCTGGGCGGATAAAAACAATATCAATTTGTGGAGAATCACAAGGTTTAGGGGCTCGTGATCTGCTGAGTTACAAAATATTTATAACCCATAAAAGCCAACTAAACTAGTCAACTTTATGTGGAAAATTATGAAATAAAATTTAAGTGAAGTAAAGCCTACTAAAACGGTATGTATTTTTTTTAAGCATATTTTTTAAGAAAAATGTGGTACAGTTCACATAATTTTTGAAAAAATTTTTTAGTGCCTCTTTTTGATCTTAAAGATGTTAATTGAATAGCGATATTTTCTAAATTTATCGCTCATATTCAGTGAACTTTGTTACATGAATACAACACTATAAGAGTTTTTAACGATAAATTATAAAAAAACAATCGTTTTTATCATGATTATTTTTCACACTATTTTTCACATTTTTTTAGTTTTTGGCGGATCAATTTTACTTATTCTTTTGTTCTAAAAAGTTTTTTCTTGGTTGACATCAGTTTTTCTATCTGATTATTTTTTGTCCTTTATCATATTTTAGAGTAAATAATCAAAATACAATCTTCTTTTACTTCATTGACTTAATAAAATGTTACAATACAATTACTAGTGTAAATTTAATACATTTTTAAATATAACTGGTATCTCTTATGAAAAAACTCGGTTTAGCCACTGCTCTATTATTAGCCGTAACCGGTGCTCAAGCTTACCAATTCGAAGTACAAGGTCAAGCTGAATACGTAGACACTACAGTAAATGACAAAGATTTTGTTGGTGGTGTTCAAGGTACTTACTACTTTAAAAATGTGGATGCGACTAAAGGTCCTTTAGCTGAAGCTGCGTTCTTAAACCATGCTTCTAACGTTGCAGTTGCATATAACTATGCTGAATTAGGCAACGACGGTATCGACCTTGTAGCACACAACTTTGGTGCCAAAGGTGAAGCTTACATCCCAACTTCAGTTGTTCCTGTATATGCAAGCGCATCTTACAGCGCAACAATCGCTGATGCTAAAAACCAACTAACTAAAGCTGTTGGCCTTGAAGACAATGGCGACCGTTATGCATTAGAACTTGGTGCTTTAGCATTACCTAACTTCTTAGTTGCTGTTGGTTATACAAGCGCTGCTAACCAAGCTGCTTATGATGCATTCAAAGTAGCGAACAACGGTGTTGTTGCAGGTTACGGTGAAGCATTAACTTTAGGTGAAGACCAAGACGCAGTAACTGCACGTACTAAATACGTAGGTGGTATCGACGGTACTAACATGTCAGTTGCGTTTGAATCTGGCTTAGTTTATGGCGATGACACTGCATTTAACTTAGGTTCTACGCTTTATGTAACTCCTAAATTAGGTTTAGGCGTGTCTTACTATGAATCTAGCTTTGCTACTTCTCCAGACTCAGCTTTAGGCGCAAACGTAAACTACTTCATCACTCCAGCTGTTGCTGTAGGCGCGTCATTTGTGAAAGCAAATGCAGAAGACAACTCTTCTCTTGATACAGAAACTGTTGGCTTAAATGCTAAATTCCGTTTCTAATATTTAGAAACTGAATCTAAAAAAGGACGCTAATGCGTCCTTTTTCTATTCTTGGCGAACCAAGCTTAAAAAGTGTAAATGTCGTTCATATTGATCAATAATATCTTGCAATAAATCTTCTTCAGTCCACTCCATCACATCATAGTTTTGACCACCTTCGCGTAAAAATACCTCAGCTTGGTAATAACTATTTTGCTGATGTTGCGGCATAAAACTTGGCGCTAAGGTTTCGCGTGTCACCACTTGATAAACAAAGTTCATCTCGTTTTGATGATTAACGCGTAGTTGCAAACCATGTTCGATCTTTATAATCTTAACCTGCAAACCACGCCGATGAAATTCGGCTTGAATTTGCTTAAAAGCACGGCAAACTTGATGTTGAATGTAGGCATCTACCTCGGCTTGGGTATGTGGATAATGCATAATTAAACCTAAACGCTGTTGCCAACTGCGTGGATTTTGAATGGCACGCGGGGTAATTCTTGCTTCAGCTAAGGCTTGCATTTTGGTGGCATCTAAATGGAGCGCTCTAATTAATCCCCAACAAATCAAAAGCATAATTAAGGTAAAAGGCAAAGCACTCATAATCGTTGCTGATTGTAAAGCACCTAGGCCACCCACCAATAGCAAAGTAATGGCCAATGTTGCCATCACCACAATCCAAAACAGACGTTGCCAAATAGGAGAGTGTTCAGATTCGGCTGTGAGGTAGTCGATCACTAAGGCACCTGAATCGGCCGAGGTCACAAAAAATAACGTAATCAACAAGGTGGCTAAGATGCTCATAACTTGACTGAGCGGTAAATGCTGTAAAAACTCAAACAGTGCCATAGATGAGTCACGTTGTACTACAGCCATGAGTGTCGTATTCCCCTCATGCAAAATACTATATAGCGCAGCATTCCCCATAAAGCCCATCCAAATGAGCGTAAATCCAGTAGGAATCAGCATTACCCCTACAATAAATTCGCGAATTTGACGCCCTTTAGACACGCGGGCAATAAACATCCCCACAAAAGGTGACCATGAAATCCACCAAGCCCAATACATAATCGTCCAACCACCAATCCAATCATCAGATTGATAAGCATATAAATTAAAGGTCATGGCAAATAAGTTAGAGCTGTACTGTCCAATGTTTTGAATGGTGGTTTGCAGCAAGTAAATACTTGGTCCACTCAAAAATACAAATAGTAATAAGATGATAGCAAGTAACAAATTCAGTTCAGCTAAGCGCTTTACCCCCTTATCTAGACCTAGACAGACTGATGTCGCTGCCATAGTACTCACCACAACAATGAGCAGCACTTGCATCGTACTAGACTGAGGTAAGCCAAATAAATAATTGAGACCCGAATTAATTTGGGTAACCCCAAAACCTAAGGTGGTGGCCACGCCAAAGACTGTGCCTATGGTGGCAAAGGTATCTATCCCATCACCAATTGGCCCATAAATCTTATTACCAATAAGCGGATACAGCGCAGAACGAATCTTTAACGGTAATTGATGTCGATATGCAAAATAAGCCAAAGACAACGCTACAATCGCGTAAATTGCCCAAGCATGTAAACCCCAATGGAAAAATGTGACTCGCATGGCTTGCTGTGCGGCAGCTAAGGTTTCCCCTTCACCAAGCGGTGGTGACACATAATGCATCACAGGTTCAGCCACGCCAAAGAACATCAATCCAATCCCCATGCCTGCGGTAAATAGCATGGCGAACCACGAAGCATTGCTATATTCGGGCTGACTATGATCAGGTCCAAGTTTGATTTTGCCCATTTTAGAGGCAGCAATATAAATCAGCAGGATTAGAAAAATGGCAACACTCAGCACATAAAACCAACTAAAGGAATGGGTAATCCACTGGTTTAAACGTTGAGTAAGTAGATCAAAACTATTGGGTGCCAAAAGCAAACTTGCTAAGAAAATAACAATAATGGCAACAGTACTAAAAAAAACATTTGGCTTAATATTACTCGACCAAGATGTGTTTTTTGAGGGCATAACTCCTCCAAATATTATTTTATAAAGGATAGACCAGACGGTCACAGACAGCGTTCAAAAGAACAAAAGACGAGTTCAGCGCAAAAAATAAACTCAAATCTAGCCTAGACTAATGAGGCTCAAAAAGCAGTAAGCTTACTGTAACGCTTAAGATTTTGGTGAATGGCGAATATATTGCAAAGCAATTAAGCGCGAGACAATCACCGCTAGATACATCACACCACAAAACATTTGTAACATGGCAAGCACACGCGCGAGTGGACTAACCGGCATAATATCGGACAGGCCCGTTGCTGATTGCAGACTAAAACTTAAAAACAATAAATCGAGCCAATTTTGCAGTTCTGCTGCACTAGAATGACTAAAGCTATTTGGAATAAATAACTGACATGCGCTATATAAAAAGGCAAAACCCCATGCCAATAAGGTAAATACAGCGCCAGCAGCAAACAGCTCGTCTAGAGTTAAATAACGATCTTCAAACATATAACGCAGCAAGCCATAAGCTGCACTAAAATAGGCAAGCGCTTCAAAAATATGTGCGCTCATTTGTAGCAAAGTTGAGGATGCACCCAACATAATCAAACATGACAGCACCACTGCCATACCCACAAAAGTAAGCCCCAAGATAGTAAACACAGGCGTCTGACGAATGACTTTGGCAATCACCAACAATACCAACACGCCAAGTAACCACATTAAAGTACGGTAAGATTGGCTATAATTACTAAATAGTGCCAATAACAACATCAAGCACTGTAAAGCCAACAACCATGCTGAAGGTAAACGCTGAAAGCTCCGCCAAAAATCTACAAATGCCTGCATATTATTTTCACCGCTTGGTTTTTATGCAATGCTAACTTAGCATGAATCTAATCGGCCAATGAGCACAATATTGTATGAAAATCACAGCCAAAATCCGTCAAGAGATCACACAGATTGAATTACGGGATGATTTATCCAAAGATAAAAAAAATTCTAATATCATTCATATTGCTTGTGCTAGTTGTGCAGGTGTATCCATTCAACCATTACCCTTTGCCGATATTTTAGTGCTCACCCCCTTACAAGGTTATTTTGCCAGCCGTATTGCGGCTATTCATGGCGTACCATTAACGGAAAATCAAGCCTTAGATTGGGTCAAAGAAATTATTGGTTTAATGGGTTTAGGAATGTTGGCGCAGCAATTGGCACTTGGCGTTTGGAAAACCGTGACCTTTGGCTTTGGTGGTTTGCTGTCTATACCACTGGTCTATGGGTTGACCTATGCCATTATGAAAGTGGCAGATGTATATTTTGCCCGTAAAGCCCGTAATGAAAGCCTGAGCGAAGCGCAAATTAAAGCGATTTGGCAACACGCCTTTCAACAAGGTAAACAACAGGGCGAAGCACAACAACAGCAAAAGGATGACTAAGTGCCAAAACCATATTGTTATTTAGACACCCATATCAATAGCTTAAGTATTACGCAAAGCTTAGTTCACCTCCGCCAACAGCAGCCCTTCACGCCGCATATGCATACAGTGCTGTTGGCATTACGTTTGGCTCAACCGCATTTAAAATCTGCTGATCTAAGCACCATCCATGCTTTTTTAGAGCAGATTGAAAGTGAACAGATTGTCAGCTTGGTGACTCAAATCAAACAACAACTGACACGGATGCAAGTATTAAAGCTACAATATGAACAAGATGCAGTGTATGTCGCTTATTTAAAAGATCAAACCCAGCAGCTTGATGTGTGTATACAAACCCTTTGGGGCGATAGCATGTTGTTAACCCTGCAACTCAATAGCCAACTCCCGCAACCCACATGGCAACTCAAACAATCCGAAGCGCATTTAATTGCCACACAAGAAATTTTAACCACCCTCGATCCAGCGCAAAGCCCTGAACATAAAGTACTCGCACAAAGTGTAGAAGATGCCGTCGATCTTTGGGTCACTGCCAAAGATCCCAACGATGAGCATTTTTGGGATTATTTCCCTGCTATTTCTCTTGTTAGCGTATCTTTGGCAATTTATGAATTATTTAAACGCTATCAACAACAAGAGATTAGTTGGCAAGAGTTTAAATGGATGGCCGCCAAAGTTTCTGGCTTAAAAGTGAGTAAAATTGCTGCCATTGGCTTAATGCTGGGTTTACCTGTCATTGGACAAGTCACAGGTGCCTATTTAGTGACACGCTTATTACTGAATGCTAAAGCCACATGGTTTGATCAAGACAGTGCCTTATACCGTGATATACAACAGAAATTGAAACGCCAAAGACAAAGTAAATCATCAGAATAGTTATGTAATACATGGCCTGAATTTGTATTTTTTACTTAAATTTCACACAGCACACACTAAACAATAATAAATTCAGGCTAGAAACATGACTCAAGCTCTTTATCTTAGTTTGGCGATAAGTAGCTTATTGCTGATCAGTTGTGGTTCGGACAGCAGAAAAATGCTATCTACGCTTCCCCAAGATGACCCTAAAAGCATCAGTGCAGATGAATTAAAAATTCAAGATGTGGCAGATGCAAGAAAATATTTAGTATTACAAGCCATCCAGCAGCCCAAACAAACCCTTTATTCTGCCTACTCCGCCACTCAAATTGTGGCGCAAAATCTGAGGGTATATTGGTGTCATATTTGAATTGAACCGAGCCAATAGCGTATTCTCAAATAAAAAAAAGCCCCAGATGGGGCTTTTTTGGCATCTTTATTTCTTAGTGATCAGATGCACCAGAGATACCAATACCCGTTTGTGAACGTACAAACTGCGCATCAAAAGCACGGCGCTCTTCTTGTGCTTGTGGCGAGTTATCTGTTACAGAGAACAACCAGCAGCAAATGAAGGCCAATGGCATCGCAAAGATAGCTGGGCCATTAAATGGATTCACTGCTGTATCCGAAATACCTAAAGTATCTACCCAAACTGCTTTAGATAAGATAATTAAGATCACAGCTAGGATCAGACCCACTAGACCACCAACCACTGCACCACGCGTGGTCAAGCCTTTCCAGAACATCGAAAGTACCAATACTGGGAAGTTCGCACATGCCGCAACAGAGAAGGCTAAGCCAACCATAAAGGCCACGTTTTGTTTTTCGAACAAAATACCCAAGATCATGGCAAAGATCGCTAAACCTAAAGTCGCAATTTTTGACATACGTAGTTCAGACTCAGGGGTGGTTTGACCTTTCTTAAATACGTTGGCATATAAGTCATGTGAGATGGCTGAAGCGCCAGATAGGGTTAAACCTGCAACCACCGCCAAAATTGTGGCAAAAGCAACTGCAGAAATAAAGCCCATAAATAAGTCGCCGCCTACTGCATCGGACAAATGCACCGCAGCCATGTTGTTACCACCTACCAGTTCTAATTTACCTGTTAGTGCCATTTTAGCCACATCAAGGAACTGTGGGTTGTTAGACACGTAAAGGATCGCACCAAAACCAATAATAAAGGTGAGTAGGTAGAAGTAACCAATGAAACCTGTTGCCACTACAACAGACTTACGTGCTTCTTTAGCATCTTTTACTGTAAAGAAGCGCATTAAGATATGTGGTAAACCTGCTGTACCAAACATCAAGGCTAAACCTAAAGAAATCGCATCAATTGGGTTAGAGGCTAAACTTCCTGGGCCCATGATTTTTGCTGCATCATCTAGATTTAAGTCATGTACTTTAGAAAAGACTTGAATGGATTGTTCAAACATCCCGGTAAAGCTAAAGCCCACGCCTTTCATCACCATAAAGGCCATGAACGTTGCACCAGACAATAGCATGACTGCTTTAATGATCTGTACCCATGTGGTGGCTAACATACCGCCAAACATCACATACGCCATCATTAATAGGCCAACAATCACAACCGCTAAGTTATAATTTAAACCAAACAGAAGTTTAATTAGCTGGCCTGCACCAACCATCTGTGCAATTAGATAAAACGCCACCACAACCAGCGAGCTAAACGCAGCCATGGTACGTACAGGCTTTTCTTGTAAACGGAACGAAACCACATCAGATAGGTTAAATTTACCTAAGTTACGTAAACGTTCAGCCACTAAAAATAGAACAATTGGCCACCCTACCATAAAGCCTAGTGAATATAGCAAGCCATCAAAGCCCGACATAAACACCATAGCAGAGATCCCTAAGAACGATGCAGCTGACATATAGTCACCGGCAATTGCCAGACCGTTTTGGAAGCCTGAAATACCACCACCTGCGGTATAGAAATCATTGGTATTGGTGGTTTGCTTGGCTGCCCACTTGGTAATAAATAAGGTTGCCCCCACAAAAATCATAAACATGATAATTGCAGGCCAGTTGGTTGGTTGTTGCTCTGCTGCACCTAAGTCAGGACCAGCAAATGCCATGCCTGAGCTTAAAAGCAATGTTGCTGCGGCAAAAACTTTAGATTTCATCATAGTTGCGGTCCTTTTTCCTGAGCAATGGCTTCAACTTCGCGAATCGCGTCGTTGTTTAAACTGTCAAGTTTGTTGTTAGCAATGTAGGAATACACACCACACAACACAAATGACAGTACGATGATGCCTAAACCTAAAGGAATACCAATGGTCGTGACACCGCCACCTAAGGACTGCAATAAGAATTCTTTGTTATAGCCTACAAGAAGCATAAAACCGACGTAAACAAAAAGCATGATAGCCGTGAGCGTCCAGCTCAAGCGACTTTTTCGTGCCACCATTTCTTTGAATTTTGGATTCTGTAGAATACGTTCTACTTGTACTTGATCCATGTTGTACTCCCTGCGCGAAAACCATTCAGCGCGATTTTTTAATTCGAATTATCTATGTTGCCAAAGTAGCAATCTGCGCTGGGCTTGTAATTTAGACTTTGGTCGTTAAAAATTAAGCAATTCTGACTGAGCAGTTCAGCAATCGGTTATCATAGCCGCATAATTTGTACCCTGTAGGCAATATGAACAGTTGGCTTATCATGGGGGTGCTGGCCCTCTATATCGCACTCCTCTTTATCTGTGCATTCTTTGGTGAAAAACATGCCAGCCGCTTAAGCACTCGCGGCCGTATGCTATTGTTTAGTCTAACTTTAGGTGTGTACTGTTCATCTTGGACTTTTTATGGCGCAACAGGTGCTGCGGTACGTGAAGGGATCATCTTTTTACCCATCTATTTAGGCCCATTATTGTTTGTGGCACTCGGCTATGACATTTGGCGTCGCCTTGGACGAGTACGCCAGCATCATGCTATTTCATCAATTGCCGACTTTGTCGCAGCACGTTATGGCAAAAGTGGTTCATTGGCATCATTGGTGACCATTCTTGCGGTTATCGCGATTATTCCATATTTAGCCTTGCAGCTACGCGCAATTGCCCTAAGTGCCACCGTGATTATGGATCAGGACACCAGCCTAGCTGCCACAAGTAACGGGGTACTGTTTTTAACTGCCATTTTAGCTATCTTGGCCATGATTTTTGGTACACGGCAGATTGCTAATACCGAACAACACGGCGGTTTAATGCTGGCAGTGGCATTTGAATCCTTCGTTAAATTATTTGCGTTACTTGCGGTCGCTCTGTTTTTTATTTTTGCAGAACCAGGTAATTTACAACAAATTTCCAGCGATGCTGCGCATACTTTCCGACAAGTACAATTATTTGGTGTACCCGATACCTTTTGGATTCAAACTTTATTGGCCGCACTAGCGATTATCTGTTTACCGCGTCAGTTCCATGTTGCTGTGGTTGAATTACGCGATGAAAAGCATATTCGTGGGGCTAGACGTTGGTTTGCAACCTATTTAATTTTAACTACAATCGCCATTATTCCAATTGCCAGTTGGGCTTTACATGCTGCACCTGGGTATTTGGCTATTCCAGATGTAGCAGTGTTGTCCCTACCTTTAAGCTATAATCAGGATTGGCTAACCATCTTGGCATTTTTAGGTGGTTTCTCTGCGTCGACAGGCATGCTCTTGGTTTCTTCAGTGGCGCTGTCGATTATGCTCAGCAATGACTTAATTATGCCTGCTTTATGGCGTTTAGGTTTACTGTCACGTCATGACAAACGCTTGCCTTTGGTACTTAAATTCACGCGCCGTGTATGTATTTTGGCAGTTATGCTACTGGGCTTTTTATTCTTTCATTTCTTTAATGATATCGACCAGTTATCAGTATTTGGTTTACTCGCCTTTAGTGCTGTGGCTCAGTTTGCCCCTGCTTTAATTGGCGGCTTGTATTGGCGCGGTGGTAGTAAACAAGGAGTTTATGCAGGTTTAATTGCTGGCTTTGCTATGTGGGCCTACACCCTATTTTTGCCCACGGTATTACGCAGCCTACCACTTGACTATGCGCTGATGAGCGAAGCCTTTTTGAACCAAGGTCCTTTAGGTTTAGTTTGGTTACGTCCTGAAGCTTTATTTGGATTTCAATCTTTTGCCCCACTTACCCATGGTGTGATTTGGGCTTTGGGCTTAAACATCTTGCTGTATATTTGGGTATCTAGAATTTTCCGTCCAAGTATTGCAGAGCAAATTCAAGCAGAGAGCTTCTTTTATTACGAAACCAAACCGTTGCCAGCGCAAAGCATCTCAACTGAAATGAGCTATTTACAGCATGATGTAGCGCGTCTTAAAGTAGGTGACCTGATAGCCCTAGCCAAACGTATTACTGGCGATGGTCCAACCATTCAAGCCTTCCAGCAATTTTGTGCGCAAAACAATGTCATCTTAAATGAAAACAGCAGTGCCAATGGCATGTGGTGGCGTTTTACCGAACAATATTTAGCAGGCACTATTGGCGCAGCTTCGGCACGTACTTTGCTCACCACAGCCATGGTCAATAACGGTTTAGCTTTAGGTCAGGTGGCCAATATTTTAGACCAAGCCTCACAATGGCAACGCTTTAACCAAAATCTGATTATGACCATGATTGATCATATGACCCAAGGGGTGAGTGTGGTCGATGAAAATATGTGTCTAGTTGCTTGGAATAATCAATATTTAAAACTATTCGATTATCCAAAAGATATTGTTTATGTCGGCTGTCCAATTGCCGATTTAATTCGTTATAACGCCGAACGTGGTGAGTGTGGTCCGGGTTCAATTGAAGAGCATGTACGTAAACGCATTCACTGGATGAAAGTCGGTAGCGCACACGAATTTGAACGTGTGCGTAAAGATGGGCGCGTGATTCAAATGCGCGGTAATCCAATTGAAGGCGGTGGTTTTGTGACGACCTTTGCCGATATTACCGCATTCCGTGAAAACGAAGCCTTACTGGAAGGTCGGGTGCAAGATCGTACGCAACAACTTGCTGATGCACTAGCCGAACAACAATTGGCGCGTGAACAAGCCGATAAAGCCAATATGTCGAAAAGTCGTTTCATTGCTGCCGCCAGTCATGACTTATTGCAACCGATGCATGCAGCACGCTTATTTAGTACTGCATTAGAACAAAGTATGCAGTCGGAAGAAGACCGTAAAACGCTACAGCAATTAGATCGTTCTTTGCATGGGGCCGAAAGTATGCTCTCTGCACTTTTGGATATTGCACGTTTAGAAGGTGGAACTATTCAACCGAATCGTCAACCTTATCCTTTACATGATTTACTCAGCGATTTAGAACTACAATTTAAATCGATTGCTGCACAGCGTGGCATTCAATTTCATGTCCATGATGTGCAATTTTGGATTGATACCGACCCGCAATGGATTCGTCGTATTATTCAAAACTTTGTCAGCAATGCATTGCGTTATACCGCTAAAGGCCGAGTCGTGGTTGGGGTATTACGTTCAGCAGAGCGCGCCAATCATATTCGTATAGGCGTTTGGGATACTGGCCCTGGTATTGCCGAAGAGCAACGCATCAAATTGTTCCAAGAATTTGAACGCTGTGGGCATACCTCGCCTTGGGGTGAGCAAGGTCTAGGATTGGGATTGGCCATCGTACAACGTATGACCAGCATGTTGAATTATCCTGTGCATGTATATTCGGAATATGGTAAAGGCTCATGTTTTATGATTGAAGTGCCAGTCGTGCCTGCCCCAAAAGTCGTGGCACAGCCTGTACAAGCTGTACCGCTGAAAACCAAAGCCTATAAGATTCTATGCTTAGACAATGATGAAACCATTTTAGAAGGTATGAGTACCCTTCTCACCAAATGGGGGTATCAAGTGTTTAAAGCCACCGAACCCGAACAAGCTGCCGAGATGATTCAGCAAGAAAACATTCAAGTTTGGTTGGTCGATCAACACTTAAACAATGACAAAATTGGTTTAGATTTTATTCTAGCACATCGTCAAGACAAAGTACCTGTGGCCTTAATTACTGCCGATTCTGACCCAGAATTACCGCAGCGTCTTAAAGAGCTGAATATTATGTTGCTACGTAAACCACTTAAACCAGCAGGCTTACGTGCTTGGTTGTCAGGTTTAAAAATCTCCAACAACTAAAACAAAAAAAGACCGCAATTGCGGTCTTTTTTTATGAATGTATCAATGCTTAAACTTTACGTTCTTCAATATTTAAAGCATTAATAGCCAATACCGCTTGGGTACGATTTTGCACACCCAATTTACGGAAAATTGCTGTTACATGCGCTTTAATGGTCGCTTCAGACACATCCAACTCATAGGCAATTTGTTTATTGAGTAAACCTTCTGCCACCATCATCAAAACACGGAATTGCTGTGGGGTCAAAGATTGAATTCGTTCTGCTAAAGCAGTTTCATCCGCCGCACGCGGGTCAAAATTCATATTGGCAGGTAAATTTGGTGGTAACCAAATCTCGCCTTCTAAGACTTGACGAATCGCTTCACCAATATGGCTAGGATGCGCAGATTTTGGGATATAACCCATCGCACCATGCGCGATAGAACGTTGAATAATAGATACTTCTTCATGCGCAGACACGACAATAATCGGGAGTGCTGGATATTGCGCACGCACATGCACCAGCGCCGAAAAGCCGGATGCACCTGGCAAGTTTAAGTCTAATAAAACAAGATCAGGTTCGGGGCCATTTTCTAAGCGTTCGTAAAATTCATTTACAGCAGCAGTCTCATGAATTTGGGCTTGCGGTAAGCTATAACGCACGGCTTGAATCAGCGCATGACGGAATAACGGATGATCATCAACGATTAAAATATTCATAAGTAGTGACGCGAAAGATCTGGTGCACATTAGGCTCTATTCTAACCACACATCGACGCGAAGCGATACGCAAGAATTGATTATTTTTCACTAAAGCCGTCTTTTTAGTACACAAAAGCAGCTTTTTGCAGCATTTATGAATAATCTAAGCAGATTTTTATATAAATTTTATTCTTGGTAATGCAATCCTTATACCTATGAAATATAAATTTATTATTCAAATACTTATATTTATTTTTATTTATAAAAATCTTAAAAAAAGTTTATATCTTAAAAACAGATAACCTATTTTTTTTTGCTTATTTTACACAAAATCTGATGTGTTGATTAATAAACAGCAATCCAAGATTAAAAGTAATTAGGCTGTTTTATTATGACAACTTTAACTCAAAAACCTTTAAATATTGTGGCTGTTTCTGGCGGTCTCAATCATCCTTCAAAAACTGAAGCCTTAGTCCAAGAAATCCTCAACGAACTTGGTGATGCCACGCCAATTCATGTGCATTTCATTAAGTTTAGCGAAATTGGACATTTACTCGGTGGCGCCATTTACCGCAACCAATTGCCACAGCGCGTTCAAGATGATTTAGCAGCGGTTGAAGCAGCAGATGCCCTAATTGTAGGTACACCAGTTTACCGTGCATCATTTACTGGTTTATTCAAACACTTCTTTGACTTTGTTGAACAAACTGCCCTTGTTGATGTTCCTGTTTTATTGGCTGCTTCTGGTGGTTCAGAGCGTCATGCCTTAGTCCTAGAACATCAATTACGTCCGTTGTTTAGCTTCTTCCAAGCACAAACTTTACCAATTGGCGTTTATGCAACTGACAAAGATTTTACTCCTGAATACACGGTAAAAAGCGAACTACTCCGCGACCGTATTACTTTAGCAGTGGCGCGTGCTTTACCAATTTTAGAGTGGGCGCCTGCTAAAGGTCAGCGTGCAGAAGTGGTCAAAGAGAAAACCGTACAAGCCAGCCAACATCTTGGGATTAACAAGCAAATCGAACAAGAAGAAGTGTTGCCCTCTGCTGCAGTACCAAGCCTAGATGCAGCTGAAGCACGTTTGCATGGCAAAAAAGTTACACCTGAAGTGGCTTAATCCATCACCATACTTAATGAGGGTCTGCATATGTCTCAACCAATTACTTTTGCTTACTGGGTACCCAATGTCAGCGGTGGTTTAGTGGTCAGTAGCATTGAACAACGTACCGATTGGAGCTATGACTACAATGTGCGTTTAGCACAAAGCGCTGAACAGGCTGGTTTTGACTATGCTCTGACCCAAATTCGTTTTACTGCTGGCTATAACGCAGAAAATCAGCATGAATCGGTCAGCTTCAGTCATGCTTTGCTAGCCAAAACTGAACGTTTAAAAGTGATTGCTGCTATTTTACCAGGGCCTTGGAAACCTGCCCTTGCAGCTAAACAATTGGCCACCATTGATCATCTCACCAATGGTCGTATCGCGATTAATGTGGTCAGTGGTTGGTTCCGTGGTGAATTTGATGCGATTGGTGAAGAGTGGCCTGAGCATGATGTCCGTTATCAGCGTTCGGAAGAATTTATCCGCACCTTAAAAGGTGTTTGGACGCAAGATAATTACAGCTTTGACGGTAAATTCTATCAGTTTAAAGACTACACTTTAAGTCCAAAACCTGTGCAAAAACCGCATATTGAAATTTTCCAAGGTGGCAGTTCGCGTGCTGCGCGTGATATGGCATCCCGTGTCTCCGATTGGTACTTCACCAATGGCAACACTCCAGATGAGCTTAAAAAACAAATTGATGATTTACGTGCCAAAGCCAAGGCCAATAATCACGAGATTAAAGTCGGGGTAAATGCCTTTATTATTGCCCGTGATACCGAAGAAGAAGCACAAGCGGTATTACAAGAGATTATTGATAAAGCCCATATTCAGGCAGTGAACTCCTTTGCAGATGCTACGCGTGAAGCAGGTGCTGCAACGCTTGAGGGCGAAGGTAACTGGGCAAAATCAACTTTTGAAGATTTAGTACAATATAACGATGGCTTTAAAACCAATTTAATTGGTACCCCACAACAAATTGCCGAACGCATTGTGCAGTTAAAAAGCATTGGGGTTGATTTAATTCTCTCTGGCTTTTTACACTTTATTGAGGAGATAGAATATTTTGGTGCAAAGGTTTTACCTTTAGTACGTGAGCTTGAGCAGCAACAGCAACGAAAATCTGCTTAAAGATTCTGATAAGCCTAATAACAATAAAACAATGTGAGTAATCTTATCCCTTAAGACTCGGCTTAAGGGATTTTTTTATTTCCTCGATTATTAATCTAATTTATTAAAAATAATTTAAAGAGCAATTAAACCAATGTGGATTTTATCTACAACTTTTAGTTAAATTGCTTATTTTCTTGGCATAAATTGTGCATTTTTTAACATTCTATTACAATAGCCCTGCAACAGCATCATTAAGAGAATAAGAGCGTGAAAAATCAAAAAACAGGATTTGTCAGTGGTACTGTGGTGCATACTCCATGTGGTTTAAAACCTATTCAAGCCTTACAAATTGGTGATTTAGTTTTAACACGTTCACCTCAAGGTGAAACCAGCTATAAGCCTATTACGCAAATTGATAAAACAGTGCAAGCTATTTACCGTTGCACCCTGTTAGCACAACAAGCAGACCAACAATGCACTGTACATTATCTATTTACCACTGCTGAGCAACAAATTTTTGCCGACAGCGATTGGATTAAAGTGCTTGAAAGTGAAGAATACCGTTGTAACACCTATAATTTAAGCCAACAACCGTTAAGCTTATGGCAACCCAAACCCGTTTTTGCTGCCAGCAATCGTAAACAACAAACTTTTGGTTTAAATGCCGCAACCTTTAGCCAAGATATTCAACTCAATGGTCAAGATGATGAATTTATTTATATTTCTCCAGAGGGTTTAATTCATCATCAACCTAATAGCAACCAATATTCGTTTGCCAAAGTCACCGCGCCGCTGTCGCTCAATAGCGTAAATTGGCATAACATTAACAAAAAGACCTTAGTATTACCTGTGTATCAATTGCATCTATCTAATAGTGACAATTACTTTGTGGGGCAAGAAGGAATCTTGGCTCGCGCAGCCTAATATAAAAAAGCCCGCAGTTGCGGGCTTTTTATTTAAGCATAAAAACTTGGCTGAGGCACTTGATTGGTTAACACCCATTCACCCACTTCTTGATATTTATAATCGATTGGATCATGCAGGGTTTGCGTCCGTACATTACGCCAAAAACGATCTAAATTCAGTTGCGCGGTCGTGGCACGCGCACCCATAACTTGGAACATATTTTGGGTAATCGCCAATGAGGTATTGGTCGCGGCAATTTTAGCTGTTGCAATGGCAATTGAGACTTCGCCACGTTGCTCTGGCGTTAAAGCCTCACCAATGTCCCATGCCTGTTGCAGAGCGGCTACTGCCTTGTTTGCCAATAAACGTACACTTTCAAGTTGCACATAAAACTCAGCAAAATGGCGTTGCGTATACGGATCATTCACTGCATGTTCTACCAATGATTTTGACCATGCTTTTTGGCCTTGTACGGTTTCTTTGGCCGTATTAAATGCACCTTCAGCTACACCTAAGAACATATGCACAAAAATAAGCTGCGCAATGAGCGGGCGTAAACTTGAATACGGTGTACTCAAGGGGCCTGGGTTGAGCAGCAATTCATTCACATGAATTTTAACGTTTTCAAAATAGCTACTACCACTGTCGGTTTGGCGTTGCCCCATATTGTTCCAATCACCTAAAAAGCTCACGCCTTTACGTTGGGTTGGAATCACGCCAATAAGTAATTTACCTTCTGGATTATAGGCTGAACACAACAACATATCCGAATCGATTGAGCCTGAGCAAAAGCTTTTATCACCATGAAAAATATATTCTGTTTCGGAAATTTGGGTCGCACTTGTACGACGATCCAGCGGGTTTAAGGTATTGCCCCAAAATAAATTTTGTTGCACCGTTTGTTTAAACCACGGCTCATATTGTTGTTTTTGAGCGAATAATTCTACCGTGGCAATCAATAAATGATGAAAACCATAAACGTGCGCCAATGAGCTATCCGCACGGGCAATAATTTGAATGCTATTAAAAATCGTTGCCCAATCTGCACCTTGTCCGCCAAATTCTTGCTTAATGGACAAAGTGAGCAAACCACTGGCACGAATCAGGTCACGTTCATGTTTAGGGTTGCCGCCTTGCTTGTCGCGCTCGGCTGCTGTTTGGGCAAATTCTTGGGCTAAATCTTTAGCAATTTTTAATGGATCGGTGAGTGGATTATGTGCAATATTCATCATTATAAGAGATTGTTCCGATAATTTTAGCTTAGCAGAACTGCTAACTCATCTTTAGCTAAATGCCTGCTGTGCTTATGGGAAAAAATTAAATGCCGCTTGCAAGTAAACGGCATCATGAGATTAATTACGATTGGGATACACAGTTTGAATCAGATTTTCGACCACCTGTGGCTCTGCTAATGTAGAGGTATCACCTAAACTATCGAGTTCATTGGCAGCAATTTTTCTTAAAATACGCCGCATGATTTTACCCGAGCGGGTTTTTGGTAAGGCTGGCGCCCAATACAGGGCATCAGGTGTGGCCACTGGGCCTAAAATTTTACGCACCCATTGAATCAGCTCATCATGCAGTTGCTTAGTAGCTTCTACACCTGCCTGTAAAGTCACAAAGGTACAAATACCTTGTCCTTTAATTTCATGTGGCATTCCCACAACTGCAGCTTCTGCGACTGCCTCATGCGCCACCAAGGCACTTTCTACTTCTGCTGTACCCAAGCGATGCCCGGAAATATTGAGTACATCATCCACTCGTCCAGTAATCCAGTAATAGCCATCTTTGTCACGGCGTGCGCCATCGCCAGTAAAGTAACTATTGGCATAGGTACTAAAATAGGCTTCAATAAAACGTGCTGGATCACCCCAAATACCGCGCATTTGCCCTGGCCATGAGTCTTTAATAATCAAGTTACCCTCTGCCTCACCTGCTAACTCATTGCCATCTGCATCTACAATCGCGGGTTGCACACCAAAAAATGGCCGTGTCGCTGAGCCTGGTTTAAGTGCTGTAGCACCAGGTAGAGGACTAATCATAAAACCGCCGGTTTCGGTCTGCCACCACGTATCTACAATCGGGCAGCGTCCTTCGCCCACCACGTTGTAATACCAATTCCATGCTTCAGGGTTAATCGGTTCGCCTACAGAACCTAACAGACGTAATGAACTACGGTCACTTTCACGCACAAAGGCATCACCTTCACGCATCATCGAGCGAATGGCTGTGGGTGCAGTATATAAAATGCTAATATCATGTTTATCAACAATATGTCCTGTACGCGCCCAAGAAGGATATTGCGGCACGCCTTCATACATCACGGTTGAAGTACCATTGGATAAAGGGCCATATAGAACATAAGAATGCCCTGTAATCCAGCCGACATCTGCAGTACACCAAAACACATCGTCTTGTTTAATATCAAACACTTCACGGAAGGTACAATTGACATAGGTTAAATAGCCGCCAGTGGTATGCAATACGCCTTTGGGTTTACCTGTAGAACCTGAGGTATATAAAATAAATAAAGGGTCTTCGGCGTTCATGGGTTCAGGCGGGCAATCATCACTCACCTGCATAATTTCAATGTGATACCACACATCACGACCGGTCTGCATGTGAATAGCATTGCCTGTACGATGTACCACAATGACTTGTTCAATGGATTGGGTATTGGCTTGCTCAAGTGCGATATCCACATTGGCTTTTAAGTAAATCGGTTTACCACCACGCATAGCAGAATCTGCGGTAATCACCATTTTGGCTTGGCAATCTTCAATGCGACTGGCCAGCGCATCTGGCGAAAAGCCGCCAAATACCACACAATGCACCGCGCCAATACGACTACAGGCCAACATCGCAATCGCAGCTTCTGGCACCATCGGCATATACAGCATGACGCGGTCGCCTTTTTGAATGCCATTTTTCTTTAATACATTGGCAAAGCGACACACTTCATCGTGTAAAGACACAAAGGAAATCACTTTATGCCGTGATGGATGATCCCCTTCCCAAATAATGGCAGGTTTATGTGGATGCTCTTTTAAATGCCGATCTAAACAGTTATAGGAGACATTGAGTTCACCATCACTAAACCACTCAATTTTAAAACTATCTTTATTAAAACTGGTGTTTTTGACTTGCGTAAAAGGCTTCATCCAATCAAGTTTTAGGGCTTGTTCACGCCAGAATCCTTCTGGGTCAGTGATGGACTGTTGATAGCGCGCAAAATATTGTTGTTCATTGGTACGCGCTGTTTTTTTGAGATGTTCAGGAACAGGATAAATTTCTTGCATAGCGAACTTCCTTGATCGAATGGCAACATCGCGTCGCCCTGATTTTTTACTTGTCTAACATTTACTCTTATAATTTTGCTATGTTTAAGATGCGTAAGCATCATTTGTCAAATTAGGTTAAAAATAATCTGTTATGAGTCCTCTTGATACACCTCCATTCCCCGCAACCCCGCGTTTAAAAAGCTATCAAGGGCGTTTTGGGCGTTTAAGCTTTATTGCGTGGCATGCTGTGCTGTGGTGGGCAAGTTGTTGTATTGGTTTGGGCTTATTGTTCAGTTTGGGTGTATTTAATTTTGCCACATGGTCACTCGATTCAGCAGCCTACCTTTTAGCTACCATAAATAATCTTTTTAGTTTACTGTTTTTTGTGCTGTATACCTATTTTGCTTTTGTAATCACTATTCGTCGTTTACATGATGTCAATGCCAGCGGTTGGTGGTCGTTGCTCAGCCTAATGCCATTCATCAATCTATTTTTTTATGGCTATTTATTGTTAAAAAAAGGTCATCCTAGAAGTAATATGTATGCACCTGCTCGGGTCACACCATTTTGGGAAAAATTAGTAGCGTGGTTGTGTATCTTGATGCTATTACTGATGCTGCTGAGTCTATTCATGCTACTGGGTTTTTATGATCAAAGTGTCACAATTTTACCTACCCAAGAGATTGTGGAAAAAGGCAGCGGCTTCTTTTAAAAATGCCTTAAATCTGCGGCATAATTACACAGTCAACGCACAAGTATTATTAAGTTTTTAAGCTTTTTCAGGCACAATAATGACAAAATAATTTCGACTGGAAAACGTGTGGCTGAACAAGAAAATACCTTAAAAGAGGTAACTCAGGGCACCTCTGAGCTGTTACAAGAAGCAACCGCCAAAACCGCAAAAACTGTAGCTGAATATACCGATAAATCGCTTGAAGCCTATTCGACTATTGACCATTTCATTAACCTGTTTTGGGAACGCTTACCGTATATCTGTATTGCGCTTGTGGTATTTACAGTATTTTATATGCTGTCTAAGGTGTTTAAATTATTTATACGTAAGGTGCTGTCGGATCGTAGCTATACCAAACAAAACTTAGTCTTGGTCTTAAACCGCGTCGGTAGCTCAGCTATTATCTTCTTTGGCTTTTTAATTGCTATGGTGATTGCCATTCCAGGCTTTACCCCAGGTCAGTTAATGAGTGCCCTAGGGATTGGCTCGGTTGCGATTGGTTTTGCGTTTAAAGACATTTTCCAAAACCTATTGTCTGGTATTTTAATTTTACTGGGTGAACCATTTAAAATTGGTGATGACATTATTGTTTCAGGGATGGAAGGAACTGTCGAAGATATTCAGATCCGCGCCACATTCTTACGCTCACCTGATGGTCGTCGTATTGTGATCCCAAATGCCACCGTTTATACCAGCCCTGTGACGGTAAATACCGCTTATCCACGTCGTCGCTGTCAATTTGTGGTGGGTATTGGCTATGAAGATGATGTTCAAAAAGCCAAAGATGTGATCTTGGCGATTTTAGATAAAGACCAAGCGATCTTGAGTCAACCTGGCTTTAGCGTCAACGTCAATGCTTTGGCTGATTTCTCAGTTAACTTGACCGTGACTTGGTGGGTGAATACCTCAGAAACCACTATGTCAGCCTCTATCAGTGACGTACAACAACGCGTTATCCATGCCTTTGCTGAACACGGGATTTCTATTCCTTATCCTGTACAGGAAGTTAAAGTTTATCGCGGTGAACAGGCAGCAGAATCAACTACTAAATAAGCGTCCAATCAAATAAGGAATGACCGTTTCGGTACGGATAATACGGTTGCCTAAGTGTGCTGCTTGGCAACCGTTTTTAATCAGTAAGTCCACTTCATACGGAATAAAACCACCCTCTGGGCCAATCACAATACTGCATGGCTGATTCAGCGCAGATGGCATTGCCTCGCTGACATAAGGATGTGCTAAAAAAGCAGGTTTCTCTGGTGTAATGATGCTCGGTAATACATCTTCGACAAAGGGTTTAAAACGTTTATGGCATTCAACTTGTGGCGCAATAGTATCTCCTGCCTGCTCTAACCCCAACGTGACATAATGTTCAATTTGCTGTAAAAAAGGTGTTTGCCAATAGCTTTTATCCACGCGATAGCTATGAATTAAAATAATTTTTTCCACACCTAGCGTGACTGCATCCATAATCAGGCGCCGCAATACTTTAGGACGTGGTAATGCCACAATCAAAGTTACAGGCAATTTTTGCGGTACGCTTTCTTCATGTAAAGCTTTAACTCGAATCATATTTTCAGTCACTTCAATGACTTCGGTTAAATAGCGCTGCGCTCCAGCCACACCAACCTTTAAGGTATCTCCTACTTGCACATCTAGATGCGTTTTTAAATGTGTGACTTGGCGTTGACTGCTAATCGTCCACATCTCATGCGTGGTTTGACGTGGATCAAGGAGAACAATGTTCATGTGTTTTCCTTATAAATATTGATCGATGATCTGAATATGTTTGTGTAATGCACCTTGGTTATTATGCATCACTTGCTGGGCATGGCGATTTAATTGCTCTGCTTGAGTTTGATCGGCAATCAGTGCCAACAATGTGGTCGTAGCAGCCTCAAAGTCTGCCACAACTTTGACACCATTAACCGCAACAAATTCATCAACAATCGTTTGAAAATTAAAATAATTTCTCCCTAAAATCGTTGGCACATTTAAAGCAATTGGCTCTAGAATATTATGCCCACCGCCTGGTTGATTCAAAGATCCACCTACATAACAAGCTTGGCTCAAGGCATACCATAGCCACATTTCACCCATCGAATCCGCTAAATAAACTTGAGTATTGTTTTGAATTTCTTCACCCAAACTACGGCGCTGGGTGTTTAAACCTAAAGCACAACTTGCAGCAAAGACTTCATCAAACCGTTCAGGATGGCGCGGTACCACAATACATAGCAAAGCTGGGTCTTGAGCTAAAGCCTGTGCTAAATGTGCCAATAATTCAGCCTCTTCTGGGGCATGGGTACTGGCAAGGGTGATTATTTTACGCGCTTGTAATTGCCAATCACCGCGTAACTTTTTAGCTTGATCTAAAAACTGTTTTGGTGGACTAATATCAAATTTAACATTACCCAAAACTTGCGTGTGCTTTGCAGAGATTCCAAGTTCAATAAAGCGCTGCTGAGTCGCGTGATCTTGTGCTAATAGCACAGTTAAGCCATTAAGCATCCCTTGAGTTAAACGCTTAACTTTGGCATAACCTTGCGCCGATTTAGCCGATAAACGTGCATTGAGCAAGATGCACGGCACTTTAAACTCTTGAGCAATATCAATTAAATTAGGCCATAGCTCAGTTTCCATGAGTGCCAACATTTTAGGTTGATATTTTTGGTAAAAATCACGTACTAAGTCACGTTGATCTGCGGGTAAATACACCGCTTGAAATAAGTGTTCAAATTCTGGTTTTAAAAATAAAGTTTTGGCACGCGCCTGACCAGTTTTAGTGGTATTCGTTACCAAAACTGCGTGACCGTGCTTTAAATAATGTTCGATAATGGGCTGCGCGGCATTGGTCTCACCAACTGACACCACATGAAACCAAATGGCTTGCTTATTTTTAGGTGCTTGGAATGGTCCAAAGCGCTCGATTAATTCTTGCTGAAGTTGTTCTGGGCTAGTGGCACGTTTTTTAATACGGGCACGATAGATCGGCTTAATCAAAGTGAGCGCTGCGTTATACCAAAACGGAGTAGCCAAGAATTCGCCTCAAATAACAATAAAGGAAAGCGCAGAATATAGCAGAGAAGCAGCCAGAAGAATAGAAAGCCCAATCTACCCCAAGCATAAAAGCGCCAAGCGATTGCTTGACGCTTGAATATCAATTTAAGCTTCTGCGTGTTGTAAGGTTGGATAGTCGATATAACCTTCTGCTACATCTGTACCAATCATTTTATCGAGCTGTACCTCATTTAACTCCGCATCTGCAACTAAACGCTCATACAAGTCAGGATTGGCAATATAAGCTTTACCAAATGCCACTGCATCGGCTTTATTGGAAGCCAGTAAATCAATCGCATCTTGACGGGTTAAACGCATATTGGCGATATATGGCAAACCGTTGGCACGCGATTTCATATAACCTGAGATACTGTCATCTGCCAAATATTCACGGGTAAAGAAAAAGGCAATCTTACGTTGCGCAAGCGCTTCTACTGCATAACCAAAGGTTTCTTTTGGATCAGCATCGCCCATGTCATTTTCATCACAACGTGGTGCTAAATGTACACCTACACGACCCGCACCCCAAACCTCAATTAAAGCATCGACAACTTCTAGTAAAAAGCGCACACGATTTTCAACTGAACCGCCATACTCATCGTCGCGCAAGTTAGTGCTACTTTGTAAGAATTGGTCAACTAAATAACCATTGGCAGCATGCAGCTCTACCCCGTCAAAGCCTGCTGCTTTGGCATGGATTGCAGCTTGTTTAAAGTCGGCAATGGTGGTTTTAATTTCAGCAATCGTGAGTGGACGCGGTGCGACATAATCTTGCTTAGGTCGTAACAGACTTAACTGACCTGCGGGTTTTACATCACTTGCAGAAACAGGCAGATTGCCACTTTGAAAATGCGGATGTGAAATACGACCAACATGCCAGAGCTGCGCCATAATTAAGCCGCCTTTATCATGTACAGCCTTGGTTACACATTGCCAGCCCGCAATCTGCTCATCGGTAAATAACGCAGGTGTGTTGGCATAATCAATTGCCTGCTGCGAGACAATAATCGCCTCAGAGATAATCAAGCCAGCACTGGCGCGCTGCGCATAGTACTCTGCCATCATTGGCGTTGGGATTAAATCATCTGCCACTCGAGTACGTGTTAATGGTGCCATAACCACGCGGTTTTTAAGATTCAATTCACCAAAAGTGATTGCAGAAGAAAGTTCAGCCATGCTGCCCCCATGAAAGATTTTAAAGTTAAAAATTATCAAGTGTTTAAATAAAAAATCTGTCTAAAATTAAAATTTAGCGCAGATTAATACTGCAATGCTGAATGATGTCTATTTAATAAACAACCGATACCAACTCAAATGGATCAAAATCATCTGCGGGTGTTCTGACATAGCATCTAGCAACAGGCCACCAGTTTAGAGGATAAATCCATGCAACATCATGAAAATCAGGCATAAAAAAGCGCCAAGCGATTGCTTGACGCTGAAATAAGCAATTGAGGCTTAAATCTGTTCGAGTGTTGGATAGTCGATATAACCTTCTGCTACATCTGTTCCAATCATATTTTCAAGCTTTAATTCATTTAACGGTGCATCTACCAATAAACGCTCGTATAAATCTGGATTAGCAATATAGGCTTTACCAAAAGATACAGCATCGGCTTTGCCCGATGCTAATAAATCAATAGCATCCTCACGGCTTAGACGCATATTGGCAATATATGGCACACCATTCGCACGTGCTTTCATGTCTTCAGAAATGCTATCTTCTGCCAAGTATTCTCGGGTAAAGAAAAATGCAATCTGACGTTTACCCAATTCTTGCATGACATAACCAAATGTTTCACGTGGAGTCGCATCGCCCATATCATGCTCATCACCACGCGGTGCTAGATGTACCCCGACACGACCTGCACCCCAAACTTCAATTAACGCATCTACTACTTCTAATAAGAAACGGGCACGATTTTCAATTGAGCCGCCGTATTCATCTTCACGTAAATTGGTGCTGCTTTGTAAGAATTGGTCAATTAAATAACCATTGGCAGCATGTAATTCAACCCCATCAAAGCCTGCTTGTTTGGCATAAATAGCCGCTTGTTTATATTGCTCGGTAATCGCGTGAATTTCTGCAATTTGTAAAGGACGTGGCAACACATAAGGGCGTTTTGGGCGTAATAAGCTGACATGTCCTGCTTGTTGCACAGAACTTGCCGAAACAGGGGTTTCACCTGCAAGTAAATCAGGATGTGATACACGCCCTACATGCCATAATTGCGATACGATTAATCCCCCTTTGGCATGCACTGCATCGGTGACTAACTTCCACCCATCCACCTGTGCTTGGTTAAACAAGCCCGGGGTATTTAAGTAGCCATTGGCTTGTTCTGAAATGACAGTTGCTTCTGCAATAATTAAACCTGCGCTGGCACGCTGGGCATAGTATTCTGCCATCATTGGCGTTGGTACACGATCAGCAGTGGCACGACTACGCGTTAAAGGTGCCATCACCACACGGTTTTTAAGTTTTAATTCGCCCAAGGTTAAGGGAGTATTGAGTTCAGCCATAATTACCTCATCACTCGAATTAAAGCGAGTGTTGTAAATGATCAATATATTGCTGAATTAAGGCTTCGTTACGGGAGAAATATGACCACTGACCATGCTTTTGTGCTTGGATTAAGCCTGCTTGCTGTAGCACGGATAAATGATTCGACATTGTCGATTGCGACACATTGCCTAGACGTTCAATTTGTCCAGCACATACGCCACGTTCAAAGTTACCGCACTCTTCTGCTGACAAATATGCTGCAGGGTTTTTGAGCCACATTAGAATCTGCCGACGCGTAGGATTCGCTAAGGCTTTAAAGATTAAATCAACATCCATAGACATAGACACTCTTCAAATTGCACAAAGGCCTCATTCAGCATTTAGCTTAATATATCGTATTTTTTAGATATTAATATCTATTTTTTACGATAAATAACTAAAACCCGAACTGAGGCCTTTATTAAAACTTATAAACCTTGCTTTAAGCTGGCTTCAATAAATTTATCTAAATCACCATCAAGTACTGCACCCGTGTTTGATGTTTCAACACTGGTACGTAAGTCTTTAATCCGTGAATCATCCAAAACGTATGAACGAATTTGGCTACCCCAACCAATATCAGATTTAGTATCTTCTAAGGCTTGAGCAGCTTCATTACGTTTTTTCATTTCTAATTCATAGAGTTTGGCACGTAATTGTTTCCACGCATGGTCACGGTTGGCGTGCTGTGAACGTTGGTTCTGACAGGCCACCACAATACCCGTTGGTGCGTGGGTTAAACGAACCGCAGAGTCAGTTTTGTTAATGTGCTGACCACCCGCGCCTGACGCACGGTAGGTATCGGTACGCACATCAGCAGGGTTAATATCAATTTCGATATTGTCATCGACTTCAGGTGATACAAATACCGCAGAGAATGAAGTATGACGACGGTTACCCGAGTCAAATGGTGACTTACGTACGAGGCGGTGTACACCTGATTCGGTACGTAACCAACCGTAAGCATACTCACCTTCTACACGGATGGTTGCCGACTTAATCCCTGCCACGTCACCGTCAGATTCTTCCATCACTTCAGCTTTAAAACCATGACGCTCAATCCAACGTAAGTACATACGCAGTAGCATGGATGCCCAGTCTTGCGCTTCTGTACCACCCGAACCCGCTTGAATCTCGACATAACATGGATTTGGATCCATTGGATTGCTAAACATACGGCGGAATTCAAGTTTAGCCAGTTCAGCTTCTGCTGAATCAAGCTCAGCTTGTACATCTGCAAGCATTTCCTCTTCGTCTGCTTCCACGGCTAAATCTAGCATCGCTTGCGCATCTTCAAGCTGAGTGCTTAAGCCATCTAAAACATTTAAGACGTTTTCGAGTTCGCCTTTTTCTTTGGCCATCGCTTGGGCGCGGTCTTGGTCATTCCAAATTGCAGGATCTTCTAACTCGCGTAGAACCTCTTCTAAACGCTCTTTCTTTAGATCGTAGTCAAAGATACCCCCGTAGTGTTTGACCACGGTCGCTTAAGTCTTTTAGCTGTAATAGATAAGGATTAATTTCCACGTTCGTCTCTCAAACAAATGTAAGCTTTAAATAGCCCGATATTATATCACAGTGCTTATTTAGATTTTGAATGCCAATTCAAGCAGTTTGCTTTGCCACATAAGTAAATTTAGTATTTTGCTTACACGGATCATTTGGGGATGAAAATATGCCAAAAATTAAGCGGATTTTGCCCTTTAGTTGCTATATTTACATATCTCAATAAAAAGCCTGATAAAAATACTGTCTTTTAAAATCAAAAACTTATTAATTAAAATTTACACAATATTACCAAAGTCACAAAACGGTAACTTTGCAGTGATTGACCAAACTTGAAATTACTCTAGACTGAAAGTTGTAACAAGAAATGTATTATTTTAAGACAGTTTATAGGGGGAGGAATTCCATGAAAAAATTAGCAATTGCATCTGCGCTTCTGACTACAATGGCTTTAACAGGTACTGCAGCGCATGCATATCAAGCTGAAGTTGGTGGTTCATTCGCTTATACCGATCCAGATCGTGGTAGTTCAGGCGAAGCTTACGGTTTAAATGGTACGTATTACTTTAACCCTGTACAAACTCGTAATGCACCGCTTGCCGAAGCTGCTTATTTAGATCGTGCGAGCAACGTCAATGCGCAAGTCAGCTACGATGATGTTGGGGCGAGCGAATACACTAAATATGGTATTGGTGGTGAGTACTTCGTACCTAATTCAGATTTTTATGTGAGTGCTAATGTTGGACGTACCGAAGCAGAACTTAAAACGTCTCTAGGTAAGTTCTCAAATGATACTACTACTTATGGTGCTGAAGTCGGTTATTTCTTTGCCCCAGGTTTATTAGTTGCCGCAGGTCTTAAAGGCTACGACAATGATATTCATGATGGCACAGACCCAACATTACGTGCTAAATACGTAACAACTTTAAGTAATGGTAAAGACATTAATTTAGAGGCAGGTGCTGCATTTGGTGATTTAGATGAATACCGTATCGCTGGTGATTACTACATCGACAAGACTTTAAGTATTGGTGCAGATTACTACGATAATGATCTCGCAGAAGAAAGTGAGTTTGGTATCAAAGCGCGTAAATTTATTAACCCACAACTGAGCGTTGAAGGTCGTGTAGGTTTCGGTGAAATCTATAACAATGACTACAACAAATTTGGTGTTGCAGCGAAATATCGTTTCTAAGCGTTTGCCAAGTTTCTAAACTAAAAACCGCGCCATGGCGCGGTTTTTTTATTGGCTTAAATGGATGATTTTAAGTTGTAAACTGATATTACCATTAAATTCATTACGATCTAATTCATACACCAAGTGCACAGTATCTTGCATCGGATTAAAGTCATATTTACTCGCAGCATTAAAGGCAATCGCTTCCACAATGTGTCCATTACTTAAAGCTACACGTAATTTGAGATGTATTTCTTTGAGCCAACGAAAGTCCACAATTTTAAAACGCCCCTCAAAAACTGGGCTAGGGAATTTTTGTCCCCACGGACTTAAATTCTTGAGCAAGGCTACAGTATTTAAATTCATTTCATCAGCATCAAGTTCACCGTCTGTCCACAGTACCGCTTGAAACAGTTCTTGATCCATGGCTGCAATCAATTGCTCAAATTGAGTTTTAAATTCAGCAAAATGTTGTTTTTGAATCGTCAATCCTGCAGCTGCAGCATGACCACCAAAATGGCTGACTAAATGCGGATGCTGTTCGGCAAGGAGTTCAATCGCATCACGAATATGAATGCCCTCAATCGAACGTGCTGAACCTTTGATATGAATCCCATCT
Source organism: Acinetobacter sp. B51(2017) (assembly GCF_003711395.1). Taxonomy (GTDB): domain Bacteria; phylum Pseudomonadota; class Gammaproteobacteria; order Pseudomonadales; family Moraxellaceae; genus Acinetobacter. Next base: position 58,312 of record NZ_PJRJ01000013.1, read on the forward strand.
TCATCACGAGCAAAGACGATACTTGGACGATGAAACTGCTCTTTTAAACGCCCTGCCACAATCCCAATTACACCTTGATGCCAATGCGGTTCAAACATAATCAGTGCATGCGGTAAATTATTGTGATCGAGCTGAATTTTTTCTAGTTCAGTTAAAGCATCTTGTTTGATTTGCGTTTCAACTTGGCGACGTTCAGCATTCAGCTGCGTTAGTTGTTCTGCAATTGGATAAGCCTGTTCCAAAGTTTCAGCCAATAGACATTCAATGCCGATATCCATGGTATCCATACGCCCTGCGGCATTAATACGCGGACCAATCACAAAACCTAAGTCAGATGCGGTGAGACTGGCTGCATCACGTTTGGCAATATCAAGTAGCGCAATAATACCTGCTCGACATTGCTGCTGACGAATACGCTGTAGGCCTGCATCAATTAAGATTCGATTGTTGTAATCGAGGCTTGCAACATCAGCATAGGTGCCTAAAGCCACTAAATCTAAATATTGCGCCATATTGATATGGCTTTTGCCGTGTTTTTTACGCTGACTGGATAAATTGGCCAACACATAAAAAGCGACACCTACACCAGCTAAAGCCTTACTAGGAAACGGACAACCCAATTGATTGGGATTGACCACCGCTTCCGCTTGAGGGGTCGGTTTTGTAGTGAGATGATGATCGGTAATAATCACTTGCATGCCATGATCTTGGGCTTGTTTGACCCCTTCATGACTGGAAATACCGTTATCGACAGTAATGAGTAAGTCTGGCGTGAATTTAGCAAATGCCAGATCGGCAATGGCAGGGGTTAAGCCATAGCCATACTTAAAGCGATCAGGGACTAAGTATTCGACATCGGCACCCATAGCGCGTAAGGCCAAAATCATTAACGTGGTACTGGTGGCACCGTCAGCATCATAATCACCAACAATGACGATTTTTTTATGTTGGTCAATCGCTTGATCAATCAGTTCAATCGCTTCAGGCAAACCGAGCATGGTAGGCGCTAACAGGTTTTTTAGTTTGAGTTCTAATTCTTGAGTCGATTGCACGCCACGGCGCGCCAAAATCTTGGCAACTAAAGGAGATACGCCCTGAAAATTTTCAGGGCGTGTCAAAAATGGACGTTGTTGAACAATGATTTTCGTCATTTAAGGCATCAGGCGTTGTAGCTTCCAGTTGCCTGCAATTGTTTCATAAATGAGCCGATCATGTAAGCGGTTTGGTCGGCCTTGCCAAAACTCATAATGCTCTGGCACAAGGCGGTAGCCCCCCCAAAACTCAGGCTTAGCTAAGTCATCTTGACTGGCAACTTGATCCTGTAGCGCTTGGAAACGACTTTGCAATTCTTCACGGCTGGCAATCACACCACTTTGCGGGGTACTAATGTGCGCTGCAATTTGGCTTTCACGAGGGCGTTTGTGATAATAGTCTGTTGATTCTTGCTCGGAAATTTTATCCACACGGCCAAAAATACGCACTTGGCGTTCTAGCTCTGGCCAGTAAAATAAAATTTCTGCATAAGGATTCGCTGCTAAGTCTAAACCCTTTTGACTGTCATAATTGGTATAAAAGTCATAGCCTGTTGCTTGAGCCCCACGTAGCAGTACTGTACGTACATGTGGACGACCTTTGGCATCGGCAGTTGCAATCGACATGGCATACGGTTCGTGTAAACGCGCTTCTAAGGCATGGTTAAACCATGCCAAGAATTGCTCATGTGGATCAGGATGTACTTGATCTTCGTGTAACTCACCTTTTTGGTAGGTTAAGCGCAATTCACTTAAATCTTTGACAACATCAGTCATATGATCTCCTTAAGCAGCGTTGGCACGCACAGCATCGGCTAAATGATGAGCTAAGGCAGTCACTTCAGCTAAATCATCACCTTCAACCATGACACGAATCACAGGTTCAGTACCTGATTTACGAATTAGTAAACGACCACGACCTTTGAGCTGTGCTTCAGCCTTTTCAAATTCAGTGACCAATGCTGGCACTGAGTACGGGTCAAACATAGCATCTAAACGCACATTGACTAACACATTCGGTAAAAGCTTAAAATCTGCAACCAGCTCTGCAAGGCTTTGATTACGTTCAACCATTACCGTCAAAACTTGTAATGCTGCAATAATGGCATCGCCTGTGGTGCTTTTATCTAACGTTAAGATATGACCTGATGGCTCACCACCTGCTACCCAACCGTTTTGCTCTAAACCTTGCAATACATAACGGTCGCCAACTTTAGCGCGGAAGAAAGGTACTTCAGCTTGTTGTAGCGCTAACTCAAGCGCCATGTTACTCATCAGCGTACCGACAATACCCGCTGGTTTTTGTGCAGCTTTAGTGGCTAAGATATATAGAATATGGTCGCCTGTGATTTCTTGACCATATTGGTCAATCATAATCACGCGGTCTGCATCACCATCAAAAGCAATACCTAAATCGGCTTGATACTCAAGCACTGCTTGTTTTAAGTTTTCAGGATGAGTCGAGCCACAACCTTCATTAATATTTAAACCATCTGGCTCATTAAAGATGGCAATAACTTTAGCGCCTAATTCTTTAAATACCGCAGGACCGACGCTATAAGCTGAACCATTGGCACAGTCCACGACAATTTTTAAATCATTGAGATCTAAATGGTATGGGAAAGTCGATTTACAAAATTCGATGTAACGACCATTAGCATCATTAACACGCACGCTTTTACCCAAATTCGCGGTATCTTCAATGATTAAGTCGTTTTCAAGCTCTTGATTAATTTGATCTTGTAAGCTATCTGGTAATTTTTTGCCTTCAGCAGAGAAAAATTTAATCCCATTATCAAAATAAGGGTTATGTGAAGCTGAAATCACGATACCAAGACTGGCATGTAGAGCACGAGTTAAATGGGCAATCGCAGGCGTTGGTAATGGCCCCAGTAAATGCACATATACTCCAGCTGCATTTAAGCCTGCTTGTAGCGCAGCTTCTAAAATATAGCCAGATAAACGTGTATCTTTACCCATGACCACGATTGGCTTTGCCTTTTTGCTATTGCGTTTTAATACCTTACCCGCGGCAAAACCTAACTTTAAGGCGAACTCAGGTGTAATTGGCAATACACCAAACTTACCACGAATACCATCGGTACCAAAATAACTCATAACTTGCTCACTTTTTCTATTATCGCTCGTGAAAACCGAAAATACTTTACACCAAAAACTAAAAAACCGTCATAAAAATGACGGCTTTTTAGAGCAATTACACAAAATTAACCAACGCGATAGTTTGGTGCTTCTTTAGTAATCGTTACATCATGGACATGTGACTCAGACATACCTGCTGCAGTAATTTTAACGAACTTCGCATTTTGACGTAGGTCGTTGATGGTTGCAGAACCGGTATAACCCATAGATGAACGTAAGCCACCCATCATTTGATGCACGATGTTACCCATTGGGCCTTTGTACGGTACACGACCTTCAATACCTTCTGGTACTAATTTTTCTGCGCCCGCTTTAGAGTCTTGGAAGTAACGATCCGCAGAACCTGTAGAACCTGCCATCGCGCCTAATGAACCCATACCACGGTATGCTTTGTAATAACGACCTTGGAAGAATTCAACTTCGCCTGGTGCTTCTTCAGTACCCGCCATCAGTGAACCCACCATAATAGTGCTTGCGCCCGCGCCAATCGCTTTGGCCATGTCACCAGAGAAACGAATACCACCATCAGCGATCAATGGAATTTGTTCTTTTAGTGCATTGGCAACTGAATCAATCGCTGAGATTTGTGGCATACCAATACCAGCAACAATACGTGTAGTACAGATTGAGCCAGGACCGATACCGACTTTAACCGCATCTGCACCAGCATCAAGGAGTGCAAGTGCTGCATCACCTGTTGCGATGTTGCCGCCAATCACTTGTACTTGTGGGTAGTTGGCTTTAACCCAACGTACACGCTCAATTACGCCCGCTGAGTGACCATGTGCAGTATCGACAACAATCGCATCCACACCAGCTTCAACCAATGCTTCAACACGGCTTGGTGTTTCTATACCCGTGCCAACAGCAGCACCAACACGTAAACGACCTAAGTCATCTTTACAGCTGTTTGGATACAATTCCGCTTTACGGAAGTCAGTTACGGTAATTAAACCTTTAAGTTCGTTGTTTTCGCCAACAACGATCACTTTTTCAATACGGTGTTGTTGTAATAACGCTTGGATGTTTTCTTTTGATTCACCTTCACGTACGGTCACTAAACGATCTTGACCAGTCATGATGTTGCTAACAGGTTGTTCAAGATTGGTTTCAAAGCGTGTATCACGACCCGTAACGATACCAACCACTTTGCCGTCTTTTACAACTGGCACACCGCTGATATTGTTGGCTTGAGTTAATGCCATCAATTCACGTACTGTGGTTTCTGGGGTAACGGTAATTGGGTCTTTGACCATACCGGCTTCAAATTTTTTCACACGGCGCACTTCTGCAGCTTGGGCAGCAATATCCATGTTTTTATGCAAAATACCAATACCACCATTTTGCGCCATCGCAATTGCCATACGTGATTCGGTCACAGTATCCATTGCTGCTGAAACAAGGGGGATATTTAATTCAATGCCGCGTGTTAAACGTGTCTTTAAAGAGACATCTTTTGGGAGAACTGTAGAGTAGGCAGGGAGTAATAGGACATCATCAAAGGTCAAAGCGTCTTGAACGATGGTCAACATAGCAGTCTCGCTGGTAATTTCCGTGCGCTATTATAAACAAAATTTTCATCTTTAATCATATAAATTTAAGCAAAGACCACAAAAATAGCGCTATCTTGCTGAATACTTTGCAAGTTTAGTTAAAAACAAGATCTTCTTTATAATAAATTTTTTTAATTTTTTCGTGAAAATTCATCTTTTAATTATCAATTGGGCAAAGCTAACTTTGCCCAAAGTTTTAAACCACGCGGTCAAAATCCTCATCATTTTCTGCCTGCATAGGCTCAATTTGTCGCAAAGGAATCATCTTATGACGCGCGCGTGCCTTATTACACTGGCTATCGCCCGCTTGAACTTCCTGACAACTTGAGCTACGCAGCGCATAAACTGAGCAACTGACGCTTTCCCCGATCTCACCTTCTAAAGCGATACAACGAGGCTGAGCTTGGTTTGTTCCTGTCATACAGCTATAAACTGCGTTTACAGGTTCGGTATAGTGTTCTGGCAGATGTAGACCTTCTGCCCAATAAAACGAAACCCGAAAGTGTGCGCAGCACGCACCACAACTTAAACATGACTCTGGTGTAACCAATTGCGATAGCATTTTTAGCTCTTTTCGTCAGCAATTTTGGGAGCGAAAATTCTAAAAAAACTACTTTTTCAATGCAATATTTTTGTTATCAGCGATTAGTCTTAGGCGGGTAACTAAACACACTCTCATCCATTAAATCAGTACCGCATTGCAGGGTTTCAATCCAATCTAAAAATTGTTTGATTTTGGCTTTGCCGACAAAGGGTAAGCCATGTTGCGGCACAATCATGTCTACATCCATGGTACGCACCATATTGACCCACAAGCGAATCACTTTGTTATTACACATATAGCGCTGATGAAAGCCTTTCATCTTACGCGTATGTAGCTCAAAGTTATCAACAATTTGATTGGCATCTTCAACAATAGAAGCGCCCATATCACCAGAAAATAAAATTTTGGCAATCGGGTCATAAAATTGGAAATTACCTACCGAATGTAAAAAGTGCGCAGGTACAGCCACAATCGAAGATTCACCCAAAGGAATCACTTGCCCAGGATCAGGCAGTTCAATCAAACGATCCAACCAATTGCCTTTCATGCGCTCACTGGTAAAGGATGAGTTTAAATGCGGTAAAAAACGTGCCCAAAGTTTTGACGCAACAATTTTAGCGTCGGTATAGACCAACCAACGTGGCATAGAGGTAATAATATCAGGGTCTTGGTGTGAAGCCATGACATAATCTAAATGGCTCAGTTTGGTATATTTACTTAGCTCCATAGTTAATGGCACATAGGTTAAATCACCCCCTGGGTCAAGTACTGCGGCACGTCCATGGTCAATAATTAAAAATTGATTGGCCTGAATCCCCTCGCCTTTGACCAGACTGGTAAAGCTAATACATTTATGCGTACCATTATCAAATAATACTTGTGATGTGGTGCGGTCTGATGCCATCGCATGCCCCTTAGCCAATATTTTTTTCAATAAAATTTTAATCCCTTACAAAATATATGGTTTTGTTACAACTTACAACAATTTCACCTATAAAGTGATTTATCACACAAATTAACCGCTATAAAAAAACCCAATCTATGATTGGGTTTTTGCACATTCAAATTTAAAAGAAATAATGCTGTAGCAAAGTCCAAATACCAATCGTCAAGAAAATTAATGCACTAATTTTATGAATCAGAGAAATCGGCAGTTTATTGGCAAGTTTATTGCCAACAAATACCGCAGGCGCATTGGCAATCATCATGCCTAATGTCGTACCCGCAGTCACCCACAGCAAACTATCAAAACGTGCCGCTAAAGCCACAGTGGCAATTTGAGTTTTATCGCCAATTTCAGCCAAGAAGAATAAGATAAACGTCGCACCAAATACGCCATAACGCTGCCATTTATGAATACTTTCGCTTTCATCATCAAGCTCATCTGGCACCAACATCCAAAGTGCCATAGCAATAAAGCCAAGCGATACAATCCACAATAAAACATCAGGTCCAATCACCGTGGTAATCCATTGACCTAATGCCGCTGACAAACCATGATTAATAATGGTGGCCAGTAAAATGGCGATTAAAATTGGAATAGGTTTTTGATAACGTGCAGCAAGTAATAAAGCCAAGAGTTGGGTCTTATCGCCCATTTCAGCCAGTGCCACAATGGCAGTTGAAAGCAAGAACTCATGCATGATTGTTTCTCTGGCTAGCATATAAATACCAATGACTTATCCCTCCTGCTAGCCAAAATCTGCAGAGTGATAAATCAAAGGTCTTGCCAACAAAACAAAGCTTCATGAAGCTTATTTGGTTCTTTGCTATGATGACCATGCTCGGTTTAGAGCAAATATGTTGACCATCACCTGTTCTATTGCAGAACAGCGGCTACTCCCCAATGAAGTGAATCTATTATAGTCAATTCAAAATTCATTTACAAACTGAAATAAAAAACCCTGCCGAAGCAGGGTTTCTTTTTACACCCTCTTTGTATTTCTCCCTGAACTTCAATTGAAATATTTATCAATGAAACGCAAGAGAAAAGAGAGCAGATCTAATTAAATTCAAATTAACAAAGTACGAATGTCTTTAAGCAGCTTGGTCAATTTATTGGTAAAGCGTGCTGCATCAGCACCATTAATCACACGGTGATCGTATGATAATGACAATGGAAGCATGAGGCGTGGATCAAAACCTTGACCATTCCAAACCGGTTGCATGGTTGCAGGTGAAATACCCAAGATTGCCACTTGTGGCCAGTTTACCAGTGGGGTAAATGCTGTACCACCAATTGCACCGAGGCTAGAAATGGTAAAGTTCGCACCCTGTAGGTCTTTTGGTGACAATTTCTTATCACGTGCTTTTTGACCCAACTCACCCAACTCAACTGCAATTTGTTTAATTGATTTTTGGTCTGGGTTACGCAGTACAGGTACTGTTAAACCATCTGGTGTTGCTACAGCGATACCCATATGGATTTCGTTACGTAACAATACAGATTTACCATCATCCGCCAAGTGACCTGCGAATTCACGCTCTTCTTTAAGCAAGTGCGCAACTGCCTTGATGATGAACGCCATAATGGTCAGGCTAATACCTTCTTTCTTAAAGTTGCCTTTAAGATCATTACGCCATGCTTCAAGCTCAGTAATATCCGCTAAATCAAACTGGGTGACTTGTGGGATGTAGTTGTTTAACGACAACTGTGGAATAGATACTTGTTGTAAACGCGTCAACGCTTTTTCTTCTACACCGCCAAAGGCATCAAAACTTGGTAGTTTTGGTAAGCCTGCAGCAACCGCAGCCGCCACTGGAGCAGCAGCAGGTGCTGGCGCAGTTAAGCGTGTTTTCACGTAAGCAAACAAGTCTTCTTTCATTAAACGTGCATGAGGACCTGAAGATTTAACTTCAGCCAAGACTACACCAAGTTCACGCGCCAATTTACGCACTGCAGGGCCTGCATAGACTTTCGCGTTTGCAGCATTTTGCTCTTTGGTGAGCTTGTCAGCGTCATGTGTTGTTGGCGTTGCCACTGGTGCAGCTGTAACTGCTGCTTGAGGCGCAGCTTTTGCTGTTTCTGCTTTAGCAGCAACTGGTGCAGGTGCAGCCGCCGCTGCAGCTTGACCTTCAGCTTCAATCGTAACTAAAGCAATGCCTTCAGAGACGTTTTGACCCAATTCAACATGAATCGAAGTAATCACGCCTGTTGCTGTGCTTGGTACTTCTACAGTGGCTTTATCTGATTCAACCACGATGATGCTTTGGTCTTTTTCGACTTTATCGCCTACCGCAACGAGAATTTCAGCTACAGCTGCTTTGTCTACGCCTAGATCAGGCACAGCGATTTCAACTTTGCCTGCTGCTACAGCGGCAACAGGTGCTGCCTGTTCTGCTTTTGGCGATTCAGGCACAGCTTGAGCAACTTCTGCTTGTACTGGGGCAGCTGGCGCTGCCGCAGAATCTGCAGTTTTGACCTTTAGAATCACCACGCCTTCTTTAACGTTATCACCTACTTGAATCTCAATTGATTCAACTGTACCTGAAACGCTGCTTGGTACTTCTACAGTGGCTTTGTCTGACTCAACCACAACGATGCTTTGATCTACATCAATTTCATCGCCTACAGCAACTAAGATTTCACCGACAAGGGCTTTTTCTACGCCAATGTCAGGCACTTGCACATCAACCACTTGTGATGCTGCTGGCGCTACAGGCGCAGCTTGTGCTGCAACAGGAGCTGCCGCTTGAACTTCGGCTTGAGGCGCTTCAGCTTTTGCTGCTTCTGCAGCAGGTGCAGGTGTTGCCTGACCTTCTGCTTCAAGTTCTACCAAAACTGCACCTTCAGCAACTTCGTCACCAAGGCTAACTAAAATGCTTTTTACCACGCCTTGCGACGTGCTTGGCACTTCAACAGAGGCTTTGTCAGATTCAAGCAAGACAATGCTGTCATCAACAGCAATGGTATCGCCTACTTTGACTAGGATTTCAGCGACGGTCGCTTTATCTACACCAATATCAGGAGTCGTAATTTGCATGCTTATTTCTCCTCTTTGTAGTCAGCAACAGCGTGCACTGATGGCGTTGCTTGAGGTGCCCAAGCCACTGGACGATCTGTATCTAATTCAAAGCTAGAGATTGCATCTTTGACTAAGCGTGCATCTACTTCACCTTCATCAGCCAATTTCTTCAATGTTGCAACCACAATGTGCGCTGCATCTACACCGAAGTAGCTACGTAATTTGGCGCGTGTATCTGAACGACCATAACCATCAGTACCAAGCGCTACAAATGGGCGGTTGTCTGGAAGGTAAGCACGGATTTGTTCGCTGTAGGCACGCATATGGTCTGTTGCTGAAACCACGATACCTTTAGTGCCACGAAGTTGTTTTGATACCCAAGCTTCTTTCACTTCTTCTGCAAGTGGGTGTAGACGGTTGTATTCTTCACACGCCATACCATCACGCGCAAGTTCGTTGAAGCTAGTTACGCTAAATACGTTTGAATGAATTTGGTATTCGTCACGTAGAATTTGCGCCGCTTTAATCACTTCACGCAGAATGACACCTGAACCCATCAGCTGAACAGTGGCTTTTTCATCTTCTTCAAGTAAGTACATACCACGTTTAATGCCTTCTTCAACGCCTTGTGGCATTGCAGGATGCTCGTAGTTTTCGTTCATTACCGTTAAGTAGTAGAACACGCGCTCTTGGTTCACATACATACGTTTTAAACCGTCATGTACGATAACAGCCAATTCGTAACCGAAACATGGATCATAAGAGACACAGTTTGGAATTGTGTTGGCTAAGATGTGTGAGTGACCATCTTGGTGCTGTAAGCCTTCACCGTTAAGCGTTGTACGACCTGCAGTTGCACCTAATAAGAAGCCTTGTGCTTGTGCATCGCCTGCTGCCCATGCAATGTCACCAATACGTTGGAAACCAAACATCGAGTAGTACATATACATTGGAATCATTGGCAAGTTGTTGGTTGAATAACTTGTTGCCAACGCAGCCCATGCGCTCATCGCACCTGCTTCGTTAATCCCTTCTTGTAGCATGTGACCGTCTTTTGCTTCACGGTAATGCATCAATTGTTCTTGGTCTTCTGGGGTGTACTTTTGACCGTGTGCGGCATAAATACCCAACTGACGGAACATACCTTCTAAACCAAATGTACGTGCTTCATCTGGAACAATTGGAACAACACGGTCTTTAATGGCTTTTTCTTTTAATAAAGCAGAAATTAAGCGCACCATCACCATGGTGGTTGATTGTTGCTTACCGTTAGAGCCTGCAAGTACTGCATCAAATACAGATAATTCTGGAATCGCAAGTAATTCGCTTTCTTTACGACGTGCCGGTAGGTAACCACCTAACGCTTCACGACGTGCCTTCATGTATTTAATTTCAGGCGAGTTTTCACTTGGACGGTAGAACGGAACTTCTTCTAATTGCTCATCAGTGAATGGCAAGTTGAAACGGTTACGGACATATTTCAGCGATTCAAGCTGCATTTTCTTGATTTGGTGCGTCTTGTTTACCGCTTCGATTTCTTCAGACAAACCATAACCTTTCACAGTTTTTGCTAAGATGACTGTAGGTTGACCTGTCGATTTCATCGCTTCTGCATAAGCTGCATAAACCTTGTACGGGTCATGACCACCGCGGTTTAAGTTGTCGATGTCTTCATCGCTTAAGTTTTTAACCAGTTCTTCCGCTTCTGGGTATTTACCAAAGAAGTGCGCACGTGTGTAAGCACCACCTTTTACTTGGTAACGTTGGTAGTCGCCATCTACGGCTTCTTCCATAATCGCTTTTAAAGCGCCAGATTTATCTTTATCGAGTAGTGGATCCCAATGACGACCCCATACCACTTTAATGACACGCCAGCCCGCACCGCGGAATAGAGATTCTAATTCTTGAATAATTTTGCCGTTACCACGTACCGGACCATCTAGACGCTGTAAGTTACAGTTAACAACCCATACAAGGTTGTCGAGCTTTTCACGACCAGCAAGCGCAATTGCACCTGTACTTTCTGGCTCGTCCATCTCTCCATCACCCAGATAAGCCCAAACTTTACGGTCTTCTTCTTTGATTAAGCCACGGTTCATTAAGTATTTTTGAATGTGTGCTTGGTAAATCGACATGATTGGACCAAGACCCATCGATACTGTTGGGAACTGCCAGTAGTCTGGCATTAAATACGGGTGAGGGTATGACGGTAAACCAACGCCATCGACTTCACGACGGAAGTTATTTAAATGATCTTCAGTTAAACGACCTTCTAAGAACGAACGTGCATAAATACCTGGGGCACAGTGACCTTGGTAATAAATCATGTCGCCGCCAAAATTATCGCTATTGGCACGGAAGAAGTGGTTAAAACCAACATCATATAAAGTTGCAGAAGACGCGAAACTCGCTAAGTGACCACCTAAGTCATCACCCGTTTTGTTCGCACGTAATACCATTGCCAATGCGTTCCAACGGATTAAAGCACGAATACGGCGTTCCATATCTGGATCACCCGGCAGCGCTGGTTGTTCGGCTACAGAAATTGTATTTAAGTAAGGTGTATTTAGGCGCTGAATGGGAACATGCTTTGCAATCGCGCGTTGATACAATTTTTCTAATAAAAAGGCCGCACGTTCTGTGCCCATGTGTTCAACTACAGAATCAAACGCCTCTTGCCATTCTTGGGTTTCTTGCGCGTCAGTATCACCATAAAACGCCATAATCTACCATTCCATATACTTATATTAGGATGTATATGTATCATACTTTAGATGTATTAAGTTATCGCCACAGCTGAATATAGTTAGACAGGTGTATTTCATAGCTAAATAGTAGTTCGTTTAGATCGCAATAAAACAACAAAAAACCGCCTTTTTAGGCGGTTTATCGTACAATAACTATACTTTTTACATGATAGCCTTGGTTAAAATAAAGGCATTCATTTATTTAGTTGTTTGCGGCGCGAATTGCTTTGCTGACAATTCATACATTAAATGTATAAATATGGGGCAAATTAACGCAACATTGCTAAATAAGGTGATGGATTTTTACGTTGACCATTTTTTACTACTTCATAGTGTAAATGTGGGCCAGTACAACGACCTGTACAACCTACATTGGCAATATGCTGACCTGCTTTCACACGCTCACCCACACGGGCAATTAGACGTGATGCATGCGCATAACGCGTGACATAACCATTGCCATGATTAATTTCAACATATTGACCATAACCTGTGCCCCAACCTGACTTGGTCACGACACCTGGACCTGTAGCATAAATTGGTGTCCCTGTTGGTGCAGCAAGATCTAAACCAGAATGGTTTTCTGCACGGCCACCCATGGTACGACCGCCGTAATTTGAGCTCACACGGCCATTAGGTAAAGGATGAGCCAATAACCAAGAATATGGGCTGCTCGATACTGAAGAAGACGCAGAGTAGTCTTTTGCAGTTGTGCTTGGATACTTCTTCTCGAGTAATTCGTTATTTAATACGGTGGTTTTTTCTGCACCACGAATTGTAACGTTAATTTCAGTTGGTTTAAGCGCTGCAACTTCTGTCGCTGTTTTAAACTCTGAATAAGAACCTTGCGCTAAAGTTTTGGTCAGCTGCTCTAAACGATCAGGACTAGAATCGGCTTTCAAATCTAAAACTTGTGCCTGATTGGCTTTTAGATCCACTAACTCAGCTAAAGCTACGGTTGAAGCTGAAGCTGCTAAAGTACACGCTACAAAAATACGTCGCAAATGCATAAAAAAACCTCTTTAAACTGTTTTTAGCAAAGTTCCCTTGTCTGGATCTCGTCCTTGATCTTAACCAAAAGAAGCGCATAAGATTAGAACATAAACATGAAGGAATAATGTATGTCTGAACCTGTAAACGTTTTTGGGCAAACAAGTAAACATCTAAAAACAGGAAACTTAACGTTTCTCTCAACGCAAGTTGCTGCATGGCAGAAACTTAGCAAACTTATCCAACCGCTCCTGCCCCAACCAGAGCAATGGCAAGTTGTGTGTTATCAAAATGGTATTTTGACGATTACCGGTGAAAATCAAGCCATGATTAGTCAACTCGGCTATCTTCAAAAGCAATACATACAACAATTGTCACAAATTACTGGGCTAGAAAATTTACAAAAAATCCAAGTGCGTCTGAGAAATAAAACTCAAACACCTGTAAAAAATGAAAATTGTTCTAGGCAATTACAAGCTGAAACACAAGATTTGTTACGTGATGCTGCTTGCTTTGTGAACGACCCTAAGCTTAGCCAAGCGATGCTACGTTTGGCAAGCAAAAAAAAGTAATTCTCATTTCTATATCGAGCAAATGATGAAATAGATTTGTGACTTAAATCACAGATGTATTTGTTACATTATAACATTTACACGAAAAGACAATAACTTATGCAATTGTTACATAACTGATCGGACATTTTTCAACGTCATCAAATGTTACAATTTCATAGCTACTTGGATCACTTTGCACATTGCGTAGCAATTGATTATTGAGGGCATGACCTGATTTGTAACCATCGAATTTTGCAATAATTTGGTGACCCATCAGGTATAGGTCACCCACTGCATCTAAGATTTTATGTCTTACAAATTCGTCAGAAAAACGTAAACCTTCTTCATTCACTACGCCTGTATCATCCACCCCAATGGCGTTTTCTAAACTGGCACCCAAAGCTAAATTATTGGCTTTGAGATAGTCTAGATCCTTCATAAAACCAAAAGTGCGCGCTTCGCTGACTTCATAGACAAATGTTTCAGTTGAGAAGTCAATCGTGGCGGATTGATATTCTTTTTGGAAAGCAGGATGATCAAAATCAATGGTAAAGTTCAGCTGAAAACCATCGTGCGGGCTAAAAATGGCTTTTTTATCCTGAATCAAGGCTTCAACAGGCTTTAAAATTTTAATAAATTTCTTGGGTGCATCAAGCTCTTGTAAACCTCCTTGCATCAAAAGGTAGATAAATGGACCAGCACTACCATCCATAATCGGCAATTCTGAGGCAGAGACTTCTACAATTAAGTTATCAATCCCAAGACCTGCGATCGCACTCATCACATGCTCAATGGTACCGACTTTGGCATTGTTTTGTACCAAATTCGAGCACATAAAGGCCTCTTGAATCAGCATCGCATCGGCTGGTATATCCACCACTGGATCAAGGTCAATACGACGAAACACAATTCCCCCATCCGCATGGTGAGGTACAAAGTTCATAAATACTTTTTGACCACTGTGCAGACCAATTCCGCTCGCTTTCACGACACGTTTTAGGGTTCTTTGTTTCAACATATCAGTTCAATCATTTCGCTTAAACCGCTATACGTTAGCATATTTCGCCATTGTACAGAAACAAAAAGGTAGCCCTTGGGCTACCTTTTACGTTGTAACAATGTAAACATATTTTGTTACATATTACTTACGTTGTTGATTTTTAAGGTAATCTTGGATACTCATCGGCGTTGGGCGACCGCTAGCTGCAGGTGCAACTGGCGCTGCTGTTGCATCGGTATTTTGGCGTTGAATTGCAGGTACGTCATCATCATCCACTGCTGTTTGCTGTACTGCAGAAGCATTTGGCACTTGTGTCTTAGCAGCTGGACGCTTGACTACATCTGCAGAGTCAGCAGAATTACGGGTTAAACCTGTCGCAATCACAGTTACGCTAATTTCATCACGCGCATCTGGATCAAATACCGTACCGTAGAACACTTGACCTTCATCAAGATCGACGATTTGGTTGACTACATCAGTAATTTCTTCGATTTCGCCAAAGGTTACATCATCACCACCAGTCACGTTAATTAAGATGCCTTTGGCATTCATAATCGTTACGTTGTCGAGTAGTGGACTACGAATCGCTTGTTCAGCAGCTTGACGTGCACGGTTTTCACCACGACCAAGACCTGCACCCATCATGGCATAACCGCGTGTGCTCATGGCAGTTTTTAAATCGGCGAAGTCAAGGTTGATATGACCTGGACGTACCACAAGATCAAAGATACTGCGTACTGCATTTAACAACACATCATCCGCTTTTTTGTAAGCATCTTTCATTGAGATGTCACGGAAAACTTTGAGTAAGCGTTGGTTTGGAATGATAATTAAAGAGTCAACGTGTTGCTCTAAAGCTTCGATGCCTTTTTCTGCAGAAAGTAGACGGCGTTTACCTTCAAAGTTAAATGGTGTCGTGACAACACCTACTGTTAAAATGCCCATTTCTTTGGCAATTTCAGCAACCACAGGCGCAGCACCTGTTCCTGTACCACCGCCCATACCTGCAGTCACGAATACCATATCCGTGCCTTCTAAGTGTTGGCGAATGATTTCACGACTTTCTTCAGCAGCAGCTTGACCCACTTGTGGATTAGCACCAGCACCTAGGCCGCGTGTACTTTGCTCACCCAGTTGGATTTTAAATTGAGCATTCATGCGATCTAAAGCTTGACGGTCTGTATTGGCACAGACAAATTTTACGCCTTGAATGTCAGATTCCAACATGTGTTGCACAGCATTACCGCCAGCACCACCTACACCAAACACAGTAAAACGGGCTTGACCGTTGCTATCGGTTTGATCATCTTCAAAAAATTCAAATGAGGCCATGACCTTTAGATTTCCTAATTCATAACTGGCAGCCACTTAAGCCCGTACACTGCCTTATATTTAATAAACAAAAATTGCTTTAAAGCATGCTGTTCAAGTTCGAGCTTGTCAAGTCTAAGCTTGATTTAGGCCCTTATTGTTAACGCTTTTACCGCAGATTCACCATTAAAAGAATGATTTCAACTTATCGTTTAAACCAGACCAAGCGCGGCCAGCACGCTTCCAAATAGAAACTTGGTTTGTTTCTTCTTCCTCAGCAATTGCCTCTGGCAATTCACTTTGGCTAAATATCAACAGACCTGCTGCTGTTGCGTATTGTGAACGATGCAGTGCCGCTTGATGTTCTTCATCGCTATATACTGCAGTTGGCGGATTGGCCAAATGCGCAGATACCCCCAACATACGACGAACAAAGGTCACCATACCTTCAATTTGACAAGCATCACCTGCCAAAACCACACCATGATACAAGCCTTGTAGAGCACCTGTCTCTTCAAGTTGTTCACGAATTTGCCCAAAAATTTCTTCGTAACGCGCAATAATAATATCAGTCAATTCAATGCGGCTAATGGTTTGTGGCCCATCAATGCCTTGAATTTGAATCATATGATCTGGTTTAACCACTTTTTGATCGACACAACCATAACGCAATTTAATCCGTTCTGCTTCTTCGGTTGTGGTTTGCAAAACTGCGGCAATATCACGCGTGACATGCTCACCACCACGTTGCAAAGTATGGGTGAGCGCCAAACGACCTTCAATATACATCGCAATATTGGTCGTACCCGCACCAATATCAATTAAGCATACGCCGTATTCTTTTTCATCTTTTAGCAGGCAAGCTTCTGATGTGGCGAGGGTAGAAATCACCATTTTTTCTACGCCAATATTGGCACCTTTCATGGCACGATCTAAGTTTTGCATGGTGCTAATTGGCAACTGCATCAACTGATAATGTCCAGTCATGTTGGTTGCTGACATACGAATTGGATTTTGTACCCATTCGCCTGCTTCATCCAAATCAAAACCTAAAGGTACCGCACTCACCAAATAATGGTCAGGCGTCACTTGACTGGCTTTAGCCAATTCGAGCGCGCGCACCACTTCACTGGTGGTAATGGTTTTATCAGCGCTGGTAATTGCTGTAGAACCAAAGGCATAACAACTTTTTAATTCTGCACTCGGAATAGATACCCAAGCCGAATGCACACGGCATTCCGCCATATCTTCGGCTTCTTGCACAGCATTTTTGATTGCAGTGATAACTTTATCGAGACTAACAATTTTCCCTTTATTCATGCCTCGGTTACGAGCTGTTGCCATACCAATAACTTGGATTTTATCTGGCGCATGTACCTTACCAATCAAAACCGAAACTTTGTGCGTCCCAATGTCAATCGCAACAACCGAGGGAACAGCTTCACTCATTATTCACTACTACCATTATGTTGGTTTAATTTCTGGCCTTAAGCCTCTATTTATAAAGCCAAATTATGGCTTTGCCTGTGTTTGTGTTGCAATGCTTGTGTCATTTTTAGTTACAACAAAGTGACCACTCGCAATCGCAGGTGCAGCTGAATGTAACCATTGAATTGCTAGACCATTGCGGTAGCGTAAATCAATGGAAGACATTTTTGACCACACTGGTTTAAAGTCAGTTTGTGCTAAGTGACTTAAGCGTTGCAGCTTACTCATGGTTTGATCTTGATCTACAATAACACGCAGACCAGAATCAAACTGCATAAACCAAGTCATTCGGTCAGTTAAATATAATTCTTTGAGACGCAAATTTACTGGTAAAAACAGTTGGTTAATTTCGTTATAGCGACGCATCATCATTTCTGATTGATGCACAGGCCCATGTAATAGCGGTAGATGCTGATAATTTTTGGCATCGACTTCGCTAAATACTACGCCATTATCACTGAGTAAACGTCCTGTACCCCAACGGGCAATAGCATGGCGCGGCATGACTCGTACCCGAATGGCATTTGGCCATGCTCGTGATACCACGACACGATCTACCCAAGAAAGCTCAAGTGTACGATCGCGTATAACTTCCAAATCTGAAGTAAAGTAATTTTCTTTGATTACAGGTGTAACATGCTGCACAACTTTGGCGCTTTCGGTATTAGAACGTGTCCCGACAACGTCAAGCTCTGCTACATGGGCATCTGTCATCACTTTATATAGCGCATAAATTCCTACTGCCAATACAGCGAAGGCAATAACCAAGAGGAGCCAACCACCTGCATTGGCAAGTTTTTCTTGCTTAGTAGGTGGTTTTTCATGAATCGAGGTAATCGCTTTGCGTTTACGCCGCATTGTAGCAGGAAGTTGTACCATGACTTAGTGAGCCGCATCCATTAAGGTTTGCTCTAAAATCGCAACACAGAGTTCATCAAAGCTATAGCCCACCGCTGCGGCAGCTTTAGGCACTAATGAATGACTGGTCATGCCAGGTACGGTGTTGACTTCTAATAACCAGAAATTGCCTTGCTCGTCTTGCATGGCATCAATACGGCCCCAACCACTTGCACCTACCGCTTGGAAAGCACGTAGGCACAACGCTTGTAAGCGTTGTTCTTCATCTGCGCTTAAGCCACATGGAATACCATATTGCACATCATTACGATTGTATTTGGCTTCAAAATCGTAGAAAGCAACATCTGCAGGTGGTTGTAAACGAATCACCGGTAATGCCTGACCATTTAAAATCACAATGGTAAATTCACGACCCGTAATCCATTTTTCTGCCATGACTACAGCATCATGCTGAGTCGCTTTAGCAATTGCTTCGGCAAAGTCTTCAATTCTTTCAACTTTACTCATGCCAATGCTTGAGCCTTCATGCACAGGCTTAATAATAAATGGTAGACCAATTGAGCCCACAATTTCTTCTAAATTAGAATCTTTACTGACAATACGATAAGGTGCTGTTGGCAATTCAGAGCCTTGCCAAACTTGCTTGGTTTTAACCTTATCCATACCAATCGCTGAACCCTGTACACCTGTACCAGTGTAAGGGATATTTAGCCACTCTAAAGTGCCTTGAATTTGACCGTCTTCACCACCACGCCCATGCAATACAATAAAAGCACGATCATAGCCAACTAGCTCAGTGACACTACGTTCTTGCGGATCAAAAGCTTCCGCATTTACCCCTGAACGTACTAATGCTTCAAGTACTGCCGTCCCGCTATCGAGAGACACTTGACGCTCTGCTGACTTACCACCTAGTAATACGGCAACTTTGCCGAATTTTGAAACATCTGACACGCTAATATCCTTAAAAGTTGTTATGATTTTCAATCAAATTCACAAACACATGCTTATTTTAAATATAAATGATTGTGTGCTAATTCAACTGAGATGCTACCCACATTACCCGCGCCTTGCGTTAATAACAAGTCATTCGCTTGTAACACTTTTTGCATCGCGTTTTGTAGATTACCTTCTACTGGATCGACCAAAATTGGCTCGACATCGCCACGTAAACGGATACTACGCGCTAAGGCACGACTGTCAGCGCCCACAATTGGTTTTTCACCAGCAGGATACACTTCTAACAATAGCAATTGATCGACTTGTGACAATACATCTACGAAGTCATCAAAGCAGTCACGGGTACGGCTAAAACGATGCGGTTGGAACATCATCACTAAACGACGATCAGGATGACTTTGACGCGCAGCTTTAATAGTTGCTTCCACTTCTTTTGGATGGTGACCATAGTCATCGACTAATTTCACATCACCACCTTGCACTTCAAACTGACCTTGAATTTGGAAACGACGACCTACACCACTAAAGCTTTCTAGAGCACGGCAAATTGCACCATCAGAAACACCTTCGTCTGTGGCAATCCCAATGGCAGCCAGAGCATTTAAAATATTGTGCGCGCCTGGCATATTAATCGTCACACGTAATGGCTCACGGTCTTTACGTAATACAGTAAAGTGCGATTGCATGCCATCTTGCTCTACATCTACCGCACGAATGTCGTTATCTTCATTAAAACCATAGGTTAACAATGGACGACCAATACGCGGCATAATTTCACGAATATTGGCATCATCGCCACATACTACAGCTAAACCATAGAATGGAAGTTTTTGTAGGAACTGAACAAAAGTGTCTTTAAGTACATCAAAGCTACCACCATAGGTATCCATATGGTCAGCATCAATGTTCGTCACAATGGTTGCCATTGGCTGTAAATGTAAGAATGACGCATCTGATTCGTCTGCTTCAGCCACAATATAACGACTCGCACCCAATGCGGCATTTACGCCAGTACGATTCAATAAACCACCAATCACATAAGTTGGATCGAGGTTTTCTTCCGCCAACATACACGTTACTAAACTTGTAGTTGTGGTTTTACCATGTGTACCTGCTACAGCAATACCATGACGGTAACGCATGAGTTCACCAAGCATTTCGGCACGGCGCACCACAGGAATACGATTTTCTAGAGCTGCTTTTACTTCTGGGTTTTCAGGGTCAATCGCAGTTGAAACCACCAACACATCAGCATTGACAATGTTTTCAGCCGCATGACCTAAATACACCTGAATGCCATTTTCTTCGAGCTGGGCTGTGGTTTTCGAGGCTTTAATATCCGAGCCTGAAACGTTGTAACCTTGGTTTTTAAGTACTTCGGCAATACCACACATCCCTGCCCCACCAATACCCACAAAGTGAATGTGTTTGATACGGCGCATTTCTGGCACTTTAATTAACTTTTTCGCTTGTTCAGCAGGTGTAGATGGAGACATAAGTTACTCGGATTACAATTCTTGAATTAAACGAACCACATGTTGGGTTGCATCAGGTTGAGCATGTTGACGGGCTTTTACTGCCATCTGTGACAGTGTTTGGCGATTCATCAATGGTGCTAAGAGTTCTGTTAAACTTTCAGGTGTCATAGTGCCTTGTGGGCAAATTTTGGCAGCGCCTGCATTGGCTAAAAATTTAGCGTTTGCGGTTTGGTGATCATCCACCGCACTTGGTAAGGGTACAAAAATTGCAGCAACACCCGCAGTTGCAATTTCAGTAACAGTGAGCGCACCCGCACGGCAAATAATTAAATCTGCATCTGCATAGGCTTTTGCCATATCTTCAATAAAAGGCTTTACTTCCACTTTGAGCTGACTTGGTGCATTTTGATAACGTGTAGCAGTACTGTCTTTATTTTTTTGACCACACTGATGATAAACATCTAAAGGCATACCCAATTGCATTAAGGCAGCAGGAACTCGCTCATTGAGTGCTTGTGCACCTAGTGAACCACCTACAATTAATATCCTTAATGGTAAACCTGCTTTTTCGCGTTGTTCATAACGCCAAGCAGGACTTAGAATTTCGGTAATTTCTTTACGTACAGGGTTACCTGTCGCAACGACCTTAGTACTTTTTGGAAAAGTATTTGGAAAGGCCTCACAAACCGTTTTTGCGACACGCGATAATTGGGTATTGGTAAAGCCTGCCACCGCATTTTGCTCATGAATAATCACAGGAATACCCAAAGCGCGTGCTGCTAAACCACCCGGCCCTGCCACATATCCGCCAAAACCTGCCACTGCATCCACTTTCAGCTGCTTCATGTATTTCATAGCACTTAATGTGGCTTTTAAAATTTTAAACGGTGCAAGTAATTTACGTACTATGCCATTACCGCGTACACCTTGAATATCAATTTGATAAATCGGAATATTTTGATTTTGTAATAGGCGGTTTTCCATACCTGATGGCGTTGCCAACCACGATACTTCAACCCCTTGTTGTTGTAATTCTTTGGCAACGGCTAAGGCGGGGAAGACATGTCCACCCGTACCTGCGGCCATCATCATGACATGTTTAGGTTGTTGTTTCTGCGCTTGGCTCACGGTCTATTTCTTCAATTCAGATATGGCTAATGAAAGATCTTTATAAGCGGACAATTGTAATCACAAAAATGCGGGCTTGAAAGTTTATTTACTTTTTTTCACTCGGCATTTTATTGGTTTTTTTCCTTAGATCGACAAATTTAAACTAGTTTTATTATCAACAGCAAATAAGCTTATAAATTATATACACATTCTATAAACTTGCTTTTCTTAAACTGAGCTTTATATTTTATCTTGTTTTTTAATTTTGTGAAATAAGTCACACTACAGTACAACAAAAAAGAGCCGAATCATGGCTCTTTTTTTGAAATATACAATCGATTTTTTAAGCTTTCAAACCTTGCTCTAATACCTCAAACAAATCATCTGCAATTGAAGTAGCAAATTGGTTGTCAATTTCACGAATACAGGTTGGACTGGTGACATTAATTTCTGTCACGTAGTCACCAATGACATCCAGACCTACAAAAACTAAACCTTTTTCACGTAAAAAAGGCCCCACTTTAGCCGCAATCGCTTTGTCATTTTCAGTCAAAGGACGTGCTTCACCACGACCACCTGCTGCCAAGTTACCACGCGTTTCACCATTTTGTGGGATACGCGCCAAGCAATACGGTACAGCTTCACCATTGACCATTAAAATGCGTTTATCACCATCAATAATTTCAGGAATATAACGCTGTGCCATAATCGGCTGCTGTCCCATCTGTGTCAGCATTTCAAGTGTCGAACCAATATTTGCGCCATTTGCGGTTAAACGGAAAATCCCCATACCGCCCATACCATCTAGTGGTTTGACAATCACATCTTGGTGTTTGGCAATAAACTCACGGATTAATGAATCTTGTGAAGTGACTAAAGTCGGCACTTGTAGTTCTGGGAACTGGGTAGCAAAAAGCTTTTCATTACAGTCACGTAAGCTTTGCGGCTTGTTAATAATCCATGCGCCTTCACGTTCTGCTTGTTCTAAAATGTAAGTGGTATACACAAAGTTCATATCAAAAGGTGGGTCTTTACGCATCAGCACCACATCGTAATCTGCAATTGATTCTTTTTGTTTTTCGCCTAGCTCGTAGTAGTGGTTAACGTCTTCAAAGACTTTTAATGGCGCAATTAAGCCAAATGCTTTGCCTTGATCAATATATAAATCTTGCTGCAAAGCATAACCTAATTCATGACCACGACGCGCTGCTGCCCAAAGCATTGCCATAGTTGAATCTTTTTTCAGGTTTACATTTTCGATGGGATCCATCACCACAAGTACGCGCATATTTTTGTGCTCAATTACGATTTAAATTGGCAAAAGTATAGCGGAGATTGCAGCATGTGCATGGCTATTTTATGGTGTGGTTATGCTTTTTGCTGTAAAGGATTTTTAAACTGATGTTACAGGCAATCGTAGATTTTTATTTAGATGATGAGAAACATTGGGTCGCCAAACTTGCCTGTGGGCATAGTCAGCATGTTCGGCATAATCCACCATGGCAAAACCGTCCTTGGGTGATGACGGAACAAGGACGCAAGGAAAAGTTAGGGGTGATGTTGGAGTGTAGGTTGTGTGATGAATTTAGCTAGCTAATCCTAAAATCAATCTAATTTCATCTCGAAAATCATCTCTAAGCTTCCGTAAATTTAATTCATTATTTATTGCTTGTTCACTTAATTGATTGGCTTTTTCTAAATTTCCACTTATAGCAACTTCTTCCGCTTTTTGACGCAAATTCAAGTAATGTTCTTGAAAGCCAAAACCCAAAATATCTAGAATCTTTTCATCTAACACTTTAGGAATGAAAATAGCATTTTTATAATACTCATTCTTAAAATTATCTAGAACTATTAATGGTTTCAGGAAGATTTCATAATTATTCTTATCTCTTTTACGATCACTCAAAGCATCTTCAAAATCAAGAATAAGGGTATATAACCTCTTTAAAGCCTCTATCTGATCTTTTAAAATTCCTGAATATGCAGCTTGTAATCTATTATTTTGTAACGCAAGTTCACTTTTAACCCTTTCCAAATCTCTGTTTAAATGCGAGAGCTTTTCATTATTTTCAGCACTTAGATTAGCTTTCAAACTTTCAATTTCTTTATCTAAATTGTGTTTTAAATCATTTTTTAATATTTCCAATTCCTTGTCTAACTCCAATTGCTTTTGATTGTTCAAGGTAGCTAAGTCTGATTTAAATTTCTCTAGACCTTGATTTATCGTTTTTTGTAAAATTATTTCATCTCTCCGAATCCATTTATCTAGTAATTTCAAAAGAAGTATATTCAATACCGTAGTACTACCAATAACCGTCCAATTATTAACAATAAAATCCCAAATTCCCACTCTAAACTCTCTTTTTATAATACACCTCTTGCGAAAGTAAAAATCACCTCCATATAAATTCCATGAGATATCAGAAATTAAACCGTTTTTCAGATTCTGAATTCAAACGCTTGGTTGGCGTACCTCGACAAGTTTTTACTGAGATGGTAGAGGTTCTAGAAAAAGCAGAATCACTCAAGAAGAAATCAGGTCGACCTCATACTTTAGATATAGAGGATCAGTTGTTATTAACTCTCAATTACTTACGCAACTATAGCACTCAACTGGAGTTAGCGGCAAATTACCATATCGCTGAAAGTAATGTGAATCGAACCATTAAAAAGGTTGAAGATGCATTGATGAAATCAAGACGTTTTACCCTGCCAAAACGAAGCATAACCACAGCAGAAGAACACTTTAACTGGGTCATTATTGATGCGACAGAATGTTCAATCGAACGCCCGAAAA
>NZ_PJRJ01000014.1 GCF_003711395.1 Acinetobacter sp. B51(2017)
TTTTTTCGCAAGAGATGCGATGGATGTCTGGTGATTTATAGTCATAAATTTTAGTCCCCACTTGTTTTTAAGTGGGGACTAAATTAAGGCTTATAGGATGAATTCATAAGGTGTGTTCAGCGGACGCTTACACACATCCCGCTAAGGTGTCTGGTTCTAACGCTATGCAACATAAAAAAACAGCACCTCGCTCAGTATATGACTGTACTTAGATGCTGTTTCTTTATTTGAAATGAGGCTTAGAAAGCGTAAGCAAAACCTAACGCTGCTTGATAGTGATCATGTTTGCCATTTAAACCTACGCCAACGCTGGCATCTAATTGCAAACGTGAATTAACTTGATACAGCAGACCAGAACCCAAACCATATTCGTAATCCTGCCCTTCTGCTTTAGAATAGACAAATTCCGAATAACCACCCAATTTAGGGCTAAAGTTATATTCTAGCGTAGGTACAGCAGTCACCCGCCAACGACCATCTTGCATAGCATAAAACATGCTAATCGCGGTAGTTAGGTCATGGTTATAGTCATACGACACCACAGAACCTAAGCTATATAAATCATCTTGCAGACTAAAGTTGTCATTACCTGTGGCAATAACAGCTTGAGCCAATAAGGCCATAGATAATTTTTCATCATCTAAATCAATGGCTTTTTTTAGACCAATACTGACATCACCCAAACCATCTTCTTCAATTGACTGACCAGCAACTTTGCTTTTTGCCCATGCTGGACCTTGCCAACCAAGTTGCAACTCAAGATCATCATTTAAACCTGTGCGTAATAAAGTATCCGCATAGACTTGAGTATGTTTAACGCTTTGACCTTGCTCATTTTGATACTCAAGGTATTGGGCATTGGCAATACTTTGTTCCCAAGCCCACTGTCCAACTGGTACTGTAGCGGTACTAAAGCCAGTGCCTGGGCGGTCAAAACTATAATCAGCTGCAAAGCTTAAACAGCTAAAGCCAAGAGTTGCCAGTGCAACGAAGGTTTGTTGTGTTGTCATATATTTTCCAAAGTTAAGCGAGCTCTTTTGACATTTTCGCACCATTGGCACGTAATAACTCTAATACTTGTTGTTCTTCAGGTAATGCTTGCGACCAATCAATTTCATCAAAATCACAATCAAAGAATAACTGGCTAATCGATGACAAAATCGTTAAATCATCTTCATCTTTAGTATTTGGATTGACTTTTTCTGTTAATAAGCGCTCAACTGCAGGTAAACACGCTGCGCTTGCCACATCCCAAAGTGGGCCATAAATTTCTTCTGAATCCCATAAATGTAAATTCACTTTGGCTTGAATCAACGCTTCTAAAATTTGCATGTATGGTTTTAACTTCTCAGCTTTTTGTTCATCAGAGAGTGGTTGACCGGCTTCGTGGGCTTCACATAGTTGTTCCCACCATGCAAATACCGTATCTGACCAAAGTGAGATTAATGGGCCAGTTTCACTGTCAATAATAAAGTTTGGATCGACCCCTTGTGCCAATAAACTTTCCACTTCAGCAACATCTAAGGCTGAGATGGCAGTGGCTAGGGCTTGTTGTTGTGTACTTAACATAAACTATTCTCTCTTTGATCTAAGCACTATTATGCCCAATCTACTTAGATTTGTGATGACAAATTTAGCTGCCAATAAAAAAGCCCCCAAAGGGGCTTTTTAAACTCAATACTTTATTCGTCTTGGTCATCAACTAAGTCATCTTTACTACTATCTGGGTCAACATAACTTGGTTGCTGCGCACGCGGCTTATCTTTTTTCTCAATGACGTGTTCTAAACTACGTTTTAAACGATCAATGGCACCTGTGATTGCGCTATCTACATTTGGACCACGGTGATTCACCACCACGGGTTTAAGTCCTGCTGGGCGTGCCTCAATCATACATTTAATGTCGTCATCGCCGCCTTTATCCCCATTTTCATCACTTAAGTGCACAGAAAAGTGCGTAATACGCTCACTATGGCGTTGAAATTCTTCTGTTAGTTCTGCACGTACATAACCAATTAAACGATCGCTATTTTGAATATTTTTATCTGTACGGATTTCAATGTTCATAATCTCATCCTCTTTTCGTATCTTTATCTAAATCTTTTTTGTGCAAAACTTGACTATCTTGGCACGCTTGTCGCTTAGCTGTTGCTATAGCACTACATCTGTATTGTTTTGGAAGACAACCTCCCTATATTGATGCATATTTTGAATCTTAAGAAGCGTCCTTCTATGCTTTGAATATCGGGCTTCTGTTTAAAATATGCAAGAGGTATTTGAAAAAAATTATCAAAAGGATACCAAACGTGACAACTTCTTACTTAATTGGTCAAGAACTCATTGATTCTATTCAAAATTCCGAGTATTCGCGTGACCTAGTTGGCTATCATGGCAACCCACCACATGCTCAGTGGCCCAATCAAGCACGCATTGCCGTGCAATTTGTTCTAAATTATGAAGAAGGTGCAGAGAACCATATTGAGCATGGCGACTTAGCATCTGAACAGTTTTTATCAGAAATTGTCGGTGCAGCAAGTTTTAATGCTCAACATATGTCGATGGATTCGATGTATGAATATGGTTCACGCGCAGGTTTTTGGCGTATTCATGACGAATTTCAAAAACGTGGTTTACCGATGACCATTTTTGGCGTGGGTATGGCATTAGCGCGTAATCCTTATGTGGTTGAAGCCATTAAAGCGGCTAACTACGATGTGGTGTCGCACGGGCAACGTTGGTTGCATTATCAACATATTGATATTGAAACCGAACGCCAACACATGCATCAGGCCATTACGGTATTGGAAGCTTTATTTGCTCAGGCACCCATTGGTTGGTATACCGGACGTGATAGCCCCAATACGCGTCAATTACTGGCAGAATTCCCACAGATTGAATATGACTGCGATTATTATGGTGATGATTTACCATTTTGGACCACGCTCACCAATTCAGAGCAAGTCAGCCGTCCTCATCTCATTATTCCCTATACCTTAGATAGTAATGATATGAAATTTAGTTCAGCGGGTGGTTTTAATACGGGTGATGATTTTTACCAATATTTAAAAGATGCCTTTGATGTGCTGTATGCCGAGGGTGAAACTGCACCAAAAATGTTATCTGTAGGTATGCATTGCCGCCTTTTAGGGCGTCCAGGGCGTTTTAAAGCACTACAACGTTTCTTGGATTATGTGCAAAGCCATGAAAAAGTTTGGATTTGTCGTCGTGGTGATATTGCACGGCATTGGCAACAGCACCATCCTGCAGCATAAAACCTAACACGCGCTAAAACAGCGCGTTTTTTCTATCCGATTTTGGCATTGTTATTGCTAATCAAAGCGATAAAGTAAAATGATTTAAAAATTATGCAACTCAGCCAATTTAATCAGGAATCTATCCAAGAACGACTCGAGCACTGCGTCAAAATTCCACGTTGGGCAGATGAAATTAGTGCCAAGCGCCCGTTTGAATCACGCCAAGCTGTACTGGATTTTGCCGAACAACAAGCCAAAACATGGACATGGGAGGAAATTTTACAGGCTTTAAATACCCATCCGCGTATTGGTGAAAAAAAAGCCCAAGCCAGTTTAAGTGCCAAAGAACAACAATTTTCTGCGCGTGAACAAGCTCAAGCACAAACAGACCAAATAACCTTAGATTTAATTTTACAAGCTAACCTCCAATATGAAGCACGCTTTGGTTATATCTTTTTAATTAAAGCTACAGGTCTAAGCAGTACAGAAATTTTAGCAGCACTACATAGCCGCTTAAAAAACGACCCAATGATAGAACAACAGGTGGTCAAACAACAATTAATGGCCATTGCTCTTTTACGTTTAGAACAGGAATTAGCACATGATTAGTACTCATATTTTAGATACTCATTTAGGTAAGCCCGCAGCCAATGTAATCGTGCAATTATTAGATGCTAACGGCTCTATTTTGGCGACTGCAAAAACCAATGCAGATGGGCGTATTACTAGTGATGCCTTTGCTTTAAATGAAATTCAAGCGGGTGATTACTGCTTGAATTTTGCCGTAGCAGATTATTTTAAATCTTTATATATCAATACTTTTTTCCCTAAAGCAGCGATTCATTTTACGGTAGAAGATGCAAGCCAGCATTATCATATTCCTCTTTTGATTAATGCTTTTTCTTACTCAACTTATCGAGGGAGTTAAAAAAGGAACGGTTAAATTATCCGTTTGTCTTTTTTAGCTTTATTTTTATTTGATTCACTGTATTCTAACTACGCTTTTTATGGGCTCTGAGATTTTTTCATGAAACTTACACAACTTGCTGCACTGTGTGCACTCTCTTCCGCTGCTGTGTTGGCTCAAGCTAAACCAGTTTGGCAAGACTTTAGCCTTACTGCGCTTTACGGCGAAAACTACGAAGTAGGTACAGATCAACGCACTACGCTTACTGGCGAATATGCTGCTAAATACAAATACTCTGATGTGTTTTTCTTTGTCGATCATCAATGGGATGACGAAAATGAGCAAAGCACCTACTTTGAGCTTGCACCACGTTTAAGCCTAGGTGATGTTTCAGGTAAAGACTTAAGCTTTGGCCCAGTTAAAGATGTATTGGTCGCAACCACTTGGGAACATAATGCTGACTACGATAACAATCGTGGTTTTAACAACTTCCTTTATGGTGTTGGTTTTGCCTTAGATGTTCCGTATACCAACTATGCCAATATCAACTTTTATAAAGCAAATAACGACAGCAAATCTAATAAAGATGATGATTATCAAATGACCATCACTTATGCTGTACCGTTTAAATTGGGTAATGAAGATTTCTTAGTGGACGCATTCCTTGATTGGTCAACTGCTGAAGATACTCATGCTAGCGAATTAAACTGGACTAGCCAATATAAATGGAATGTAGGTA
This sequence comes from Acinetobacter sp. B51(2017), assembly GCF_003711395.1. Classification (GTDB taxonomy): domain Bacteria; phylum Pseudomonadota; class Gammaproteobacteria; order Pseudomonadales; family Moraxellaceae; genus Acinetobacter. The sequence goes on from NZ_PJRJ01000014.1 coordinate 4,900, forward strand.
AACACATTTCACCAAGCACTAAGCTATATGTGGGTGTAGAGCACTCTGTTTGGAATAACAAATACGGTATTAAAGGTGTAGATCAAAATGATGTCAGCGCTTTAGTAAAATACCACTTCTAAGCACATCATTTGATGTTAAAAAGGCAAGGCTTCGGTCTTGCTTTTTTTTATAGATTTTTCTTAGATACAATGAATTTTTGAGTACATTTTTATGATGTCTTTTAGTTTACGTGCTGCCACCAAAGATGATCTTACTGCGATTTTGGCAATCTACAATCACGAAATTGAACACAATACAGCAAACTGGAATACCCAGACTTTTGCCCTCGACTATATGCAAAATTTCTTTGCCGACTTACAACAACATGGCTTTCCATTGGTTGTGGCGGTGGAAGATGCCACTCAACACATTGCGGCTTATGCCGATTATTCATTTTTTAGTCAAAATAGCGGTTATATCTATACGGTTGAACACTCGGTCTTTGTTAAACCTGAATATCAAGGTCATGGTTTAGGCAAACGTTTAATGCACGCCTTAATTGAACATGCACATACTCAAAAACTACATATGATGGTGGCTGCCATTGATGCAGAGAATGTTGGTTCTATTCATCTGCATCAAAAGCTTGGCTTTGTACAAACTGGTTATTTACCACAAATGGGGTTTAAATTTGGGACTTGGCGTGATTTGGTGTATATGCAACTGAATTTAAAAATAGCCCGTGGCGAATAAGCCTTCACCTCTTAGCGCCACAATCACCAAATTATGATCTGCGGCATGATAATAAAAACTTTGTAGCTGATTAAAACTCAGTCTTAAGCTAGCCAACAACTGATCTGGTGCAACATCGCTGGCAATTTGCGCGGCCTGAATTTGGCTGATGTGTTTGGCTTGAATAAATTCAGTGACTTCTAAATTATTTAAAGTCTCATAAATATCGGATACTCTAACCACTGTATTATAATACACGCTGGCTCCCTGAATAAGATGCTGGGTCAGCGGATGAATTGGATGCAGTGCTTCTTTTAAGACTGAATCGGTACCTAATAAAGTATCTAGGGCTTGCCAATCTTGATCAAGGGCTAAGCGGTATTGAATCGCTGGACAGCTTACAATATCTTCTGTGGTTTGAGCATTTAAAATCAGCTGCTCAAGGCTATTGGCATCAAGTGCTAAGAGGAGTATTTGCATCGTTGTTGTTCCTTATTGTGGATGCGCTATCTGTTAGCTTAACGCCTTTATATGGTGCATTGCAGAGTGAATGTGTAAAAAAAAAGGGCTAAATGCCCTTTCGCTGTAGTGATTTATTCTTGTTTTTTCTTGTTATTATTCTCAAAGAGACTTAATCCAAGGGGTTATCTACAATATTGCTAATAATCCCCTGCATAATATGTGGACCTTGCTCCTTACGTAAATCTGCATACCAATCTTCGGTAATCTTCTGATCTTTCATATGCGTCACATCACAACGTTTACGCGCTCGTAATACCAATTCATTGGCACGGGCATTACGTTTATTTTGATAACGCTGTAAAGCATCCTCAATACCTAAAGTATTAATTTGCAAAGCGCGTGCCAAATAAATCGCATCTTCCATGGCTTGGCAGCCACCTTGACCGATATCTGGAGTCGTGCTGTGCGCAGCATCACCCATAATCACTACACGGCCTTTATAAAATTGAGTAAATGGTTCAATATCATGGATTTCTACACGATTGGTGCGTTGTTCATCAATGGCATCAATCAAGTTCTGCACTGGCTGACACCAATCTTTAAAATACTGTTTTAAGAGTGCTTTATATTCACTGCGTTGATTGGTTAAATCCACAGGCAATGGCACATCAAAGAAAAAGTAAAAACGATTATCCGCCACTGGCATCAGTGATGCACGTTTGCCTTCGCCCACAAAAGTCGTCCATTGATCAGCGGGTGCAAGCTCAGGCGAAATTTCCACTAAGCCGTTCCAATTGACATAGCCTGCATAGCGACGTTCTACTTTTTCACCTAAAACATAACAACGAGTAATGGAATGAGTACCATCGGCACCAATCAGTAAATCTGCTTCGACTGTCGAGCCATCAGCAAATTGCACTTTGACATAGTCACCTAAATCTTCCATGCCAGTCATTTTTTTGCCCAAATGGATATCAGACTTGCCAAATTCCTGCATCAACATCTCTTGTAATTCTGCGCGTGATACAGGATAAGGACGTTGCCCTACCTCTTCAATCAGAGGTTGTAAACTAAACTGAGTCATGACTTGACCATTTAAGCCATCAATATAAGCAAGATGATCCATCTGACCACCCAGCGCTGCGACTTTGTCAGTTAGACCTAAGTAATTTAAGCACTTTACCCCATTTGACCAGAGTGAAATTGCCGCCCCAACTGGCAAGATTTGCTCTGCTTGCTCATAAATTTTCACCTGATGACCAAACTTTTTTAAAGCGATGCCTGTGGTTAATCCCCCCATGCCTGCGCCAATAATCACGATGTCCATCTTATTCTCCGCTTATTCTCATTTCTTGTTCTGCTTTAAAGCGAAAACTATGCCATTTTGAAAAATGTGCTGAAAAAAAAGGCAAAGTTGGCACAAGCTGTGCATCTTAAAGCTCAAATCTGCATTATTTTGGGCTATTTACTTCTTTAGGCTGCCCAACCTTGCAACAACACTGATCACAACAATGGAAAATAATATGGCAACCTTGACCGCCCCTGTTTTTGAACTTCCGACTCACCTTCAACAGCTAACTAACCTTGCTGATGCCCAAATTGGTGCTGAAGTTTTAAGCTGTTCAGATGAGTTTTTTGCCAAAGCGCAGCGTATGTTACAGTTTGCAGCACCAGTATTTGTAGAAGATAAATTTGATGATCATGGCAAATGGATGGATGGTTGGGAAACCCGTCGTAAACGTCATGCTGGCTATGATTGGGCAATCATTCAACTTGGCGTGGCTGGCAAAATTCAAGCTTTAGATATTGATACCAGCTTTTTTACTGGTAATTACCCTGCTTCTGCTTTGGTCGAAGCATGTTATGCACCAAATGGCGATGTGGCTGCTGCAACATGGTGCACGATTTTAGAAAACAGTATTTTAGGCCCAGGGCAACATCATCTATTTGATATTGCAGATCAGGCGACCTATACCCATGTGCGTCTTAATATTTTTCCTGATGGTGGCGTCGCACGTTTTAAAGTATATGGTCAGGTACAAATTCAAGTCACAGATACCGAGCAAAGTTTAGATTTATTGGCACTCGAAAATGGTGGACGAGTCGTGGCTTATAGCGATGCTCATTTTGGGCATCCGCGTAATTTGATTAAACCGGGTCGCGGTATAAATATGGGAGATGGCTGGGAAACCAAACGCCGCCGTGCGCCAGGTTTTGACTGGTGTATTTTGGCTTTAGGTCAAGCGGGTCATATCGAAAAAATCGACATTGATACTGCACATTTTAAAGGAAACTACCCTGCACAGGTATCTATTCAAGCCATTTATATAAAAGATGCAACCGATCCACAATTGATTCCACAAAGCATGTTCTGGCCTTATTTATTAGAGGCGCAAGAGACCCAAATGGATCATATTCACAGCTATATAAATGAAATTCTAGCGCATGAAAAAATTAGTCATATTCGGGTCAATATGATTCCAGATGGTGGAATTAGCCGTATTCGTTTATTTGGCAAAATTTAATGTCTACTTCACGCTTAAGTGCCTTGCCTTAAGCGTTTTCAATTTAAAAATAATTTCTATGCAAAGTATTCAAATTCAAAAACTCACCCGTGAAAATTTTGCCGCTTTTGGCGAAGTGATTAGTTGCCATGAGCAGGATTTTTTTCATATTAATGATGCACACACCGAACGTTATCACGCCTTAGTAGAAACTGAAATTAGCGGCAATGCCAAAGCAGGGATTAGTATTTTTCGTAATATTAAAGCCACTAGCTTACCAGTCAAAATTAGTCTGTTAGAGCGGCATCCGCAGGGTTCTCAAGCCTTTATTCCCATGCAAGGTCAGGCGTTTTTAGTGGTAGTCGCTAAAGCTTTAAATCCACAGCAACCTGATTTAAACCAAATTTACGCTTTTATAACCGATGGTAATCAAGGGGTGAATTATCGTGCGGGTACATGGCATCATCCTTTATTAAGCTTTGAAGCACCAAGCACTTTTGCTGTAGTAGATCGCATTGGTGATGGTCATAATTGCGATGTATATCACTTTAGTGAGATTCAAATTACCTAAAATCTGCAAACTCAGTTAAGCTAATCTTTCATCCCATAGCTATAACAATACGATGGATCAGCAACAGCTTATTATTTTAGTGTTATGTGCCTTAGCCGCATTATTACATGGTTTAAGCGGCTTTGGTTTCCCCATGCTCAGTACTGCCATTGTTGCCAATTTTTATCCCTTATCCATCAGTATTGTTGTGGTTCTTATTCCCTGCTTACTGCTCAATGTATGTGTGCTGTGTTCTGCACCACGTCCTATTTGGCAAAGTTTAATCACGTATACACAGCGCTATGCCTTGCTGATTATTGCCAGTTTAATAGGTACCAGTGTTGGGGTCACTGTATTATTTTATCTGTCCGAACAATATTTAAAATTGATGTTAGGGCTGATTTTATTGGGCTATGTCTTAGACCAATTACGTGCGCGACCGTTAACCTTACAAGCCTCTAAACAAAATATGGTGCTATTTGGCTTTGCCGCTGGCGTGATTGGCGGCGCTAGCAATGCCATGGCACCGTTATTAATTCTATATTTAATGGCCAGCCAGCATCAGAAAAACGAGGTAGTCCTGATTAGTAATTTAATTTTTTTACTCACCAAAATTGTACAACTCTGTTTACTTTGGTCACTCATTAAACAACAACTTGCTTACAATTGGAGTTTAATTATCTTGCTGTCACTGACTGCTGTTCTGATGGTATTGATTGCTAATAGATTTCGGCAACATATTTCGCAGAGCCATTTTCGTTTGGGCATTTTAATATTGCTAGGGTTACTGGGTCTGCAAGCCCTCTACCAAGCCTTACAGCTGTAAAACTATATTGTTATTATTGGCACAAACGACTCAAGCTATGACAGCATAATAAAAAAAATCACAACAAGGAACCCGCTTATGTCTGTAACCCAAAGCACAGGTTCAGCACAGATTGAACCCAAAAACTTGCTAAAAGGTGGCATTATTATTGTTATTGCAGCAATATTATCTTATCTCTGCTATCAAGTTTTACCCTACGACAACAACGCCAATAAGGGACTGGCTTTGCTGCTATTTATTGGTATTTTATGGTTGACTGAAGCCATTCATATTACGATCACGGCGCTATTAATCCCCGTTTTAGCAGTTGTTCTACAACTGCCCTTTGAAGCAGCCGATAAAACCTTACAACCTTTAACCACCAGTAAAGCCTTAAGTTTATTTGCTGACCCCGTGATTTTCTTATTTTTTGGTGGTTTTGCATTAGCAACAGCACTGCATATTCAAAAGCTAGATAAAAAAATCGCGATGGGGATTATTTCTTTAACTGGTGGACATTTAGGCATATCCATTTTTGCGATTTTTTTAGTCACCGCATTATTATCTATGTGGATTTCCAACACAGCCACAGCAGCGATGATGTTGCCGCTTGCCTTGGGTTTAGCCTCACATGTAGATACGAAAAATGATCGTAAAACCTTAGTGTTTATTCTACTCGGGATTGCCTATTCAGCGAGTATTGGTGGCTTAGGCACCTTAGTGGGGTCACCGCCTAATGCCATTGCAGCCAAAGCCCTCGACTATGACTTTGCCGACTGGATGAAAGTCGGTTTACCTATGATGCTGATCTTATTGCCAGCCATGTTACTGAGTTTATATATCGTGCTGCGCCCTAAGCTCAATCATAAAGTAGAGTTTCAAGCTGAACATATTGCATGGACTAAAACCCGTATTGCCACCATGATTTTATTTATCTGTACGGCAATTGCATGGATTTTTGGTAAAAAACTCTCAGAAAACTTTGGGATTTCTCAACCTGACACATGGACAGCTTTACTTGCTGCCTGTTTAGTGGTGATTTTAGGCACAGCGACTTGGAAACAAGTATCGGAAAATACTGATTGGGGCGTACTGCTCTTGTTTGGTGGTGGTTTAACCTTAAGTGCTGTATTAAAAGATTCTGGCGCTTCTTTGGTTTTAGGTCAAACCATAGCCAATACCTTTGGTGATACTTCACCTCTCATCATCATTTTTGTGGTGACAATCTTTATTATCTTCTTAACTGAATTTACCAGCAATACTGCTTCGGCTGCATTATTGGTACCAGTATTTGCAGTCATTGCAGATCAAATGGGTATGCCAAAAGAAGTATTAGTGATTGTGATTGGTATTGGTGCATCGTGTGCCTTTATGTTACCTGTTGCCACGCCACCAAATGCGATTGTATTTGGTTCTGGTCATATTAAACAACGTGAAATGATGACTGTGGGCATAGTGCTCAATATCTTATGTATCTTTATCATCGCATTTTTTGTGTATGCGTTTTTTATGTAAAAAAAGCCCCCTCAAAGGGGGCTTTTTAATTTTAATACGCTGTTTACACCGCAATATCGGCTAAATTACCTTTTTGCTCTAACCATTGTTTACGGTCGCTTGAGCGCTTTTTAGCCAGCAATTTATCTAATAAACTTGCGGTCAATTGCATATCATCTAAATCTAATTGCACCAAACGACGCGTATTTGGATCCATCGTGGTTTCGCGCAATTGGCTCGCATTCATTTCACCTAAACCTTTAAAGCGGGTGATTTGTGGCGCTTTGGTTTTGGCTTTTTTCAGCACGCCTTCGAGCTCAACATCATCTAAAGCGTAATATACGTCTTTACCATCATCAATACGGAATAGTGGCGGCATAGCCACATATAAGTGACCTTCTTCGACCAAACTTCTAAAATGCTTCACGAATAGGGCGCAAAGTAAGGTAGCAATATGTAAACCGTCTGAGTCAGCATCGGCTAAAATACAAATTTTGCCATAACGTAATTCAGATAAATCGTCACTGCCCGGATCAACCCCAATCGCGATAGCAATATCATGTACTTCTTGTGAACCCAATACTTCGTCAGATGACACTTCCCACGTATTTAAAATCTTACCGCGAATTGGCATGATGGCTTGGAAGTTCTTATCGCGTGCTTGTTTGGCTGAACCACCTGCTGAGTCACCTTCCACAATAAACAGCTCTGATTCTTCTAAAGTGTGTCCAACGCAATCCGCAAGTTTGCCTGGCAAAGCTGGCCCTGAAACAATACGTTTACGTTCAACTTTTTTGGCTGCCTTTAAACGACGCCCCGCTTTGGCAATCGCCATTTCCGCCAGTTGCATGGCAATTTCAGAGTTTTGATTGAGCCAAAGTGCAAAGGCATCTTTGGCAATATTTTGCACAATGCTAACCGCTTCACGGCTTGATAGACGTTCTTTAGTTTGCCCTGAGAATTGTGGCTCTTGTAATTTCAGCGACAAGATGTAATTTACGCCATCCCATACATCTTCAGCAGACAATTTAAGATTACGCGGCAATAAGTTACGTAATTCACAAAATTCACGCATGGCATCGGTTACGCCTGCACGCAAACCATTGACATGCGTACCGCCTTGCGCAGTTGGAATTAAGTTGACATAACTTTCTTGAACTTGTTCGCCACCTTCCACGTTCCAACAAATGGCAAATTCAGCACTCGCGCGTTCGCCCTCACCTGTGGCAACAAAAGCAGGATGGGGCAAAATCTCACGATCTTGCAACTCATCCATTAAATAATCGACTAAACCATTTTCAAATTGCCATGTAATTTTTTCATCATTGATTTCATCGACATAATTAATTTGTAATCCCGCAGCTAATACCGCTTTGGCTTTTAAATTATGTTTTAAGGCTTTTAAGGCAAATTTAGGCGAATCAAAATACTTGGCTTCTGGCCAAAAATGCACTGTGGTACCTGAGGCGCGTTTTGGGGCTTTACCTTCAAACACAGCTAAAGGTGCAACAGGTTCACCATTGGCAAAGACCATTTGGTAAAGATTACCCTGGCGCTGTACACTCACTTCAACACGCGTCGATAAGGCATTGACTACGGAAATCCCAACCCCATGTAAACCACCTGAAAATTGGTAGTTATCGGTACTAAACTTACCGCCAGCATGCAGCTTAGTTAAAATAATTTCAATCCCGCTTTGCCCATATTCAGGATGGATATCAACAGGCATACCACGGCCATTATCTTCGACCGATAACGAACCATCTTTATAGACTTTTACGGTGATTTTATTGGCATGTCCTGCTAATGCTTCATCTACAGCATTATCAATAACTTCTTGTGCTAAATGGTTAGGACGTGAAGTGTCGGTGTACATGCCCGGACGGCGACGTACCGGATCTAAACCAGATAAAACTTCAAGTGATTGAGCCGTATATTGAGACAAAGTCAGTGTTCCTTAATCGATACAGTCGGATAAAAAATTGCCGCAGCATGGGTATTTTTCTATGACAATCCATTAGCTGCTTGCTGTGCCTAGATCAACAGCAAAGCATCATGGGCTGCCTGCGTATAATAACGCTCTGCGTTACGATAATCCAAAACTTCATGATTGTTGTGACGGCAATCGTAAAATATTGTTTGTCTGCTGAACAACTGGCAAAGCAAATATCTTGAAATCGTCAAATGAGGCTTGTTGAATGAAGCGATGAGGATGCCAAAACAGGCGCTGTAAGGCCGCTTAAACAGATGTTATCCAATCTGTTATGTTGACATAGCCACAGTGAGCCGTACAGTCAGCGCTAACAGCTTGACGACAGTTTATGTCGTAAAACAGCACAGCTTAATTTTAGCCAATCAAGCTTGTGCTACTGGCGCTAAACTATCTAAATACTTTGACTATTTGTTATGAGAAATTGGAATAAGAATTGCTTAATGCTCTATGTAAATAAAAAAATACTAAATTTACTGCAACGTAACATTTTTAGGTTAATTGTTGGACAATAATTTATTAAGCGCTATCCAAATCAAGGTATGTTAACTACATCACACTTTTAGACAAATACAATAGATTAAAACAACTCATTAAAACCGCCATGAGGGATTGTCCCTATGCCTAGTTTGACACCATTACATGAAACCTATTGCCGTATTGATGACCGTCCATTAAGTCAAGCTGATGTTTTGGAGGGTTTAGCACAGCTGTTAAGTTCGCGCTTAGGTGGTGCGGTACATCATGTAGTTTTTGCCATTCAACGTGAGCTTTTATTCAATTTTTTAGGCATCAATGAGTTACAAAGTCAAAAGTTGTTGTATCTACCTTATGTGAAAAAAATTTATCAAATTGCCTCACAAACCTCACAACACTCTGGTCAGTTTTTGCTGGCACCAGGGTTACGCCACCTCGTGGATGTATTTCCTAAATTACATCAAAAAAAGCTCAATCCGAGTCTGCATTTTTTAGTTGGGATTTTAAATGGCGTACTCGGTAATTACTTATTGCACCACCATAATCCTCTAGCCGTGCCAATGTTACTGTATGACCACTATGGCGAAGTTCAGCAAGGTGATTTAGTTGGCAAAATTGTGATTTTTATTCATGGCGTGTGTATGAGCCACGCAGATTGGACGGGCGCTCGACATGGCGGTATTCCCGATAAACTCATAGCACAGCGGGGCAATAAAACCCTGTTATATTTGAACTACAATTCTGGTCGACGCATTTCTGCGAATGGGCGTAGTTTATCTAATTTATTGGCTGATTTAGTAGCACGTAATCCACGAATTACTAGCATTGATTTTATTGGTCATAGTATGGGTGGCTTAGTGGCACGCAGCGCTATATTTTATGGCAAGCAAGAGCTGCATGATTGGCTATATATGACCGAAAACTTAGTTTGCTTAGGTTCACCACATCATGGTGCAGGCTTGGAGCGCTTTAGTTTTACCATTCAACAAAAATTGGGTAACTTCCCTATCGTGAAACTATTTGGACATTTAGTTAATATCCGTAGTAATGGCATTTTAGATTTACGCCATGGTAGCGTGCGTGATGACGATTGGGAGCATCATGATATGCGTATTGGTTCACTGGATGACAACCGTAAACCCGCGCCTATTCCAGCCCATATCAATGCTTTTTTTGTGGCAGGCACCCTCGAGCATGAAAATAAGAACCACCTTGCGTTAAAAATTTTGGGGGATTATTTAGTCAGTGTAGAAAGTGCTTTAGGGGAGCATCCCAATCCACGTTTTGATCTTAAAGTGCCTGCTGCACATAAAGCAGTATTTTATGGCTTAAATCATTTTGCTATTCAATATCATCCTAGTGTGGCTGAGCAAATTGCCGCATGGCTGTATCCTGCCAGCGATGAAGTCTCCGAAAACAATGTACATCAATATTTAGTCAATGTAAGCGATCTAGATGGTATTGCCTAAAAGGCAAAAATCCCGCGTCAAAGCGAGATTTTAGGGCTTTATGTTGCTGAACACTTAGCGATAAGGTCTAAACAATTGCCATAAACTCAATAGCGTTAAGCCAGCAAAAAATAGTAATGACCATACGGGTAAAGACTGTCCCAAAAAAGTCCAATCAATCACAGCGCATTCGCCAGAACCCGAGAGCACTTGTTGTAAAACACTTTTTAAAGGTAAAGCATCAATTAAATAGTCTAAACCCGGACCACAGCTTGGCACTTGATCAGGGGGTAAACTTTGCAGCCAGACATGACGCGCAGCCACACCCAAAGACCATAAGATTCCTATACTGCCTAAAGCAGTATAAATACGTTTGAGTACTTGAGCATGAGGATTATGCAAAAAAGCCAGCAATGAAAAAAAACCAAGTGCAATCAAACCCATACGCTGAAAAACACACAACGGACATGGATTTAAGCCTTGTACATGCTCTAAATACAGCGCGAAGCTCATGCCAATCACGCTGCCTAAAAACAATATGCCACTTAACATGCGGTAGCTGTAGCGCATGAATGATTCCTCTTATCGATAAGCGGCTAGATAGTCGCTAAAGCTCACACTGTTGTCTTGTTCGAGTTGTTGTTGCTGTTGTAAGGATTGCGTCGCCAAATTGGCAAAATACTGTTGAGTCTCCTCACTCATTGGATATTGACTCAACAATTCCTCATGGTCTTGTAGTAATAAATAACCCAATTGCCACATGCCACCTGCATCTCGGGTATCGCCTACTATCATGGCAGACAGCGTATCATTGACTTCATTGACACGTTGCTGCATGACAGCCATAGCATCACTATAAATCGAATTGTTATAGGTTTTGTCTAATAACTGGCTGATGCTTTGCATCGCATCTAAATAGCTCTGCGCCCACGTTTCGATTAATACAGCTTGACCATCGACCATAATCATTGCATTTTCGGCACGGCCACGATTGACCACTTCTGCCTGATTTTTTTCAATTATTGCCAATTCAGGCGCCAATAATTCAGGGCTATCTTGTAATAAGCAATAGGTGGCTAAAGTCTCTAAGAAACCTGCGCTATGCTCATCAATCCCAATTGGGCTATATGGGTTAATATCTACTGCGCGTAGCTCGACATAACCAATACCACGATGAGCAAGTGCCTCAGATGGCGTCTCCCCCGCTTCTGGTACCTGTTTTGGACGCACTAAACTGTAGTATTCATTTTCAATTTGCAGTACGTGATCATTAATTTGTAGAGGTTCACCCTCTTGATCATCTAAACCTAAACGACTAAACGCAGGATATGACGTTTTTACCGCGCGTTGTAGGCCAGTGAGATAATCTTGTAAATTGTTATATTGAATACCCAATTGTTTTTGCGCTGAATTTTGATAGCCAAAATTACCCATCCGCAGTGCAGTTGAATAAGGCACATACAAAGTGCCACGGGTTAAAGGCAACATATGATGATCACGACCCTGCATAAAGCATGGATTGACCGTTGGACTGGCACCCAATAAGAACATCACCAATGGTGTTAAACGAATAAAGTTACGAATTAAGCCTAAATAACGATGGCTACGATAATCTTGTAAACTTAGATTCTTTAAATTTTCATCAGTTTCTTGCTGCTGCAAGGCAGTAAACAGGCTATCGGGGAAAGATAAATTATAATGCACCCCAGCAATGGTCTGCATACGACGCCCATAACGCACACCTAAACCACGGCGATACAGCGTTTTAAAGCGCCCAATATTGGATGAGCCATATTGCGCCAAGCGAATACTGTCTTGATCTTCTTCTAATAAACATGGCATTGACATCGGCCATAAATGCTCATCTTCAGGTAAAGCTTGATAAGCCACCGCATGAATATCCATTAAGTAATTTAAGGCTTTTTGAATACTGGTTTGTGGCGGTGTAATAAACTCAAGTAAAGCTTCTGAATAGTCAGTGGTAATATGCGGATGAGTCAGTGCTGAACCTAAGGCTTGAGGATGATCTGTCTGCGCAATAAAACCATCGGCTTGCATACGTAGACATTCACGTTCGATGCCGCGCAGCATCCCTTTAAATAAAGAAGCCTCTACCCAAGTCGGAAGTGTAGCTTGAGAGGTCGATTCGGGTTGACTCATTCTTATCTCGCTTATTAGAAAGAAACTACCAAAATAAAATTTTCAGTTTACGTATTATAACCTGAATTCAGCCGCCAACCTTATGCCCTGTTTCATGCAAAAGCAAACTGTTGTTTTATTTTTGGCAAATTTTTATCACAAAGTTACCCTACAAGACATGACTATTTTGTGATTAATATAAATTAATCTATGCTAAGCCTAGGTCAATACAATGAAATACCAAGATATTTTAGATTTTTGGTTTGCAACACCAACGCAGCCATTTTGGTTTGCAAAGAGCGCTGATTTTGACCAAAAACTGACAAAAAAATTTAAAACTATCTTAGAACAAGCCCAGCAAAATGAACTGTATGAATGGCGAAACAGTGTTCAAGGTCGGTTGGCTGAAGTGATTATTTTAGACCAATTTTCACGTAATATTTATAGAGACACGCCAGCGGCATTTGCACAAGACCCGCAAGCCTTAACCCTTGCCCAAGAAGCGATTCGTTTAGGGCTAGATGATTGGCTTGAACCTCAGCAACGGCGTTTTTTATATATGCCCTTTATGCATAGTGAGTCTGTAAAAATTCATCAACAGGCGATGTTGTTGTTTAGTGCCTTAGGCGATGAAAATAGTTTAGATTATGAACGACAACACCAACAGATTATTCAGCGTTTTGGGCGTTATCCACATCGTAATGCAATTTTAGGACGTCAATCAACGCCAGAAGAGCTGGAATTTTTACAACAACCTTATAGCAGTTTTTAGTCTGCTATTTTCGCTGTTATACAGGAGCTGCATCATGCTACGCCAACTGAGTTTAAGCTGTGTGTTGCTCGCAAGTCTTGCCTTAGCAGGTTGCGCAACCACACCCTCCAAACCTTTAAGCTTTGATCAACTCGGTCAATTTAATGCTTATCCTTTAAATAGCCAAAGTTATCGCATTAGCTTTCAGGCGCGTGCCAACATGAGCTATGGCACTGCTGAAGAAATTACCTTACTCAAAGCTGCACAAACCACACTCAACCATGGTTTTCGTTATTTTAAAGTGCTAGATGACCCTTCAAATCGTAGCCAGCAAGCACCACGCCAAGCTGTAGTGTATTCAAGCCCGATGTATTCATATTACCCTTACGGTTTTTACAACCGCCGCCCTTTTTATTGGCACGATCCATTTTTCGATCAGCCGCGTGTGGTGAACCTAGAACCCGCTCAAGTGGCTTATACAATACAATGCTTTAAAGATCAGCACAGCAAACCCAATGATGCATTTGATGCCACATTAATCTTACAATCATTAGGACAAAAATATGGCTTAAGTCCAACTGGTCAGGTTTTAACTCCAGCAGCTACGCCTTAATTTAGGATTGTATATGACAACACCACGTACTGTTTCACCCAGTCTAGAACGCAGTAAACGCTTTGCTACTATCGCTTTAGTGCTGGCAGTGCTGATTTGGATTAGCCTCATGATTGCAGCAAAACTGCTACCTGAGTATGTGTGGCTGATTCACATTTTAATGCTTTCTGCCGAGGCTGGCGTAGTAGGTGGCTTAGCCGATTGGTACGCGATTACGGTATTGTTTCGCAATCCTTTTGGGCGTTTACCTATTCCTCGCTTTTTACGCGATCACACCGAAATTATTCCGCGCAATAAAGCCCGTATTGCCGAGTCGATGGGTCGTTTTGTGCAAGAAAATTTTTTATCACCGCAAGTAGTTGAAAAAAGTCTGGCCAATAGCGACTTAAGTTTAGCTGCGGGTCGTTGGTTAGCAAAACCTGAAAATAGCCGCCAAGTCACGCAAGTGATTCAACAAACGCTACCTAAAGTTTTTGATTTTGTTGGACAACAGCAAATTGCTGGCTTTATTCAAAACAACAGTGTGCAATGGGTCAAAAATACCCAAGTGAATACTTTAGCCAGTGAAATGCTGCGTGCCGTATTAGACAATGATTTCCATCAAGATGTGTTACAGCGCGGTTTAGATTTAATCCATCATTGGATGTTGACACATCCCGAGGACACCCGCGAAGTGATGCGCAAATTATTTAAAGAATTGGGTGTGTCTAAATTTGCCAAAGGTGCTAGCTTAATCGGCATTGATGTTAAACAGCGCAGCATTGATTCCATGGTCGAGCGCTTAGAAGCCATGTTGGCTGATCCTGATCATCCTTGGCGTTTAAAAATTGAAGATAGCGCACGGCGCTATATGCAGGATTTAAGCGATCCTGAATCTAAAGCCAGTTTAAGCCTCAATCATGCCAAAAATGCCCTATTAGATAGTCCGCAAGTACTTAATTTTATTAGTGGTGCAGTGGTCATTTTATTTGATGCCATCAAACAAGATTTACAGCAAGAAAATTCTGGTATTGCCGAAAATTTACGTCTTGCCATTATTCAAGTGGGCGAAAATATTGCCGACAATCCTCAAGTACGTCAGCTTCTCAATACCCGCATTGCCACTATGGCAGTGACTTTATCTGATCAATATAGCGAAAAAGTCATTCGTTTTATTAGCGAACGTATCCATGAATGGGATTCGCGTGAAATGATCGACAAAATCGAAAATGAAGTCGGTGGCGATTTACATATGATTCGGGTCAATGGCGTAGTCGTGGGTGCGTTTATTGGTTTAGCACTCGGGATTATTCGTGCCATTGTTGAATATACAATTTAAGATAAACATTTAAACACGCCAACTTAGCTGTGCTATTTTTATCTGCAACTTCATTCTAATCAGAGCGCGCCATGCTAGAGCTTTACTCAAAATTACCCAACCAAGGGGTGACTATTTTTAGCACCATGAGTCAACTAGCCCAGCAGCTTGGCGCGTTAAATCTATCGCAAGGTTTTCCAGACTTTGCCCCGCCACAAGCACTCTTGCAAGCCTTAAGTCATGCCACTTTACACGGTAGCAATCAATACGCTTCTGGTGATGGTCTTTTGCAACTGCGCGAGCAAGTCGCAGCCTTATTTTTACAACGTGATCAGATTCAGCTTGATCCGCTCACAGAAATCACCGTCACCCCAGGGGCAACCATTGGCATTTTTAGTGCCATTCAAGCCTTAGTACATGCTGGCGACGAAGTAATTGTCTTTGATCCAAGTTATGACAGCTATGCACCTAGCATCGCCTTAGTTGGCGCCAAAGCCGTGCATATTGCCTTACAACATCCTGATTTTGCTGTAGATTGGAATGCAGTTAAAAGCGCCATTACTCACAAAACGCGCATGATCATTGTCAACACACCTCATAATCCAAGTGGCAGTATTTGGTCTAAGCAAGATTGGCAGCATCTAATTGAATTCGTACAAGACAGTAATATTGTAGTGTTGTCTGATGAAGTTTATGAACATTTAGTGTATGACGGCAAACAGCATTATTCAGCACTGTCTTTCCCAGAACTACGTGAACGTAGTGTGGTGGTCGGTTCGTTTGGTAAGACCTTTCATGTGACAGGTTGGAAAACAGGTTATTGCATTGCAGCGCCACAGCTCATGCATCTGTTCCGTCAGGTGTATCAATTTGCCAATTTCTGTGGCGTGACCCCAGTACAAAGCGCGCTGGCTGAATTTATGTTACAGCATCCTGAGCATATTCAGGGTTTAAGCGCTTTTTATCAGCAAAAACGCGATTTATTTAATGCCGGTTTAAAAGCGTCACATTTTAAATTTAGCCCATCGCAAGGCACCTATTTCCAAAACTTGGATTATTCAGCCATCCGTCCTGATTTAGATGATGTCGCGATGTGTCAATGGCTTGCACATCAACATGGCATTGTCGCCATTCCAATTTCAGTGTTTTATCAAGCTGCGCCGCAAGACTTACGTTTAATTCGTTTTTGCTTTGCTAAGCAGGATCAAACCTTAATACGTGCTGCCGAGATTTTAAGCTGCTGTTAATGCAAAACTTCTACATACTTTCTCTATCAATCCTGATTAAGCTTGGCATATAAATCTGTATAAACACAACAACAGGATGACGTATGCCACAGCAACATGCCTTGGTGGGCGAACGTAAATTATGGAAGACATTTTTAATTTTTCTGTTACCGCTGATTGCCACCAATATTTTACAAAACTTATCTGGCACCATTAACACTATCTTTGTTGGGCAAATGATGGGCGTGGATGCAATTGCAGCCGTCGCAGTGTTCTTCCCCATTTTGTTTTGTTTAATGGCCTTTGTGATTGGCTTATCGGCTGGGGCAACTGTGCTGGTTGGGCAAGCATGGGGAGCGCAAAACGTCGAAAAAGTGCGTTGTGTGGTCGGTTCCACGCTATTTATGACCTTAATTGGTGGTAGCATTATTGCTGCCTTAGGGGTTATTTTTGCCAAACAAATTTTGTTGCTCTTAGGCACAGACCCCAATGTCATGCATTTATCTTTACCTTATGTGCAGTGGATGTTGGCAGGCAGTCCTTTATTGTTTGTTTATATTATTTATACGTCTATCCTACGCGGCGTGGGTGACAGTATTACTCCGTTAATTGCCTTAAGTCTAACCAGTGCCATTGGTTTAGTGATTACCCCCGTTTTAATTGCAGGTTACTTTGGATTTCCTAAGCTTGGGATTATTGCCCCTGCAATTGCCACCATTAGCGGCTATGTTGCAGTATTGGGCTTTTTAGCGGTGTATCTAAATCAGCGCAATCACCCTTTAAAACCTGACCGCGCTATGCTGCGTCATATTCGCCATCAACCTAATTTAAGTAAAATCATTTTACGTTTAGGCATTCCTACAGGTATTCAAATGGTCACCACCTCAGTCGCAGGTTTAGTGATTGTGGGTCTGGTCAATCGTTATGGTTCTGATGCCACCGCAGCTTATGGCGCAGTCAATCAAGTCCTCAATTACATTCAATTTCCAGCACTTTCGATTGCCATTGCTGCCTCTATTTTTGCAGCCCAAGCCATTGGTGCAGGTAAATCTGAGTTACTCAATAAAGTCACACGTACCGCTTTAGTCATGAATTTAGTGATTACAGGTATTTTAGTGAGCTTGGGTTATCTCGCATCTAAATATTTAATGGCGCTGTTTATTACCGACCCGCATGTGGTGGAACTTGGTCAGCAGTTGTTATTTATTGTGTTGTGGTCGATTTTATTCTTTGGTGCCAGTGCCATCTTTGCTTCAATTATGCGTGCCAGTGGTACGGTCACAGTCCCTATGATGATTAATATTGTGGCGATTATTGGCATTGAAGTTCCTTGTGCGTATCTGTTTAGTGCATGGTGGGGCTTACAAGGGATTTGGTATGCCTATGCCTTGGCCTTCTTCAGCCTATGTGTGATGCAAGGTTTGTATTATCAATTTGTGTGGAAAAAGAAGACCGTACAAGCCTTAATTTAAATGCTTATGCTTAAATATGTATAAAGATTGAATTTAATCGTATTTTTCAGGTTGCTGATTCCTTGTTAAATTTTAGCCATTCAATACAACTAAAATTTGGATCAGGGCATGGCACAACGACAAATTAAATTAGGTGCATTTATTCCACTGACATCACAACATGCCGCAGGTTGGCGTTTGCCACAAGCCCGCCCCGAACAGCATTTAAGCATCGACTACGCCATTGAACTCGCCCAAACTGCCGAACGTGGTTTATTTGATGCTTACTTCTTGGCAGATGGCTTATCGGTCAATTGGAGTCATGCGGCATCCAAAGAAGCACAAAACTTAGGTTTGGGTGATAAAGTAGTTGGCTTTGAACCCATCACCTTATTTGCCGCGATCTCAGCAGTCACCAAACATATTGGCTTTATTGCGACAGCATCCACCACTTACGAAGAACCGTATTTATTAGCACGCAAATTTGCCTCACTCGATCATATTAGTAAGGGTCGTGCGGCATGGAATGTAGTGACTACGGTCGCCAGTGAAGCAGCGGCCAATTTTGGTACAGCACATCCTGATGCCAAGCTGCGCTATCAACGTGCTGATGAATTTATTGAAGTCACCCAAAAGCTGTGGGATTCATGGCAAGACGACGCTTTTATTTACGATAAAACCAGCGGGCGTTTCTTTGATCCTGACAAACTGCATGAGCCTTTACATCAGGGTGAGTTTTTCCATGTCAAAGGTGCCCTCAATGTGCCACGTCCACCGCAAGGTTATCCTGTTATTGTGCAAGCGGGTCAATCCGAAGACGGGCGCGAATTAGCGGCAAAATATGCGGAAGTGATTTTTACTGCACAGCAAGATTTAGCAGATGCACAAGAATTTTATCGTGATGTAAAAGCTCGTTTAGGCAAATATCGCCGCCATGCAGATGATCTCAAAATTATGCCGGGCGTTTCAGTATTTGTGGCAAAAACCCAACAAGAAGCTCAAGAAAAATATCAACTGCTGAACAGCTTAATCCATCCACAAGTTGGTTTAGGTTTATTATCAGGTTTAGCTGGTACTGCCGATTTAAGCCAATATGATTTAGATGCACCCTTCCCTGAACTTGATCCAAATTTAATTACAACTAGCCGTTAACAGATGATGATTGATATTGCCCGTAAGCACAAATTTAGCATTCGTCAGCTTTATGAGCATATTGCAGCGGCGCGTGGACACTGGACTTTAATTGGTACAGCAGAGCAAGTGGTTGATCAATTACAACAATGGTTTGAAGAACAGGCTGCCGATGGTTTTAACGTCTTACCACCAAGTAGCCCAGAAGGTTTAAATGATTTTGTAGAATTGATTGTGCCTGAACTGCAACGACGCGGTTTGTTCCGCACCCAATATGAAGGTACAACCTTACGTGAAAATTTAGGCTTAAAGCGTCCAGAAAATCAGTATTTGAAATTAGCGGCAGCTCAAGCATCTTAAGATCTAGCCCGCACTTGCGGGCTATGTTATTTAAATTTATCGCGTAATTGACTGCCCATTTGCATTAAACGTTGATAAGCACTTGGCAATAAGCGCTGAATTAAATCTAAAGCTTTGGCATCATTGCCAATTAAAACACGGCGTTTATTTTTAAGTACGGCATCTAAAATATCTTGGGCAGCTTGCTTAGCTGGATAGCGTAAAAAATCATTAAACGAACGGCTCGAATCCTCAATATTCATGCCCAAAGTTGCCAAACTGTGATTGATTCTTGCAGCATTCGCAATATTGGTTTTAATCCCACCCGGATGAACACATAAGGCACTCACACCGCAGTTTTGTAAATCCAGCTCTTGGCGGAGCGCTTCGGTAAAACCGCGTACTGCGAATTTACTCGCGTTATAGCCTGCTTGAGTAGGCTGGGCAGTTAAACCAAAAACACTGGATAAATTAATCACATGCCCGTCAGCAGTTTGTTTAATTAAAGGTAAAAAGCTTTTGGTACCGTAGACCACACCCCAAAAGTTAATTCCCATAATCCATTCCAACTCTTCATAACTCGCCCCTTCAATGGTCGAACCTAATGCCAACCCAGCATTATTAAAGATCATATTGACTTTGCCGTGTTGTGCGACCACATCTTGTGCCCATTGTTCTACTTGAGCTTGTTGTGCCACATCAACTTTGGCTATGGTCACTTGAATTTTTGGATTGTTTAACAGTGCCAGTGTTTCAAGCAATCTCTGCTCATTAAGATCACTTAATGCTAAATGACAGCCTTGCTTTGCCAGTAAAATTGCCAATTGCTGACCAATCCCTGAGCCCGCTCCTGTAATGGCGGCAACTTTATTATGAAATGTTTGCATTTTATAAGCCTAAAATAAACAATATCTTATAAGAAATTCCGATTTTCGTACAATTGCTTACTGCGTCTATTAGAATTGAATGGCACACTTGCGGGTTATCTTCATTTTATATCGTTGCATATGCCAAACAGTCAATTTAAAGGCTTACCTATTGTGGAACGTAAGGCCTTACGTCGCCAAAAACTCATACAAGCGGGGATTGATTGTTACGGTAAATTTGGTTTTTTTGCCGTAACAGTCAAAGATATTTGCATGGCCGCGGGTTTAACCGAACGCTATTTTTATGAGTCATTTAAAAAAAGTGATGCGCTCTTTCAAGCGATTTTTGTGCAGCTCATTTCTGAGCTGCAAAATAGCGTGATACATGCCATCGAACAACAAACTGAACCACAACACATGCTACGGGCAGGTTTATTGGCATTTTTATCTTGTTTAAAGCAACATCCTGCTATGGCAAGAATTATTTATATTGATGCCATGTTGGTACAAGAGCTACATCAACAAGCCAACATTCAACAAACCATGCAACGTTTTGAAACCATCGTACAACGCCTGTTACGCGTATTACAGCCAGATTACAACTTTAATGAACCTGAATTTTCATGGATTGCGACAGGCATTAATGGCTATGTGACGCATATTGCTATTCGCTGGGTGATGTCTGATTTTAAAGCAAATTTATCGGATGTATTACGCAGTTGTGAGCTCGGTTTTCGTCAATTTAACCCCAGTAGTTATACGGCTTCAAGTAGCTAAATTTTTGACCATTTTGTCAAAAAAGCGTCAAAAAACTGTCACATTTTTTTACTAAAAACAGCGCAGCATATCTTTTTGCAATGATACTGTCATAATTAGTCTTTGTAATAAGCCTGTCATAAACCGTGATCAAAAAATAGGATATTGCGTTGTGAAAGATGACTACATTTTAATTGTCGACGATGAATTGCCGATTCGCGAAATGCTACACACGGCTTTAGATATGGCAGGTTTTCAATGCTTACAAGCTGAAGATGCTAAACAAGCCCATCAAATGATTGTGGATCAACGCCCTGCTTTAATCCTATTAGACTGGATGATGCCAGGTGGTGTCAGCGGTGTGGACTTATGTCGTCGTTTAAAACGCGATGAAAGCCTTGCTGAAATTCCAGTGATTATGCTCACTGCACGCGGTGAAGAAGACCATAAAGTGCAAGGTCTTGATGCGGGTGCGGATGACTATATGACCAAGCCTTTTTCAACCCGCGAGTTGGTCTCCCGTATTAAAGCGGTGCTGCGTCGTGCCAATGCCTTGAGTGGTGAAAAACCAATTGATGCCAATGGTTTGGTGCTTGACCCTGTCAGCCAACGCGTAAGTTTTGGCCAGACCATTTTAGAAATGGGACCTACCGAATATCGTCTTTTGGCGTTCTTTATGACCCACCCAGAACGTGCTTATACCCGTGCGCAATTGTTGGATCAAGTTTGGGGTGGTAACGTATATATTGAAGACCGCACTATTGATGTACATATTCGTCGTTTGCGTAAAATTTTAGAACCATTCGGTGCTGACCGCTTTGTACAAACTGTACGTGGTACAGGTTACCGTTTTTCTACCCGCGCGGATGTTGCTTTAGGTTAATTATGTACGAACCCTATCCTGTCCCTGAGCTTGCCAGTGAGCATAAAAAATTCCGCTATAGCAGCTTATGGACATTTGCCAAACAAGATTTACGTTTGTTGGCATTTTTCTTAATTATTGCCGCCTTTATTGGCTTTGGTACGGGATATTTAGGTCCGTGTTTATTGGTCGCATTTGCACTATTTTTTGCCTTACAAATGCGTTCCCTCTATTTAGTCAATGATTGGATTTCCAATCGTCCTTATGATATTCCCCCTAATTTAGATGGTATTTGGGGTGCATTATTATTTAATGTCTATCGCGCCCAGCGCCAAGAACGCATTGTTCAAGCCGAAATGGTGGGCTTAATTGACCGCGCCCAATCTTCTTTAGTTGCGTTGCAAGAAGCGGTCATCTTAATTGATGAAAGTCATCAAATTGAATGGTGGAACCCTGCTGCTGAAAAACTACTGGGTATTCAAAGCCTAGATCGTGGACGTAATATTTTAACGATTTTGCGCCAACCAGCGTTTATTGAATATTTTCACCATATTGATGATGCGCCAGATGGTCTTAAAATGAAATCTTCGGTGTTTGAAGATCACTATGTCCAAGTCAAAATGACGCGTTTTGGTGGTGAAAGTCGTCTATTGGTGGCTTACGATGTCACACGGATGCATAACCTTGAGCAAATGCGTAAAGACTTTGTGGATAATATTTCACATGAATTACGTACACCACTCACTGTACTCAGTGGTTACATCGAAACCTTTACTGACCAAGAAGATATTAATCCACGCTGGAAACGTGCCTTTGAGCAAATGCAATCACAAACACGACGTATGAATGCTTTGGTCAATGATTTATTACTGTTGTCGCGTTTAGAAAACGATAAAAATATCGTAAAAAATCAAATTATTGATATGCCAAATTTAATGAATCAATTGTTTGATGATGCGCAAGCCTATAACGTCGATTATGGCCATACTTTAAATTTAGATATCGATAGCCATTGCGACCTAATTGGCTCAGATATGGAATTGGCCAGCGCTTTTACCAACCTCATTACCAATGCCATTAAATACACCCCTAAAGGCGGTACAGTCACAATGGGTTGGCATGATGATGGCGAGCAAGGTTACTTCACAGTACAAGACACTGGGATTGGTATTGACCCTAAACATTTACCGCGCTTAACCGAGCGTTTTTATCGTGTGGATAGCGCACGTAGCCGCCAAACAGGTGGCACAGGTTTAGGTTTAGCCATTGTTAAACATGTGCTGATGCAACATAACGCGCATTTAGAAATTGAATCTAAAGAAAATCAAGGTTCGTTATTTAAAGTCATCTTTCCGAAAGAAAGACTGTATAAAATGCTATAAAAAAATCCCTCAATTTGAGGGATTTTTTTGAGTTCAAACTTTTATAGGCTATGCCCTAAAGCTTTACCCATTTCAACCGCAGATGTTGCGCCAAATGCAGCATCCCATTGCATTTTATCTTTTTCAAATAACACTACAGCGGTAGAACCTAAATAGAAACGACCCAATTCTGCGCCTTTTTCTAAGAATAAATCATGCTGATTTAACTCTAAGCGACCTGTAGGTTTGACTTTACCTGTCGCGACGGTTTCAATGCCGGCCACAATCATCGCACCAACTAACACCACCGCCATACGACCAAGTTCGGTATCAAACAAGCACACCATACGTTCATTACGCGCAAATAAACCTGGGATGTTTTCGGCAGTGGTTTGATTTACAGAGAATAATTCACCTGGGACATAAAGTGTTTCTGTAAGGGTTCCGGCAAAGGGCATGTGTACACGGTGGTAATCTTTAGGTGATAAATACACTGTGGCAAATTGACCATTTTTAAACGGTTCAGCCAATTGTGGATCGGCAATCAGTTTTTCCACAGAAAAGCTTTGCCCTTTGGCTTGAAACACTTCGCCTTCAACAATCGTACCAATTTGTGAAATTGCACCATCGGCAGGTGACACAATACTGCGAGGATCTTGATCAACTTCACGCACGCCATCTTTTAATGCGCGGGTAAAAAATTCATTAAATGACTTATATTTTAAAGCATTGCTTTGTTCTGCAATCGACATATCAATGCCATATTGCGCTTTAAAAGCACTAATCACCGCATTTTTTACAATTGGATGTTCAGCTGCAGCCAACTTACCTACAATACGAGATAATTGATGCTGTGGCACAACGTTTTGCGCTTTAATAAAAATCTGTTGTTTTAAACGTGATGTGAGGCTCAAGACGGCAACTCTCCAGTAATAATCGGACTGTCGAGGCGATTGCCCCATTCACTCCATGCACCATCATAGGCGCGAATATTCCAACCTAACAAACGCCCTAAAATATAAGCCAATCCAGAACGATGATGCGACTGACAATACACCACCACAGGCTCATTCAGATTAAAACCCAAATGTTCTAAGCGTTGTTGGGTACGTTCTAAAGGATGCAATTTTAGATGATTTTGCCGATTAAGGGCAGTACTCCATTCAAAATGCAATGCACCTGGAATATGTCCACCACGGCGCGCAGCTAAACGTAGCCCTGTATATTCATCTTCGGTACGGCAATCCCAAATTTGGGTTTGATTATTTTGGACTAGCTCTAACAGCTCATCGTAATGTACTTGATATTGTAAATTGGTTTCCACTGGCAATAAATTTGCCACAGGTTCAAGCGTTGTCGCTTGCGATGATGTTGGCAATTCTGCCGCAAGCCATGCATGAATGCCGCCATTAATCAGACTGGTGTTCTCAAAGCCTAAACAATGCAAATTCCAAATTAAACGCCCTGCCCATGCGCCGCCCTCATCGTCATAAGCTACAACATGATGCTCAGGTGAAATCTGTAAAAATTCAATTAGTTGTTGTAATTGCGTGGTTTCTGGTAAAAGACCAGAGGCATATTCTTCTTGGCGCACCAACAACTTGGGTGCCAAATGCACAGCGCCCGGAATATGTAATTGTTCATGCACCGAACGACGACTTAAATCGACGATACGTAGTTGTGGATGTGCTAAAAATGGCACTAAATCTTCGGCTTCTATGAGTAAATCAAAATTTAAATCTGTCATCTTTATCGTCGTTATAGCAGCTACTGTCAAAATCTTAGCATAGCTGTTTATTATGATAATGCTGATTTCTTGCTAAGTTTTAGCAAAAAATCAGCGATAGCCACTACTTATTCGTCAGGTTCTTGAATATCAAATACTTGACGTAAATAAGCTAAGAAAGTGTCATTATCAGTCATGGTTTTACCCGGACTATCAGAAATTTTAGCCACCGACTGACGATTACACTCCACTAATTTTAAAACAATATTTAAAGGGGTTTGCCCCATATCATTGGTTAAGTTCGTGCCAATACCAAAGCTGACTTGGAAACGGTCTTTAAAGTATTGATGCAACTTCCATGCTTTTTCGACATTTAAACCATCACTAAAGGTCAACATTTTGGTTTTGCTGTCAATTTTCAGCTTTTTATAATGCTCATACGCTTTATCGCCCCATTCATAGGGGTCGCCACTGTCATGACGTAAACCATCAAACAATTTGGCAAAGTACAAGTCAAAGTCACGTAGGAAAGCATCCATCCCCACCACATCAGTTAAGGCAATTCCTAAATCACCACGGTATTCTTGTACCCAAGTTTCTAGTGCTGATTTTTGGAAATCACGTAAACGTACATCAAGCGCTTGAAAAGCTTGTAAGAACTCATGTGCCATGGTGCCAATTGGAATAATATTAAGCTCTTTGGCTAACAACACATTGCTGGTACCACGGAAAATATCCGGTACGGCTTTATGAAATTCTTGTACTACATGCTTTTGCCATTCAAAACTATAACGGCGGCGCGTGCCAAAATCTGATACCAAAAACGGCGGATCTTCAGGATCTTGTTGGCGTTGATAATCTTGCATTAAAGCAATTTTAGCTTTAAGACGACGTTCACCTTCTGCTAAAACCGCATCCGAACGAATCTTGCTAAAGTACAGTTCATTGACAATTGCCAAGACGAAGATTTCAAACATCATCGCTTGTACCATTGGGCCTTCGACCCAAATGTCTAAACGACCTTCGCTATCAATACCTGCTTTAATAAAGCGGCGCTTTAATTGGAATAATTCTAAATAATCAACAAAATCACTTTTGATAAAACGCAAGCTACGTAAATAAGTGAGCTCATCTTCTTTAAATTTTAGCTCACATAGGTAATCGAGTTGCTGTTGCAATTCCGGTAAAATATCAGCCAACGGATATTCAGTCTGTTCCAAATTACGGCAGCGGAAATGATACACACTATGCGTTTGTGGAAATTTGTGTAATACCACCTGCAGCATGGTGAATTTATACAGGTCGGTATCCAACAATGATCGAATTATCGGTTGCATGTTCTGCTCATGAAAAAGTCCTTTACTCACTATAAAAACTTAATCTTGAGTTGCAAATCAAAAAAAACGATTTTGCGCTATTTTTTCTGCTTTTTACCCGCCATCTAGCGAATTTTCTACAAAAAGCTATTTTACTTGCGTTGAAATAGGCATACATTAAGTTTGGCTTAATGATAAACCCTCAACAAGAGTGCTAACTGCATCACAAAAATTAACATAATATGTTAATTTTATGATTATTAGATATTTTTTTATTAGATTTTATTGCAATCGTTTTTCTTTTTATTTAGCATAGATTTGAGCAAAAATTTGATCATTTTTTTTGCAAATTTTTCATCATTTATTCTTTGTAACACCTCGGGGAATCCACATGGCTAAACTTACTTTAGACGAATTAGCAGAAATTGACGGTTTCGTAGCCGCTGCACTTGTAGACAGCTCAAGTGGTCTAGCGCTTGCAACTTTAGGTAGTGGTATTGATTTAGAATTAGCTGCGGCAGGCAATACCGAAGTGATTCGCGCTAAGGTAAAAACAGCGAAAGCTTTACAGTTAAATGATAAAATTGAAGATATTTTAATTACTTTAGGTAAGCAATATCACCTCATGCGTCCTTTAGATCGTAATGATGAGTTGTTCTTGTACCTTGTATTAGATCGTCAAAAATCTAACCTTGCAATGGCTCGTCACGAATTACGTAGCTTTGAAAAAGGTTTAGATTTTGCTTAATCGCAAATAAGACTCAAAAAAAAATCTGTCTTAATGACAGATTTTTTTTAGTCTAGCCCATATATTTAAGCATCTTTTTGGTCATGATTTAAATTGCCTTGCATTTGGGTAGAATAATCTACACCATGTTGTTTTAAATATTCACGAATAAGTTGACGTACCACTTGTGAAGGTTTTAAATCTTGACGCGCACATAATTCTTCAAAAGCTTGTTTCTTGATTGGGTCAATGAGTACGGTCAATCTTGCAGTCTTATTTTCCATCTTTTTAACAAACACTAAAAATTAATATTAAATTATAATAAGATTAACATTTATTTTTCTCAAGTCCTTATTGTACATCTTTTAGCTAAAATTAAAAAAGGCCGAATTTTCATCGACCTTGGATATACTCTGTGTGCTATTTAGTCGAGCAGTTGCTTTAGCTTTTGCTCTTGCCCGATCACTTTTGCAAATTCAGCCACAGTTTTTTGCCCTGTTTGCTTGGCATTTAAATCACAATCTACATTTTTTAATTGTTTGGCAATCGACCATTCAAGTTTGAAAATCGCACCCATCAATGCAGTATTGCCTTTGTTATCACGTAAGCAACGATCTGCCCCATGTTTTAATAGACTGCTAACAATATCTTGATGCCCATAATAAGTTGCCATCATCAGCGCGGTATAACCCTCATGGTTTTTTACATCAACGGGAAAACCATGTTTTAAAAATTCGTTAATCACTTCACTATTGCCAGTACGTGCTGCAGCAAAGAATAAATTAATCACATTTTGCTGTGCTTTGAGTGAGGCTTGCGGCGAAGTTTGTGCTTGCGTTTGTCCTACAGCCAAGCCTAGAGCTACAGTCAGCAGCATGCTTTTTAACAATTTCATGATCATTCCTATAGATAACTTGCGTGAGATAACAAAAACAAGTGCCTGTAAAACTCCCCTAGGGTGCAGGAAAGGAATTGAGTTTTACAGGACTTTTCGGAGGTGATTTCCTATATGGCGCACCAATCACCAATCTTTAGACCAATCGAAATTAGTCTTTTAAAGCTGCAGCTTTTGCTTTTACAGTTGCAAGGTTACCGTTGACTGCTTTGGTCATACGCGTACCGTAGTCTGCATCTGCTTTATAGAAGTAAGACAACATGATGTGCTTAGTTTCTGAATCTTTAACATTACCAAGATCAGCAGCTAAGTTCATGATTAAGTTATCTTTCTCTTTAGCAGAGTATGAACGGTAAAGTTCACCCGCTTGCTTAAAGTTTTGCTCTTTCACAGCACGTTGTTGAACTGTGCCAGAAAGTGGAGTTTCTACCGCACGCGCTTTAGGTGTAGATGGTTTTGGCTCAATACGGCTTGGTTCATAGTTCACATTAGATGTCGTACCGCCAACGTTCATGTAACCATCTTGGTTGTTGTTGTTTACAGCAACTAATGGACGGTTTACAGGGATTTGCTGGTGATTCGCACCTAAACGATACATTTGCGTATCTGAGTAAGAGAAGATACGACCTTGGAGTAGACGGTCTTCTGATGGCTCGATACCTGGTACTAAATTACCTGGGGCCAATGCCACTTGTTCCGTTTCTTGGAAGAAGTTTTTCGGCATACGGTTCAGCGTTAAAGTACCAACTTTAGTTTCTGGAACTAGGTTGGTTGGCCAGATTTTCGTTGGATCTAGTGGATCAAACTCAAACTTGCCTAGATCTTTAGGATCCAATACTTGGATATAAAGATCCCATTTCGGGAAGTTACCCGCGTTAATGTTTTTGTAAAGATCGTTGGTTAAGTGGTTGAAGTCTTTACCTTGTTGTTCCATCGCTTCTTTAACGTTCAGACCTTTCACGCCTTGTTTAGAGCGGAAGTTGAACTTCACGTATTTGTACTCGCCTTTTGCGTTATACAATTTGAACGCGTGTACACCAAAACCATCTTGTTCACGGTAGCTAGTAGGAACACCTTGGTTACCATACACGTAAGTTAACATGTTGGTTGCCCATGGTTGGCTCGACAAGAAGTCAAATACGCGGTTTGCGTCTTGAACGTTGTCAATTGGGCTTGGCTTCATGGCGTGAATAAAGTCAGGGAATTTGATGGCATCACGGATAAAGAATACTGGAGTTTGGTTACCCACTAAATCCCAGTTACCTTCTTGCGTGTAAAACTTAATCGCGAAACCATGCGGGTCACGTAGAGTTTCAGGCGAGTGTTTACCGTGAATTACGGTTGAGAAACGTAAGAATACAGGGGTTTTAGTTCCTGCTTTAAATAATGACGCAATCGTTAAGTCAGATAAATCTTTAGTTGCTACGAATTCACCGTAAGCACCTGTACCACGCGCGTGTACCACACGCTCAGGAATACGCTCACGACCAAAACGTTGTAATTTTTGGATTAATTGTACATCTTGTAATAATACAGAACCGTTAGGACCTGCAGTGATTGAGTTTTGGTTATCACCAACTGGTGCGCCGTTGTCTTTAGTTAATGGCGCTGCTTGAACACCAGCAGTCACTGCTGCAAGCATTGCAACGAGCAAAGAACGCTTAAACATGTTGTCATCTCTCAATAAATACCTTTCCTGCACGGCATAAGGTACTAAAATTTAGGTTAGAGGTAAAAATGATAATTTTTATTAGATTCATCGTTTTATTAAATACAAAATATTAAATTTTTATCAAAGGCTTAAAGACTAATATTTTTTATCATTACAGACAATTATGAGCTTTT
Organism: Acinetobacter sp. B51(2017); assembly: GCF_003711395.1. Taxonomy (GTDB): domain Bacteria; phylum Pseudomonadota; class Gammaproteobacteria; order Pseudomonadales; family Moraxellaceae; genus Acinetobacter. The sequence continues at coordinate 34,645 of NZ_PJRJ01000014.1, forward strand.
GCTACAATAGATCGCAACGTAAGAATTATATGGTTTCGGTTAAATTATGCGTGCATTATTGCAACGGGTCTTAGAAGCAAAAGTAGTCGTTGACGGAGAAGTAACAGGGCAAATTGAGCAAGGAATTTTAGTTTTTTTAGGCTTGGGCAAAGACGATAATTTAAACAAAGGCAAAAAGCTGATTGATAAAATTTTAAAGTACCGTTTTTTTGATGATGAACAAGGCAAAATGGGTTGGAATGTCAGTCAAGCAGGTGGCGGTATTTTGTTGGTTTCACAGTTTACCTTAATGGCACAAACCCAAAAAGGCTTACGTCCTGATTTTGGCCCTGCTATGCCACCTCAAGATGCCAAACTGTTATATGAACAACTGGTCGACTACGCTAAATCACAATTTAAGCATATAGAGACAGGTATTTTTGCTGCCGATATGAAAGTACATTTGGTCAACGATGGGCCAGTGACTTTTAATTTGGAAGTTGAATAAATACCAAAAATTTAGCCCGCATTTGCGGGCTTTTTTTAACGAGCAATTTTTTCTTTAATCAAACGGCGTACTTGCTTAAATTTAGTTTTCACCTCTTTCGGCACCACCAACTGTGCAGTGCGATTGAGCCAAACCAATAAGCTAAAATCACCTTCCATTTTAATGGAGCCATTTTGTACCCCAGTCATAATCGCCGAAGTGTCACCCTTAAGCAAAGTTTTTACAGCTTGCTCACTGCTTTCAAATTGCAGCACAAAATCCGCAGCTTCTGCACGACCTGAAACGGTCGAAATCTCTCCATGATTAACAACAATTTGTCGCGCCATGCCATGGTCTGTAGCAATCTCTAAACGAAATTGGCGCTCTTTAATCAGCTCAATAAATTTAGGATTGCTACGTGACATTTGCTTCATGCGTAGAACTAATCCTGCAACCAATAAGTCAAGTGGATCGGTACTCACATCAACAAGCGGTAACTTCACCACAGGAAGATTTGGAAATTTCATTTAAGCTGCCTATTTTTAATTGTTTCTAAATTACGCATCCTAGCATAATTGTAAAAAATTTCTGTATAACAAGCGCTAATCTGTCATTTTTAGACTGTAAAATCTGCTTTAACGCGAAGCATCTGTTAAGTCTTGACCAGTATAGGCACACTGTTGTTCATCATATACTGGGGTATGTTCCCTATAGATTGGACTAGGTTTAATCTCTTGCTGTACCTTACGATCTTCTCGCAATAACAAAGCCAAAAGCGCAATCAGTAACATGATAATGCCTAGACCATAGCCCAGCATACTCGGTACATCAAACAACCACATTAAGCTTAAGGTCAAGGCCTCAATCAATACCGCGATGCTCGCCAAGATTATATAGCGTCGATCGCTGCTTAAAAAATACAGTGCAACAATCAACATCAATAACACAACAATGCTCATGAATTATCTCCTCAACTAAAATGACTTTCCTTTTAGTCTGAGGCGATTATGCCGAATTTAGGCTTGAAAAAAATCCAATCACACATGTGTTACGACACAAGATGTCGCTAAAAAAAATGCAACCCTTAGGCTGCATTTTTTGTTTAACTCAACACATTAGAGTGCATGAATTTCTTTGGCATGTACGCCCAATAGATAGAGTACGCCGTCTAAACCAATGTTTGAAATGGCGTGCTGTGCAGTTTGGCGTACTAGTGGCTTCGCATGATAAGCCACACCTAAACCTGCTAAACCCAGCATAGGTAAATCATTTGCACCATCACCTACCGCTACAGTTTGTTCTAAACTAAGCCCCATTTGTTCGGCAATTTTTCCTAAGAATAAAGCTTTACGTGCACCATCCATAATGTCGCCTTTGACTTCACCTGTCACTTTACCATCTTGAATATCTAAGACATTAGCATGTACTTCATCAAGACCTAACTTGGCTTGTAGATATTCGGCAAAATATTGGAAACCACCAGATAAAATTGCGGTACGGTAGCCCTGCGCTTTTAAAGTGGAGATTAAATGTGCTGCACCTTCGTTAACAGTCAGGCGCTCGGCAATACTGGCGAGTACAGAAGCATCCATACCTTTTAATAGCGCTACGCGTGCACGGAAGCTGGCTTGAAAATCTAACTCGCCTTGCATGGCACGTTCGGTAATTTCAGCCACTTGCTCACCTACACCCGCTTCTTTGGCCAACTCATCAATGACTTCTTGACCAATTAAAGTTGAATCCATATCAAAACAGATTAAACGACGTGGCTGGCAATAATCTGCGCTGGCTTGTAAAGCCAGATCAATCTGACGTTGCTGCGCTAAAGCTAACAGTGCTTGACGCATTGCCGATTCATCTGCAATTCGCCCCGCAAGTGTTAATTGTACACAAGCGCGCGCCGCTAAATTTTCTTGGGCTACAGATACAGGAAGACCCGTCAAACGGGCCTTATTTTTAATCATTAAACCTTGTGCAGTAAGCAATTCGGCAACAGCATCTACATCAGCAGTGCTGAGTTGGGTTGCCAATACTGTCAAAATGTAGTCGGCGTTTTTTACTTCACTTAGCCACTGTTCAGAAGGGATTAAAGACATGGTTTTAAAGCTCACAGTTAGGTCAATTTCATGTGCTAGATTAGAATTTCATGCTTGCCAGCGCGTGGCAAATGAATTTTCTAGAGCGACTATAATGCTTAAATTCAGTGATTTGTAAATAACAGTTTATCGAACAGTAAGAATTTGTCAGCAATGAGCGGACAATCGCTATCTGAATCGAGTAAACTGAGGCAGTTGGATGGACCCTAAAAATGATAAAAGAATGATTTCTCGCATGAATTAAGCGGGTCTTACACCACAACTATTGTTAGAATCATCATCGAAATTGAATCGAATTGCCTTGGAAGTTTACCTTGAATGCGCCTAGACAAGGGCTATTTGCTAGCCTACTCATTGTAAGTTTTGCTCTACACACCTTTTTATTGGTGTTAGCCACAACTCATCAGCTCAATGAAAACCGTGCCAATCAGGGTCAGCTGATGACCAGCCAATTGGTCACAGACAGCTTAACTGAGCTTGAACCGGCCAATACCGTATCCTTGGCCTTACTGGCCAATCGTTACGCAACCAACCCAAGCGTTGCCTCAATTCGCATTTTAGATGCCAATCAACAAGTTTTAGCCACAGGTGGATTATCTAAAACCCGTGATGGTCAGGTTTTTGTACGTGATGCCGTACAAAATGAGAAAAAAATCGGCAGTATTGAAATCACGTTAATTCAGCCAAGTATGGGCGAAATTTTACGTAATCAATGGTTGGCGATTTTAGCTTCACTGCTGATACATGCGCTGTTGTGGTTTATTTATCGTGCGATTGCCCGTCCAAGTCGTAAAGAATATTTAGAACGCATTAACAATGAAGCGCGGTTAAAACACGAGCTACAAAGCTTAAGCCAAGCTTTAGAGCAAGAAAAACACAATACCGCTTTAGCGTTGGCGCAAGCAGAAAATAGTACATCTAACAAGATTAAACCAAAAGAAATACGTGCTTTAGAGCTTGATCAAGCTGCGGTGGCTTTAAGTATTCAGTTTTATGATCCAAAGCAATTACTCAATTCGGTGAGTCCAACCGTTGCTGTGCCGTATTTTAACTTATGTCAGTTATTCTTAAATAAGAGCATTGACTTGTGCTTACAGCATTACAAACTCAATAGCCCTGATGTCACCATTTTACAAAGCTTTAATGAACACGGCGCAGTGTTGAGTGTGTCTTCAGAAAAAGCGGATGCGGTCAAATGCTTGGTGATGATTAGTAACGTATTTCAACTACTCTCAGAAGTGCTTTATAAGCGCTACCGTGAAGATAAACGCTTTGTGCTTCAAACTCGTACCGCCTTATCTAGCGCTGTTGCCTCAATGCATTTATCGGCACCACAAGCCGCAGAACGTTTGGTACAGCAACTGGTTGCTAAAGAAAGTGCTTTGCAACTCAGCAATGAGTCACTGAAACAATTAAGCGATCACTACGAGCTGGTGGCATTGCCTAATCCAAGTAATGCGCTTACCCGTCATGCCTTTATGATTAGCGGTATGGATGCTCAAACAGCACAAATTGCGCAAGATATCCGTAGTGAAATTTTAAAAAGTAAACAATCTAATCCAACATAAATCAAAAGGGATGCTGAGCATCCCTTTTTTATATTCTGATCACTTAGTCCTGCTTACGACTGGCCCAATAGGTAGCCAGCAAAGGCCCTGAAATATTGTGCCACAAGCTAAAAATAGCACTAGGTACTGCAGTCATTGGTGAGGCAGCAAAATGCACCGCAGCCAATGCCACTCCTAAACCTGAGTTTTGCATGCCCACTTCTATGGCTACCGCTTTGCTATCCGCATAAGGCAGTTTAAATAAACGACTTGCCCAATAACCTATCAAATAACCCAAAGCGTTGTGTAATATGACCACAGCTAAAATAAATAAACCTGATTCTAAGATTTGTCCTTTACTGCCAGCAATAATCGCAGCCACAATCAACACAATTGCCACCACAGAAATTAAGGGCATAACTGGCATATAATATTGAACCGTGTCCTTTAACAGAGTACGCACCACCAAACCTAATACAATTGGCAACAACACCACTTGTAAAATCGAAGTCAGCATCGACAATGCATTGATCTCAATCCACTGGCTCGCCAACAGATAAAAAATGATCGGGGTAAGCAGTGGTGCTAATAATGTCGAAACCGAAGTACAAGCTACCGACAGCGCAGTATTGCCCTTTGCCATATAGGTAATAACATTAGAGGCTGTGCCTCCCGGACAACAGCCTACCAAGATCACACCAATAGCAATTTCGGGTGGTAAATTAAACACTTTGCATAACATATATGCGAGGCTTGGCATGACAACAAACTGTGCTGCTACGCCAATCGCCACCGCTTTTGGACTCTGTAACACAGTCTTAAAGTCCGCCACCGTCATGGTCATGCCCATACCAAACATAATAATGCCCAGCATCCATGGGATATAGCTTTTAAGCCAGACAAAACTTGTTGGACTGAGCATCGCAAGCCCAGCAAATAACAACACCCAAAGCGCAAAGCTTTTTTGTAGTAGATGAGAAAACTTTAATAAGCCATTCATGCACAGTCACCTTGAGTGAGATAGGTTGGCACATCGACGGCTTGAATACGTTTTACCCCTGCGTGCAGCATTGCCTGCCATGCTTGTGCCAATGAGCCATCTAAATCAATGCCTTGACATGCATCTTGAACCACATATGTAGTGAAGCCAAGCTCAGCGCTATCTATGGCACTCCAAGCCACACAGAAATCTGTGGCAATGCCTACAACAAATACCTGTTGAATATCACGTTCTTTTAAATAGCCCGCCAATCCTGTCTTGGTTTTACGATCCGCTTCTTGAAAAGCTGAATAACTATCAATCTGCGCATTAAAGCCTTTACGGATAATTAACTGGGCATGTTGAATATTGAGATCGGGATGCAACTCTGCATCGGGTGTACCCTGCACGCAATGACTCGGCCATAACACTTGAGTGCCATAATCTAACTCAATTTGTTGATAAGCTTGCTTACCCACATGATTTTCGACAAAAGAGATATGATTGTGCGGATGCCAATCTTGGGTCAGCACCACATGAGTAAACTGCTGTGCCAGTTGATTAATGGTTGGAATAATGTGATCCGCGTGAGCAACGGCTAAGTTGCCGCCCGGAGTAAAGCCATTTTGTACATCAACAACTAACAATACACTGTGATGGTTCATGTCAGATCCCTTGCAATTGGTATTTGTCAAAATGTAGCTGATCTAGGGCTGAAGATGCTATTGATTTTTTTAGACAAAAAAATAGCCCACATCACTGTGAGCTATGTCAAGGTTGAAACGTTTTAAACTTTTGCAGCAACTGCTTGTGGTTGCATACGTTTTACTAAAATCAGCATAAAGATTGCTGAGATCACGATACATGGAATAGCTGCTGAAATTACCCCAGCTGCACCAAAACCTGCCGCGAGAAGCTGACCTGCGATTGCAGGCCCAAGCATGGCACCCACACGACCTACCGCAGAGGCAACACCAACACCTGTTGCACGTACTTCAGTTGGATAAACGATACCGCCAAAAGCATACAGTACACCTTGGCAACCAATCACGAAGGCACCTACCAATGCAGAAGCTAAATACATTTGCGTTAAAGCACTTGCCGCATTCAGAGCAAATAGACCCGCTAAGATACCGCCGTACATCAACAAGATCACATATGCTTTTTTCCAGCGGTCAGTTAATACACCTAAAATCACTGTACCGACTGTTGCACTTGCCATGAAGTAGAACTGCGCCGTTGCACCTTCTTGACGGCTGAAGCCAAGCTCGGTAAACAACGATGGTAACCAACTCAGCATAATGTAAACTACCATCAGCGTGAAGAAGTAGCTCACCCAAATTAAGATGGTACGTAAGCGGTTTTCAGCATTAAATAAATCTTTAAAAGATGCTTGAGGTTGAGCTTGAGTCGTTGTTTTGTCTTGCGCTTTTAAGAATTCTTTAGATTCAGGCAATAACCACATCATCACTGGAATCACGATGATGGGTAATAAACCACCTAAATAGAAAATATTTTTCCAGTCCGAACCAAATTCTGTCGTTGCAATCAACGATAAAATTGCTGCACCCACAGGCATACCACAGTACATTAAGCCCACTGCACGACCACGATTTTGAGGTGTAACAGCTTCAGAGGCTAAGGTAATTAGAATCGGCATCGCTGCACCCAAACCTGCACCTGCTAAGAAACGTACTGCAAGTAAGCTATTAAAACTGTTTACCCATACTGTGCAGAGCGTAAATACTGCAAAAATTGCTGTCGATAAAATTAAGACCTTTTTACGTCCAATACGATCTGCGAGTCGACCACCGACCAGTGCTCCGGGCAATAAACCCAAAATCCCTGCACTAAAGAAAACACCGAGTTGAGAGCTATTTAAGCCAAAGCTTTCTCGAATTCCTGCCGCAGCAATACCTGCAGCCTGAATATCTAGCCCTTCAATTACGGCAATAAGGAAACAAATCGCGACAGTAATCACCGCATGTTTGTTATCTGATCTTTGCATTGGATACTCCTTACTTGCAATCAGTGGCCAACTTGGGCGGCCATCATGGCGAAAATTGCAAGCGGATACGAGCTATCAATAAGTTTAAGATGTCAGCAAATTTAGCGCCTATTTAGCCAATATCACCACCCAATTGATTACAAAGTTAGCCCTTTGCTACAATGGACATATAGTCTTAAAAGCAATTAATAAAACTATAAATTTGAATACTTGTTCTAATCAATCAGGTGTGATTAGTTTGTAGTGGCGCAGTTATAGCAATAAGGCTGTCAAAATTTTAAGAGTTAAAATCGATTATTAATTAGTATTAAACAATCATTTTCTATTATTTTATAAATTATAATTTATAATCAAAATGTCTATATTGATTCTTTTTTAGTCTTAAAAATCACTTTAAAACCTCGCTAAGCTACCAGCAGTCAGCTTTAGAGCGTTTTTTGCCGTAAGGATCAAGTAACAAATATTATGAAAATCTCTAGTTTTTCGACAGAATTTGCTTTAATTTGATGGGGTCAAATAGCAAATTTTTTTAATTTCTAGAAAAACGTAGTTTTTTTCTAAAGCTTTAGACATTGTTTTTAGCATCGATGAAAAAAGTGTATTGTTCTTATGCGTTTCATCAGTCATAATTTAGCTAAGTAAGCCTCTCGTTCAAAAAAGAGCATTGATTTACTTAGAAATCACAAATAAATCCATCCAAATTCATGTTTTTCTAACCGTACTCGGATGGACAAATAGGATATTTTGCAAATGACTCAGCAAGCACAGACCATTCAGGGTTCAATTGTCGCAATCGTCACCCCCATGTTTGAAGATGGCAGCGTAGATTGGAAGGGTCTTGAGAAGCTCGTTGAGTGGCACATTGCACAAGGTACTAACAGTATCGTTGCAGTGGGTACAACGGGCGAAGCCTCTACGCTTAGCATGGCGGAACACACACAAGTGATCAAAGAAATCATTCGTGTTGCCAATAAACGCATTCCTATTATTGCTGGTACTGGCGCGAACTCAACACACGAAGCCATTGAACTGACCAAAGAAGCCAAAGAGCTTGGTGCGGATGCAGCTTTATTGGTGACGCCTTATTATAACAAGCCAACCCAAGAAGGTTTATACCAACATTATAAGGCAGTTGCAGAAGCAGTTGATCTACCACAGATTCTTTATAATGTTCCAGGCCGTACTGGCGTGGATATGCATAACGATACTGTCATTCGTTTGGCTGATATTCCACAAATCGTGGGTATTAAAGATGCGACGGGTGATGTAGCACGCGGTGCTGAACTGATTGCTGGCTTACAAGGTAAAAATATGACCGTGTATTCAGGTGATGATGCTACTGCTTATCAACTGATTGAAAAAGGCGCGCGCGGTAATATTTCTGTGACTGCTAATATTGCTCCTAAAGCAATGAGCGAACTATGTGCAGCCGCTCTCAGTGGTGATCATGCTCAAGCCGCCGCTTTAAATGGCAAAGTTGCAAATCTTCACAATATTTTATTTTGTGAATCAAACCCAATTCCTGTGAAATGGGCACTTCATGAAATGGGTCTAGTAGAAACAGGTATTCGCTTACCTTTAACACCACTGGCTCAAGCCTATCGCGCACCACTTCGTGAAGCACTCAAAGAAGTGGGCCTCATTTAATAAGAGCAAATTATGATGCAATTACGTTTTGGTTTTATCCTTGCACTTTCTGCGATCAGCTTAACAGGCTGTAGTTCTGTTGCGCTTAAAAATGGTTCATTGGACTATAAACAAGCAACTGAATTAAATGCCTTGCAATATCCTGAAGGTTCAATGGTACGCCCAGCAACGCCTTTGTATCCTGCTCCAACGGTTGATCCTTTAGCACTCGAGCACGCTCCTGTGCTCGCTAATGCTCAAGGTACCCGCTTTGCCCTACCTCGTCCACAATCAGTTCAGCCACAAACTAGCAATTCGGTAATGGCAGTAACACCACGCCCAAGCCCATTAATGGATGGTAACCAAAATCCATTATTGAAAATGGAAGGTGAAGCAAGCGAAATTTGGCAATACACACTTGCCACTTTAAGTAGCTTAAATTACCGCGTATTAAGCCAAAGCAAGAATGGTTATGAAGCAAGTATTCAGGTTGATGGTCAAACTGTATTACTTAAATTAACCTCGCTTGGCTCTACCCAAACGCTGGCTGTATTCAATACTGATAGCAGTTTTGCCGACAAAGATGTTGCCGCTCAATTGTTGACCCAAATTTACCAAAATTGGCCAGCCTAGTCGTACTAGGCTTTTTTTTTGCAAGTAAAAGGTTCCCCCTCATGTTAAAACAAACCTTGCTCTATACTGGTAAAGCTAAATCTGTTTATGAAACAGATAGTGCAGATCATTTAGTATTAGTCTTCCGCGATGATGCTTCGGCATTCAATGGTGAAAAGATTGAACAGCTCGCGCGTAAAGGTAAGGTGAACAACCGTTTTAACGCCTTTATCATGGAAAAACTTGCTGCTGCCGGCATCGAAACTCACTTTGAAAAACTTTTGACTCCAAATGAAGTTTTAGTGAAAAAGTTAGACATGATTCCTGTGGAATGTGTGATTCGTAACTATGCAGCAGGTTCACTATGCCGTCGTTTAGGTGTAGAAGAAGGTAAAGAATTAACTCCACCTACTTTCGAATTGTTCTTTAAAGATGACGCGCTTGGCGATCCAATGGTGAATGAGTCACAAGCGATTGCATTAGGTTGGGCAACTGCAGAACAACTTGCGCGTATGAAAGAACTCACTTACCAAGTGAATGAAGTACTTAAAGCATTATTTGCTGAAGGCAATATGCTATTAGTTGACTTTAAACTTGAATTTGGTGTGTTCCACGATCGTATTGTACTTGGTGATGAATTCTCTCCAGACGGTTGCCGTTTATGGGATAAAGACACTAAGAAAAAACTAGATAAAGACCGTTTCCGTCAAGGCCTAGGCGGTGTGGTTGAAGCCTATGAAGAAGTTGCTACCCGTATTGGTATCGACTTATCTGATATCTAATAGTTTAATTAGATGCAAAAAACCGAAGCCTAGGCTTCGGTTTTTTTGTTATAAAAATACAGTTCCCGGCTGATAACCGACGTATTTACCATACAAAATTGCGATCCATACACAGATTACAAATAACAAAATTAAACGCGTCATAATGCTAAAACAGGACATACCTGTACGATTTTTTGACATCCTTGTCACCTAAGCTTTGTATTATTGTTGTTGTTCACTCCAGCGCCTTTGTTGTAAACGCTCTGCTTCTACCTCACGTTTATTACGTGCTGATTGATATAACTTAGTGCCTTTTAGTTCGGGCGGCAAATAGTCCTGTGTGACAAAATGTTCAGGGTAATCGTGTGGATATAAATAATTGACCCCATAGCCTTGATCTTGCATTAGCTGTGTAGGTGCATTACGTAAATGTAGCGGCACGGCCAAATTGGCAGTTTTTTCTGCTAATTCCATAGCACGGTTAATGGCTAAATACGTACTGTTACTTTTAGCACTGGTGGCTAAATACACTGCGGTTTGCGCTAAAATAATCCTCGCTTCTGGCATACCAATCGCTTGAACTGAGCGGAAACACTCACCCGCCAATAACAACGCATTTGGATTAGAATTGCCAATATCCTCAGAAGCTGCAATCAACATGCGCCGTGCAATAAACACAGGATCTTCACCACCCTTTAACATTCGTGCCAACCAATACACAGCTGCATCAGGGTCACTGCCGCGAATTGATTTAATCAGCGCCGAAACCAAGTCATAGTGCTGCTCACCAGCTTTATCGTAACGCGCAATACTTTGCTGTGCGACACGTACCACAACCGCATTATCAATAATATTTTCTACCTCAGGCTCAAAAGTGCTGGCAATCAAATCAAGTAGATTTAATGCCTTACGCGCATCACCTGCGGCAAACTGGATTAAAGCGTCAAACTCACCAATTTGAATAAAACGCTGCTTTAAAAATGCATCATGGTTCAAAGCATGGCGTAATAAGTTTTCAATCGCAGTTTCATCCAATGCATTTAAGCGATACACCTGACAACGTGATAACAATGCGTTATTGACTTCAAAAGAGGGATTTTCTGTCGTTGCACCAATTAAGGTAATTTTGCCTTTTTCAACAGCACCTAATAACGCATCTTGCTGAGATTTATTAAAACGATGAATTTCATCAATAAAAACTACAGGTGTAATTAAATCACCACTCTCTGCAATCACCTCCCGTAGTTCTTTGACGCCCGTATTTAAGGCCGACAGGCTCACAAAAGGACGATCCACAGCTTGAGCAAGTAACAATGCAAGCGTGGTTTTACCTACGCCAGGTGGACCCCAAAAAATAATTGAGGGTAAATGCCCCTGATCAATCATTTGTCTAAAGGGTGCGTGTTCGCCAAGTAAATGATCTTGACCAATAATCTGTGACAAATCACGTGGTCTTAAGCGTTCTGGTAGCGGAATTAGATGATCAGACATAGCAATATTATTGTAGTAAACTTGAGTTAAAGTCTACTATGTAATTTCAGGCGATAGCTATAAATTACGCTATGACTTGGCTAGATAAATGTTTTAATTTTATGATCATAAAATAGTATTTTTTTGTTACCTATCGGTAAAATTTACTTTACTAATATTTAGCATTTAGATATTTATTGCTATACTTCGGCAAAGTATCATTCGCATATTTTTACCGTTTTTTCAAGAGTGTAACCAACAAAAAAATGAAATCCTCGCTCACCAATAAGCGTACTCTTTCTCTCCCTCAGGATTTCGCAGCAAAGCCTCAAAACTCATTACGTTTGTTACAAACCCAACTCTATCCAATGCTCAATGCACTAAACCTTGTGCCGCAAATGATCTGGGTTAAAACTAAATCAAAGCAACACTTTTGCAATCAAACACTTTGCTCTTATATTGGTGTAGAACTTGATCTATTACCAACCAATGCTTGGGAAAATTTTGTCCATCCAGAAGACCGCGAACCGTTACGCTGTGTCTGGCAACAGTCTATTGTATTAGGTGAAGACTTTAATTTTGAATGTCGTATTCGACATACAGAAGATCAATATGAATGGTTTAAAGTTCATGTGAAATTAAGTCCCCATCAAGACATTGAGTGGATCTTAACTTGTGACAATATTCATCAATACATGTTGCAAAAACAATTACAACAACAACAGCTGATAGCGCAACAAAAATTTCTGGATAGTAGTGCCGATTGCATTAAGGTTTTAAACCCCGATGGTCATCTAAATGATATCAATCAATTTGGGCATGAAACCTTATTTACACCACATGAAGATACAGGCAGTCTATTCAGCTTATTAGATCAAACTGTGCAACCCCAAGTACAAAAGGCCTTAATTAAAGTACAAGAGGGCCAACCGGTGCGGTTTACTGCGATCACGCAGGGCAGCGGACGTGCGCCTTATTATTGGGACAATTTACTGACGCCAATGCTCAACGAAGATGGGCAAGTTAAAGAAATTCTATGTATCTCAAGAGAGATGCGCCAGCAAACGCTGACCGAAAAACGTCTTGAATATGCATATACTTTTGACGATTTAACCAAACTGTATAATCGACGTGCGTTTAATGATTTACTAGAAACTGCACTTGAACAAGCCGATCAAGAGAAAAGTTGTGTTGGGCTGATCATGTTAGATTTAGATTATTTTAAGAATCTAAATGATACGCTTGGACATTTGGCGGGTGATCACTTACTGCAAGTATTTGCATACCGTTTAAGAAAGGCTCTACCTAAGCCTATGATTGTATCGCGCTTTGGTAATGATGAGTTTGCTGTGATTATTCCTAACTTAGCGTCTAAACAGCAATTAATTACCTATGCACAACGTGCAGCAGCACAACTTGATGCACCGATTTATTATGCAGGTCAGTATATTAATGGCGGCATTAGTATTGGTTGTGCGAGCTATCCCGAAGATGCTAAGAATTTGACCCATTTAGTGCGCTGTGCCGATACTGCCTTAAATGACTTAAAACAAACTGGGCGTGGCGGCATCTTATTGTTTAATGAGCATATGCTCTATAGCTTGCAACATACTGCCCAGCAATTAAATTTAGCGCGTGAGATTTTGCGTAATGATAGCATCATGCCCTATTACCAACCTAAAATAGATCTCAAAAGCAGGGCGATTATTGGATTTGAAGCGCTATTACGCTGGTCTGATGAACAGCAACAGGTACACACCCCAGCACAGATCGAACAGGCCTTTGAAGATTATGAGCTGGCAACGCGTTTAAGCGAAACCATGCAACGTAAAGTGTTTAGCGACTTAAAACACTGTTTAAGCCATAACATCGCGCTTCATCCCATCGCGATTAATGCCGCACCAGTAGAGTTTTTACGCGACAACTATGCAGAGACACTCTTAAGTCGTTTACTTGAATATCAAATTGACCCGCAACTAATTGAAATTGAAATTACCGAGCAAAGCTTAGAAGTACGTGGTGCTACATATGTATTACGTGCTTTAGAACAACTCAAGCAAGCGGGAATTCGTATTGCCTTAGATGACTTTGGTACGGGACATTCTTCGCTGACTCGCTTAAAAGATTATCCAATTGATATCTTAAAAATTGACCGTAGCTTTATTGAAAAAATGCACGCTGACCCAGCGATTTTAGCGATTGTAAGCGCTATTGGACAGTTGGGACCAAAGCTTAAAATTGAAATTTTAGCCGAAGGGATCGAAAAACTTGAGCATGTTAGCACTTTGCAAAACTGCCAATGCGCCACTGGACAAGGCTTCTATTTCTATAGACCTATGCCGCTGCAAGACATTAAAAAAATTATGGGTGGAGTTTAACGCACCCAACGCACGATATAATCTTCAATCTCATCTTCCACTATATCTTGTTCGGAAATACAACGCCCTGCTACTGATTTACGTGCTTTAATCACATTATCACGTGAACCCGTGTTTAAATAATGCCAGCTTGGTAAAGGTTTATTTTCGCTTAAACGTCGATAAGCACAGCTATTAGGTAGCCAATGAATGGTTTTTAATTTTTCTGGGCTAAGTTGAATACAATCAGGTACATAATCTAAGCGATCTGTATAATTACTACAGTGCCCAGTCGCACAATCGAGTAATTTACACGCGACTTTGGTGTAGGCAACTTGATTGCTTTCTTCGTCTTCCAATTTAATTAAACAGCACAAACCACAGCCATCACATAGGGCTTCCCACTCAGCAGGATTGAGTTGCTCAAGGCGATAATTTTTCCAAAACTCTGGACGTAATACTGTGCTCATAAATCTAAAAACTAACAATTCAAGCGTCATTATAACAGGATCAACAATAAAGTTATTGCATCACCTGAGCAGCAAATAAACTTGAAAAAGCCTGTAAATCGAACATTTAATCAACAAAAGCCAAACAATAGATGGCGTGTCGTCTCCCTATACTAAATATCTGATAAAAACAACATGAGGGAAAAAGATATGTTTCGTTGGGCGATTATTTTTGCCGTCATCGCTTTAATTGCCAGCTTGCTTGGCTTTGGTGGTGTTGCCGGTTTATCTAAAGATTTTGCCGTGATTCTATTAGTGGTAGCTGTCATTTTGGCTATTGTTGGTTTCTTTTCCCGCAAGGTCTAAGCAACAAAATCAGTATAAAAAAGAAGAAGCCTGCTTCTTCTTTTTTTTTGTGTAATGTTGTACAACTAAAGTCAAAGATAAACATATAGAAAAAAGGAAAATTTTTCATGGCCTTAACGATCAAAACACGTGAGATCAACTATAGCGCAGCAGATGGTAGCCAGCTGATTGGCTATTTTGCTGCCCCAGAAAATGGACAAAATCTAGCTGCGGTTTTAGTCGCACCAGAATGGTGGGGACGCAATAGTTATACCGAACAACGTGCACGTGAATTGGCCGAACAAGGCTATGCCGCTTTCGCCATTGATATGTATGGCGATAAAAAATCAACGACCGAAGCCAACCAAGCCAATGAATGGATGACACAAACCTTTGCGCAACCCAACACCATTGTAGAACGTGCAACTGCCGCTCTAAATACCCTCGCCGAACAACCAGAAGTCAATGCTGATAAACTCGCAGCGATTGGCTTTTGCTATGGTGGTAAAGTGGTGCTGGATTTAGCGCGTTCAGGTGCGCCTTTACAGGCAATAGCAACTTTCCATGCTGCCTTAGGTGCGCAAACACCTGCTGAGGAAGGCAAAGTTAGAGCCGAAATTTTAGTTTTACACGGCGAGCTAGATAGCATGGTGACTTTAGATGATGTTGCTAAATTTAGAGCGGAAATGCATAACGCAAAAGTTGAACACGAAGTGATTGTATTTGAAGATGCTAAACATGGTTTTAGTAATCCACAAGCAGATGAACGGGCCCAAGCCAATGGCGTAGATCTAGGCTATAACCCACAAGCAGAAACGGAAAGTTTAGCGGCAATGTACGCTTTACTCACACGTCGTTTAGCTTAATACCATAATAAGATAAGGAGAATCACTATGACAGAATGTATCTATTGCGACTTTGATGACTATGATGTAATTGCAAAGAATGACTTTGGTGTAGTTTTGCCAGAACCAAAACCATTGTCACAAGGTCATTGTGTGATTATTCCACTGCGCCATGTATCATCATTTTTTGAAGTGACTGATAAAGAACGTAAAAGCTTAATGTCATTATTAGAATTGGCTCGTAATGAGTTAGTGCTACGTCATCAACCTGCGGGTTTTCATGTGGGCTTTAATGATGGCGCGGTCTTTGGTCAACAAGCCGAACATTTACATGTACACATTATTCCGCGTTATGAAGGTAAGCCACTACAACTGGATGAGCGTTGGGGCATGAGCGCTTAAATCCACACGTCCTTATCTGACGCAAGCAAGATGATGCCTCGGCATCATCTTTTTTTATGCGATATACTGAGCGGCTATTTTTTAACTTGAGCCAGTATGAGTCAATTTCGTTTTTCTGATGCTTTATTAGCATGGTTTGATGTGCATGGTCGGCATGATCTGCCGTGGCAAGTCGCAGATGATCCCTATAAAGTTTGGGTTTCCGAGATCATGTTGCAACAAACTCAAGTCAAAACTGTACTGCAATATTTTGATCGTTTTATTGAGCGTTTTCCTACAGTTAATGCTTTAGGCACAGCCAGTTGGGATGACGTCGCACCCTATTGGGCGGGTCTTGGTTACTATGCGCGGGCACGTAATTTGCATAAAGCTGCCGGTATTGTCGCCAGTCAAGGGCATTTTCCCGAAACGCTAGAGCAATGGATTGCTTTGCCCGGTATTGGTCGTTCTACTGCTGGGGCATTAATGTCACTCGGTTTACGTCAATATGGCGTGATTATGGACGGTAATGTAAAACGTGTTTTGGCACGCTTTTTTGCTATTGAAGATGATCTGTCTAAACCTATACATGAACGCAATATGTGGCAAATTGCCGAAGAGCTTTGTCCCAAAGAACGCAACCATGATTACACCCAAGCGATTATGGACTTGGGCGCGACTGTATGTACACCTAAAAAGCCACTGTGTTTATATTGTCCAATGCAGGCGCATTGTCAGGCACATCAACAAGGTTTAGAACAACAATTACCTTTTAAAAAAGCCAAAAAGCCTGTGCCTGTTAAATCTGCACAAGTATTGTTACTCAAAGATCAAGATGAATGGTTATGGCAACAACGTCCTAATAGTGGCTTATGGGGTGGTTTATGGTGCTTACCGATTATTGAGGAACCACAGCAATTTCAAGACTTGTGCCAAAGTTTAGGTTTAAAAACTGTGTTCAAACGCAGCGAGATTAGCCATAGTTTTACCCATTTTACTTGGCAACTCGAAGCGGTATGTTTTGAGGTAGATACTGATCAACAAGAACATCTCTCTCTAGAGTTGGGCGGTAATTGGTTGAAGCCAGAAACTGCAAGCCAAATGGGCATTCCGACTGCGATGAAGAAATTGATTAATGCGGTAAATCTATGACATATTCAGCACAGATAAAACAACAATAAGGATCAATCTGTGCTGTATAAACTTTTCGCGCTCTTCGGTTTAAGTTTGATTTTAGTGGCTTGTACTACACACCCACCCGCGCCTCCACCTATCCCTAAAGACCCTGCTTTAGATCTGAAAAATACCCCATTACCTAAAAAACTACCTATCCCAGTACAGGGTATTCAAGCGCAGCAATTAAGCGATACTTGGGGCGCATCGCGTGGCCAAGGACGTCTTCATGAAGGCATTGATATCATGGCACCTCGTGGCACAAAAGTACTCAGTGCGACAGAAGGCGTGATTGCCGACTTACGTAATAACAATTTGGGTGGTAAAGTAATTTGGATATTGGGGCCAAGTTCCAGTTGGCATTACTATGCACATTTAGATGCGCAGCGTAGTGACCTAAAAGTTGGCGATTATGTGCGCCGCGGTGAACATATTGGCTTTGTGGGCAATACGGGCAATGCTCAAGCGACTGCTCCACATCTGCATTACGGTATTTATTTACAGGGTAAAGGTCGTGGTGCGGTCAATCCATTTTTGTATTTACGTTAATTTTAGGAAGTTTTCATGTCAGAAGCGTTGATCAATCGTCTGGTAGAGTTTGCTGAATCAGGCAATCAACAAAAAATTGTGTTGGCAGGTCAAAGCTATCAAGGCTGGATCATGGAAATTAGCGACGAAGCCTTACAAATCAGTACTGGCTTTGCTGAAAAAACTGGTAAAGATGTCTGGATTGATTTTAATGATTTAAATACTGCCCAGCTGTGGTTTTGGGATAACAAACAAGATCAATGGGTTGAGTTTAAACTCTAGTCTGCTCATTCAGGAGGAGCAACGATGTTAAAACGCTGTTCATGGTGCTCCACCGATCCGCTGTATCAAGCTTACCATGACCTCGAATGGGGTCATCCTGTTTATCAAGAACCATTGCTGTTTGAAATGCTGTGTTTAGAAGGTCAACAAGCCGGTTTATCTTGGCTGACGGTACTTAAAAAACGCAGGAGTTATCGGCAGCATTTTTTCCAATATCCAATTGCGGATATTGCCAAGATTTCAGACCAAGATTTAGCACTTAAAGCCCAAGATCCTCAGTTGATTCGTCATTTGGCAAAACTCACAGCCATTCGTGACAACGCTATTGCATGGCAAACCATGTCAAAAAAAGGCTTCTTTTTACCTGAATGGTTATGGCAATTTTCTGGTGAGCAGCGACCTTGTAATCCTGTTAATGCCAATCAGCCCGTGGCGACCTCTACCGAAGCCAGTATTGCCATGTCTAAAGCACTTAAACGGCATGGTTTTAAATTTGTTGGCCCAACCATTTGTTATGCATTTATGCAAGCCGTGGGCATGGTCAATGACCATGATGATGACTGTCACTTTAAATATCCAACCAAAGCTCAATTTGTGTAATTATTTGATTTAAAAATAATATGTATAAAAAATGTGTTTAACTTTCAGAACCTTCTAGCTTATTTAACTTGATCAGCATATATTTAATGCTATTGTTCAATCAGTAAACCTGTTTAGGTTACGTTATAAAAATGCGTCCTGTTAGACGTATTGATCTTGAGAATTTTTGAGAAAACTTATGAGTAAAGCCTTACCCATCGCTGTTGCAGTGCTTTTAGGCGGTGCTGCTCTAGTACCTGTTTACTATGCATCACAAAATCCAGCGACTTTAAGCGCTAAAGCCGATCCAAATGCTAAACCGATTGCTAAAATTAGCTATGCTTTAGGTTATGAAGTTGCCCATCAAACTCCACCTGAGTTAGATGTAAATAGCTTTGTTGCAGGTATTCGTGATGGTCATGCCCGTACTCAACCGGCATATACAGAACAACAATTACAACAAGCCTATGAGCAATTCCAAAAAGACATGCAAGAACAGCAAACTGCTGCTTCAAGCGAAGCGAAAGCTTCAAGCGATGCATTTTTAACTGAAAACAAAAGCAAACCAGGCGTTAAAACCACTGCTTCAGGTTTACAGTACAAAATTACCCAAGAAGGTACAGGTAAATCACCTACCGCTAATTCTGTTGTAAAAGTACATTACACTGGTAAATTGGTAGATGGTACAGTATTTGATAGTTCGGTTGAACGTGGTGAGCCAATTGAATTCCCGCTCAATCAAGTGATTGCAGGCTGGACTGAAGGTTTACAACTCATGAAAGAAGGCTCAAAAGCCACTTTATATATTCCAAGCAATTTAGGTTATGGCGAACAAGGTGCATCAGGCATGATCCCGCCAAACAGTACCTTAATTTTTGATGTTGAACTGATTGAAGTGAAATAATTCAATCCAGCATCTTAAGGAGAGCCTAGCGCTCTCCTTAATTTATTGAGAGATAAAATCATGAAAAAAAGCATATTGCTGTTAATGGCAACTCTGATTTCGGCACCAAGTTTTGCCAACGAGATTAATCAAAAAAGTAGTTTAGAACAACAAGTCGGTTATAGCTTGGGCTATAACATGGCCAGTAATAATAGTGATGTGTTTAAAGACCTTGATATTGACGCGTTCTTACAAGGTTTTAAGGCAGCAATTGCAGGCAAAAATCCAAGCTTAAGTACAGCAGAAATGGGCACAGCTTTAAGTCAATACCGTCAGCAAACAGAAAGCCGCGCTTTAGTCGAATTTCAACAACAAGCTGCCGCAAACTTACAAGCAGGGCAAAAATTCCTTGCGCAAAATGCCAAAGCCGCTAATGTAAAAGTCACTAAGTCAGGCTTACAGTACCAAGTTCTTAAAAATGCGAAAGGCAAACAACCCAAAGCCTCTTCGACAGTACGTGTCCATTATGAAGGCCGTTTACTCGATAATACGGTTTTTGATAGTTCGATTGCCCGCCAACAACCGGCTGAATTTAAGCTATCCCAAGTGATTGCAGGTTGGACAGAAGGCGTACAACTCATGCCAGTGGGCAGCAAATATCGTTTCTTTATTCCTGCAAAACTGGCCTATGACGACATTGGCTCAGGCGATGCCATTGCTCCAAATAGTACTTTAATCTTTGATATTGAATTACTTGAAATCTTGGATTAAAAAAAGACCGCCTAGCGCGGTCTTTTTTATTATGGGCGTAAATGGCGTGGACGGACACCACTCACCAATAAACCTGCGCCATAGGCTACAGCACCTACAGCACATAAAATCACAACTTGAAGCACACGCATCCACTCGGATACATCACCGTTATACCAAGTTAAGGCATAAGCAAGGGCTACAATCATCGCAATATTAGCGATGGCAAACTGCATAATGAGCTTTTTCCAATGTGCACCAAAACGGAAAATATCGCGTTTATGTAAGAAGAAATACAATAAACCCGCGTTAACTAAAGCCGAACCTGACGATGCCAACGCCAAGGCCATATGTTCTTCTTGCCAGCCCATCAATTTAAATAAGCCAATAAACACCACGTTTAATACCGCATTGGTCGCTACGGTAATTAAGCCTACCCGTACTGGAGTTTTGGTATCTTGCTGCGCATAAAAACCCGGTGCAAAGACTTTAATCAGCATAAATGACAATACGCCTGCGCTCATACATTGCAGCGCAAGTGCCGTCATTTGAGTATCTTGTAGCGTGAATTGACCACGTTGGAACAGCGTCTGAATAATTGGTGTTGATAACATAAACAGCGCAATACTGGCAGGCACACCGGCAAGTACAATAATTTTGGCTGCCCAATCCATCATCTTGCGATATTTAGTTTGGTCTTGTTCGGCATGACGCGCTGATAATGCCGGTAAAATCACCGTACCAATTGCAACCCCAATAAGCCCTAAAGGTAACTCGGTCATACGCTCAGCACTATATAACCAAGATACCGAGCCATCTTGCATAAACGATGCCCAAATCGAATTGAGTAATAGGTTAATCTGAGTAACAGACACCCCAAACAATGCAGGCAGCATCAATTTTAGAATGCGCTCCACACCTTCGTGTTTAAAGTCAACTTTGGGTGGAATCAGTAGTTTTTTACGCCATAGCTCTGGAATTTGTAGCGCAAGCTGCAAAAAGCCCGCCACAATTACTGCCCAGCCCAATGCCATAATTGGGGTTGCCATATATGGAGTCAGCCAAAGTGCCCCTGCAATCATAGACAGATTAAGCAATACAGGTGCAAATGCAGGCGTGGTAAAAGAACCATAACTATTTAAAATACTGCTGGCAAAAGCAGTTAAAGACATAAACAGTAAATAAGGAATGGTGAGGCGGAACATATCCGTCGCTAAAGCAAATTTAGCAGGATCATCATGAAAACCCGGTGCATAAACATACATAATCGCAGGTGCAGCCACCATAGCAAATATGGTCAGCAAGGTCATCACCGATGCCAAACAACCGAAGACACGGCTAATAAGAATCTGTACTTCAGCATGGGTGCGCGTGGTTTTATATTCGGTCAAAACCGGAATAAAGGCCTGTGAAAATGCCCCTTCGGCAAACAAACGCCGAAAAAAGTTAGGAATTCGAAAAGCAATGACAAAGGTATCAAAATCTTTGCCCGCACCAAATACACTCAGCAACACCACATCACGGACTAAACCCATCACCCGCGACAACATGGTCATTGCACTAACAATAAAGGTCGATCGCCACAGCGCCATCGGAACCACCTAGTGATAAAATTGAACAGCTATTGTAAAGAAACTCATGCCCAAGGTGCATGATTAAAATCAGTCATGACGGCCTGATTAATTGATTGATTGCTCAGCCAGTAAGGCACGAAAGGTCTGCCACTCAAAATATGGCCCCGGATCGGTTTTACGTCGCGGTGCAATATCTGAATGTCCTGCGATATGCGGGCCAATTTTTGGATAAGCTGCACGAATTGCCTGTGTGACTTGAGCTAAGATCTGATATTGCGCCTCAGTAAAGGCTTGATCGTCACAGCCTTCAAGCTCAATGCCAATTGAATAATCATTACATTCTGCTTTGGCTAAATAACTAGAACGCCCTGCATGCCATGCACGATCATTAAAATTAACAAATTGTAGTACTTCACCTGTACGTAAAATCAATAAATGCGCTGAAACCTGCATACCTTCAATGGTTTGAAAATATGGATGCACTGACCAATCTAATTTGTTTTGGAAGAATTGTTCAATATACCCCCCACCAAATTGTGATGGCGGCAAGCTAATATTATGAATCACCAATAACTGAATTTCAGTGCCTTCAGGGCGTTGATTATAATTCGGTGAAGGAATTTGCCGCGCGCCTACGAGCTGACCATGTTGCACAGCAAAACTGACAGCTTGTGACATATAAAGTCCTTTAAAGCCAAATCAAGAAAAGAAAATCTGTGCTCATGCTAAAACTTTCTGGCTTAAATCTCAAACATGGCAAAGAAATTGTACAAAAAATCATTCATTTTCAGTGAAGAGTGCTAATATAAGCCGCAATTTTTGATAGACGTTATAAGATACGGAACTTCGCATGAGCATCTCTCAATCTTTGTTACAACAAGCGATTCAGGTCAACATTCAGCAAGCCTTACAAGAAGATATTGGTGATGGCGATATTACTGCGCTTCTAACGCCTGAAGCTGAACAAGCTACAGCCACGATTATTAGCCGTGAAGACATGATTCTTGCTGGTCGCCCTTGGGTAGATGCTTTAATTCAAGCGTATGATGCTACTGTACAAGTGACATGGCTAAAACAAGAAGGTGAATGGGTACAGGCCAATGAAGCTTTCCTAAAATTAGCTGGTTCTGCACGTAGTTTACTCACCGTAGAGCGTCCTGCTTTAAACTTTGTACAAACCTTATCGGCAGTGGCGACTAAAACTGCACACTATGTCAAACAACTTGATGGCTTACACACCAAACTGCTTGATACTCGTAAAACTTTGCCAGGTTTACGTATTGCTCAAAAATACGCTGTGTCGATTGGTGGAGGTCAAAACCATCGTTTAGGTTTATTTGATGCCTTTTTAATTAAAGAAAATCATATTATGGCAGCAGGTGGTATTGCTCAAGCAATTGCTCAAGCACACAGCATTGCACCGGGTAAAATGGTTGAAGTTGAAGTTGAAACTTGGGATGAACTGAATCAAGCCTTAGCCGCTCAGGCAGATATTGTGATGCTAGATAACTTTAACCAACAACAAATGATTGATGCGGTAAAACACGTAGCAGGTCGTTGTAAGCTAGAAGCTTCAGGTAACATTACCATTGAAAATTTACGTGAAGTTGCGAGTACAGGCGTAGATTATATTTCAATGGGCGTACTTACCAAAGATGTCAAAGCCATTGATCTATCCATGCGTTTTAATGCTTAACCTAGAACACAATCAATAGGGTGCTTTTAAGCACCCTATTTTAATCATCATCACGATCTCGCTCTTCTCGATCACCATCACGACGTTCGTCATCATCATCACGGTCATGATCTTGACCATCATTTTGCATACTGACTTGCTCTTCGTCGCGCTCCTCACCACGGTCCATACAGGCGATCATACTAAATGCCAATGCCATGACCATAAAAGCAATTAAAATTGTTTTCACATTTTGCTCCATTGTTGTTATTGCTTTAAATTAAAACAAAAAATCTCATAGCTTTATAGGCAAAATGTAAAAACGCATCCGAAGATGCGTTTTTTCATTATGACACAAGGCTTAAAAAGCTTACCAGCCTAGCGCCTCTTGTTGTTTTTTCACTAATTCTTGAATGCCTTTTTCAGCCATTTCTAACATGGCATTAGATTGTGCACGCGTAAATGGTTTTTCTTCTGCAGTCCCTTGAATTTCAATAAACTCACCCGCTTGCGTCATCACCACGTTTAAATCAGTTTGGCAATTTGAATCTTCTTCGTAGCATAAATCAAGTAATACTTCATCTTGATAAATACCTACAGAAATCGCTGCAACCAAACCTTTTAACGGATCTTGTTTAATACGTTTTTTCTCAAGCAAGACATTCATCGCATCAATTAAAGCCACTGCTGCACCTGTAATTGACGCAGTACGTGTACCGCCATCTGCTTGAATCACATCACAGTCAATCGTGATGGTGTGTTCGCCTAATTTTTTCAAATCCACCATAGCACGTAAGCTACGACCAATTAAACGTTGAATTTCTTGAGTACGACCACTTTGTTTGCCACGCGCTGCTTCACGGTCACTACGCGTATGCGTTGAACGTGGCAACATACCATATTCAGCCGTTACCCAACCTTGACCCTGCCCTTTTAAGAAACGCGGTACTGAATTATCAATGCTGGCAGTACACAGGACTTTTGTATGACCAAATTCAACCAATACTGAACCTTCCGCATAACGTGTGTAGTTACGGGTAATTTTAACGTCACGTAATTGATCTGCTGCTCGTTGGTCGATACGCATCATAAAAGCTGTCCTAATGATAAAAATTTAGCGCCTAAGTATAGCAGATTAAAACTACGGGTTTGTGATGCAAAATATTTTCACTTTTTTGCTAAACTAAGCATAAATTTTTTAGAGTTAGATTGATGCCCATACGTGATGAACAAAAGCAACAAACGCATCAGGCTTTAATTAATGCAGTTCTAAGCTTAAGCCAACAAGGTCGCAATTTTAGCAGTATGAGCTTAAGAGAAGTTACCGCTGAGGTAAATCTTGCCCCAGCCACCTTTTACCGCCATTTTGCGAATATGGATGAGCTGGCTTTAGAGCTGATTGACCACTTAGGATTATACCTCAAAAATACCTTTGCCCAAATTTGTAGGATTGCTTTGGTTGATCCACGAGATCATAACGCGCGTTTAGACTATTTGTTTGCATCTATTGCGGAAAAGCCTGATTTTTGGGGTTTTTTTATTCACGAACGTAGTAGTGGTTCACCACGTATTCGTCAGGCGATTAAACGTGAGTTTGATCATCTAGTTGAAGATATGGCCAATACCATGTCTAAGATCCCAGACTTTCAGCATATTCAAAATCTACAAGATATGCTCATGTTTTCTGAAATGTTTGGGCATTTTTGTTTTTGTTGGGCATTGGAGTGGTTGGATCTACAACATGATTTAGATGTCGAGCAGCGTATACAGCAACAACAACGTCTACAACAAAAAGCCTTAATTCAACTGGAATTAATCTATCACAGTATTTGCCAATTTCCATTAAAAGAGCTGCCTTAAGGCAGCTCTTTGAGTGTGTAGTCTTATTTCGCTTTACGTTCTTTTTCAATTAAATAATTCACCACTTGCACCACTTTACCATCATCACCTTGGACAATGTATTTACCATTCACCACAACTGCTGGAACACCTGTGAGTTGGTAATGTTTAGCCAGTTGATTAGCTTTACTCACTTTGGCAGTAATTGGGAATGAGTTATATAAGCTATTAAATTTCGCTTCAGGTACACCATATTTCACAAAGAATTGTGCTTGCGATTTTTGATCAAAAATCTGCTGACCTTTGTCATGAATCGCATGGAACAATGGCAAGTGAATCTTACGACGAATTTGTAGTGCTTCTGCCACGTAATAGCCACGCGCATTTTGTTCCCAAACTGGGTTCATTGCTGCAGGGGTACGCACAAAATTCACATCTTTTGGTAATTTACGTAACCATGCTTGCATGTGTGGTTCTAAAGTAAAGCAGTGACCACAGCCATACCAAAAAAATTCACGAACTTCAATTTTACCTTTAACATCTACTACGCCTGGATTTGGCACCACAGTGTAGTCTTTCCCCGCGACAAAATTAGCAGCCATGGCACTGCCTGAAATGGCAAACATCGCTGTAGCAATACTGCCTAAAATAAATTTTTTCATTGAGTTATTTATCCTCGAAATCATTGTGCTGAGTTTATGCAAATACTAGCAAACAATTATGCAAATTTAGTTTTGATTGTGTGAAGTTTTTTAGCGCTTTTATCGCTTTTTTCCAAATAGTCGTTACACTAGATTGTTTAAATTATAAAGACTTAAATTGAGGTGGCACCTATGTCGCAATTGAATGTTGACCCGCAAGAAATTGCTAAATTTGAAGCATTCGCAGCTATATGGTGGGATCAGCATTCTGAGTTCCGCCCGCTGCATATGATCAATCCATTACGTCTGAATTGGATTGAAGAACACTCAGGCGGTTTAAGCGGCAAAAAAGTGCTAGATGTTGGCTGTGGTGGCGGCATTTTGGCCGAAAGCATGGCTCGTCGTGGTGCAGATGTATTAGGCATTGATATGGGTGAAGCACCGCTAAATGTAGCGCGTTTACATGCCGAACAAGAAAATGTGACCAACATTGAGTATCGCCAAGTGCCAGTAGAACAACTGGCCGAAGAACAAGCAGGTCAATACGATGTGGTGACGTGTATGGAAATGCTTGAGCATGTTCCAGACCCAGCTTCAATTATTTTGGCTTGCCAAAAATTGGTTAAGCCAGGCGGTCATGTGTTTTTCTCAACCATTAACCGTAATCCAAAATCTTATCTTTTTGCCATTATTGGGGCTGAATATATTTTGCGTATGCTCGCTAAAGGCACACATGATTACAGCAAATTTATTAAACCGTCTGAGCTGGCGCGTGACATTCGTGCTGCTAATTTAAAACTTAAAGATATGACAGGTTTACATTATAACCCACTAACTAAAAACTACTGGTTAGCACCGAATGTAGATGTGAACTACATGGTTTATACAGTAAAAGAAGAAGCCTAAATGAAAGCGGTTTTATTTGATTTAGACGGTACTTTAATTGATACCGCAGCCGACTTTATCCGTATTATTCAAAATATGTGCCGTGAAAAAGGCTGCAAGGTTGTCGCTGGCGATTTAATTCGCACTCAAGTTTCAGAAGGCGCACGCGCGATGGTCAAGTTGGTTTATCCAGAGCTTGACGTGACTGATGAAGTTTTTTTGGCGCATCGTCAGCGTTTTTTAGACATTTATGGCGCTGATATTGCTGTAGATACTGACCTATTTGAAGGTATGTATCCGCTCTTAGCTGAACTTGAAGCTGCTAATATTCCTTGGGGCATTGTGACCAATAAACCACGTTGGTTAAGTGAGGCTTTGCTTGAAGCTTTAAACTTAACTCAGCGTTGCAGTGTTTTGGTGTGTCCTGAAGATGTGACTCACACCAAACCTGATCCAGAACCCATGTATTTAGCAGCCAAGCAGATTGCGATTGCGCCTGAAGATTGCATCTATGTGGGTGATCATCCGCGTGATATTGATGCAGGACGCGCTGCCAAGATGTACACCATTTTAGCTGCTTATGGCTATTTACCATTGGCGCACAAAGATGACTTAACAGCTTGGCAAGCAGACTGTATAGTGAACACAGTTGCTGAATTACAGCAACAAATCCGCCAATTGGTATTAACAGCGCATACTTAATAATAGATTGATAATAAAATAGCTTGGAGGTGTTGCCATGAAATATTCAGAGTATCAGCCGCGTCCAGATTTACTCAAAGACCGTATTATTTTAATTACGGGTGCAGGTGATGGCATTGGACGTGCCGCAGCGTTAAGTTATGCTTTGCATGGCGCAACAGTGGTATTACATGGTCGCACCCTCAATAAGCTCGAAGTCATTTATGATGAAATTGAAAGCTTAGGCGCACCGCAACCTGCGATTTTACCCTTACAACTTTCTAGCGCTTCGCCACGCGATTACGAATTACTTTATGACACCCTCGAACAACAGTTTGGCCGCTTAGATGGCATTTTGCACAATGCTGGTATTTTGGGTGAACGCACTGAACTGGCGAATTATCCCATCGAAGCTTGGGATGATGTGATGGCTGTTAATTTACGTGCGCCATTTTTACTTACCCAAGAACTGTTGCCACTGTTACAACGTTCTAATAATGCCTCTGTGGTGTTTGCCAGCTCGGGAGTGGGTCGTGAAGCACGCGAACGTTGGGGTGCTTATTCAGTGTCTAAAATTGCCATTGAAGCAGTCAACCAACTGTTTGCCAAAGAAAATACCTATCCAAACGTGCGTTTTAACTGTATCAATCCAGGGGCGACCCGTACCGCGATGCGTGCTAAAGCCTATCCAGAGGAAGATCCAAAAACCCTACCAACGCCTGAATCGATCATGCCAGCGTATTTATATTTAATGGGTGAAGACAGTTTGCATTTAAATGGCGCAAGTATTGATGCGCAGGACTAAGTGAAAATTTCACCTAATCTAAAGCTTGTGCATTGTATTTCAGACAATTTACACCATACTAAAAGGCTAAATTTACACGTTGAGATCGATATGTCTGACTTTAGCAATATTACAGTCACTTCCCTAGATGACGGTATGGTGTCGCTTTTAATTGATGACCAGCCTATTTCAGAAAAATATGGCATGAAGTTTGAAGCCAGCATTGTCGATGAATTACAAGCTTTAGAAAATGGTCAAAATATGAAGCTGTTTGATCAGTTTATATTTTCACATACAGACCTTAACTTTGAGCATATCTATAAATACATCACTCATATTGTGAAACAAGATGATGCCTATAAGGTTGCCAAAAACTTCACTTATATTATTAAAATTGATGGTCAGCCTGAAATTGAGCATGTCATTACCAAGCAAGGTCAGCCTATGACTGCAGCAGATGTGTCTGAGTTTATTAATTCACATATTCAAAAATCACTGACTGAATATACTGACTTAAATTACGCTTACTAATTTAAAAAAGACCGTTCGCGGTCTTTTTTTAGCCGCCAATAATCTTTTTTACAAATCAGTTTAAGTTAAATATTCGTTTTTTCAAATTAATACCGCACGTTTATGCTGTTTTGTATTGAAACATAAATAGATTTTGGGGCACAACATGGCTGATCTACAACGTAAAACTGAAACGATTCGTACAATTGAAAATTTACAATTATCAAGCAGCTTAATTTCTGCACTTGATGACAACACACTAGCTGAAAGTATTGCTGAAGCCATCAACTGCCTTCAAGGTTTAAGCCAACAATGGAACTAAAACCCGTATAAACAGCCAAAATAATTTGGCTGTTTTTGCTCACATTTAAAATTGACTACTAAAACAACAGCTTTTACCGCATAATATTCTTAGTTTCTCTATGTTATTTAAATAACTCATCTGTATTCTTCACAGTTTCTCTGCATTTTTTGCGTAGAGTAAACCGTATTGAAAAAGATTTTTAAATGAGGGTTCAAAACATGAAAAAGATATTGGCAACTATAGCCATTTCTTTCAGTGCATTGATGGCAAGCACTGCGCTGACTGCCGCTCCTCAATTTGAGCCTCAATCTGATGCTGAAGCGGTTCAGCCACATCTGCAAAAAAAGCGTGATAAACGTGATATCTATGAACCTGAACATCACTCACGCGAACAACGTGGCATGAAACGTCTGCAACATATGAAATGGCAAACGGGTTATGTTATGCCGCAACATTACCGTAGTGATGGTTATAAAGTTGAGTATAAAGACAATAACTTACCAAAGCCTGCACGCAATCAACAGTGGTATAAAATTAATAATAACTACATTCTACTGAATTCAGAAACCAATAGTATTGTCAAAATCCAGTAAGCTTTTCGCTTTCATCTTACGAGCCTAAATATATTATTTAGGCTTTTTTTATGTGCATTTTATTGCGCTGTTACAGTTCTTCTTTTTTTCTCCATATATTTCACATTTCACCTAAATTTCCCACATGGTTTATCTAGTTTTTTAGCCTAAATTGAACTTATCGGAATATAACCCCACAGATTTTAGGTGAAAGCAATGAAAAAACTTCTAACAACAGTTGCTCTATCATTAGGCGCTTTAATGGCAACTTCAGCAGCAATGGCGGGACCAGGTGAGCATCGTTACGATCAACGTAAAGCAGGCCCAGCCCCTGCGCATGTCGTTAAACATGGTCCGCAATTTAAACATGCTCCTGCTCATGGCAAATACCAAGATGATCGCCGTTTTAACGACAAACGTCATTTCAATCAAAGTAATTTCCGCGTGGGTCAAACCTTACCGCGTGCTTATGATTCAAAGCGTTTTGAAGTCAATTCCCGCGATGCGCGTGGTTTAGCCAAAGCGGGTAAAAATCAACAATGGTACAAAGTAAATGGTGACTATTTATTAGTAAACGAAAAGAATAATCGCATTTTACGCGTCATTTAAGCTTGATTTCATCTCTCAAGCCTGACCTAAACACCTGAGCCCCTTACTCAGGTGTTTTTTGTTGTTTGAATGAATTAAAATAATCTATTGCGATTTTTCTGAGCTTATTATGTCGAACCCAGCATCCGATCCAACACCAAGTACCACATTGCAATATGTGCATTGGTTTCGTCATTCGGCGCCGTATATTAACGCGCACCGTGGCAAAACCTTTGTGTTGATGTTTGATGGCGAAGCAGTACAACATGATAATTTTCAGCATATTATTCATGATATTGCGCTATTACATTCTTTGGGTATTCGCCTAATTTTGGTGCACGGCGCACGACCGCAAATTAATCATCAGTTAAATTTAGCAAAAATCCAAACACCTTTTTATAAGCAGCGCCGCATTACCACACGTGAATCTTTGACTGCTGTGATGGGTGCGGTGGGCTCAATTCGATTGCAAATCGAAGCTTTACTGTCGATGGGATTGGCGAACTCACCCATGTATGGCGCACGGATTGATGTGGTGTCGGGTAATTTTGTCACTGCTAAACCGTATGGTATTCATGATGGTATTGATTTTCAGCTTACAGGCGAAGTGCGTAGTATCGACAACGATGCCATTCAACGCCATTTAGATAATCACAATATTGTGCTACTTGGTCCAACAGGCTACTCCACCACAGGCGAAGTATTTAACTTGCTTGCTGAAGAAGTGGCGACCAAAACTGCGATTCATTTAAAAGCTGACAAACTGATTTTCTTAGGCAAGCAACACGGTTTAATTAACCTAGCTGGTCAGTTACAGCGTGAAATTAATACGGCGCAGCTCGATCAATATATTGAGCAATATCAAGAAACCCAGCCAGAATTAGCTTTACATTTACATGGTGCCAAAACTGCTTCTACACAAGGTGTGCATCGTGTGCATCTTATTTCTTATGCCTATGATGGCGCTTTAGTTGAAGAATTATTTACCCGTGATGGTTCGGGTACCATGCTGACCGATGCGCATTACGAAGAGGTGCGTACCGCCAATATTCAAGATGTGGGCGGCTTAATCAGCTTATTACGTCCATTAGAGCAACAAGGGATTTTGGTCTATCGTTCGCGTGAACGCTTAGAAACCGAAATTGACCAATTTGCCGTGATTGAACGTGATGGTACGATTTTAGCCTGTGCAGCTTTATATCCGATTCCAAGCCAAGATGGCGAAATTGCATCAGCGGAAATTGCCTGCGTTGCGGTACATCCAAGTTATCGTAAATCCAACCGCGGTAGCCAAATTTTGGAATATTTAGAACAAAAAGCACGTAGTATGGGCATTCAACAACTGTTTATTCTCACCACGCGTACTGCGCATTGGTTCTTAGAACATGGTTTTGAAAATGCCAGCGTGGATGATTTACCGAATGCACGTCAAGCCTTATATAACTATCAACGTAATTCAATCGTGTGTAAAAAGTCACTGTAAAGGTGGCTTTTTTTATTTTGCTATAGCTAAATTTAAGATATGGATATCTTAAAAAATCTACAAAGTGGCGTTACTGATTTATTGCTGTACACGATATGCTTAGCAAATAATCTGCATAATTAATTTTTTATTATATTTTTCATAAAGATAAAATCATAAAAATAAACTCTATGTTTTTAAATAAAGCACTTTTTTGCATAAGTTTTGCAGTTTTTTATTTATCTTTTTTCTTCATGTTGAATTCCTGAATAGTTATTTTTTTCGAAAAGTAGTTTTGTTTAGCTTATGTGCTGTACCTCAGTTCATTGTCTAGATTCAGGAGCATGTAATGTCACGCCGTATTGCAAAAAGCTTAGTTCTTTGTTCAGCTGTAGCAACAGCCATGATGTTAACTGCTTGTGGTGCTAAACAAGAAGATGTGACTTTAAATATTGGCTTTCAAAAATATGGCGTCTTGCCGATTGTGAAAGCGCAAGGCTCATTAGAAGATGCTTTAAAAGCGCAAGGCGTAACAGTGAAATGGGTTGAATTTCCTGCTGGCCCGCAATTACTCGAAGGTTTAAATGTGGGCAGCGTAGTATTTGGTGAAGCGGGTGAAGCCCCCCCTATTTTTGCTCAAGCGGCTAATTCCAATCTTGTCTATATTGCCAATCAACCGGCATCGCCACTTGGTGAAGCTTTAGTGGTACAAAAAGATTCTAAAATTCAAAGCGTACAAGATTTAAAAGGCAAACGTATTGCGTTAAACAAAGGTTCTAACGTGCATTACTTGCTCCTTAAACTTTTAGAGAAAAACAACTTAACGCTACAAGACATCGAAGTGGTGTATTTACCACCTTCAGATGCGCGTGCCGCATTTGAACGTGGTTCAGTGGATGCTTGGGTGATTTGGGATCCGTTCTTGGCTGCAGCCGAAGAGCAAATTGGCGCACGTACTTTAGTTACGGGTGAGAACTTAGTCAGCAATCATCAGTTCTATTTAGCTGATCGTAAATTTGCCGAAGAAAATCCTGAAGTTTTAAAAACCGTGGTGACCACCTTAAATACCACCACGCAATGGGTCAAAGAGCATCAAGCAGATGCCGCTAAATTATTAGAAAAACCAACAGGTTTAGAATTTGAGGTACTGAATAAATCTATTTCACGTATGGGCTTTGGGGTAACGCCAATCTCAATACAGGTGGCAAAAGAACAGCAATACGTGGCAGATGCGTTTTATCAGCAAAAACTCATTCCCAATAAACTGAATATTCAAGCCGCGATTTTAAATCAAGGTCAATAAAAATTAGGACAAGATCATGGGCGTATTTAAAACATTAGCTGTTGTGGGGATAAGCATTGCAGGCTTGAGTTTAACCGCATGCCAAAAGGCCGAAGAAAAAACTGCTGCTACTGCACCAAGCGATCTTGATGTGAAAACCATTAGCGTGGGTTATCAAAAAGCCTCAGTGAACTTGGTGATTGCGCAGCAACAAAAATTACTAGAACAGCAATTTCCAAACGCCACCATTAAATGGAATGAGTTTCCGGGTGGCCCACAAATTTTAGAAGCCCTAGCAGTTGGTTCCATTGATATTGGTGCTACTGGCGATACCCCACCTGTCTATGCGCAAGCCGGTGGTAAGCCGTTGCGCTATGTTGCTTATGAAGCAGCTAAACCGGAATCGTCTGCGATTTTAGTCCCTAAAGATTCACACATGAATGCCTTACAAGATTTAAAAGGCAAACGTGTTGCAGTACATCGTGGCTCAAGCTCGCATTACTTATTGGTACAAGCAGTGCGTAAAGCCGATTTGGAATGGAATGACATTCAAGTGGTGTGGTTAAACCCTGCTGATGCGCGTGCTGCCTTCCAAAAAGGTGCCGTTGATGCTTGGGCAATTTGGGATCCTTACTATGCAGCCGCCGAAGTTGAAGACCATGCCAAAGTACTGGCTTCAGGCACTGGCTTAAGCCCCAATTACACTTTTTACTTAGCATCGGGTGAGTTTCTTAAAAATCATCCTACTGCCATTCAAGGCATTATCCAGCAAGTCAATGTTGCCGATGCTTGGGTACAACAACATATTCCAGAGACAGCAGATATTTTTGCCAAAACTACAGGTCTTGCCCCTAAGGTCAGTCTGCAATTTATTCAACGTCGTCCGAATCCATCAGGTGCCGCGCCTCTGAATCAACAGGTGATTCGCGATCAACAGGAGCTCGCTGATCGTTTTAGCGCGCTTAACATCATCCCTAAGCCGATCAGTATTCAAGACGCTGTTTGGACAAATCAATAATTAAGGATCAACACTATGAAAATCTTCTGGTTTATTCCAACACACGGTGACAGTCGCTATTTAGGTACCAGCAAAGGTGCACGTCAAGTCGATCACGCTTATATGAAGCAGATTGCTGTTGCCGTGGATAACTTGGGCTACGAAGGCGTTTTAATTCCGACTGGTCGTTCATGTGAAGATCCTTGGATTACAGCAGCAAGCTTAATTGACGCAACCAAAAATCTTAAATTCTTGGTGGCTTTACGTCCAGGTGTGACGACACCTGCTTTAACTGCACGTATGGCCGCAACCATGGACCGTTTATCAGGTGGTCGTGTATTGCTGAATCTGGTGACAGGTGGTGATGAACAAGAGCTTAAAGGCGATGGCGTGTATGAAGATCATAAAACACGTTATAAAACTGCTGCTGAATACACCACCATTTGGCGCGAAATTTTAACCCGTTCCCATACAGGTGAAAGCTTCACCTTTAACGGTGAACGCCTACAAGTTGAAGATGCCAAACTGCTGTATCCACCCGTACAAAAACCGTATCCACCACTTTGGTTTGGCGGTTCATCGGATGATGCGGTCGAGCTTGCAGCAGAACAAGTGGATACTTATTTAACTTGGGGTGAGCCACCTGCAGCAGTCAAAGAAAAATTAGAAGTGGTACGTCAAAAAGCAGCGGCACGCGGTCGTACATTAACTTACGGTATTCGTTTACATGTGATTGTGCGTGAAACCAATGAAGAAGCATGGGCAGCAGCAGAACAGTTAATTCAACATATTGATGATGCCACCATTGCCGCAGCACAAGCCAAATTTAAACAAATGGATTCAGTGGGTCAGCGTCGTATGGCTGAACTGCATAATGGCG
Organism: Acinetobacter sp. B51(2017); assembly: GCF_003711395.1. Taxonomy (GTDB): domain Bacteria; phylum Pseudomonadota; class Gammaproteobacteria; order Pseudomonadales; family Moraxellaceae; genus Acinetobacter. Next base: position 69,459 of record NZ_PJRJ01000014.1, read on the forward strand.
ACCGTACCAAACTTGAAGTTTCACCTAACCTGTGGGCAGGCGTAGGCCTTGTGCGTGGTGGTGCAGGTACAGCGCTTGTCGGTGATCCTGAAACTGTCGCTGCACGTATTCAAGAATATGCCGATTTAGGTATTGATACCTTTATCTTCTCAGGTTACCCACACCTTGAAGAATCGATTCGTTTCGCTGAATTAGTCTTCCCACTTCTTCCGCTTGAAACGCGTGAAAAACTTGCTCAACCTAATCTTACTGGTCCGTTTGGCGAAATCGTAGCAAATAACTACGTGGCAGATGAGGCGAAGAAAGAGGTTAAAACTCAGGAGCCGGCTTAATGTCTACTAAGGTTTCACCGAGTAACTTTGCCAAGAGCAAAGTTTCACGTGGAACACAACTCGGGCAGCGTTTGCTGCCTTGGTTGGTTCCCGTACTTTTAATTGCGATTTGGCAACTTGCTTCAAGCACTGGTTTATTAGAAAGCCGTATTTTGCCTGCACCAACTGCCGTGGTAAGTGCCTTCTGGATGCTGCTGATGAGTGGTGAACTTTGGCAACACGTACAAGTCAGTGCTGGGCGTGCATTCATGGGTCTATTGATTGGCGGTGGTTTAGGTTTAGCCCTTGGCTTACTCAATGGTTCATCTAAACTGGCTTCGACTTTATTAGACACTACTTTACAAATGGTGCGTAACATCCCTGCCCTAGCCTTAATCCCACTGGTGATTTTATGGTTTGGTATTGATGAATCAGCCAAATTATTTTTAGTCGCGATTGGGGTGTTTTTCCCGATTTATATTAATACCTATCACGGTATTCGCTCAGTCGATCCACAGTTAATCGAGATGGGTAAAAGTTATGGTTTAACGCGCTCGCAGTTATACCGCGAAATTATTTTACCTGGTGCAATGCCATCAATTTTAGTCGGCTTACGTTTTTCGCTCGGTTTAGTTTGGGTGTTGCTAATTGTGGCTGAAACCATTTCTGCCCAATCTGGCATTGGTTATATGACCATGAATGCGCGTGAATTTTTGCAAACAGATGTGGTTTTAGTTGGCATTCTGCTCTACGCCTTATTGGGTAAATTGGCAGATGTATTGGCTGTAGGCTTAGAAAAATATTTACTGCGCTGGCACGCCGGCTACCAAAAATAAGGAAGCGATGATGACTGATTTAAGCTTAGGCCGTCATGTGAATGAGGCAGAAACCAATCCTGATATTAATCCAAATGCCGTCATTGGCGCTGAGATTTTAATCGAGCAACTGTATAAATATTATGGCGACGTTAAAGTTTTAGAAGATTTAGATTTACATATTCAGGCCGGCGAATTTATTGCCATTGTGGGTCGGAGTGGTTGTGGTAAAAGTACCCTACTACGTTTAATTGCTGATTTAGAACAACAAAGCTATGGCGAAATTAAGTTTAAATCGGCACGTCATTTACGTGAAGGTATCACTTCCGATGACATTCGCGTGATGTTCCAAGACCCACGTTTATTACCGTGGCGTAGCGTAGAACACAACGTGCAATTAGGTTTACCTAAAACAGAACATGCTAACGCCTCGAGCATGTTAGAAAAAGTCGGCTTAAAAGAAAAAGCCGCTTTATGGCCTACACAGCTCTCGGGCGGTCAGCGTCAACGTACTGCTTTAGCACGCGCGCTATCACATAAGCCACGGATTTTATTGCTTGATGAACCACTTGGTGCACTCGATGCACTTACCCGCTTAGACATGCAAAACCTGATAGAAAAACTATGGCGCGAACAAGGCTTTACCGCCATTTTAGTGACCCATGATGTCAGCGAAGCAGTACAACTGGCGGATCGCATTATTTTGTTAGATAAAGGTCATATCTCCGCACAGTTTCAAGTCAACTTACCTCGACCACGACAAAAAAACTTAGCATTTACAGAACTTGAGCAACAAGTATTAAATGCAGTCTTAGCCACCTAAACCTGCCATTTAAGCAGTGCTCAGCATGGCGACCTGCTGGTGAAGCAGCATATCGCTGCCTTGCTAGCTGATTTGACAATACTTTTGCTGTGCTCGATTTAATTTGAAAAAAATTATTGATATTTTCGGCAAAATTATTTTCTAATCTTATTGAAAAAATTAATAAATTTAATCGGAAGATTTTCAAGCCTGTTTTTGAGTAAAATTTTAACAATGCACAATAACTCGCACATTAAATCAATTTTTTTATAATAAACGGTCAAAACTGTGTAATAAACATACAATCCAACTGCCAATATTTGCCGATTTGCCGTACAATTTCCTATCCCCTTTTATATTTAAATTGGCCAATGGAACAAAAAAAGAGTACCCAAAAACGCCATCAATTGCTCAATGCGGCTTTAGATGTTTTCTCCCTATATGGTTTTACTGGGGCGAGCCTTGACGAGATTGCTCAGTTGGCAGAAATGCACAAATCGAATATCTTCTACTACTACGAAAATAAAGAAGCGTTGTATGTAGAAGTCCTGACCACTGTGCTACAAAAATGGTTAGCGCCACTGCAAATGCTTGAGGCAGATTTAGAACCTGATGAAGCCTTAACCAATTATTTAATGCAAAAAATTGAAGTGTCGCGCACTCAGCCCAAAGCTTCACGTCTATTTGCTTTAGAAGTGATTCAAGGTGCGCCGCATATTTTGTCGATTTTAAAAGGTCCACTCAAAAAACTGGTGAAACGTAAAGCCAAAGTGATTTCAAATTGGCAAGATCAAGGCAAAATTTCTGCCGATATTGATGCTGAATTGTTAATTTTAAATATATGGGCACTGACTCAAAACTATGCAGACTTTGCAACGCAAATGGAAATGGTGACGGGTAAGACTTTACGTAACCGCAGCATGCAACAGCGTATCATTCAACACACTGTGCATATGATGCTGTACGGTATTTTACCGCGTGATGGACAGCCTGCTGTAGCAGCATTACCAACAGCAGAAAACTAAGTTATCAATGTGATAATTTTTGGCATACGACCATAGCCTTCTATGGTCGCCGAAACGAGATGGTTTGATACAACTTTAACAATTTCTGAGCACCCAATAATAAATTCTCTTGCCAATCAAGGTGCGCAGTACCATCTGCCCCATCAGTAATATATTTCACCGAAATCAAACGTACATCTAACTTTTTACATACTTTAGCCAACGCATAACCTTCCATATCTACTAAGTTGCACGCTACTTTGGGTTTACCAGTTTCAAAGCTATCGCCTGTACCGCATACACCCTTGGCTAAATGATCAAAATAACTGTCTAATTCAATGGCAGCCGGAAAATGGGCATCCATAGGTGTCACACCAATTTCAAATCCCAAGGGCGAGACATCCATATCACGTTGGACAAAACGCGTCACCTCTACCAATTCATGTGCCTGAAAATGCGAGCTACCTGCTGTGCCTAAATTGAGTAAAGTTTTACAGCCAGTTTTTTGAATCACCTCAAAGGCTTTAAATGCCGCATTGACCTTACCAATGCCACTGTAATGCACGTCAATTCCTGCATTTTCAAATAAACCTTTGGATTCATTAGGCAAAGCCATAATTAAAGCCACATCAGACATGTCGCAATCTCATTGATGATTAAATGGCTATTAAATGTAAAAAAACCAAAGATGTAAATTCGCTTTTATGTACTTAAGCGGATGCCACATCGCGTAGGAAAAATATTTTTTGAGTAAAAACACAACAACAAGACGAAATTGTGAGAATATGGCAATATATTGCGAGATTACTTTAACTCAACGATTCGTCCATGAAGCTCCTCCGCCTGAATGCTTTAGCGCCTACAACTGAATTACCAGACACTGCCGTTACCATTGGTAATTTTGACGGTGTGCATCTGGGTCATCGAGCAATGATTCGCCAATTACAAACTATTGCTCAAAACAACAATTTAAAAAGTTTGGTGATGATCTTTGAGCCACAACCGCTTGAGTTTTTTAAAGGCTATGATGCCCCACCGCGTATTTCATCTTTACGCGAAAAAGTCGAATACTTAACTGAATTGGGTGTCGATTACATTGCGATTGCCAAATTTGATGAAAGTTTCCGTAGTTTAAGCGCCACTGATTTTGCTGCTATCCTAAAAAATAAACTCAACGCCAAACATTTAGTATTAGGTGATGATTTCCACTTTGGCAAAAACCGCCAAGGCGATAGTGAATTTTTACAAAGCTATGGCTTTGCAATTACCAATTTAGAGACCATTCAACTCGATGGCGAGCGGGTCAGTTCGACCCGTATTCGTCAGACCCTACAAGCAGGTGATTTGGCTTTAGCCGCTCAACTACTGGGTCGACCATATAGTATTACTGGACGTGTGGTCTATGGAGATCAAATTGGTCGCACCATTGATTTCCCAACCATTAACGTGCGTTTAAATCGTCATAAACCATGTTTAAACGGGATTTATGGCGTGGATGTGCTGTGTGAAACCGAATCATTGCAACAACGTATTCAACAACACACCCCAAGCCAAGTGGGTATTCAAGGTTATGCACCAACTGCTCTATTTGGTGCAGGCCATGTCGGTACTCGACCAGCGATTAAACAAGCCCATCCAGAATGGCGTTTAGAAGTACATTTTCCTGATGTTTCTGCTAATCTGTATGGCCTGTTAATGCGGGTGACATTCTTGAATTACTTACACGGCGAAAAAGATTATCCTTCGCTAGAAGCACTCAAGGCGGGCATTGATGACGATGTGGAAAAACTCCTTGAGTTTCGCCGCAGCAACGCCACTTTACCGTTTTAAGCCCCTAAATTTATTGTAAAAACGCCTCAGCTTTGCTGAATGAAAATTGGAAGACAACTTGCATGAGCGATAAGCAAACTCCTGAAAATGCAGTGGACTATAAAGCCACGCTAAACCTCCCAGGTACTGAATTTGCGATGAAAGCAAATCTCGCAGTACGTGAAGCTAAATGGTTAGAAGAGTGGTATGCCGACAACATTTATCAGCAGATTCGTGCATCGCGTATTGGCAAGAAAAAATATGTCTTGCATGACGGCCCTCCATACGCCAATGGTCAAATCCATTTAGGTCACGCAGTTAACAAAGTCCTCAAAGACATCATCATCAAAAGCCGTGTCATGGATGGTTTTGATGCACCGTATGTACCGGGTTGGGACTGTCACGGTTTACCTATCGAACTCAAAGTAGAAGAAAAAGTCGGTAAAGTGGGCGTAAAAGTTGATGCTTCGACTTTCCGTAAAGCCTGCCGTGAATATGCATACACGCAAGTTGAATTACAAAAGAAAGACTTCGTGCGTATGGGTGTGTTTGGTGATTGGGACAACCCTTACCTGACCATGAACTTCAAACAAGAAGCGGACATCGTGCGTTCACTTGGCGCGATTGCCAAAGCGGGTCACATTGAGCCGGGTCTTAAACCAGTCAACTGGTGTTTAGACTGTGGTTCTTCACTTGCTGAAGCTGAAGTTGAATACGAAGATAAAAAATCTGACGCGATTGATGTTGGTTTCACTGTTGTAGATCTTGCTGATTTATCGGCACGCGTTGGTGTAGACGTTGCTGATTCTACGGATATCGTAATTTGGACCACAACGCCTTGGACATTGCCTGCTAACCAAGCGGTTGCATTACATGCTGAACTTGAATATCAACTGGTTAAAGCAACAGGCGAAGACAAAGCTGCGCAAAACTTCATTCTTGCAAAAACTTTGGTTGAATCTGCAACTGAACGTTATGGCTTCACTGCATTTGAGGTGATTGCTGAGTTTGCAGGTGCTAAACTTGAGAATCTTGTTCTACAACATCCATTAATCGCTGAGCGCCAAGTGCCTGTGATTTTGGGCGAGCACGTGACAGATGCTAGCGGTACAGGTGCGGTACATACTGCTCCGGGTCATGGTGTAGACGACTATAAAGTTGGCTTACAGTATAACTTAAAGGTAGATAATCCAGTCGGTGGTAATGGTGTGTATTTACCAAGCTCACCAATTTTACCGGGCGTACATATCTACAAAGCTAACCCACAAATCATTGAAACTTTAAGTGAGTCAGGCAAGCTTTGGGCGCATAAGCCAATTAAACATAGCTACCCACATTGCTGGCGCCATAAAACGCCAATTATCTTCCGTGCGACACCACAATGGTTTATCAGCATGGATGCCAAAGGTCTACGTAACCAAGCGCTTAATGCAATTGAAAACGACATCCAATTTGTACCAGATTGGGGTAAAAACCGTATTCAAGCGATGATCGAAGGTCGTCCGGACTGGTGTATCTCGCGTCAACGTACTTGGGGCGTGCCAATTCCATTCTTCGTGCATAAAGACACCAACGAATTGCACCCACGTACCCCTGAATTGATCGAAGAAGTGGCCAAACTCATCGAACAAGAAGGTATTGATGGTTGGTACAACCGTGATGCTGCTGAGTTCATCGGTGCTGATGCTGAACAATACAACGCAGTACGTGACACGCTAGACGTATGGTTCGACTCAGGTACAACGCACTATGCAGTGCTGCGTGAACGTGAAGAATTGCAAGACCCTGCTGATTTGTACCTTGAAGGTTCAGACCAACACCGTGGTTGGTTCCAATCATCATTATTAACGTCGGTTGCCATCAATGAACGCGCACCCTACAAAGGCTTATTGACACACGGTTTCGTAGTGGATGAAAAAGGCCGTAAGATGTCGAAATCAATCGGTAACGTAATCACACCACAAGACATCATTAAAGATATGGGTGCTGATGGGTTACGTTTCTGGATCGCATCTGCGGATTACCGTTATGAAATGACGGCGGGTAAAGAAATCTTTAGCCGTGCATCTGATGGTTACCGTCGTATTCGTAACACGCTACGCTTCTTACTTGCCAACTTAAATGGCTTCAAACCATCAACAGATGCATTGCCTGTAGATCAATTGATCGCGCTGGATCAATACATCTTGCAACGTGCATCTGAAGTTCAAGAAACGATTCAGAAAGCATATGAAGATATGAACTTCCATATCGTCACCAATGCTTTAACCAACTTCTGTATCAACGACTTGGGTGGTTTCTACTTAGACATCATCAAAGACCGTCAGTACACCACCAAAGCGGACTCAGCAGCGCGTCACTCTGCACAAACTGCGTTGTATCACTTGGTACAAGCATTCGTGCGTTGGATGTCACCAATTTTGAGCTTCACCGCACAAGAAGCATGGCCGTTAATTCCTGAGCAATCAGAGAAATACGTGTTCACAGCGGAATGGTATGACATCCCTGTCGCTTCGACTGCAAACGTAGTGTCTGAAGCTGAATGGCAAACCCTGATTTCTGTGAAGTCTGCGGTGAACAAATTCATTGAAGCAGCACGTACTGCGAAAACTGTCGGTTCTAACTTGTCTGCCAAAGTTGAACTTTGGGCAAATCCTGAACTTAAAGCCGTACTGGATAAATTAAGCGATGAACTTCGTTTTGTTCTGATTACTTCGCAAGTGATTGTGAATGAATTTGATGCAGCACAAGGTGAAGCATCTGATCTTGAAGGCTTAAATGTTCAAGTCTCTGCTGCAGATGGCGAAAAATGCGTACGCTGCTGGCACGTATTACCTGATGTAAATACACATGTATCACATCCAGGTTTATGTGGTCGTTGTATTATTAACCTTCCATCAGGTCAAGGCGAAGAGAGAAAATATGCCTAATCCACAACATAAAAAGGGCTTATTCCAATTCAAGGCACACAATCTTGTGTGGCTTGGCTTGGCGGTACTGGCGATTATTTTAGATCAATGGACCAAATGGATTGCGGTGTCGCATTTAAACTATGCCGACCCCGTACCTGTACTGCCCTTTTTAAATTGGACATTACTACATAACTATGGCGCTGCCTTTAGTTTCTTGTCCGATGCCGGTGGATGGCAACGTTATTTCTTTACCTCGCTGGCAGGAATTGTGTCGATTGTTTTTGTATTTTGGCTGATGCGTATGCCAAAAGGCATAAAGGTGTTACCACTTGCAATTGCACTCATTTTAGGTGGTGCAGTGGGCAACCTGATTGATCGCGTAGCACTGGGCTACGTGGTTGATTTTATTCATGTCTATTACAACAATAGTCACTTTCCTGCATTTAATATTGCCGATAGTGCTATCACATTGGGCACCATTTTGCTTTTGATTGATAGCTTCTTCCTTGAGAAAAAGCGTATTCAAGCTGCGGAACAACAACATGACTGATTTTATTAATCCCAATGAAGACACACGCATTGAAGACGGTTCTAAAGTAGAACTGCATTTCTCTGTTGCGATTGAAGATGGTGTTGAAATTGACAACACGCGTAGCCGTGAAAACCCGGTGAGCCTTGTAATCGGCGACGGCAGCTTATTGCCAGGCTTTGAAAAAGCCTTGTTTGGTTTACGCGCAGGTGACCGCCGTACCGTAAGTCTTCCTCCTGAAGATGCTTTTGGTCCGTGGAATCCTGAAAACGTACAAAAATTTGATACGGTGAAGTTTGAGCAACGTCCAACTGAAGGTCACATGATCGAATTTGAAGACAAAGCCAAACAAAGCTTATATGGCGTGGTCAAAACTGTTGGTGACAACATCACTGAAGTTGATTTTAACCACCCATTAGCAGGTAAAAATATTACCTTTGAAGTGGAAATCTTCAAAGTCACGCCTGCCGGTCAACAAGGCATTAAAATCATGTAATTGCAAAATTACTATAAAAAGCGCCGCTCAGGCGCTTTTTATTTACGTAGAATTTTTGCCATTCTCGTTTATCTATCACTTTAGGAAAATAGTATGAATATTCAAATTATTGTCGGCAGTATCCGCGAAGGTCGTACTGCAATTAAACTCGCTAAATGGGCAAAACAAGCCGTTGCAGCTTATCAACCTGAATTAACTGTCGAAATCGTCGATTTAAAAACTTGGGATTTACCTATTTTTGCTGGCGCCACTCCACCAATGATGGGTATTTATGACCAACCGAAACAACAAGAGTGGGCGGACAAAATTGCCCAAGGTGATGCTTTTATTATCATCAGTCCTGAATATAACCACGGTTACAGTCCTGCGCTTAAAAATGCGCTCGATTACTTAGGCAAAGAATGGCAAGGCAAACCTGCCGCTTATATTAGCTATGGTGCAACCAATGGTTCACGTTCTGTCGATCAAATCCGCCAAGTGGCAACTTACTTAGGTTTAATTGATAGCAATGCAACCATTGAAATTCGTGACATTTTTGCGCGTAGTAAAGCAGAAGTCTTCGAAGGCAATGAGTTTGACCAAAAAGCCTTACATGCAGCAGTAGATAAACTGGTGAAATACGCAAAATAAGCCCTCAAAAAGCCCTTCAATTGTTAAGGGCTTTTTTTATAGATACAGATGGGTTACAGCACAGCCTAAATTGATTACATAAGCTAATTAAACGTTTATTAAAAAAACAATTACTTAACTTATTTTTGTAATCTTATGCTTACAAAGCCTAGTGGTGATAACGGCTATAAGCATTAACATTTATTCAGTATTCTTTAGTCATCGGGAACAGGAAGTTTCCAAAAACTTAAAAAGAACAACAATTTGCTCAAAAACTAATAATAAAAATGGATTTCGATAAAATAGTGACAGGAAAGTTGCTTGTCTCACATGAAATATCTATAACCCCCGACAGGATGTCGGGGGTTATCTATTTTGAAGATCTTATTTTGCTTTTGTCGCTTCTACAATTAAACGTGTGGCTAAATACAAACGCGGCACAATCGTATCTTTGAGTACATATTCTGCATTGCTCGAATGTGCACCATCACCCGATAACCCCATGCCCTCAATCACTGCAGCTTTCGATTGCATGCCTGCAAATGCTGCATCAGTACCGCCACCTGTGGCAGTTTTAAGGACGCTTAATGGTAAATTAAGTTCATTTTTATAAATCTGCTCAGCTTGACGTGCTACTTGATGCGCTTTGTCATTGGCTGCTAGCGGTGGACGACGTAATTCAAATTTAACACTTACCTGACTGTCTTTAAGTTTTTTATGTTTAATTTTTTCCTGTAAGCTTTTTTCTAATTGATTAAAATTTTCGACCCGTAAAGCACGCGCATCAGCCTGTGCTGTAGCTAAATCTGGAATAACGTTACGCGTAGTGCCTGCTTGCGCGATGGTCCAATTAAGCTTCAGTCCAGTTTGAGGATTGGATAAGTTTTGCATTTGTACAATCTGATGGCTAAGTTCAGTTAAAGCATTAACACCATCTTCTGGTCTGGCACCAGCATGTGATGACTTGCCTTTAACAGTTAAATACACTGCCCCAATGCCGCTAGTAGCTAAACGTAAGTTGCCTTCTTTACCGCCACCCTCAAATGACAACACGAGGTCTTGATCACGCGCTGTTTCTGTAATGATTTTACGTGAGCCGGGTGAGCTAATTTCTTCATCAGAATTGATTAACACTGTGAGTGTGTCATAGTCTTTAAATTTTAATTTTTGCAGTGTGTCGATAACATGAATAATATTCGCCACGCCTTGCTTATCATCTAAAATCCCTAAGCCATAGATTTTATTGCCTTCAATTTTAAAGGGTTGTTCTTTAAGCTGACCTTTTTGATAAACTGTATCCATATGCGCAATCAGCATGATTTTACCCTTGCCCTGACCTTTTAATACGGCTTTTACCATAGGCCCAACTTGCTCTGGGCTATCATCCATACGATACAGATCATTGGCCTGTATTACACTAACTTGGGCGCCTGTTTGTTGTAAGCGGTCAGCAACTAATTGGGCAATTTTATTTAAACCTTCAAGATCACGACTTCCAGATTCAATATTGACTAAGCTTTCCAAGGTTTTTAAATAAGCGGGTTGTTGTTGCTCTATCGCTTGCTTAATTTGCGCAGGTGTAACGGCATAGATACTGCCACTCATACAACCTAATAAACCTAAAGCCAATAAAGTATTGGGCTTAAAGACACGTTTTTTTAGCATAGTATTGTCCTTGATCATTTTTTGATTTTTAGTAAAGCTGTACTCAATTTAGCAAAATTATCACCCTATTCGTGTAAGTGATTGCTTACAACAGTTATGGTCTTTTAGCACTTTTTAGCTCAAGCAAAAACGCCTATTCTAAATCTAACGAGAGATAGGATATCTCTTGCAACAAAAATAAAAATGAATCCGCAGGATGCAATAAATAGGTACGACAGGAGTTATACCTCACACAACCGCATACCAAAAGCCCCGATAGGATATCGGGGCTTTTTTATAACGCTATTCTTTAACGCAAAGAGTTGCATAAGATACTATATCGCCATTTTTATCAAAAAAGCCTCAACAGTGTTGAGGCTTTGATTATTTAATCGAGTTTAGTTTTGTGCCACAGCAGGATCTTTAACCACATCTGTAGCTTTATCTTGCTTAGAAATCAGTGTTACCGCTAGAGCAACCACCAACAGCGGTATGCCAACAGCAATAAAGTTATATTGATGTGGTAATTCCATCCCCAACAACATACCAATTAAAATAGGACCAATGATAGCGCCACTACGCCCTACCGCAGATGCCCAGCCAATACCTGTAGAACGTACAGCTACTGGATAATATTGCGCTACATAGCTATATAAAAGAATCTGTGAGCCAATTGACGCTGCACCAGCTAAGGCAATCATTAAATACAACAGTACTTGTGGCGGCTCAAAACCCAGTAAGCTTAATACAATCGCCCCAACCACACCTAATACCATCAATACAGGTTTAAGATGGAAACGGTCTGCCAAAATACCACCACATACTGTCCCAATCACTGCACCTACATTCATAGCCAATAAGAACAGTAAGCTACTACCCATTGAATAGCCTGCTGCCATCATGAGTTTTGGCATCCAACTGCCTAAGGCATACATGGTTAATAAACACATAAAAAATGCTAACCAAAATAGTAAAGTATTTGGTGCACGACCTTTTTTAAATAAGCTTGCCACAGTCGCAGACTCAGGTACTTCTGCTTTACTTAATTCAAGTTGTGTTGTTGAGGTAACATTCGCCTCAGGTGCTAAACGGGTCAAAATTTGACGAGCAGAGTTTTGTTTGTCTGCCTTAACCATAAAAATGATAGATTCTGGTAAGAATTTCCAAATAATTGGTAATAACAGTAAAGGAATACCTGCAATCCAGAACATAATTTGCCAACCATAAGTTGGCGTAAACCATGCACCTAATAAAGCAGCCATTACACCACCCACAGCATAACCACTAAACATTGTAGTAACCAAGGTACTGCGGATTTTTTGCGGTGCATATTCAGAAGTAAGTGCAACAAGGTTTGGCATTACCCCACCAATACCTAAGCCAGCCAAAAAGCGTAGCACACCAAATTCTGTTGGCGTATCTGCAAAACCACCCCAAAAAGTAAAACCACTAAACAACACAATACAAATCATAATGACATTTTTACGACCAATCTTATCGGCCAAAGAACCAAATAACATGGCACCAAACATCATTCCTGCAAGTGCAGTGCTAGCCAACATACCGGCTTGTACTGCTGTTAAGCCCCACTCTTGCATGAGTAGTGGTAAAGCTACACCATTAATTGCCAGATCATAGCCATCAAATAAAATAATCAGTAAACACCAAAACAAGACATTAAGATGGAACTTATTAAATTTAGCTTTATCAACTACAGCATTGACATTCATTGTTTGCGCTGTCATTAATCCTCACCTCCAACTGTGGGATATCTAATACAAATTCTTGGCATACAATGATTTTTAGCTAATGTTTTGTCCAAAACCTTATAGATATATATACATACCTTTATGGTATTTTTAGACTTTAAAATAACGAATATATGCGTAAAAAATAGAGTAAATTTCTATAAAAGTATCAAACCAAGTAAAACACAGAATAAATAAAATTAAATAATAATATAAATCAACAATTTAACACTTAAAGTTTAACAATAAGACCATAGATAACTTGATATAAAAAATATCATAAAAATAAATGACTTAAGGGTTCTATAAATTTAAATTCTAGATGCTTTTATACAAATTCTATAGTCGAAAAAAATCCCTCTGATCATTGATCAGAGGGATTTTTAGAATAATGAGCTGGCGATGACTTACTCTCACATGGGTAACCCCACACTACCATCAGCGCTAAGAGGTTTCACTTCTGAGTTCGGGAAGGGATCAGGTGGTTCACTCTTGCTATTGTCGCCAGCACAACTGTGATGCTTACTCATCAGGTCTTATTAAATGCCTAACTTTCGTCAAATGAGTTATTAACAGG
>NZ_PJRJ01000015.1 GCF_003711395.1 Acinetobacter sp. B51(2017)
CAATTACTGACAAAAAATTTGCTCAAATAAACTTCGAGAAATTCTTACCAATTATCAATGAAAATATATTCGATTGATCAACCAGTAAAAATCCACACAAGTTGTTCTTCATAATCTCTTAATGATTTTCTTACTTCTTCGTCAGAAGTAAGACGGTCAGCAAATCTCGTTCGCTACCGATGGATGAGCATTATAGATAAAAATCCAACACTGGCAAGTAGTATTTTTAACAAATGCTAACCATATCAACAAAAATAAAAACAAATTATTGAATTTTATATAAAATTATTTTTAACAATTTTACTAAAATTGATTCCAATTCGTTTTAATTTGCATATTTAATTGATTAAACAAGTAAAAAATAGTGCTTTTTTTCTCTGCAAACAAAAAAACCAGTCAAAGCTAAAATTACACTTGGACTGGTTGCTATTATTTTACACTTTAGACTTTTTAAAACTTCATACTTAAGCGTGCCCAGTAATTACGTCCAATATTGTTAAACTGCTGATCGCCAGCAAAACCAATACCTGCATTACCCATCTTATTTAAATGCTCAGCATAAGTTTTATTTAAAACATTATCGACACCTAGCGCTAAATCAACACCTTGAGTTACATGATAGGTGCCATTGAGTGACAAAGTGGCAAAGCCCTGACTTGGTTTTAGGTCATAACCGACAATATTGCCTTGAGCTAAACTAACCCGATCTTGTCCATCAACCACACGCCATAATAATCCTAAATTATAGTTTTCTTGACTATAGCGCAGATTTACGCGTGCCTCTAAAGGAGAGATTTGTGGCAAAGGCGTATTATCACTGGTGTTTTCACCCCATGCATACATAGCACTCATATCTGCTGAAATCGTATCAGTAAATTGATATCCAATTCCGGCTTCTGCCCCAGCAATGCTGGCATCAACATTACGACTATGCGCCTCTAAAGCACCTTGCATACCTGTAGCTTGATACGTCGTTAAAATATAGTCTTGTACTAAACCTGCATAAGCCGATATCCAAGAATTCCAAGCACCTTGGTGATGTTGATAGCCTAGATCAAGCTGCAAGGTTTTTTCGGTATCTAGATGATTAAAGCTATTGCTATGCCCATTGGCTGATTTAGGGCTAAACAGTTCCCAATAATCAGGCATACGTTCCACATAGCCCACGCCAATATAGGTTTTGCCATCTTCATGTTCAGGATGAATATTTTCCAAACGAATAAAAGCACTTGGCAAAGTTTGATCGAGATTACGATTCACTCCTACAGGAGTTTCGCTACGCTTGTCCTCTACATTTACTTGGTCAACACGCGCACCTGTCACTATACGGTTATCATCACCTAAGTCATAAGTTAATTCAGCAAATGCACCATAAGATTGGAACTGCATATCAGTTTGGCGCGTCAGATCTTTATAACTATCGTGCATACCTTTACGGATACTATGCTCATTGTTTTGCGTATCTATACCGCTAATAAGTTGAACCTTATCCCATTCATTGGTCATTGCCACACGGGCATTTAAGGTTTTACGTGCCACATTAGTCGCCATAGGCATTTTCATGCCACCCGCTGGATTAAACTCACGTAAGCTAAAGTTATCCATCACATGATCATTAAAGTTGTAATTCACTTGAGCTTCGAGCTTTTTTACATGATCAGTTAAGTGTTTCTTTTCAGCACGTAAACCTAAGCTTTCGCGCGCAAATTTAGATCCATCCATGGCACGGCCTGCATACACCGCTTCACCATCCGCTTTACCCGCAGTCAGCTCCACCCAAGTATCTTGATTTGGTGTCCAACCCAAAGCCAAATCTGCATTCCAACGCTGCCAATCTGAAGGCACAGTATTACCATCACCATCTTGATAACTATCTGCGACCGAACGATTGGTGTTTAGGCGGATATATTTTTGCTCATCTCCAACCGCAGCTTCGATATTATGGTCTAAACGCCCATAAGAGCCCATGACGATACTGGCTTGACCACGATAATTGTGATCCTGTGAGAATTGCTCAGGACGTCTTTCAAAAATCACCGTCGCGGCCGAGCCTGTATTGGCATATTGTACGGTTTGCGGCCCTTTGATCACCGAAATTTGATCATAGCTTTCGGGAGAAATATAAGAGCTCGGCGAATCCATACGACTTGGGCAAGCCCCCAAATTCTCTGTGCCATCGGTTAAAATTTTAATTCTCGAACCAAACATACCACGGAAGGTGACATCGCCATTGGTCCCTGCACCACTATTCACGGCGCTAAACCCTACAATACTTTGTAAGTAATCTGCGCCATCGGCTGCTGGAATCGGTTGAATCGGCAATTTAGGATCAGCCCGCACAATTAAACCATTGGCATCATTGCCTTGTTGTGCCGTGGCAACAATCGGCGCTAACGATAGGGGCTGATTTTCTAAGTCTTCCACAGCAAAAATTGTGCTTGAATAGGCGATCGCGATCGCAGCGGCTAATGGCTGTAATAAAAATTGACTTGATGTCATGATAAACTCACTTAAAACATAAATACGACTGGGCTAGAGCCAGTAAAGACCCTAAAAAAACCTTCGAGATTTATGCAAAAAGTGGTGGGGCTCGCCCTTGCGGCAATAAAAATAAACGTTGTAGAACAAACCAAACATAAGCTGCGCTATTTTGCCATGCAGCAAAACGCACCTGAATACGATCCAGCACTTCTTTGACGGATAATTCAGGAGGCAAAACTAAGTTGCCATACACAGTACAATATTGGCATTGATGGTTGGCATCATGATGGTGATGCTCATGGTGCTGTTCTACAGCATGATGATAACTATGTGTTTCTGCGCTTGGATTTAATAAAGCTTGAGCAATAGTTTCACAAACCGGCGCCACTTGATATTGTGCTGGCAGTAAAGGCTGTAAAAATACAGCGATCTGTAATAATACGGCTGCAAAAGAAAGCAGTAACCCACTGCGGCTATACAAAAACAAAAACCCATAGCTTAAGTATGGGTTTTATTATAACAAAGTGACTACAAAAAGTAGCCTACTTTATTAACGTTTTACTTTTTGACGTTGACGGACCACTTTTTCTACTTTTTCGCGTGCACGTTGACGCTTAAGCGGAGAAAGATAGTCAACAAAAAGTTTACCGTTTAAGTGATCCATTTCATGCTGAATACAAACTGCGAGAAGTTCGTCTGCTTCCATCTCAAATGCTTGACCTTCAAGGTTAATTGCTTCGATCTTTACGCGTGACGGACGCTCAACTTTATCGTATATTTGAGGCACTGATAAACAGCCCTCTTCATACGGTTGGGTCTCTGTGGTCAGTGGAGTAATTTTTGGGTTAATGAACACCAAAGGTTGATCTTTGGTTTCAGATAAATCCATCACGATCAATTGGATATGATGATCAACTTGAGTGGCAGCCAAGCCAATGCCGGGGGCTGCATACATCGTTTCAAACATATCTGCAGCAAGCTGACGAATTTCATCAGTAACTTCTTCGACAGGTTTCGCAATGGTACGAAGACGGGGATCCGGGAAACTTAAAATAGGTAACAAGGCCATACTGCGTCCTCAATTTCTGCCATTGAACTAAAAAACCCAATGAAGGAATGCTTCATCAGAAAATTGTGTGTAAGATCGTTATTATAACGCAACTACATACATAATTTTAGGAATTATGATAATGAAAAAGGTTTTGACAGACACTGCTATTTTTCGTGTCTTGGGGTTTAAGCAGCAATTATTAGCTGTTGCAATATGTACCAGTTTGGGGCTAGGTATGATCAGTGTGGCACAAGCTGCACCGGCACGTAACGTCAATCCACCTGCTTTAAAAGCCAATGCACCTAATGTGTATATTGTCAAAAAAGGCGATACGCTATGGGACATTTCAAAACGCTTTTTAAAAAATCCACTGCGCTGGCGCGAGATTTGGGCCAGTAATAAACATGTCAAAAATCCGCATTGGATTTTCCCTGGTGACCGCCTATTAATGTGTGATTACCAAGGACGACCAATTTTAGGTAAAGATGAAGGCGATGGCTGTGAAGGCATTATTAATCGCTACTTAGGTCATCAAAACTTAAAACCACAAGTGCGTTTAGAGTCTATTAATAATGCCATTCCTGTGATTGCCTTAGATGACATTAAAAACTTCTTAGAACGTTCACATATTATTGCACCTGATGCTTTAGATGCGACACCTTATATTGTCGGTGCTGCCGATCAACGTGTGTTAGCGGCCAAAGGTCAAACTGTGTATGCGCGTGGCATGGGCTTAGAGTCTGGGCAAAATTATGCGATTTATCGTGAAGGCGAACCATATACAGCTGTTGATGCGAAAGGACGTAAATATCCAATTGCGCTTGAACTTACCCAAGTGGCTACTGCAATTGCCAGCAAAAACACTGGCGACATTACCACTTTAGAAATTAGCGATACTTATAACTACGAAGTCCGTCGTGGCGATCGCGTGTTACCAATTTATGATCCAATGTTGCCAACTTTGTTCTATCCTGTAGAAGCAGAAAATGTAATACAAGATGGTCGAGTGATTCGTGTTCAAGGTTCAATTGGTACAGCGGCTCTAGGCAGCGTGGTGACTTTAGACCGTGGCAGTCAACACGGTGTACAAAGTGGTCATGTGTTTGCTATTTCACAACAAGGTGAAATTGTGACGGATCCAAAAACCAAAGAACGTATTCAATTACCAGGTCAACGTATTGGTCAAGTTATGGTATTTAAAACCTTTGATCAATTTAGCTATGGCTATGTACTCAGTAGTGAATTACCAATTAAGGTGGGTGCAAATTTAGTTGCCCCAGACAGTGATGACTAATCTCATATGAGGTGAGGTATGTTGCAGCAGCTCTCACAAAATCAAATTGATACCATCCGCATATGGTATTTGGTGCAACATTCCTTATCTAGTTTTTATAAACTTATTCACCATTATGGCTCAGCGGCAGCAGCTTTTCAGGCGCGGCATGACTGGGCCAAATTAAATTTGCATGCCAGTCATTTAAAACGCGTTCAAGAATTCGAGCAATCTACAGCTCAAAGCACGTTTGAAGATATTCTCAAACTGATTCAGCAGCATAGTGACTTTGTGATCTGTATAGATGATGCTGATTATCCACAACAACTGAATTACTATAGTGATAAACCACCGATTATATTTGGTCAAGGTGATGTCAGTATTCTGAATGCTGCGCAAATTGCTATAGTCGGAAGTCGTAAGCCTAGCCCGCAAGGCCGGCAAGTGGCTTATGATTTTGCTTATTATTTAAGTGAAAAAGGTTTTTATATCAATAGTGGTTTGGCTTTAGGAATAGATGAAGCAGCACATCGAGGCGGCTTACAACATGGACGTAGCCTTGCGGTGATGGCGACTGGCTTAGATAGCACTTATCTTCAGCAACATTTACAGCTTCGACAACTGCTTGCCCAAAGTGGTGCAGTCATCACCGAGTTTCTACCTAAGACCCTGCCCTTGCAACATCATTTTCCACGGCGTAATCGGATTGTTAGTGGCTTAAGTTTAGGTGTGATTGTCGCTGAAGCGACTTTACAAAGTGGCTCACTGATTACCGCCAAAATTGCTGCTGAACAAGGCAAACATATTTTTGCTATTCCTGGGCATATTTATGATGCTTATCATCAAGGTTGTCATCTACTGATTCGTGAAGGGGCGACCCTTGTAGATCATCCTGAATAAGTCATCGAAGATTTAGCTTTAGCGACCACTTGGCAACATCAACAATACTCAAAAACCACATGCAAAGTTGGCTCTGCTCCCATGCAGCAACCTGATGCAACGCGATCAAGCACGGTACCTGAGCACTTAGCAGCATTGTATGCCGCCTTAAATTGGCAAGGCCAAGACTTAGATCAGCTTTGTTTGCAATTAAAGTGCGATGCAGCCAGTTTAACGGGCCAATTAATGGAACTTGAATTACTTGGCTTAGTGATGCAGCAATCAGGTTTGTACTTACGTTGTGGTTCGATGCAATAAGGTTCACAATAGCCTTTCCATAAATCAATTTACGGGAAAGATGTACATGATTACTACCTCTGTTGCTGAAGCGGCACGCTGTCTCAAACAAGGACAAGTTTTAGCTTACCCTACAGAGGCTGTTTGGGGCTTGGGTTGCGATCCTTATAACGAATCTGCATTTTTAGAAATCTTAAACTTAAAACAACGCCCAATCGAAAAAGGGGTGATTTTACTGGCATCAAGTTTGCATCAGGTCGAAGCGTTGCTGGTCAATTTAGAACCCGCTATGCGCGAACAGGTGATTGCCTCATGGACGAATCGGACTGCCAGTGAACGTGCAACCACTTGGTTATTACCTGCGACAGATAAAATCCCCACTTGGATTAAAGGCAATCATCCGAAAGTCGCGGTGCGTGTCACTACCCACCCGCTGTGCGTGGCTTTATGTAATGCTTTTGATGGCTTTATTGTCTCAACCAGTGCCAATCCAGCTGGCTTAGAACCTGCTCGTTCCTTACAAGATGCCACCCATTATTTTGCACAAAAATTAAATTATTTAAATGGTGATTTAGGCTTAAGCCGTGAGCCAAGTCGAATTTTAGATGCCGAAACAGGGACAATTATTCGCGCCTAAATCCTTAAATTTTAGGCAAAAAAAAGCTCAGCCATATAGGGACGGCTGAGCATAAAAAGGATGTGTAAATCACATCCAGAGGGTCTGTCAATCTGGTGCAAAGTCTAGATCATTAGGATCTAGTGAAGTACTTGCGATGGCGGTATTATGTTCTAACTGTTTTTTTTAAACAAATATATTTTAAAACTCAATTAAGACATAAAATGTATTAGCTAATTATATTTTTACCAATTTGTTCAACGTATCTGACTATTTTTTATTTATTTTTAACATAATCATCAATTTTTTACGTTTTTAAAACTATCGATTTTTTAGAAAAACTAAAATAAAAATATCTTTGAACTTACATCAAATGCTTATTTTTAAGCCTTAGACTCGACGCTGTGCCAATAAAACAGCTGCTAAAATCACGCTTCCCCCTATACTGTGATAGATCGTCCATGCTTCATTAAGCCAAAAATAAGCAATGATGGCGGTAAAAATTGGCATCAAATTCATAAAAATGCTGGTGCTATTCGGACCCAGTTTTTTAATGGCTAACATCCAAAGCAAAGGTGCTAACAAGGATGGAAAAATTGCCGCATACAGTACGCTAAATAAATTGTCGCTATTCAGACGATCTAAGCCTAGATAAGCAATTAAGGGTAAGTGATACAGCACTGCAAAACAAATTTGCATATACAACATGGTCATCAAGCTTAAAGACAGTTGCCATTTCTTTAAAAACACCCCATAAAAAGCATAGAAAAACACGGCCAATAACATCACCATGTCACCGCTATGCTGACCTATACTCAAGATGGCGGCAAAACTGCCTTGACCAATTACATATAACAACCCTAAAAACGACAAAATACTGCCAATAACCGCATAGCGATTGGGACGCTGCTTTAAAATCAGTAACGATACAAAAATGGTAAAAATAGGAATAAAGGCATTAATTAAGCCCATATTGGTGGCACTGGTATAGTGCGCTGCACTATAAGCCAAGCCTTGATAGAGCACCATGCCAAATGCACTTAATACCGCAATTTTGCTAAGTTCTGGACGAATCTGCTGACGTTGCTGATAGACTGTGCCCAGCATTATAGGGCTGAGTATTAGCCATGCTAAAAACCAACGATAAAAACTAATGCTCATAGGTTCAATAAATTCAGTCACATAACGAGTCACTACAATGTTAAATGACCAAATAAATACTGCGGCAATCGGTAAAAGTACCGCCCACCAAGCCATTCGGCTTTGTTCCATGTATTTGTCCTTCATTTTTCTTTTGTGCCAACATCGCGCCAGCAATGGTCATCATGGTACCTAATGTAGGCGCATACATCCACTGTTCAGCTAAATAAAGCTAAGCCAGCACAGCATCTAATATGAGGAAAGTTTAACGTATTGTAATGGGCTTTTTTGAGATAGCTCTACAAGTTTCCTCTTGCTCAGCTAGCATTTTCTCGTTACAACATCAGTTGCTTTAAAACAAATAAGGATAAGTCATGACGACTTCTGTATACGATATTCCAGTAGTAACCATTAATGGTGCAGAAACTAGCTTAAATCAATATCAGGGTAAAGTTTTATTGATTGTAAATGTGGCTTCAAAATGTGGTCTAACACCACAATATGAAGGTTTACAAAAGCTGTATGAGAATAAAAAAGCGGCTGGCTTAGAAATTTTAGGCTTTCCATCGAATGATTTCTTGGCACAAGAACCAGGCAGCGATACAGAAATTCAGCAATTTTGTAGCGTAAATTACCAAATTGATTTCCCCCTATTTAGCAAAATCACCGTGGTAGGTGCAGATAAACATCCACTTTATCAAGCCTTGACCCAAGCGATTCCTGAGCGTATTGGTGAAGGCCCTTGGGTCAAAGATTTAACGGATTATGGTTTAACACCAAATCAGCCACCTGAAGTGTTATGGAACTTTGAAAAATTCTTAGTCAATAAAAAAGGGCAAGTTGTTGCGCGTTTTGCACCAGATATTGCTGCAGATGATGCACGTATTATGGATGCTATTGAGGCTGAATTAGCAAAATAAAAGCCAATAAGAATAAGTATCTGAGTCCAATTTAGATACTTATTCTTATTTAAAAACAATTAATTAAATATCTAACCTTAAAAATTATTCATAGTTTCTACTTAGTTTTTATACTTCTACAACATGCTATTCATTATTTTTTAAGCGATGAGGATTAATCTACAGCTATCCCAAGTAATGGTTGAATAGGTTATCTCATGAATCGTTTAGTAAAAGCTGTTGTATTTTCTCTTTCTGGCGTGTTTGCAGCAACTAGCGCTTTTGCTGCACCACACGAGCAACCGAATAAACCTGCACAAATGCAAAAACATCAAACTGTTAGCAAGTTTGAGCAGCAAAAAGTCAAACCTGCTTCACATCAAGTGCATCAAAAAGCCTCAAAGAAAGTTGAACAACCTAAACGTGATTGGAAAGTAGGTCATAAACTCCCAAACCAATTCCATGCACCAAGCTATAAGGTTGACTATAAACAATCGAAAAAGTTGAGCAAACCAGGTAAAAATCAGCAGTGGATAAAAGTGAATGGTGACTATGTACTTATGAATACCACAACCTATAAAGTGCTTAAAGTGGTTGGCTAAACTACACAATCTCGGTGAAGAAAGAGTGCTTAGGCACTCTTTTTTATTTTTGTTATGCCTTTGCAACAATCCATTTTTTCGCCATATTTATGTCGTATCTTCTGATTAAGATTTAATATTTTGGTGTTTTGGGGCATGAAAAAGGTTTTACAAAGTGTGGCAATGCCAATGGTTCTGTTTGGTTTTGGCATTGTTATGTTAGGTTGTGGCCAAACTCCTGCGCCAGAAGCAACTGCACAGCCCGAGGCCAAAATTGAGACCTCGACTGTCAACAATGAAAATTCAACAACTGAGCTTAAGTCAGGTAATATGTTTTATCTGCTACGTGATGTGGCTGATGTACAACTTAAGGCAGGTAACTACATTGCTGACTTACAACAAACTCAGCAAGATTTACAAGAGGCTGTTGAGCTAAAAGATCATCAAAAACTAGAACTTGCAGCACAAAACCTACATAGCCAATTAACAGGCTTTAATCAGGCCTTAAATAGTTTAGATCTTAAAAGTCAAGAAATTGTAGATATTCGTAGCAATATTATGGCTGCGAACCAAAAAGTGCTGGCTTCCGATTTTTTAAATGGCAAAGTTGATTTTTCCCAAGTGAACTTTAAGCAGATTGAAGCGCAAATGGGCAATGTACAATCAGAAATGCTTAAGCTTGCAGGCATGTTAATCCCACAAGAAAAAGCTGAATCTTAAAAATTGCAACAGTGAAGTCTATTGGCTTCACTGAGTTTATACACCGCAATCGCGATACTACAACACGCACAGCCACAGAACTTGCTAGCCTAATAAGCGACTAAAAAAACAGTAAGGAGACCTGTATGCAACAGGCTATTTATTCTATTGTTCCCGTAGAATTTCGTTTAGATCTAAAAGACCCTTTTATCTTTACTGCGCATCATATCGATTATTTCCCTGAAGGCAATGCCGAGCTTGGCCCAAAACATCCTGCTTTAAATGATGAATATCGGATGTATTATGGTGACACAGTACCGGGGTTTCCTGAACATCCGCATACTGGCTTTGAAACGATTACGCTTGTAGAACAAGGCGTGGTCGATCACTTTGATTCTTTAGGTAATGGTGGCCGCTATGCCGCAGGTGATGTGCAATGGCTGACCACTGGCAACGGTATTGAACATTGTGAGATGTTTCCACTGATCCATGAAGATTGTGCCAATACCATGGAACTTTTTCAGATTTGGTTTAATTCTTCACCTCAACAAAAACAACAAGATCCTGATTATAAAATGCTGTGGCGTGAACACATTCCACACGTCTATTTAAAAGATGCCAATGGTCAAACCACTGATATTCGTGTTATTTCAGGCAAATTACACGAGCAAAAGGCACTACCACGCCCACCGCACTCTTGGGCTGCTGCTGATGAAAATCATGTGAATATTTTTCTCATACAAATTCCAGCTCATGCACAAGTTACCCTACCTGCCACGACTGCTACTTCCACCCGCTTTGCCTATTTTTATCAGGGCTCAGATCTAGAGTTATTTGATCAAACAGTTAAATTTAAACACTTAATTGAACTACAAGCTGATATAGATGTGACCTTAACTGCAGGCGATCAAGAAGCACGGATTTTATGGTTAGAAGGTGAACCGATTGGCGCACCTGTGGCCATGCGTGGGCCATTTGTGATGAACACCGAACAAGAACTCGATGCTGCATTTAAACGCTATCGTGCGACCCAATTTGGTAATTGGCCATGGCCAAGTTCTGCACCTACATTTAAACGTGAACAGCCACGCTTTGCTACCTATGGTGGCGGTGAACGTCATGAGTTCCCTGAAAAATAAAGTCATGAGTTTCCTGAAAAATAAATAAGTTGTACTCATAGAAAAATCAAAATATGCTGCATCTAGTTTAAGTAAATGCGCATATTTTGATGCAACTGATTATTTTTTGTGGTGTACAAGCCTCTGGTAAATCGACTTTTTATCAGCAATACTTTTCGAATACACATTTGCGTTTAAATTTGGATATGCTCAAAACCCGACATCGGGAAAATTTACTCTTTGAAGCCGCTTTAGCTTCTAAAACCAAAATAGTGATTGATAACACCAATCCAAATATAGAGGCACGCAACCGTTATATCGCGCGAGCAAAAGCCGCGGGTTTTGAAATTATTGCTTATTATTTTGCAACTGATTTAAACAGCACTTTGCAACGCAACTGTCAACGAACTGGAAAAGCTAATATTCCTGAAGCTGGCGTTCGAGCAACTTATAAAAAATTAGAAATTCCTAAACTCACTGAGGGTTTTAGCGAAATTTATCAGGTTCAAATTGTAGATGGTCAGCAATTTTCTATTCAGCTACTACAAGCTGTTTGATGCCAGACTTTATACGCCTGTTGCATCTGTGCTTGCGTTGCTTGATTAACTTGCTGTGCTTTTAGCTGCTTAAAATTACCTTGATAAATATGCTGCGTAAATATTTTGGCTAATTGCTCAATAGCAGCTCTACCCTGTTGCTTATAATCTAAAATTTGCTGCTCTGTTAACTGTAAATGCCAACAATGCATGGCATCGCCTGTATCTACAGCAAAGCCTAAATAGTATTGCTCTTGTTGTTGGTAAAGTTCCCAAAAATGGTTTTGTTTTTCAATTATTTGCATAATATTTCCAAAAAATTAATTTTCCCACAATATAATATTTTTATTCTATGCTTAAATAACTCTGAAGACTCTAATTAAACTTTTCTTAAGAACTAGGAACGATCTAATGTTGTATCACACTATTCAAAAAAAATTACAACAACACCGAGTTTTCTTTACTGTTAATGCTACAGAGCGACATCTAGATGATACGAAAATTCGTATCCATCGTTCACTAAAGCTTGAACCATATACTGCGTTTTTGCAGGGTAATCATTTATGGTCAATGGGCAGCTTCTCTTATTCACATAGTGTCTTGCCTATTACCACCCAAATGGGTCGCTATTGCTCGATTGCTAAAGGCGTTTCGGTATTGGGTATTCGACACCCCCTAGAATGGGCAACCACGAGTAGCTCAACCTATGATACTAATTTTTCTATATTTCAAAGTTTTTTAGAAGACCAAAAATTGGATTCAAAAGATTTTAAAGTACGTCAATTACCCAAACAACAACCTGAACAGGGCTTAATTATTGGGCATGATGTGTGGATTGGCGCAAATTGTGTTTTAAAACGCAATTTAAACGTTGGTACAGGTGCAGTTATTGCTGCTAACTCAGTCGTCGTAAAAGATGTACCGCCTTATGCAATTGTAGGAGGCAACCCAGCCAAAGTACTTAGATATCGTTTTTCAACTGAGCAAATCAGCAAACTTTTACAGAGCCAATGGTGGCAATATCATTTTGTAGATATACAAAACTTAGATATAGAAAATATTGATGATTTTCTAGAACAAATAAAAGCTTTGCAGTCGAGTCTTATTATCTTTAGCCCTAAAACATTACAATTTTCAGAGTTACTTTAATTCATAAAAAAAGCCACTCAAATGAGTGGCTTTTTCAATCTTAAACCGTGTCTTATTGAGCGCGGTTTTTGATTTTGCGGATCGTTTCTAGCTGAGCAGCAGTTTCTGCAAGAGCAGCCAATGCAGCAGCAGCGTCCAAATCGCTCTTTTGATTTGCTAACAAGTTTTCAGCATTTTTACGTGCTTCAACAATTGCAGCTTCATCTAAGTCGTGTGCACGAACTGCAGTATCTGCAAGTACGGTTACAACATGCGGTTGAACTTCTAGAACACCACCAGATACATAGATTAACTCTTCTGTACCGTTTTCAAGCACAACGCGAATTGCGCCAGGCTTAAGCAAAGTTACCAGTGGAGTATGACCAGGCATAATACCCAATTCACCACTTGCACCTTTTGCGATTAGCATGCTGATTGTGCCTGAGTACAAAGACTCCTGAACACTTACAACATCACATTGCATAGTCGCCATGAGAATCTCCTAAATTAGGGAACTAATTAAAGTTTCTCAGCTTTAGCAAGTACTTCGTCAATACCACCAACCATGTAGAACGCTTGTTCTGGGATGTGATCGTATTCACCAGCTAAAAGACCTTTAAAGCCACGAATCGTTTCTTTAAGCGGTACAAGTTTACCAGGAGCACCAGTAAACACTTCAGCTACGTGGAACGGTTGAGAGAAGAAACGTTGGATCTTACGTGCACGGTATACAGTAAGTTTGTCTTCTTCTGCCAATTCGTCCATACCAAGAATTGCGATAATGTCTTTCAATTCTTTGTAACGTTGAAGAACGTTTTGAACTGAACGAGCAATTTCGTAATGCTCAGCACCAACAACTAGTGGATCTAGCTGACGTGAAGTTGAGTCAAGTGGATCGATCGCTGGGTAGATACCACTCGACGCGATGTCACGGCTCAATACTACAGTTGCGTCTAAGTGAGCGAACGTTGTAGCAGGCGATGGATCTGTTAAGTCATCGGCAGGTACGTATACCGCTTGGATTGACGTAATCGAACCAGACTTAGTCGATGTAATACGTTCTTGAAGAACACCCATCTCTTCTGCAAGTGTAGGCTGGTAACCTACTGCAGATGGCATACGACCTAGAAGTGCTGATACTTCAGTACCTGCTAGTGTATAACGGTAGATGTTGTCTACGAACAATAATACGTCACGGCCTTTACCGTTTTCGTCTTTCTCGTCACGGAAGTACTCAGCCATAGTAAGACCTGTTAACGCTACGCGTAAACGGTTACCTGGTGGCTCGTTCATCTGACCGTAAACCATGGCTACTTTGTCAAGAACGTTAGAGTCTTTCATCTCGTGGTAGAAGTCGTTACCTTCACGAGTACGCTCACCAACACCAGCAAACACAGATAAACCTGAGTGCGCTTTCGCGATGTTGTTGATCAACTCCATCATGTTAACGGTTTTACCAACACCCGCACCACCGAATAGACCAACTTTACCACCTTTAGCGAACGGGCAAAGTAAGTCAATGACTTTAATACCAGTTTCTAAAAGGTCAGTAGAAGCTGCTTGTTCAGCATAAGAAGGCGCTTGACGGTGAATTGGTAAACGCGCTTCAGTAGCAACATCACCAGCTTCATCGATAGGGCGACCAAGAACATCCATAATACGACCAAGAGTCGCAGTACCTACAGGTACAGAGATCGGTGCGCCAGTATTCGTTACGCTCAAACCACGCTTAAGGCCTTCAGTAGAACCCATTGCAATAGTACGAACTACGCCATCACCAAGTTGTTGCTGAACTTCTAAAGTAGTTTCAGTACCATCAACTTGTAGAGCGTCATAGATCTTAGGAACGCTGTTGCGTTCAAACTCGACGTCGATAACCGCGCCGATGATCTGAA
The DNA here is from genome assembly GCF_003711395.1 of Acinetobacter sp. B51(2017). Lineage (GTDB taxonomy): Bacteria > Pseudomonadota > Gammaproteobacteria > Pseudomonadales > Moraxellaceae > Acinetobacter. The sequence goes on from NZ_PJRJ01000015.1 coordinate 14,594, forward strand.
TGATACGACCGCTATTCATTGCTGTCTCCTCAATTCAAAATAATGTTAAACGGCAGCGGCACCACCAACGATCTCAGAAATTTCCTGAGTAATCGCGGCTTGACGCAGCTTGTTATAAATAAGTTGTAGGCTCTTAATGATCTCGCCTGCGTTGTCTGTTGCAGCTTTCATTGCAACCATACGCGCAGACTGTTCACAAGCGATGTTTTCAATCACGCCTTGATATACCACAGACTCAATATAACGAACCAATAAGCCATTTAGCAGCTCTTCAGCGCCTGGCTCATAGATGTAGTCCCAACCGTATTGACGGTTAAGGCTTTCGCCTTCTTCAGCAGCTGCTAAAGGAACCAATTGTTCGATTTTTTGATTTTGAGTCATGGCGTTTACAAAGCCGTTAGATACTAAATAAATACGATCTAACTCGCCTTTATCAAACGCATCTAACATCACCTGTACAGAACCAGATAACTGTTCAAGACTTGGGGCGTCGCCTACATTTGTAGTTGCGCCAAGTACTTTACCGCCGTAGTTTTTAAAAAACGAAACCGCTTTTTGACCAATCAAAGCAAATTGAACTTCAATTGACTGCTCTTGTTGCTGCTGAACGTGTTTTACCACTTTCTTGAACAAGTTAATGTTCAAACCACCAGCAAGGCCGCGATCCGATGACACGATGATATAGCCAACGCGCTTAACTGGGCGTTCAACCATATAACGGTGTTTATATTCAGGATTCGCTTGAACCAAATGAGCAATTACACGGTGCATATTTTCGGCATACGGACGGCCTTGAGCCATGCGCTCTTGCGCACGACGCATCTTAGAAGCTGCTACCATCTGCATCGCGCGAGTAATTTTCTGCGTGCTTTTGATACTAGCTACTTTGGCGCGAATTTCTTTTAAATTTGCCATACGCTTAACCTAGTATTCGAAAGCTCTTTCGAGCTTCCGAAGGTTGATTCCGTGAACCAAACCAACACTAATTAGCAAGTTGCTAAATTAGTAAGTTTGAGTCGCTTTGAACGTTTCAATGCCTGATTTGAATGCTGCTTCGATATCTTTATCCCAAGCACCAGTCGCATCAACTTTTTGCATTAACGCAGCGTGTTCTGAACGGAAGTAAGAGATTAACGCAGTATCAAAGTCTACGATTTTCTTCACTTCTACGTCAGCCATGTAGCCTTCGTTAGATGCATAAATTGAAACAGCTTGGTCAGCGATTGAGTATGGAGCATATTGTTTTTGCTTCATTAACTCAGTTACGCGTTGACCGTGTTCAAGTTGCTTACGAGTTGCTTCATCAAGGTCAGAAGCGAACTGAGCAAACGCTGCTAATTCACGGTACTGTGCAAGTGCAGTACGGATACCACCAGACAATTTCTTGATCACTTTAGTCTGCGCAGAACCACCAACACGAGATACAGAGATACCCGCGTTCACAGCAGGACGAATACCTGCGTTGAATAATGATGTTTCTAAGAAGATCTGACCATCAGTAATCGAAATTACGTTCGTTGGTACGAATGCAGATACGTCACCCGCTTGAGTTTCAATGATTGGTAAAGCTGTTAAAGAACCAGTTTGGCCTTTAACTTCACCGTTCGTGAATTTCTCAACGTAGTCAGCAGAAACGCGCGAAGCACGTTCAAGTAGACGAGAGTGAAGATAGAATACGTCACCTGGATACGCTTCACGACCTGGTGGACGACGTAATAACAATGAAATTTGACGGTAAGCAACAGCTTGCTTAGACAAATCATCATAGATAATTAACGCATCTTCACCGCGGTCACGGAAGTATTCACCCATTGTACAGCCAGAGTACGGAGCAAGGAACAACATTGCTGCTGGATCCGCTGCCGCTGCTGCTACAACAGTTGTATACGCCATAGCGCCAGTTTCTTCTAGCTTACGTACTACGTTTGCGATAGTCGATTGTTTTTGACCAATAGCAACATAGATACATTTAATGCCAGAGTTTTTCTGAGCGATGATCGCATCGATCGCCATTGCTGTTTTACCAGTTTGACGGTCACCGATGATTAATTCACGTTGGCCACGACCAACTGGAATCATTGTATCAACTGATTTATAACCAGTTTGTACAGGCTCATCTACAGACTGACGCCAAATTACGCCTGGTGCTACTTTTTCAACAGCATCAGTTAATTTAGCATCGATCGGGCCTTTACCATCAATCGGGTTACCAAGAGCATCAACTACACGGCCTAAAAGTTCTGGACCAACCGGAACTTCTAATACACGACCTGTGCAACGTGCTTTTTGGCCTTCTTGAAGGCTTAAGTAGTTACCTAAAACAACGACGCCCACTGAATCCTGTTCTAGGTTCAGTGCCATACCGTAAAGGCCGCCGTCGAATTCGATCATTTCACCGTACATTGCATCAGCAAGACCGTGAATGCGCACAATACCGTCAGATACCATAACAATGGTACCTTCGTTTTTAGCGGTTGCGCTGGTGTCCAGATCGCCGATACGCTGTTTAATGAGCGCACTGATCTCGGATGGATTCAGTTGTTGCATTGCGCTATACCTCAATCTTTTTAAAGTTCTGTCTTAATGCAATTAAGCAAGAAGACGAGTCCGCATTTTTTCAAGCTTGTTAAGCGCAGAATCATCTATCACTTGGTCGCCTGCACGAATAACCACACCCGCGATTAACGCTGGGTTAACTTCTACAGAAACGTTTACTTGAGCTTCAAATTTTTTCTCTAAAGCATGTGCAAGTAGTTGTTCTTGTACAGAAGTTAATGGGAATGCCGATTCAATCACGACATCCACAACATTGTTATTCTGTGATTTAAGCTGTTCGTATTCTGCTTGAATTTCAGGAAGCAAAGCCAAACGTGCATTTTCAGCAAGCATTGTCAAAAAGTTTGACACTGCAGGCGTTTGGTCTTCGCCTAAAACTTTAGCAAAAAGACTTACCTGCTCAGCAGGAGTAAGCTCAGGGCGATTTAGATAAGCTGAAAATGCTTCGTCTTGCACCGCAGCACTGAGCAAAATAAGCGCATTTGACCAAGAGTCAGCTGCGTTTTGCTCAGAAGCGTAAGCAAATGCTGCTTTAGCGTATGGGCGTGCCAACGTCAAGAGTTCAGCCATAATCCGCCTCTCTTAAAGTTTAGCAGCCAGCTGAGTCAGCATGGCATTGTGAGCTTCTGCGTCAACTTGCTGGCTAAGAATTTTCTCAGCACCAGCAACTGCAAGAGCAGCAACTTGTTGACGTAATTGTTCGCGTGCAGCATTGATTTCAGTATCAACAGCTTCTTTCGCTTGTTGACGAATACGCTCACCTTCAGCAGCTGCTTGAGTACGCGCTTCTTCTACCAATTGCGCACCGCGGCGGTTCGCTTGTTCGATCAATTGAGCCGCTTGTGCTTTTGCTGCTTCTAATTCAGCTTTTACTTGAGCTTGCGCATCGGCAAGATCAGCTTTTGCTTTTTCAGCAGCATTTAAGCCATCAGCGATTTTACGCTGACGCTCACTAATCGCATTGATTAGTGGTGGCCATACAAACTTCATGCAGAATGCGACAAAGATCGCAAATGCAATTGCTTGGCCTATCAATGTGAGGTTGATGTTCATTGCTATTCCTCAATAGTTTAATTTAGGAATTAAGCTTATTAACCTACAAATGGATTAGCGAAAAGAATGAATAAGCCAATACCAACGCTGATCATTGGGATCGCATCTAGAAGACCCGCTACGATGAACATACGTGTTTGAAGTTGTGGAGCTAATTCTGGTTGACGAGAAACAGCTTCTAGGAAACGGCCACCTAAAAGTGCGAAACCGATACCTGTACCTAATGCAGCAAAAGAAATTAAAATAGCAACTGCAATAGCAGATAAACCAAGTACTAATTCCATGAAAAAATCCTCAAATGTTAGGTTATATCAAAACCAATTATCATCTAATCATTAACGAACGATTAGATAAGAAATATGATTAGTGCTTTTCACTTGCCATGCTTAAGTAAACGATGGTTAACATCATGAATACGAAAGCTTGTAGTGTAATCACAAGAATATGGAAAATTGCCCAAGGCACAGACAGTGCCCATTGGATCCAGAACGGTAATAATGCGATTAGGATGAAGATTAACTCACCTGCATACATGTTACCAAACAGTCGTAGAGCCAATGAAACTGGACGCGCTAGGAAAGTAGCTAACTCTAAAACTAAGTTTACTGGAATAAGTAAAATTTTAAAAAACATATTACTTGGATTGAACGGGTTGAGTGCAAATTCACTCACGAAGCCGCCCACACCCTTTTCACGTACGCCATAGAATAAGATCAAGGCAAATACAGACAACGACATACCTAAAGTTACGTTGATATCTGTAGATGGAACAATCTTAAAGTAAACGTGGTGAGGGTCCATACCAAATACGTGCGCACCGATCATTTGAGCTGCATACGGGATGAAGTCAACTGGGATTAAGTCCATTGCGTTCATGAGGAAAATCCACACGAAAATGGTCAATGCAAGTGGTGCAATTAAACGTGATTTGCCATGGAAGGTGTCACGGACACTTGAGTCAACAAACTCGATAATCATTTCAATCGCAGACTGGAACTTGGTTGGTACACCAGCATTTGCAGCTTTCGCTACAATCCAGAATAAGAAACAGAAAATGATACCAAGGCCGATTGACCAACCCATTGAATCCAAGTGGATAGCAGTGAACCCCATCTGTTGAGCTTCTTCAGCAGTCTCAGCTAACTTCCACGAGCCATCTGGCATTTTGCCATAGGTCATGTTGGTCAAGTGATGCTTGATATACTCGGTCGAAGTAAGGGCATGTTCTTCAGCAGCCATAAATCACACCTGGTCAATGTCAAATACTAATGTAGAGATAAGCGAACATCGCGTGCTGCTTGATATCTCGCTTAACTCCAAAAAACTTTTCAATTTTTGCTTGTGCTGATACTCATCGTTTTTGACGTGACACCAAAAAAGGTGCGACCCACGACATCGCTTGAACGAGAATAAAACCACAGAACAATGCCCCCGCTGACAACGGTTTGACACTGCTTAAAATCAAAACGAATCCTACGATCACAATCACAAACTTACCCATTAAACCTCTAAACATGTTTAGATAAACTTGTTGAGAAGCCCGAGCGCCTGCTGTACGAAACGACTGCCAAGAAAAATAGCAACTCGCTAGCCAACAGACAAACGCACCAAGTGCGGCACTGATTGCAGCGGTTGTATCCATCACAGCCCAAGCCAAAAGACCTGAGACTGGAATCATTAATGCTTGTAAGAAGACCAAAGCTTTCGCTAATCGTCGGTCTATCAAGCGACTAGTTCGGCTCATTTATTTATTCACTCACAGCATAAATGCTTGACAAGTTTCACGGGTGATCGTTTTTTATCGCAGGCATTATAGAGTTAGCCCCCTCAACATGCAATCTTTTAACGACCTTAGTCGTGTTTTTTTGCATGTTGGCACAGGAAAGCTAACATCACTGATTTGTTTAATTTTTAGTTTAGTTTCGCGCATTTAATACGCAATCTTGGGTTTTATCAGCCAAAGCTTGCCATGCTTGAATAAAATTCGTCTCATGACTCATACTTTCATCCACGCGAGTAAAGACAATATTGCCGAGTTTTTGATACTGACTTTTACTGGCATGCCCCTCTGCCAATAGGCACATTTTGCGATATGGACGGTTGTCATTCATATATTTGATTTGGGCAACTGTAGCACCCACATGCGGATCATCGGTTAAAGCACCCGCGAATTTAAGATGAAGTGGACGCTCTAGATACTGGTAAGCATCGTGATAAGCCCAATAGCTTTTTGCTGTACCACTATGACTATATTTTTTGGCAGTAAGCAATATAGTTTGCGCAAATTGTTTGGCATTATTCCAATACATTTCACGCTTTTCAGGCATTTGCTGTGAACGCAGCGCGGCAATAAAAAAACCAATACGCACCGCATTGTTTGGATCTAACCAAACATGGGTATCTACACTGTTTTTAATTGCCACACCACGGGTATTACGTAGCGGCAAGGTTTGCAACACTCCAGAATCCAATAAAGCAATCGCTTTAGCATCATCCGCTAATAGTTTTTCTAAAGGTGCCTCATGTGCCTGACCCAACCAAATGACCAATGATGCGTCTTGAATCAGCTTGCGATGATTTGGCGTTAAGCTGACATCATGTCCTGATTGTTCAGCTAATAATAAGGTTGGATTTTCCACCCCTTTGGTAATTTCTTTGGCAATGAGATAAATCGGCTGTGTAGATACCACCAAACCTTGTGCCCACGACAAACTCGCGAACAAAGCCAGTGACACAAATGCTATTAAACGGGACATGAGGAGAGATCGCTAAATTTTCAACTATTGTTATAATATAACAATTAGACAAAAATACCTACGCGTAATCGAAACTCAAAGCGCTTCGTGCTAAAATTTAATGTCCACTTTTCTTGACTCTCTGAACTGAGGTTTGCGCATGAGCTTATGTTCGCATGAACACCACAATGTCTTGCACGGCGTCCACGATCATCACAATGTGGCAGCACGTCTTGCAGAAGCAGAAAGCCTGTGTGCCAGCAGCGGCGCGCGTTTAACCCCATTACGTAAAGAAGTACTCGAACTCATTTTAAATGCCAAAGGCCCGATGGGTGCTTATGATTTATTGGCAAAAATCAAAGGTCAATCGGATCGTCCTGCAGCACCACCAACGGTATATCGCACTTTAGATTTTTTATTAGAAAAAGGTTTAATCCACCGTTTAACCTCGATTAATGCATATATCCCTTGTTGTCATCCGCGTGAAGGACACCAAGCTGCATTTTTAATTTGTACCCAATGTAAAGTGGTTAAAGAGGCTTCTGCACAAACCTTATTACAGCAATTAAAATCTTTAGCCGATGATGATGGCTTTACTCCACATCACAGCATTATTGAGATTTCTGGCATTTGCCAACAGTGTCAAGCCTAATGAATAAGCCACTAATTGAATTAAGCGGCATTCAAGTCCGTATTGATGAACGTGACATTTTAAAAAATGTCGATTTTAGCCTGCATCGCCAAGAGATTGTGACCTTAATTGGCCCCAATGGCGCCGGTAAATCGACTTTAATCAAAGTTTTACTTGGTATTATCAAACCTAAAGCTGGACAAGTGCATAGCCATAAAGCACTTAAGTTTTCTTATGTACCGCAAAAATTCAATCCATCACACAGCCTACCATTACGGGTGTGTGATTTATTGGCCTTAGAAAAATGCGATGCTGCCACTAAAGCTGAGGTTATTCGTGACACAGGTATTAGCAAATTAGAATACTCAAAAGTACAACAACTTTCTGGTGGCGAGCGTCAACGGGTATTGATTGCACGGGCTTTATTACGTCAGCCAGATATCTTAGTGCTAGATGAACCGATGCAAGGCTTAGATATTCAATCTGAAGCTGAACTATACAATTATGTGAGCAGTTTACCCGCCAAATATGGCTGTGCCGTGCTCATGGTGTCACATGATTTACAATGGGTGATGCAAGGTACGCATCGTGTGGTGTGCCTTAATAAACATATTTGTTGCAGCGGGACACCTGCTAATGTGCAGCAGCATCCAGAATATCAAGCCATTTTTGGTACCAATCGCGTGTTCTATCAACATCATCATGATCATTGTGCACATGGTGATTCAGCGACGCCATGCCAACATGATCCGCGCCCGCATATTCACCCAGAACCGGAAGTTTAAAACATGATGGATTGGTTACAACTGCTGTTACCTGCATGGACAATGGGAACGCTACTCGTGTTTTTAACTGCGCCACTGGGTTGTTTAATGTTATGGCGTCGCATGTCATTTTTTGCCGACACCATGGCACATGGTACTTTATTAGGCGTTGCCATTGCAGGTGCAATGAGTCTACCCCTTTGGTTGGGTGTGACCTTTATTGCACTGTTATTAGTCGGCATCCTTTGGGTTTTACATGATCCACGTTTGCCAAATGATGCTTTGTTGGCACTGTGTTCTGCCACGTTACTCTGTTCAGGTTTATTGTTTATTCAACATATTCCGAGTTTACGTCCAGAGCTACTCAGTTATTTATTTGGCGATTTACTGCAAATTGCATGGTCAGATTTACCCATGTTTGCTGTGGTTATTGTGGCGGCCTTAGCGGTTTTATATAAATACTGGCATCAACAAATTCAAATTGCCATTGACCCAGATATTGCCGTGAGTGAAGGCATTAACGCTCAATGGCAGCGTTTGGTATTTATGTTGCTGTTGGCTTTATTTACAGTCTTGGCACTTAAAGCGGTTGGCTCATTGCTCATGGGCGCTTTATTGGTGATTCCTGCTTTAACCGCACGTTTACTGGCACACTCGCCTAAACAAATGCTGATTTGGGCATTTGTGGTGGCGCAACTAGGCGTTAGTGTGGGTCTTTGGTCAAGCGCAGGACTCAATATTTCGAGTGGTTTAAGCATTGTCATTACAATGTCGCTGCTGTTTGCCAGCATTTTTGCCGTGCAAAAACTGCGTAAAATCGCCTAATCGCACTCCCCTACCCTATTCTGTAGCAGCAAAATCGTTGAAAAAGCCAGCTAAACTGGTTATTTTGCTTTTTACCTACACTGTTGTCAGTGAATGCTTACACAGCATAACGCCAATCGTGAATTTGGCATTTTTGCAGTTTAGCTTATTCTGATCACATCAGGAACAGGAAGTTCCAGAACATAAAACAACGATAATAAGTTCTTGCATCAGGAACGTGAGGTACGACAGGAGTTATACCTAAACATACCCCATATAGAATAGCTCGACAGGATGTCTGGCTATTCTTTTATTGGTGTACCAAGCTTAGTAAAATAGCCGCACCCGCAAATAAAGTCGCAAAACTTTTATTCATTATTTTTTGTTGTTTAGCGGATTTAAGCAAGCGTAACACTTTAGCAGCAAGCCCCGTATAGCCTGCCATAACAATCAAATCAATACAGATCATAGTGACTGCCATAATCAGATATTGTGGCCACTGTGGTCGTGATAAATCTAAGAATTGCGGCAAGACCGCAAGTAAAAATACAATTGCTTTCGGATTACTCATATTGACTAAAAAGCCACTCATGACCAATTTGGCGGCCGACTTAGTCGGTTGTTCATGTGCAATCGCAATATTTTGTACGGGTGCGCGCCATTGCAAATAAGCGAGATACAATAAATAAGCCACCCCAAACCATTTCACCGCTAAAAATGCCCACGGACTGGTGGCAAAGAGTACCCCTGCCCCTGCAGCCACAATGCCAATTTGTAGCAATAAAGCCAATTGCAAACCTAATGCATTCCAATAGCCACGGCGAAAACCATAGTTGAGCCCACTTGACATTGAAGCAATTGCCCCAGCCCCAGGCGAAATACTAATCACCCAACATGCCAACATAAAACCAAGCCAAAGCTGATAAGACATTTTCGCGACCTACAACTAAAATTGGCCTTATTATATGACTTTTACAGCAGATTGACTGAAGCAATTGTGCTGAAATTTTCCACCTACCCTATGCAGTGGATATTGGCTCGGGCACAATAGCCCACAGCCATATAGCAATTATTTTAAGGAGCTTAGTGTGACCGCTCAATCCGTCATTCTGCCATTACCTTCTGATCACGCCCGCTTTATTGTTTTACGTCTCAAAGACTTAAAACCAAATGAACTCAAACAACAACTTGCAGCACTGTTTAGTACCCGTGATCGTTTAATCACCCAACACCCACAAGCGCAAGTCAAAACCGCAGTCGCATTTGGGCCAGAACTCTGGCAACAACTCCATGACCAAACACCTGAAGGCTTTAAACAACTCGAAGCGATTCATGGTTCATTTCACATGCCTGTGGTTGCAGCCGATGTTTTAATTCATATTGCCGCACAGCGCACCGACATTTGCTTTGCCTTAAGCCAAGCTTTCTTTGATGGGATTCAAGATAAAGTTGAAGTTTTAGATGAACGCGTCTGCTTCCGCAATTTTGACGGTCGTGATTTAACAGGTTTTATTGATGGCACAGAGAATCCACAATTCCCAGATGACCGTGCAGAAACTGCCTTATTGCCTGAAGATGCAGGTATATTTGCCGATGGCTCATTTGTCTTTGCCCAACGTTATGCGCATGATTTAGAAAAATGGAAACGCTTGAAAGTAGATGCGCAAGAACAAGTCATTGGTCGTACCAAACTAGAAAGCATTGAACTTGATGATGAGATTAAACCTGCCAATGCACATACCGCACGCGCCATTGTCGAAGACGATACAGGTGAGGAATTAGCAATCTTACGTCATTCATTGCCATACGGTGATGGGGGTGGTGATCAAGGTCTGTTCTTTATTGCTTATACCAACGATTTAAGCATTATTGATCAAATGTTATTGCAAATGTTTGGCAGCAGTGGCGATGGTATTCATGACCGTCTGCTTCATTTTGTAAGCCCTAAAGATGGTGCCTATTACTTTGCCCCAAGTGAAGAATTACTCGAAGATATTTTAGCAGCAGAATAAAAAAAGGCGCTTCAAGCGCCTTTTTTATTTAAAAAGTTACACGTCGATATGGACGATACTGCGGTGTCCAAAAATTGCTTTCAATCATTTTTTCTAGGGCTGCATCTTCAATAATCGGTGCAACCCCATCTGCCATGGCTGCTTTAGCCACTCTAAAGGCAATGAAACGTGACACTTGCTGAATTTGGTCAATTTCAGGTAATAAGTCAGCGCTAATGTCCTGCAATTTAGGTGAACATTCCGCTAAAGCATTACTCGATGCCATCAGCATATGATCTGTCACTCTTGTCGCCCCAACGGCAATAACCCCTAAACCAATACCAGGGAAAATATAGGAGTTATTACATTGCGAAATATTGTAGATTTTGCCTTGATAATTCACAGGAGCAAAAGGACTTCCCGTTGCAATTAAAGCACGACCTTCCGTCCACGCAATCACATCACTTGGTACAGCTTCTACTCGAGATGTCGGGTTAGACAGTGGCAATACAATTGGATGCTCACAATGGCTGGCCATGGTTTTAATCACTTCTTCTGTGAATAAGCCTGGTTGACCTGACACACCAATTAATACAGTCGGTTTAGCATGTTTCACCACATCTATTAGCGAAATCATGTCATTGACATCTGCCCATTGGCTTACATATGCTGAGTTTTGCGCTAATTTACTCTGGAAATCTAATAAATTCGGCTGATTATCAGTAATTAAACCAAAACGATCAACCATAAAGACGCGTGCGCGCGCTTCAAGATCAGTTAAACCTTCTGCCACCATTTGCGCCACGATTTGTTCAGCAATACCGCAACCTGCCGAACCTGCACCTAAGAAAGCCACCACTTGATCTTTTAACTGTTTACCTGCTGCACGGCTGGCTGCAATTAAACTACCTACCGCAACCGCGGCCGTACCTTGAATATCATCATTAAAACAGCAGACTTGATCACGATATTTGTTGAGCAATGGCATGGCATTTTTTTGCGCAAAGTCTTCAAACTGGATTAATGCATGCGGCCAACGGCGTTGAATCGCTGCAATCACTTCATCTACAAATGCGTAATATTCATCACCGCTAATCCGTGGCTGTGCCAGCCCCATATAAATTGGATCATTCAGTAATTGCTGGTTGTTGGTGCCTACATCTAAAGTAATAGGTAAAGTATAGGCTGGGCTAATCCCACCACATGCGGTATACAGCGATAGTTTACCAATCGGAATCCCCATACCGCCAATGCCTTGGTCACCTAAACCTAAAATGCGTTCACCATCTGTAATGACAATTACTTTTACGTTTTTCTTAGTGACGTTATGCAAAATATCGTCAATATGACCACGGTCAGCGTGTGAAATAAACACCCCGCGATGACGACGATAAATATCCGAGAAACGCTGACAAGCTTCACCTACCGTTGGAGTATAGATAATCGGCATCATTTCACTTAAATGATTTTCAATTAAGTGATAAAACAAAGTCTCATTGGTATCTTGAATATTACGTAAATAGATATGACGATTAATATCATCATTAAAAGCGCAATATTGCTGATAAGAACGCTGACTTTGCTCCTCTATGCTTTCAATGGCATGTGGGATTAAGCCATGCAAATTAAATTTGCTACGCTCTTCTGCGGTAAATGCAGAACCTTTGTTTAATAAGGGCAATTCAAGCAGGTTATGGCCTGCATAAGGAAGGTATAGTGGTTTATTAAAATCGTCTACGGTCATGCCTAAGCTCATTATTGTTTCTGCAAATACGGGGTTGGCTGTTCGACCCCTTGCTTAAAGATGTCTAAGCTTAACCCTATTTTCAAGCAAATGTACATTTCTTAAATTAATAATGATATTAAACTAATTTTTTTAATTAATAGTCCTAAGCTCTAAGTTAAATCTAGTGTTTTTCAGCTCGCGTTAGATATGCCTTCTGTGATCTGTAGCTACAGGCCTTATTTTACAAAGGGTTGATGCTCATGTTAAAGAAAACAATTCTTAAAATGATTCAGCCCGCCTTAAATATCTAGCTAAATTTTGTCTGTGAGTTAGCTCTATGTATACATCTGGCTATATTTTTTATCTAAATGACAAATATCGGCATTTTAAAGTTTAGACCTTATCATCCCACAGATTTTTCTTTATTTATCTTATTTATATTTAAAGGATTTTTTTTAAAGAATTAATATTTGAATGACATTAGCCTGTAAATACACTATTTTTTGCCATGCTTATCGCAATTTAAGCTGCAAGAAAAAAATCGTACATTATTTATTCACAACAAATGCCTTCACCTAAAGGCGTGGAAATTTGCTATATTTGCTGTTTTTCTGCGACCTTTATTTTCGACTGAATATGAACACGGCAATCCAAGCAGCGCTCGATCATGCAGTGCAAGCCCTTCAAGCTGAAGGTGTACTCCCATCCGACTTTAATAACAGTGGTAACTTAACGCGTACTAAAGACCGCAGTCACGGTGACTTTGCGTCAAATATCGCCATGATCGCGTCGAAAGCTGCGGGTATGAAGCCTCGTGATTTAGCGGAAAAGATTTTAGCAGCTCTTCCTGAAGTTGCAGATATTAGCAAGGCTGAAATCGCAGGCCCAGGTTTTATTAACTTCTTCTTAAATGCCGATCAACGTTTTGCGGTGCTTGATGCGATTCAAGCCCAAGCAGCAGAATTTGGTCGTACGCAAGTGAATGCACAAAAACGTGTGCAAGTTGAATTTGTATCTGCTAACCCAACTTCTAGCCTGCATGTGGGTCATGGTCGTGGTGCAGCTTACGGTATGACCGTAGCAAACCTGTTAGAAGCAACTGGTGCCACTGTTGACCGCGAATATTATGTTAACGATGCTGGTCGTCAAATGGATATCTTGGCGACTTCAACCTACCTACGTTATTTAGAATTAACAGGTCAAGAACTTGTTTTCCCTAAAAATGCTTACCAAGGCGACTATGTCAAAGAAATCGCGCAAAGCATTATCAATCAAGATGGTGATGCACACGTACGTCCGGTAGCAGATGTCTACAAAGACGTACCTGAAGACGTACAATTTGCCGCTGAACTTGATGCAGATGGCAACAAAGTGGTGTTATCTGGCGATAAAGAAAAACACATTGATGGTTTAATCCATAATTCTCAAGCCTTAATTGGTGAAGGCTACCGTGTCTTCCATCAAGCAGCGTTAAAAGCGATTCTTGATGATATTAAAGATGACCTTGGCGAGTTTGGTGTAACGTTTAATCAATGGTTTAGTGAAGCCTCTTTAACTGAAAAAATTGAAGAAGCGTTACAGACTTTAGACCAACGTGGCTTCCTTTACGAAAAAGACGGCAACATTTGGTTTAAATCAACTGAATTTGGTGATGAAAAAGACCGCGTAGTGAAACGTCGTAACGGTCAAACCACTTATTTCGCTTCTGACATCGCTTACCACTTGAACAAACTGCAACGTGGTTATACAGACATCGTAGATATCTGGGGTTCTGACCACCATGGTTATATCGCACGTGTGAAAGCTGCGATTGATGCTTTAGGTTATGACTCTAAAAAGCTAACTGTACTGTTAGTGCAGTTTGTCAGCTTATGGCGTGGTGGCGAGATGGTACAAATGTCATCTCGTTCAGGTCAGTTCGTAACTTTACGTGACCTACGTAAAGAAGTCGGCAACGATGCCGCACGTTTCTACTACGTGATGCGTAAATCAGAGCAACACATTGACTTTGACTTAGACTTAGCTGTATCACAAAGCAAAGACAACGCGGTGTACTACATCCAATATGCGCATGCGCGTATCTGCCGTATGTTAGAAAAAGCAGCGTCTTTAAATATCAACTTTGATGTGGCAACTGCGCGTGCCTTAGCCGCAAAACTTGAGCTCGATGCTGAAACTGAAATTTTAGCTAAACTTGCAGCTTACCCTGAAATTGTAGCGCGTGCTGCCAACAGCTACGAACCGCATCAAGTAGGTAACTATTTAAAAGAATTGGCTGCGTTATTCCACGGTTGGTATAACGAAAACAAAGTCTTAGGTGACGATGCTGAACTCACTCAAGCACGTTTACTGTTGTCTGTGAATGTACAACAAGTGCTCCGTAATGGTTTAGAGTTATTGGGCGTATCTGCACCAGAAAGCATGTAATTGCTTAAAAATAACTGCTTTATTGCTGCTAAAAATCAGTTTTTAGCAGCAAGACTCAACTACAGCAGACATTTCAGCTTAACGATGTAAGTAATTGTTATGACATCGTGACGAGTAAGGCTTAAGGTTTGACTTTAAGCCTTCGAGTCGCTACAAGTGGTTTATTCACTCGATCTGTTAAAAAGGACATCTACGTGTTTGGAAAAACGCAACGCGGCGTATCTGAACGACCGAATAAGCAAAAGAAACCGCTCATCCCGACATGGTTGTGGATGCTTGTGGTGATTTTAATTGTGCTTTGTTTTGCTGTCGCATTGATGCTGTGGAAACCGTGGTCACCTGTACAGACCAATACCCAAGTAGCTCCTGAACAAACTCAAGAAGATATCAATAAAGATTACCGTTTTTATGAATTGCTGCCACAACAACAAGTGACGCCAATTCCAGAGCAAGCTGTCCCTGAGAATAAAAGCAGCAATGCTGTGGTGATTATCGAAGCACCTGAAGCACCTGCCTCAGAAACAAATCCAAATCAAACCGGTTTAATGAGCACAGAAGAAGCCAAGAGTAACTATATTTTACAAGTACGTAGTTATAACGACCCTGATCAAGCCGATGCGCGCCGTGCCGAAATTATCCTGAATGGTTTATCGGCAGATGTACTCAAAATTGAAGAAAATGGCGAAACTTGGTATCGCGTGATTTCAGGCCCTTATGAATCGCAAGATGCTGCTGTTAGCGCCCAGCAAACCTTACAACATAGTGGTATTGACTCCATTGTAGTCAAACGCTAAAAAAAGCGACCGAAATGGTCGCTTTTTTATGTTTGCTGATTGAGCTGTTGATCTTTGGCATAAGCTGTTTGATAGGCTGAACGTGCTTCAATACGTTGCACATAAGCCTGAATATTGGCATATTCATCACCAAAACGTGCCGACAAAGCTTGTAAGGCAAAACTCATCTGCACATCAGCAAAAGAAAACTCACCGGCAAAATATTCATGCTGAGCTAAATATTCTTCTAAATACTCTAAATGTTCTTTTAAACGTGGGCTAATAAAGCTCTGCTTGACCCCATCTAAAACTTTATCTGCCATATTTTGCAGCAGATCAGGCAGTTTTTTTGGCACTTCATTCATCACAAAAGTCATCAATAACAAAGGCATCAACGAACCTTCGGCATAATGCATCCAATAACGATAATTTAACTTCTGCACTTGATCTTCTGGTTTAAATTGACCTTGCTGATCATATTGTTCTTGTAAATATTCTAAAATCGCGGCCGATTCAGCAATGGTTAAGCCTTGGTCGGTGAGCACCGGTGCTTTACCCAAAGGATGTATATTTTTCAGTTCTGGCGGAGCAGCAAAGTTGCTCTGACGTTTATAAAATTTAACTTCATAATCGAGCTTAAGCTCTTCAAGCGCCCATAAAATTCTTAACGAACGCGATTTTTCTAAATGATGCAGGCAGATCATCTGAATGCTCCTTTTTCGTTGGATCTTGACTATAACGAGCTTTAGTTCAGAAAATCTGCCAGATTTACATAAAGGCTGCCGAGCGCCTATATGCTTTAACATTGTTATTTAGTGAGGGTTATTTACTGGCGCGCATCCGTTCTTGCAACACAGGTGCTTCTAAACGAGGGCCTTCGTAGGCGGGAATGGTACCAAAACGCGCATGCCCTTCTACCCATTGCTGACGTGCTTCAGCCAACTCTTGTTGAGTACGTCCGACAAAATTCCACCATAATAAGATTGGTGATTCAAAAGGCTCACCACCCAATAATAAAACGCGACTATTGGCCGCTAATTCAACTTGAATTTTGTCTACACCTGGCTCAATAAACAAGAAATTGTCATCATTTAGTTCATGGCCGTTGACTGTGGCTTCGCCCTCTAACACCATAAATCCATATTCAAATTTTGGATTTAGTGCCAATTGTGTCGTGCTTGCTTGTTGAGCACTTAAATCAACACCTAGTAATTCGCTATGCACTTTAACGGGCGAGGTGGTTTTTAAAAACTCACCCACTAAGATGGTAAATTCGATGTCATCTTTGACGACAACTGGCAAATCAGGATAGTGGTCGAAGCGTGGTGCAATATTGCGTTTGTCATCTGGCAAGGCAATCCATAGCTGTGCCGCATGCATTTGGGTTTCATTGTCTGGCGCCACTTCGGTATGTGAAATACCATAACCTGCGGTCATTAAATTGACTTGTTTGGGACGAATTAACTGTTTCGAACCTAAGCTATCATCATGCAACATGGTGCCGTCGATCATCCAAGTAAAAGTTTGCAAACCGATATGTGGATGTGGTCCGACATCTAAACCATCACCTTGTGGGAAATGTACTGGCCCTGCATGATCTAAAAAGCACCACGCACCAATCATACGTTTTTCACGGCTTGGTAAAGCACGTTTAATCACAGTGCCTTGGCCAATTTCGGCACGGCGTAGAGTAAATGTTTGAATAAATTGATTGATGTATTTAGCGCAGTCATCAGAATGCGAAACTTCGGTGTAGGTATTATTGGTCATGACACATCCTAGATATTACTGATTTTAAATTCTAATCATTTTAGCCGCGGCAGGCTATTTACCATTTGATACGCTAAATCCTATGCTTAGGACAACACTATTTTAATTTAGTAACAAAAAAAGAGCCTATTAAGGCTCTATTAAGGCTTACAACCTAATTTGATGACCTAAAAACTTGATCTCGATGAAATTCCAAATAAGGTTTATATGCATTACTAAATTTAAACTCGATCCTCTCTGGTACACGAAAGAACTCTCTCTCAGCTTCACTCAAGATTGGAGAAATGATCAATTCTCCACTGTGCTTAAAAGATATAAAACCTTTATCAAAGAGACGATCATAATTAGGCGTCAGTAATAAACCATTAAAACAGTCCAAACGCTCTTCATCAGTTGATTTTTTCCACGGTTTGATATGTGATGCGATTAAAAAGCTTGGCTTATTAACTCCTGAGATCACGCATTTAGGATGAACATCAAATAAAGCTTTTCTGAACTTAGCTTGGATTAATCTAACTTTTACTTTACGCTCTGCTTCTGAAGTAAGATTTTGCTTTTCATCTAGAATATGGTGATTATTTAGATCTTTTTCTCTTATATAGTCCGCATAATGATTTAAGGCCGAGGAATACATATTGTTCCCAACTTTATTTCTTTCTTTATAAATATCTAATGAAAAAATTAGACGCTTTAATGCTTCAAAATCAATAATATTATCTGGAACTTCATAACTCGGTAGCCAATCAGATATCCTATTTTTAATCACTAAATTATATTTGGATGCTGACGCTGGAGATAACTTTTTTATCTCAATAAGCCAATCGTAAAAACTCATATATACCCTCTTTATTTTATTAAACACAAAAAAAGGACGCCTAAGCGCCCTTTTTTATCAAATAATTTTCGTTAGAAAATTATTCCCACTCGATAGTCGCTGGTGGCTTAGACGATACGTCATAAACAACACGAGAAACTTCAGCAATTTCATTCATGATACGTGTAGAAATCTTGTCTACTAGATCGTATGGAAGATGCGCGAAACGAGCTGTCATAAAATCAACAGTTTCAACGGCACGAAGTGCAATCACCCATGCGTAACGACGACCATCACCTACTACGCCAACTGATTTAACCGGTTGGAATACCGCAAATGCTTGTGCAGTTTTGTCGTACCAACCGCTTGCACGAAGTTCTTGCATGAAGATGTCATCTGCAAGACGTAAAATGTCTGCATATTCTTTCTTCACTTCACCAAGAATACGAACACCTAGACCCGGACCTGGGAATGGGTGACGGTAAAGCATCTCAAATGGTAAACCTAAAGTGGTACCTAAACGACGTACTTCGTCTTTGAACAAGTCACGGATTGGCTCAACCAATTCAAATGCTAAGTCATCTGGTAAACCACCCACGTTGTGGTGCGATTTAATCACATGCGCTTTACCATTTTTAGTTGCAGCAGATTCAATCACGTCTGGGTAAATCGTACCTTGTGCAAGGAAGTTTACGCCATCTAACTTACGTGCTTCTTCAGCAAATACTTCGATGAATTCACGACCAATGATTTTACGCTTTTTCTCAGGATCAACTTCACCTGCAAGTGCAGATAAGAAACGATCTTCAGCGTCAGCACGGATCACACGGATACCCATGTTTTTCGCAAACATGTCCATCACTTGCTCGCCTTCGTTCAAACGTAATAAACCGTTATCTACGAATACGCAAGTCAATTGGTCGCCAATTGCGCGGTGTAAAAGTGCCGCAACAACTGATGAATCTACACCACCTGAAAGACCTAAAAGAACTTTTTGATCACCAATCTGCGCGCGAAGTTGTTCAACACGTAAATCGATAATGTTTTCAGAGTTCCAAAGCGCACGGCAACCACAAATGTTGTGTACGAAGTTAGACAGTAATTCAGCACCTTTTGCAGTATGCGTTACTTCTGGATGGAATTGAATGCCGTAGAAACGACGTGCTTCGTCAGAAACCATCGCTACTGGACAGCTTGGTGTGCTAGCAGTAATCTGGAAACCTTCAGGAATGGCAGTCACTTTATCGCCGTGACTCATCCAAACTTTTAATTGGTCTTTAGAATCTTCAAGGTCGCCAATGAGTTTGTCGCGCACTTGAATATTCACTTCTGCATAACCAAATTCGTGAACAGTACCCGGCTCTACTTTACCGCCAAGCTGTGCAGACATGGTTTGTAGACCATAGCAAATACCAAGAACAGGTACACCAAGTTCGAATACAACTTGCGGTGCGCGTGGACTACCTTCTTCATGAACACTTTCTGGACCACCTGACAGGATGATCCCGTTTGGGTTAAATGCACGAATATCTTCTTCAGACATATCAAAGGCGTACATTTCTGAATAAACACCAGCTTCACGTACACGACGTGCAATAAGCTGACTATATTGAGAACCGAAATCCAGAATCAGGATACGATCTTCAGTAATTTGGGTATTGGTAGTCATGGCAAACAACTATGCAGGCAACGAATATAAGCGCGCTATTCTAGCATTTTTCCGACGATTAGGCACACTATTCAGATAAGGTTAAAAACTAAACTGCGTCTTTTTAACTCATTTAGCTTCTAAGCTTATCGTTTTCGCCTAAATTTAGGGCTTAAGGCATACGTTGTAGTTTAATCACTTCAATATCTGTAGGTTTAGTACGATGAGTATCTACCTCGCCAATGACTTTAACTTTGTCACCTGCTTTAAGCTGTAAGGCTTTCCATAAATCATTATCAATATCAAGCACAATGCTGCCACTTGCATCTTCAAACTCAAAATTATCACCTGAGATGTGCTTAACAATCTTGCCCGTTAAGGTCACGCCTGTTTCATCTTTTAAGGTTTTAGCTTGTGCGACAGTAACACGATTTTTTGCCGCTTCTTGTATGAGCATTTGATCAGACTTTGCCAGTGCTAAAGGACTGATAAGTAAAGCTGCTGCACAGCTTAAACTCAGTATAATTTTTTGCATATTCACCTCTGTATTATTGTGATTGTGGTTTTGTGATCATGCTCTTATTTTAGAAGCTTAGGTCGTTTGCAATGTAAAATTTGGTGCGAATTTGGCTGATGTTCATGCACAAATAACCGCTCTTTTTTACAAGCTGATTACATCGCAACAAAAGCGCAAATTATTCTGCTTGGCTACTGACTTTCCCCCCTTAGACTGTTAGCATTTGGCGACACTTTAGCTTGCTGCCGCTCATGGAACTCCTCGATTTTATCTTACACGTAGACGATCACTTGCTTGAATTCATCATCAATTATGGGGTGTGGATTTATGCAATTTTGTTTTTGATTATTTTTGTGGAAACTGGTTTGGTGGTCATGCCGTTTTTACCAGGTGACAGTTTACTGTTTGCAGCAGGTGCTTTAGCAGCATCAACAGGTGCTATGGATCCTTGGATCTTGATTCCTTTATTGTTTGTGGCTGCGGTTTTAGGTGATACTTTAAACTATCATATTGGTCGTTATATTGGACCGCGTGTTTTTGAAATCGAATCACGCTTTATTAATAAAAAACATTTACTTGCTACCCAACAATTCTTTGAAAAGCACGGTGGTAAAACTATTATTTTTGCCCGCTTTGTACCATTTGCGCGTACCTTTGCACCCTTTGTCGCTGGTGCAGGTCATATGAATTATAAATTTTTCCTAACCTATAATGTGGTGGGTGGTGCGCTGTGGATTAGTTCTTTTGTAATTTTAGGCTACTTATTTGGTAATATGCCAATCGTCAAAGATAACTTTACCCATTTAATTTTTGGCATCATTATTTTAAGTGTATTACCAGGAGTGATTGGCTTTATTCGTCAAAAATTCTTTAAGAAAAATCTAGCTTAAAATAAACCAATTAATACGGGTAGCACACAGACTATCAGCAAAACTGCCGATCCTTTATATAAGCGATCGGCATTTTTTGGGCTATTTTCTGGATCTAATAAAGCTCGTCCGAAACACATCCAAAACAATGCGCTTGGAATCAAAATAATACTAAAAGCGGCAAATACACTCATCGTATGCAGCGGATCATCCCAAGTATGTAGCGGGAAAATTCCAGCAGCAAACAATAAGGCTTTTGGGTTTTTTAAAGTGGCAAAAAACAACTGATAGGGACGAATCACCTTATGCTGTTGGCTATGTTTTTGTAAATGTTTAGCTTTCCATAAATAAAAAGCCCAAATTACCGTATAAACACTACTGCCAACATGCAAAATCAAGCTAATTTTCGGCCAATATGGCTGCATTAAATGAATAAACAATGCCCATAAGCTAATGGCATAGATATAACCCAGCAGCTGCAGAGGCAGGTAACAACTGGTTTTTGCAATGCCTTGTTGATGGGCCGAACTGGCCCACAGTGCATTGGTCGGCCCCGGAATCATCAGTACAGCAAATACCGCCATCAGAAAAACCCAGTCTTCTAGCATCCCTACCCCTTGTGTGCCACAGCTTAAAACATCCTATTTAAGCTGCTGTTATATTATTTTTTTACGTTATTTCGAATAATGATGGGGCAATTTTTAAATTTAGCCGCTTGTACTACTGCTTCTTGTTGTCCCAATAAACGTGCTTCTTCACTACGTTTGCTATTGCTAGATTGCCCCATATTTACCGATACATTAGGTGCCAAGCCCCAACCACCACGGCTCCCCCAACCTGCGCCTAAACCAACACCAACCCCCATACCTGTACGTTTAGGTGTTTCCACACCGTTAGCAATGTATTGGCTAATACGATTATATTCGCTTTGCAATTGTTGGCAATTTAAAGCTTGATATTGGGTAGGTGAAACATAAGTAGGTTTGACTGGGGTCGAACAAGCACTGAGCAATACAGCCACACTGACAATTAAGGCGAGTCCAGTAAATTTTTGCATTTCAATCTCAACATTTGTATTTATTTTCGCATTGAACAATGTTTTTGTGATAGACGTCAATTTATACACTGTGACAAACGATTAGCTGTTTTTATTATATAAGACTGCTTTGGCTTATGCTCAGTTGCAGCAGTGACAACTGAGCAAGCGCTAAGTTTAAGAAAATACTGGTTTAATAATAACCAAACCTAGCAATCCAGCCAAGGCCAACAGGCTAATCACCATACCAGCACGGCGCTGTACTAATGCAATAGTTTCGTCTTTTTTAAATGCTTTGATCATCGAAGAGACCATCACAAAAAACAACACCAGCTTGGCATAAAACCATGGTTGCACCACAAAATCTTTTAAATACAAAGATACTAGACCAGTAAGCGTAATAAAGCTCAGACTAAAATGCTGTAAGCCTACCCAAAGCTTACGCCCTTTAGGATTAGGCTGTTGCCCCTGTGTGCCTACAAATAAGCTGGCTGTACGCCCAAGCATCACTACAATCAGCAGACTTGCCAAGCTCATATGAATAATTTTAACCAGTAATTGGGTTTCCATAATCAACCTTAAGCTTTAGGTGCATGTGCACATTCGGGACTCGTTGTATCTTGACCTTGCCATTCAGCTGCTACAAAAGCGTGAATTGCCAATGCATGGATTTTACCTGGGCTAAGTAAATCCCCCACAGCAGCATAAATTTTTTGATGACGTTGTACTAAACGTAGCCCTGCAAAAGCTTCACTCACAATCACCACTTTAAAATGCGATTCTTTACCTGGAAAATAACCACCATGACCAGAAGATTCATTAACCACTTCTAAATAAGTCGGGTTCAGTGCCTCTAAACACTGTTTTAACTGCTGCTCTAACATCTTATTCACCATTGATTGCTTTTGATTTGAGTATAACGCGCTGCCTTAAAAAAGCAGTAGTTACAACGAAAACCCAGTAAAAGTGCTTTGATTTTAATCAAATTAAAATAAATTGCTGCAATTTTATGCAAACAATGCACGAATTTTAAAAAAGGTGTTGACCTAATTTTTTCAATCTGTATTATACGTAGCCATGCGGGAATAGCTCAGTTGGTAGAGCATAACCTTGCCAAGGTTGGGGTCGGGAGTTCGAGTCTCCTTTCCCGCTCAAAATTTTTTGATTTAGTTTTTTATTTAAAAAACCGAATAGACTCCGCGGGAATAGCTCAGTTGGTAGAGCATAACCTTGCCAAGGTTGGGGTCGGGAGTTCGAGTCTCCTTTCCCGCTCCAAAATTTTTTTGATTTAGTTTTTTATTTAAAAAACCGAATAGACTCCGCGGGAATAGCTCAGTTGGTAGAGCATAACCTTGCCAAGGTTGGGGTCGGGAGTTCGAGTCTCCTTTCCCGCTCCAGATTCTAAAAAACCCTGATTTTATATCAGGGTTTTTTTTCGCCTATTGTTTGAGTTTACAACGACGATTTGGTCTGCGTTGTATTATCTGAATTTGCCTCGCTCAATCGGCAGTGGATGGAGAATAAACAAATAAGCCACTCTGCCACTAAAGTTTGATGCAGTGAACATTCAAGCAATTTTAGGCTAAATTGTCTTAAAACTGCTTAACTTTGCATTTTTTCTGATATTTTTCGCAGTTTTTATGCATTTTATTGACTAAAACACACTGCATAATCAACACAACCTAAAGTCTCCCTCTTTTCAAAGTGCATAGTGCTGTGTATAACAATGGACTTTAGGGAAAAGCAATAAGCATAGTCAAAAGCCCTATAAAAGCGTTAGACTATACCCACAATCAATGCAATGAAATGTCCGTTGAGACAAACAAGAAGGTGAAGGTTGATGCCGCTCAATACAGTTGAAGAGCTTGTAGCAGATATCCGTGCAGGAAAAATGGTCATTCTTATGGATGACGAAGACCGTGAAAATGAAGGTGATCTTGTGATTGCTGCCACGCACGTGCGTCCGGAAGACATCAACTTTATGATCACGCATGCGCGTGGCCTTGTTTGCCTAACGTTGAGTAAAGAGCGTTGCCAACAATTAAATCTACCTTTAATGGTCGATGCTAACGGGGCCCAGCACGGTACCAATTTCACGCTTTCTATTGAAGCGGCTGAAGGCATCTCAACAGGTATTTCGCCTGCAGAGCGTGCCCATACCATTCAAACTGCGGTGGCAGCGCATGCTAAACCCGCTGATATTGTACAACCCGGTCATATCTTCCCACTGATGGCACAGCCAGGTGGTGTATTACACCGTGCTGGTCATACCGAAGCAGGTTGTGATTTATCACGTCTTGCAGGTCTTGAGCCAGCATCTGTGATTTGTGAAATTATTAATGAAGATGGCAGCATGGCGCGCCGTCCAGATTTAGAAGTATTTGCTGAAAAGCATGGTCTTAAAATTGGTACGATTGCAGACTTAATTCACTATCGTATGACCAATGAACAAACGGTAGAGCGTTTAGACCAACAAACATTAGAAACCGAATACGGTACATTTGAATTATTCCGTTACCGTGAAGTTGGTAATCCAGATATTCATTTAGCATTAGTCAAAGGCGAGCCAAAAGACGGTGTGACCACTGTACGTGTACACGGTTTTAGCCCTGCGCGTGACCTGCTTAAAATTAATAAACAAGATGGCGAACCTGCTTGGAACCTAGATCGTGCTTTAAAAGAAATTGCACATAGCGAGCGCGGTGTCTTGGTGTGGATTGGGCAACGTCATTTACCAGATTTAGGCCCAGCTTTAGACAGCTTAACCGCACCTAAGAAAACTAAATCCAATGCAGCATTGTCGCAGCAATACCAAACCATTGGTGTTGGTGCACAAATCTTACGCGATTTAGGCGTAGAAAAAATGAAACTGTTAAGTTCGCCATTACGTTTTAATGCACTTTCAGGTTTTAACTTAGAAGTGGTGGAATACATCACCGCAAATCAAACATCTTAAGAAATCATCGAGGTTATTATGGCTGTTCGCCGTATTGAAGGTATGTTACATCTCGCGAACGAAGACCGTTATGCGATTTTAGTAGGTCGTTTTAACAGTTTTGTTGTAGAACATTTACTAGAAGGTGCAATTGATACATTGAAACGTCATGGTGTATCAGAGGATAATATCACTGTTGTTCATGCACCCGGCGCTTGGGAACTTCCAGTTGTGGCTAAGAAATTAGCAGCAACCAATAAGTTTGATGCAATCATTGCTCTTGGCGCGGTAATTCGTGGTAGCACACCTCACTTCGACTTTGTTGCGGGGGAATGTGCCAAAGGTTTAGGCGTTGTTGGTCTAGATACTGGCTTACCAGTAATTAACGGTGTATTAACTACGGATAGTATCGAACAAGCGATTGAACGCTCTGGTACGAAAGCAGGCAACAAAGGTAGTGAAGCTGCCTTAACTGCTATTGAAATGGTTAACTTGTTAAAGGCTATTTAACGCTATGTCGCAAACACTTCAAGCAACTTATGCAGCAAAACGTAAAGCACGTCGCTTTGCTGTACAAGGTATTTATGAATGGCAAATGAGCCACAACCCTGTGCATGAAATTGAAGCACGCACACGTGCCGACAATGCTATGCATAAAGTGGATCTTGGCTACTATCATGAATTGTTGACTCAAGTGGTTGCAAACTCAGAAGCTCTTGATGAGCTGCTTATCCCTGTGCTGGATCGTGAATTAACTGCCTTAGATGGCGTTGAACTTGCGACCCTTCGTTTAGGCGCATATGAACTTCAAGAACATCTTGAAATTCCGTATCGCGTCGTATTAGACGAAGCAATTGAGCTTGCGAAACATTTTGGCGGTGCCGATAGCCACAAATACATCAATGGTGTATTAGATCGCTTAGCAACGACTTTACGTGCAGCAGAAAAACAACAAGCAAATTAATTTTGGTTTGTTGTGATGGCTGAGTTTTCAATTATTGACACCTATTTTAATCGACAGAATAAAAATTCTGTCGCTTTAGGTGTGGGTGATGACTCAGCCCTGCTCACCCCGCCAAAAGGTCAACAATTGGTGATTTGCGCAGATACTTCTGTCGCAGGTCGGCATTTTCCTTTAGATACCGATCCCCATTCGATTGGCTGGAAATCTGTAGCAGTCAATTTATCTGACATTGCTGCAATGGGTGCCAAACCGCATAGTATTTTATTGGCATTAAGCCTACCCCAAATTGATCATGACTGGCTCAAAGGCTTTAGTCAGGGTTTATATGATTGTTGCGATCAATTTGGAGTGAGTTTAATTGGTGGTGATACCACACAAAGCCCACATTTAACGATTACCGTGACTGCTCTTGGCTGGATTGAACATGGTCAAGGGGTACTCCGTTCTGGTGCAAAGCCAGGCGATTACATTTGTGTCAGTGGTACTGTTGGTGATGCTGCTTATGGCCTCGCACATCTAGGTCATCCACTACAACAACGTCTTGACTATCCAACACCGCGTTGTGAATTAGGTTCAGCTCTAAAAGGCTTAGCCTCAAGTATGATTGATGTTTCAGATGGTTTAGCCCAAGATTTAACCCATATTTTAACGGCATCTCAAGTGGGTGCAGTGATTGAAGTCAATAATTTACCGCTAAGTGCCACATTAGCTGCTTTAGATGAGCAACAGCGCTATCGCTATGCTTTAGCAGGTGGTGATGACTACGAATTGTGTTTTACCATTAGCCCCGAACATTACGCTCGTCTACAACAGCTCAATTTGCCGGTGACTTATCAGAAAATTGGTACAATACAAGCACAAGCTGGGTTAAAACTTTTACAATATGGACAGACCTACTCCCTAGATTTTCACGGATATCAACACTTTGCATAAACCACCTATTCATTTCAAAAAAATGTCATGGTTAGAACGTAGTATTGTGTTCTGTGGCGTTGGCTTTGGCTCAGGTTTACTCCCTAAAGCACCAGGCACATTTGGTTCAGCTTTCGCATTGATATTTATTCCTATTTGGCTTGCATTTGGCTTTATACACACTATATTAGCTATCGTCCTAATGTCTTTGCTTGGCATTTATATTTGTGGAAAGACCGCTCAAATCATGCAAGTACATGATGACGGGCGTATTGTCTGGGATGAGTTCGCAGGACAGTCTATTACTTTTTTACCTCTCATTTACTTAGGTCAAATGAGCTTCTTCTGGGTACTGATTGGATTTGGGCTTTTTCGTCTCTTTGATGTGTGGAAGCCATGGCCAATCAATGTTGTAGATCGCCAAGTCAGTGGGGGCGTTGGCATCATGCTCGATGATATTATCGCGGGTATTTGGGCAGCATTATGTATCTGGGCATACTTACATTTCACAATGACATAGATCATTAAGTAGGATTTTTCATGTCTACGACCGTTATTATCTTAGCTGCCGGTAAAGGCACGCGCATGCGTTCAAGTTTACCTAAGGTATTACAACCACTTGCAGGGCGTCCATTATTGGGTCATGTGATTGCCACTGCCAAGAAATTAAACGCCAATAATATTATTACAATCTACGGTCACGGCGGCGCTTTAGTACAACAAGCCTTTGCAGCTGAACAGATTGATTGGGTCGAACAAGCCGAGCAACTTGGTACAGGTCATGCGGTACAAATGACGCTGCCAGTGCTTAAAAACGAGGGTATGTCGTTAATTTTATCGGGTGATGTACCGTGTGTGACACAAGATACTTTACAACGTCTACTCGATGCTTCCCAAGAAACGGGTATTGGCTTAGTCACACTGACCCTACCTGACGCTTCGGGTTATGGACGTATTGTGCGTGATAACGGTGCGATTCAAGCGATTGTGGAGCATAAAGATGCTTCAGATGAGCAACGTCAAATTAAAGAAATTAATACTGGTATTTATTGCGTGAGCAATGCCAAATTGCATGAGTGGCTACCAAAATTGTCTAATGACAATGCCCAATGCGAATATTACTTAACCGATATTGTTGCCATGGCTTTAGCGGATGGTATGACCGTTGCATCTGTTGAACCAACATTGGCTTTTGAAGTTGAAGGTGTCAATGATCGCGTACAACTAGCAGCCTTAGAGCGTGAATTCCAAGCCTTTCAAGCCAAAAGCTTAATGCAACAAGGCGTGCATTTAATTGACCCAAGTCGTTTTGATTTACGTGGTGATTTAACTGTTGGCAAAGACGTTCGCATTGATATTAATGTCATTATTGAAGGTGATGTGACTTTAGGCGACAACGTGGAAATTGGTGCAGGTTGCGTAATTAAAAACACCACGATTGCAGCAGGGACTAAAGTACAGCCATATAGCGTATTTGAAAATGCAGTGGTGGGTGAAAATGTACAGATTGGGCCGTTTGCGCGTTTACGTCCAGGTGCCAAACTTGCCAATGAAGTACACATTGGTAACTTTGTTGAAGTGAAAAACTCAAGCGTAGGTGTAGGTTCAAAAGCCAATCACTTTACCTATTTAGGTGATGCTGAAATTGGTGCAGGCTCAAATATTGGTGCAGGCACGATTACCTGTAACTACGATGGTGCCAATAAATTTAAAACCGTGATTGGCGATGCAGCGTTCATTGGTTCAAATAGCTCATTAGTGGCTCCTGTCACCATTGGTAATGGTGCAACCGTGGGTGCTGGCTCAGTCATTACCCGTGATGTGGCAGACCATAGTCTTGCCTTTGAACGTAGCAAACAATTGGTAAAAGAAAATTATCCACGCCCCCAAAAGGTTAAAAAATAAGAGGATTTAAATATGTGCGGTATTGTTGGTGGCGTTGCAGAACGTAGTATTACCAGTATTTTAATTGAAGGTCTAAAGCGTCTTGAATATCGTGGCTACGACTCAGCAGGTCTAGCCTTAGTCAGCCAAGGTCAAGTATTACGTGAACGCCGTGTGGGTAAAGTTGCTAATCTTGATCAAGCGGTTAAAGAATCAAATATCACTGGGTCATTGGGTATTGCGCATACCCGCTGGGCAACACATGGCAAGCCAACTGAAAATAATGCCCATCCGCATATTTCAGGTGACGTTGCTGTAGTACATAACGGTATTATCGAAAACTATCAAGAACTTAAAGATGATCTTCAAGCTTTAGGTTATGTATTTACTTCACAAACGGATACTGAAGTTGTTGCGCATTTAGTCAATGATGCGCTTAAAACCACACCAAGCTTGTTAGAAGCTGTAAAGAAAGTGGTACCCAAGCTTAAAGGTGCTTATGCGCTAGGTATCGTACATACTTCACATCCTGACGAACTGATCACGGTACGTGAAGGTTCACCTTTGGTGATTGGTGTTGGTATTGGCGAGAACTTTATTAGTTCCGATCAACTGGCATTATTGCCAATTACCAATCGTTTTATCTACCTTGAAGAAGGTGATATTGCACGTTTAACCCGTAATACCATTGAAGTTTTTGTGGATGGCAAGCTAGTTGAACGTCCAGTAAAAGAATTAGATGCGACAGTCAGCAATGCTTCTAAAGGCGAATATAAGCATTACATGCTCAAAGAAATTTATGAGCAACCTGAAGCCATTCAGCAAACGATTTCGCAAGCACTAGATGGCAACACATTACGTGCTGATTTCTTAAAAGATGCAGTGGTAGATTTTGAAAAAATTCAGCAAGTGCAAATCATTGCCTGCGGTACCAGTTACCATGCTGGTATGATCGCTAAATATTGGTTTGAGCAACTGATTGATTTACCTTGCCAAGTTGAAATTGCCAGCGAATTCCGTTATCGCCTGCCAGTCGTTGTCGGCAATACCTTATATCTATGCATTTCACAATCAGGTGAAACAGCCGATACTTTAGCCGCGCTACGTGATACACAAAAACGTGCGGCAGCTAAAGGCTTAGATATTAGCACCATGGCCATTTGTAACGTGGCTACATCAAGCATGATTCGTGAAACGCATCATAGTTTGTTAACTTTAGCTGGTCCTGAAATTGGTGTAGCTTCGACCAAAGCTTTTACCACGCAGCTTGCAGCGTTAATGCTGTTGGTACTTAAAATTGGTACGGTTAAAAACACGATTAGTGCTGAACAAATTTCTACCATTGCCGCTGAACTTTGGCACACACCAAAAGTGATTTTAGATACCCTGCAAAATAACAATTCAATTTTGCGTTTATCTGAATTGTTTGTAGAAAAGCAACACTGTCTATTCTTAGGTCGTGGCACACAGTTCCCGATTGCTTTAGAAGGCGCCTTAAAGCTTAAAGAAATTTCGTATATTCATGCCGAAGGTTATGCAGCAGGTGAACTCAAACACGGCCCATTGGCATTGGTAGACAATGATATGCCAGTGGTGATTTTAGCACCGCAAGATGACATGCTTGATAAACTTAAATCGAATATGGAAGAAGTACAAGCGCGTGGCGGTGAACTATTTGTCTTTGCTGATGAAAACAGCGGCATCACCAGTAAAGATCGTCAACACGTCGTAGCTGTACCACGCATTAGTCCAATTTTAGCGCCAATTGTGTATAGTGTACCTGTACAATTGTTGTCTTACCATGTTGCGGTATTACGTGGTACTGACGTCGATCAACCGCGTAACTTGGCCAAATCGGTAACAGTTGAATAATACCTTATATAAAAAAGGGCGCTTCAAGCGCCCTTTTTTATTGTTTAACGATAACCTTGCGGATTATTTTTTTGCCAATTCCAACTATCGCGTAGCATGTCGGATAATCCGAATTGAGGCTGCCAACCGAGCTCAGTCACGGCCTTAGTGTTGTCCGCAAAACAAGTCGCAATATCACCATCACGGCGTGGTGCAAACTCATAATTGACTTTTACACCATTGACCTGTTCAAAGGCTGTTATTACTTCTAGTACCGATACTCCTTGACCAGTACCAATATTCCAAGCATCACAACCCGTTTGTTTTAAACGATATTGTAGCGCTGCTAAGTGTGCACTGGCTAAGTCAACAACATGAATATAATCCCGTACACCTGTACCATCTATGCTGTCATAGTCATCACCAAAAATAGACAATTTCTCTCTTAGACCTACAGCCACTTGAGTCACATACGGCATTAGATTATTAGGTGTACCTTGCGGATCTTCACCAATTTGACCACTGTGATGTGCACCTACTGGGTTAAAATAACGTAATAGTGCAATAGACCAACGTGGCTCACTCAACGCTAATTTTTGTAGCAGTTGCTCAACAATCAGTTTGGTATAACCATAATTATTGGTGGTATTACCCGTAGACATGCTTTCATTCAGCGGTGATACATGCTTTTCACCATACACCGTAGCAGATGAACTAAAGACTAAATTAAATACCTGCGCCTTTTGCATTGCATTCAATAAAGTCACTGAACCTGAAATATTATTGTCAAAATATTCAAGTGGCTTGGTCTGACTCTCACCTACCGCTTTTAAACCCGCAAAATGAATGACTGCATCAATTTGATAGTCATTAAAAATTTGCTCAAGTAACTGACTATCGCGAATATCACCTTCAATAAACGTAAGTGCTTTATTGGCAAGGCGTTGTATACGATGAAGGGCCTCAGTAGAGCTGTTAGATAAATTATCTAACACAATAACCTGATCACCTTGTTCTAAGAGTTGTAAACAGGTATGCGAGCCAATATAACCAGCTCCACCTGTAACTAAAATTGTACTCATATTAATCCTTAATTGACTCTAATCTCTTTGCCACGTTGATAACCATCAACATAATGCTCAAGCTGAGTAAGTGCCCATTGAATATCATCATCTACTGCAGTTAACTGATTTAAACGTTCAAATACAACGAGTAACTCATCTAAAGGATACTGCTTTTCAAATGAACGTAAAATTCGGCTGTGTTCAGTAATTTCGGTATCTTCTTGATCGATCAATAGCTCTTCATAGAGTTTTTCACCCGGACGTAAACCTGAATATTCAATTGCAATATCACCGCTCATACTGCCCTCTTCACGCACTTTTAAACCACTTAAAGCAATCATTTGGCGTGCTAGATCTTGAATACGCACAGGCTCACCCATGTCTAATAAAAATACATCACCGCCCGTACCCAAAGCACCCGCTTGAATCACTAACTGTGATGCTTCAGGAATAGTCATAAAGTAACGCGTGACATCTGGATGCGTCACAGTAATTGGGCCACCTTTGGCAATTTGCTGCTTAAATAATGGCACGACCGAACCTGATGAGCCGAGTACATTACCAAAACGCACAATACTAATTTGCGTTTTTTGTTGTGCCGCTGCCATAGCCTGACAATAGAGCTCTGCCATACGTTTGGATGCACCCATCACATTGGTTGGACGCACAGCTTTATCGGTGGAAATGAGTACAAAAGTTTCTACGCCTTTTTTAACCGCAGCATTTACGCTAAATGCCGTACCTACTGAGTTATTTTGTAAACCTGCAATAGGGTTACATTCCACTAAAGGTACATGTTTATAGGCCGCTGCATGATAAACCGTCTGAACGGCATACTGCTCAATCACACGTTCTAATTTGGCTTGATCAAGCACAGAGCCTAAAACCGGAATAATCTCAATTTGGCTATTTAAACCTAATTCTTTGTCGATGCTATATAGCGCAAATTCAGTTAATTCATAGATAATTAACTGTTTAGGCTGGTTTTTAATAATTTGACGACACAGTTCTGAACCGATAGAACCACCCGCGCCTGTGACCATCACCACTTTATTTTTAATATTCTTAGTCAGCAAATGCTGTACTGGTGGCACAGGATCACGACCAAGTAAATCAATAATATCCACTTCTTGAATATCAGAGATACGAATTTCACCATCTACCAATTTGGTTAAACCTGGAATTTCGGTAATTTTAATATGTGCTGGTTCTAAAAATTTTACAATTTCACTTTTACGCACCCGACTAACCGAAGGCAGTGCAATTAAAATTTCATCAATATTTTGTTTTTCAAACTGTGCTAAAGCATCTTTAGGCGCATACACACGTAAACCACCAATCATTTGACGTGCTAAAGACGGTTTATCATCTAAGAAAAATACGGCCGTATGCTCATCGGAACGCTGTAGGGTTGCGGCAACTTGCTGACCTGCATAGCCTGCACCGTAAATAGCCACACGTTTACGCAAGATATTGCTATGCGTATAAGCGCGCACCAAAAAGCGAATGACACCCCGGCTCAACCAAATCCAAGCAAACATCATAAAACCAAACATCAATGGAATTGAAGTTGGAATAAAAGCATGGCTTAGGTAAGCTAAAACAAATAAGCTAATCACTGCTAAACCCGTAGCCAAGGCTAAACGGGTAATAAATGCTTCGTTAAAGCTCCGTACAATAAAACGATAAATACCACAGATAGCCAAAGCAGACACTGCAAGTCCACTTACCCAAACTGAACCAAAAGCAAGGTTAGGTACGACTTCTGCCCCTAAGTTAAACGCTCTTAATGCATAACATAGCCAAATTAATACTGGAAAAATAGCTAAATCTAATAAAATTAAAAATAATTGTTTTGCTAAGCGTGGCGATTCTACCAAACGAATAATGATGGACTTCACAGAATTTTTCTACTCAATGCGGTGCATAAAAATTATAAGTCTTGCAACTTATGGATATAGCAAAATTTTAAATTGGGTCAGGTCTTACCTGACCCTATTGTTATATTGGATTTAGATACGAGCAATCACTTCATGAATTGCAGCTACGGTTTTATCCATACTGTCAGTGCTTAAAGTTGGATGTACCAAGAACATTAAACTGCTTTCACCCAATTGTTGTGCATTGGTTAAACGCTGGGCTGGACGCCATGGTGTATCATCAAAAGCATGTTCTAAATACACTTCTGAGCATGAACCACTAAAGCATGGTACACCCAGTGCATTGATTTCCGCCATAATACGATCACGCGACCAACCTTGTGGCAATTGTTCAATATTCACTTGAACATAGCATTTATATGCTGCATGTTCATACTGCTCTGAAGGCTGATGCACCGTAAAATATGGGCTATCGGCAAATGCTGCATAGATGGTTTGCATATTGGCATTACGCTGAGCTGTCCATTCTGGCATTTGCTTTAACTGTAAACGACCGATCACCGCTTGCATTTCCATCATGCGCCAGTTGGTACCAAACGAATCATGTAACCAACGGAAACCCGGCGGGTGTTGTTTGTTGTAAATGCTGTCAAAGTTTTTACCATGGTCTTTATATGACCACATTTTTTTCCACAGGCTTTCATCATTGGTGGTGACCATGCCACCCTCGCCACCCGTGGTCATAATTTTGTCTTGGCAAAATGACCATGCTGCAATATGACCAATAGAACCCGCAGATTTACCTTTGTATTTAGCACCATGCGCTTGGGCACAGTCTTCAATCACATAAAGACCTTTTTCTTGCGCCAATTGCATAATTGGATCCATATCACACATCCAACCTGCCAAATGCACACAAATAATGGCTTTGGTATTTGGCGTTAATACTGCTTCAATAGTGCGACGTGAAATGTTTTGTGAATCCAGCTCTACATCGGCAAAAATTGGATTTGCGCCTGCGGTTACAATTGAACTTGCCGAAGCTAAAAAGGTACGTGAGGTAACAATCACGTCATCACCCGCGCCTACACCTAATGCTTTTAAAGCCACATCTAATGCAACAGTACCATTGGCAAGTGCAACTGCATATTGAGTCTCGGCAAATTGTGCAAACTCTTTTTCAAACTCACGGCACTCTTGTCCCGTCCAATAATTAACTTTATTAGAGAGTAAAACTTGAGATACAGCATTAGCCTCTTGTTGACTAAAGCTTGGCCATGGTTCAAATGCAGTGTTTAACATGATGGTTCCTAAAATATTTAAAAGCTAAATTTATTTTTTCTCTAAAATTCGTGCGGGGTTACCCACAACGGTCACGCCTGCGGGTACGCTTTTGGTCACCACCGCGCCCATACCTACAATGGCACCTTTACCAATCACTAAAGGTTTGTCTGGTTTACCTTGTTTAATAACCGCACCTGTGCCTATATAGGCATGATCATGAATATGAATATTACCATTGCACTTTACCCCAGGTGCAAAGGTAACATAATCACTAATCACACAATCATGTGCGACATAACTAAAGTAATTGGCATGAAAACATTTACCAATCTGAATGTTTGAGGTGAGGTGCACATGGTTACATAATACTGCACCCTCACCTATCTTCACGTCATCCATCATAATCATTGTATCTGCATAAACAGACCAAGTTTTAATACCTGCTAAATTCAGCTTTACAACAAGTTTCTCTCGAATTTTACTATTGGCTATTGCAATGGCAACATATTTTTCCTGAGCAGGCAACTTCGTAAACTCATCAAAATTATATACTTTATGACCATTAACTAAGGCACTATTTTCACCATCATCAATAAAGACCAGCTCATAATCTTGTGTAGCAAGATGACTCAATTGTTTTCTAGCTAAAGGCATAACACCACGGCCAAAGCCACTTGCTCCATAAATAGCATATAATATCTTATTACTACTCATCTTTGTTTCCAGTAAAACGAGTCATAGTGACTTCTTCAGATTGATTAATACCTTCTTTAATCAAAACTTTTTTTACTGTTTGAAACATGATTTTAAAATCAAGCCATGTAGAGCGATTTTCGACATACCATGTATCTAGTTTAAATTTTTCTTCCCAGCTGATTGAGTTTCGACCATTGACTTGAGCATAACCTGTCATACCAGGGCGTACGTTATGGCGTTTGGCCTGTTCTGCATTATATAAGGGTAAATAATCCATAAGTAATGGACGTGGCCCAACAATACTCATATCACCTTTAATCACATTCCAAAGCTCTGGCATTTCGTCCAAACTTGTTGAACGTAGCATTTTGCCAAATTTAGGTAAGCGGTCTTCATTAGGTAATAAATTGCCTTGTGCATCTCGCTCATCTGTCATAGTACGAAACTTAATCATTTCAAATGGTTTACCATGTAAACCTGGGCGTACCTGACGAAAAATGACTGGTGATCCTAAATTTTTACGAACTTTATAAGCAACATAAAAATATAAAGGAGAAAGAATAATTAATGCAGTTCCTGCAATAATAATATCAAGTAAACGTTTTAACATTTAAATTAAGCCCATTTCTTGCATCATATGTTTATTGACTTGATGCACATCATATTTTTCTAATGCAATTTGGCGCGAACGCTGACCCATTTTAACAACTAAATCGGGCTGTTGAATAAATTGCTGCATAGCATGCACAAGGCTGTCTACAGATTTTACTTCGACTAAGAAACCATTATCACCATTTATCACGGTTTCACGGCAGCCTGGTGCATCTGTAGTAATAATTGCGCGACCCATTGCCATTGCTTCTAATACAGTACGTGGCGTACCTTCACGATAGGAAGGTAAGACATAAATAGAACTTTGAGCAATTGCAGGACGTACATCGCTGAGTTTGCCCCAATAGTTTAAAGTGTTTTCTGCAATCCACGTATCTAATTCTGCCTGAGAAATAGCATTAGGGTTTTCATCAATCCAACCCACCAAATTAAACTCTACATGCGGATATTGTTTTTTTATTATTTTTGCTGCAGCTGCATATTCACGCACGCCTTTATCACCTAATAGCCGTGCTATAAGTAAAAAGGAAATTTTGGTTTCTTGGTTTTGGTCTATAGGTAAAGCTAATACATTAAAGTCAGAAACATTTACCCCAGAACCATTGACCACAACAGCAGGCAATTGCTTGTTAATGAGTTTAAAGTCCTGAAATAGTTTTAGATCATCTGGATTTTGAAAAAATACTTTATGCGTATGGGCTAAAGCATTTTTATATAAGTTATGAACTATCTTTTGAAATAGGCTACGTTTACTACCCTCTTCTACATTTTGAAAGGCATAGCCTAACCCTGTAATTAGGGAAAAACGCTTTGGTACTTTAGCCATCCATGCTGAGAGTGTGCCATATATCACAGGCTTAATAGTATAAGACAATACGTAATCTGGCTTAATCTGTTTAATAAGTCTGTACATTACCAATAGGGTGTTAAAATCAGCAACTGGGTTTGTACCTGTGCGTTGCATTGGTACATCATATACAGCATAACCTAATGCTTCTAATCTAATTTTCTGCTCAGGAAAATTATCAACATGAGGGGAAAAAATATGAATTTCGAAGCCTTTTTCTTGAATAGCTTCAAGAAGTTTTCCACGAAAATTTAAAACAGAAGGCAAGTAACTAGAAATAATCAAAAATTTCACTTTGTATCCTTAAGCGCCAAATTATTCTTTACAATTCTAAATTTTCCACTCTTCTCTTTAGGAATATTTTCCACATAATTGATATCCAACTGAATATCATTTCCTATTCTTTCACGCAATGCAGATATAAAATTCAACTCTTCATCATTAGTGAATTCATTATTTACAACAAGCTTTACTTCTATATGGTCTATTTTATCTTGAATAAGCTGAAAACAAATAATACCTTTAGCATTTTTTGTTGAATTACTAATATTACCTAGATTTACTTTGCCATATGCTGGTGAAAAAATATAGTCAGTTGTACGTCCTTGAATGCTTTCTACTAAAGGAAAAGTAGATCCGCACTTACATTTCTTTGAAGGCTCTGACAAGGTAATCGAGTCTCCAATACGATAACGTATTAAGGGTGTACCATGTGTTGTAAAAGATGTAACTAACATCTGACCAGATGTAGTCGGTTGCAAATTATCATCTACAACTTCAAATATTCCTGTCAAAGGATGAATATGTAGATGACCAGCTTCACATTCCAGAATTAATGGTGCCCCCTCAGAGGATGCATATTGGTCCACCAACTTACAACCTAAAATTTCAGAGATAACCTCTCTATGTTCCGCCAACACAGTTTCTGCCGTTGGAAAAAAAATTTTTACCTTACCCGAATATTTTAAACCTTTAGATTTAGCAATCTGACAGATTTCAAATACACTAGAGGGAAATCCAACCATAAATTCTGGCTGAAATTCATTTAAAGATTTCCAATAAACATCAAAGTTTTTTTCATTAATTAAAAAAGTCGAATAAAATCTTATTTTATTTATAAAGTCATAATGGGAGCAAATACCTTTTTCTATGTCATGTTGAGTAACCAAATTTTTACCTGAGAACCATGCAGTTTTTTTACCTAAACTATATCCATGCTTCGCGCGAAAATTATCAATAAGAGCGAATCTTTCTTGTACATCCTGATGAGTGTATATAACTTTCATAGAGGCACCCGTAGTACCCCCTGTTAAGCTAACTTTACCTTTTTCTTCAGAAATTGTTTTTATTATATTTAGATTATTGATTACATGTTCTTTTAAAAGAATAGGAAACTCACTTAATTCTTTACCTCTATAATCTTTATACCAATTAGAGTTTTGGGTCGCATAATCAAGAAAGTCTTGCTTTTTCTTGTTCATTTCCTCTTGCCACTCGAATTCATTCATACTCTCTATTTTTTTATAATAGTTTTTGTAAAAATAATATTTACCACTATGTCGCATTTTATATTGGTTCACGTTAAACAAAGTAACTAATAGATTTTGAAAAAAGTACGGTAAAACTCGTAAAACTTTCTCTTTATTCATGGATATCACCTTTTTTAGACAATTTTTTGCCTATCAAAACAACTAAACTAATTACCATAAAAAGAATCCAAAATTCTCTTTTTCTTAAGTGGTAAGTATAACCCCAAGATATTATCAACCCTATAAAAAAAGGAAAAAAATAATATAAATATCTTTTACAGTCACCACTAATATATTTACTTTTCAAACTATCAAAAAACATGTACATAAAATATAAATATGCAATAAAACCTAGTACACCGCCTGCTGCTATAATTGACATATATGAACTATGAATTTCATAGACTTCACTATAAACTCCTGAAATATTACCAAAACCTACTCCTAATATAGGCTTATCCCAAAAAGCACTAATCATCACTCTAAGGTTCTCAGCAAAGAAACCCTCTGTAAAATTTTCGACAGTATCTTCATTAAATTTAGATTCAAATCTATTTTGCATACCTGGAATGTTTTCTATCCCCCAGCTAAAAAAAATTGATATTATTATCAAAAATATAAAAAACAATGATGCGCAGTATACAGATATTTTTTTATCATATTTATTTAAGGAAAAACTTGTTACTATCATCAAAAAAAACAATCCTGAAAAAAAACCTAATAAAGCTGCCCTTTTAAATGTAAAAATCAAAGCTAAAATTATTATTGTGAATAAAGAAATGTTAATAATGGTAGGTTTTAGTTTTTTTGACAAAAAAGCTGGTAATAAAATAGCTAAAAATAAGCCAAAATAAGCTCCGGCTTGACCAGTGTTTCTAAAAGTTCCAGACAATCCTCCTTCAGTTCCAGGAAACCACTGTGGAAAGATAAAGAAATGTAGTAAACCTATAATAGCTATAACAGAGCTACCGTATAGAATTGATTTAAAAATATTATTTAAATCAATATTTTTAGAGTAATAAGCTATATTAATTAGTGCAATACTTACAACAAATATAAAAATATGAATAATATATTCAAAGACAGCCTTTTCATATTTAAAAGAAAATATTGAAGAAAATAACATTATAATCAAAAATGGAATATATGCCTTATAAGTTTTCGGAAAAAAAAAGATATTTTTATTTATTAAAATCAAAAATAAGCAATAAATTATAATAAAAAAGCCAAATATATCAGCATAAGTAAGTCTAGATGCTATACCACCATCACTCTCAGTCCAAGTTATACCAGATAAGATAGTAAATATACCTAAAATAAAATAAATCATTTAAAATAACTCCAGGAGATATACTCTATCTATTCGTAATAGACTTCCAATGATAAACTAAAAAAAATATTAAAATACTAAACAAGACATAAAATATTCCATTAAATATCAAAAACATATTTACAATGCTTTCTTTAAAAAAAATAAAAGGTGAAATTCTAAAAAAGAAACCAAACATTGATATAAACATAAGGATCTTTTCTTTATTTAAATTATAGAATATTGTTGAATAGGTAGACGTTAGGAACTGACCCACACCAATAGGCAACAT
This sequence comes from Acinetobacter sp. B51(2017), assembly GCF_003711395.1. Lineage (GTDB taxonomy): Bacteria > Pseudomonadota > Gammaproteobacteria > Pseudomonadales > Moraxellaceae > Acinetobacter. Next base: position 54,767 of record NZ_PJRJ01000015.1, read on the forward strand.
TAACCACAAAATATCATTTATACCACTCCAGTTTTCGCCAAATATAAATGTATTAAAATAATAAATAACTACACACATGAAACCTATTAAAGAACTAGATAAAATAAAACCAAAAATATAATTTTTTATAAAATATTTAAAATAATCATTTTTATCTTTTGTTTTTAGATAAAAAATATTTGAAATAGACCTACCCACTAGATTTAATGGTATATTTATAATTTTTGTTAATAAAAATATATAACCAACAACTAAAGGAGCTAATGTTGTTAAGTAAATCAAGGGTAAATAATAACTTATATTTTGAAAAATATACTCAGGTGTAGCAAACTTTATGTAATTTGAATTATCATAAAAAGTTTTTTTTAGATTGATTTTATTTTCATATTTATGAAAATTTAATAAATAGTCTTTAGACAATCTAAAAAATCCCGTAGCAAAGTTTACTATATGTCCTACTAATAATCCAATACCAACACCTAAAAAACCAAAAAGTATAGAAATTAAATTGCTAGTTATAACTTGAGAAACTCTGGTTTTACTAATATCAGAGAATTTCTCTCTATAAAGGGCCCAATAATAGAATATGTTATACAATCCAATAAAAAATGAGCATATTGGAATTAATATCCAGTATTTTTCTAAATCAAAAAATAAACTTAATATGATATAGAGAGTTAAATATAATATGCTAAATAGAATATTTAAGCTCAAAGAAAGGTGGATTAAATTCACCACTTCACTTAATTCATTTTTTTTAGGTATAGCAACTTCAAACCTTCCGGTTGACAAACCAGAAAGTATTAGTGTAATACCTACAAAAATTGTTAACTTCTCATAATCTAAAGGAGTATATAATCTAGTCAGTAGCGGAATGGTAAAAACCATTAAGATTTGAGCAAAAAAAACTCCACTACTCAGTATACTGACAGATTTAACAAAATTGTTTTTTTTTAGAATTCTTATCATGTTAAATCTGTATACCACATAGTCGCTAACTGAATTCCATCATCTATTTTATGCGTCGGTTCGTAACCAACCAATGTTTTTATCTTTGCAATACTTGCCTGTGAATGGCGTACATCACCTGCTCTAAAGTCACGATATACAGGTTGTTTTGAATAAACTACACCATTTGCATTTAATGATGTTTTAATGGCATTAAACAAATCATTTAACGTAGTACGGTCACCTACAGCTACGTTATAGACTTGGTTTTTAGCTTCATCTTGCGCTGTCGCAGCTAAAATATTGGCTTGTACCGTATTATCAATAAAACAGAAATCACGGCTAGTTTCACCATCGCCATTAATAAATACATCATCACCCGCAATCATAGCTGCTGTCCATTTTGGAATCACGGCAGCATAGGCACCATTTGGATCTTGGCGCTGACCAAATACATTAAAATAACGTAAACCAATGGCTTTAAAACCGTAAGTACGGGCAAACACATCGGCATACAATTCATTTACATACTTGGTTACGGCATACGGTGACAATGGATTACCGATGTTCTCTTCAACTTTTGGCAATGCCGGATGATCACCATAGGTTGAACTACTGGCTGCATACGTAAAACTTGTAACGTTTGCATCACGCGCTGCAGTCAGCATATTTAAAAAACCACTAATGTTGGTAGCATTGGTGGTGATCGGGTCGGCAATAGAACGTGGTACAGAACCAAGAGCCGCTTGGTGTAGCACATAGTCCACACCTTGGCAGGCATTTTGACAATCTGCAAACTCACGAATATCGCCTTCAATAAAACGGAATTTTGCCCATTGCTCAGCAGTGACTAAGCTTTGCACTTCGTCTAAATTATGTTGATTCCCTGTTGCAAAGTTATCTAAACCCACAACCGTTTGATTGAGTTTTAATAAGGTTTCTAAAAGATTAGAGCCAATAAAACCAGCCACCCCTGTCACTAACCAAGTTTTAGGCTGTTGCTGTAATTGCTCACATACGCTTTGATATTGGCTCATTCTTTATATTCCTTAATTCAAATTATAAACGGATGTCAGATTCAGATTGGTCAAGTACATATTTTAGGTCATATAAAATATGCTCAGTTTTACCTAATGCACGAATTTCTGCGGCACCCATCGCTTTAAACTGATCATGTGCAACTGCTAGAATCACCGCATCATACTGACCATTTTGTAACTCTTGTACTGGCGTGATGTTATATTCATGCTCAGCTTCTGCGGCATCTACCCAAGGATCATAGACATCAGCTTGAATATGGTATTCTTGCAGTTCATGCACAATATCAATAATTTTCGTATTACGAATATCTGGGCAGTTTTCTTTAAAACTCAAACCAAGCACTAAAACTTTAGCGCCTTCAACTTGAATTTTTTTCTTAATCATGCCTTTAACCAGCTGAGTGACCACATAAGCCCCCATCGCATCGTTTAAACGACGACCGGCTAAAATAATTTCTGGGTGGTAACCAATGGCTTGTGCTTTATGGGTTAAGTAATACGGGTCTACACCAATACAGTGACCGCCAACTAAACCAGGACGGAACGGTAAGAAGTTCCATTTTGTACCTGCGGCTTTAAGTACTGCTTCGGTATCAATGCCCATTTTATTAAAGATCACAGCCAGTTCATTAATTAAGGCAATGTTGACATCACGCTGGGTGTTTTCAATGACTTTCGCGGCTTCTGCCACTTTAATGCTGGCTGCTTTATGCGTGCCTGCTTCAATAATTAAGTTATAAACTTGATCAACAAAGTCAGCCACTTCAGGGGTAGAACCTGAAGTGATTTTTAAAATATTGGTGACACGGTGCAGTTTATCACCTGGGTTAATCCGCTCAGGGCTATAACCGGCAAAGAAATCTTGGTTAAATTTAAGCCCAGACACTTGCTCTAAAACAGGAATACAACTTTCTTCAGTTGCTCCTGGATATACCGTTGACTCATAAACGACGACATCACCTGCTTTAAGTACCTGACCAATACTTTGTGAAGCTTTAATCAGTGGGGTTAAATCAGGTTGTTTAAATTCATCAATCGGCGTTGGTACAGTCACAATAAAGAAGTTACAGTCTTTTAAGTCTTCTAAATTCGCTGTATAGCTTAAATGAGTAGATTGTGCTAATTCTTCTGGTGATACTTCTAATGTGTGGTCTTGACCACTTTTAAGTTCATCAATGCGTTTTTGATGAATATCAAACCCCACAACTGGTACTTTTTTACCAAATTCTACTGCTAATGGTAGGCCAACATAACCTAAACCAATAATTGCAATTTTTATTTCCGAGAGTTGTAACATCCTACAGCCTTTTATTTATATAAGAGTCAAGCAGATAAAGCCGCGCACAATATATCAGAAATTGTATTAAGGTTTAATGTTTTTTAACTAAAAGCTTTAATTTTAGTTACATTAAACTCTATGAATAATCGTAGAATATTAAAAGCATATTAAATATTTTACGCTATTAAAGAGTATATTTTTGATTCAATTGAATTTTGTTCAAAAGTCAACTAATGCTGAGCGCTTTGCTCTTGTATAAGTATAGAAATAATTTAGGGATAACTCTTGATCTTGTGTCAAGACCATATATGATTACAGCTCAAGCAAGATGCTCATTTTAAGTAAAATTTTGCGCTAAAAATCTACAAAATTAATGATTTATATAGGACTTCGGGTGAAACTCTACCAATCTTTATTTCTACTCACTTTCGGTGTAGCCGTAACGGGTTGCGCAGTTACCTCCGGTCTGCAAACGTATGATTTACCAAAGGAAGGCGTATACCAAACTGAACTTGGTTCTCAGATAAATGTGGTCAAAATCACCCCTGAATCATTAACTGCAGTGCAGCCTGCACAGATCAATATTCGCCAAGATTACGCACATTTATTTAATCATACTCATAAAAATTATCGCCTGAGTAGCGGTGATATCCTATCAATTTACTTATGGGCTTACCCCGAAATTACCCCGCCTGTGACATCGGTCTCTTCAGATCAATCTGTACAAGCAAATGGTTACCAAATTGATTCACAAGGTTATATTCAATTTCCAATTATTGGACGCTATAAAGCTGCGGGTAAAAGTATTCAGCAGGTTAACCAAGAATTACGCAGTCAATTAGCCCGTTATTTAAAAACCCCTGATGTAATTGCTCGGGTCTTATCTTATGAAGGACAACGTTACTCTGTACAAGGTAACGTCATGAAAGGCGGTCAGTTTTATTTAAATGACCAACCGACCAGCGTTTATACTGCATTAGGTTTAGCGGGTGGTGTAAATACTCAGCTTGGAGATAACACTTCAATTACCTTAGTCCGTCAGGGTCAAAGTTATCACTTAAATAGTATTGAGCTAGAACGCGCTGGTTTATCTCTGCATAAACTGCTGATTCAACCTAATGACACCTTGTATGTTAATTCACGCGAAAACCAAAAAGTTTATGTGATGGGTGAGGCTGGTAAAAATCAGTCTCTCGCCATGCGTGATCAAGGCATGAGCTTAGGTGACGTGTTAGGTGAAAGCCAAGGGTTGAATCCACTGTCTGGCAGCCGTAGTAAGATTTACGTGGTGCGTAGCCATCCTAGTGACGGCAGCACTGAGGTTTATCATATTGATTTAACAAGCATTGGTGATTTTGGTTTGGCCAATCAGTTTAAAATGCGTGCCAATGATATTGTCTATATTGATGTATCAGGTTTAGCACGTTGGCAGCGTGTTGTGAACCAAATTATTCCATTCTCAAACGCCTTATATAATCTTGATCGTTTAGGCCAGTAATGAACTTTCAACATATTTTAGTGGTTTGCGTGGGTAATATCTGTCGTAGCCCCATGGCTGAATATTTACTCAAACAAGAGTTTCCAACACTCCAGATTCATTCTGCGGGTATTCAAGGTTTAAGCGGTCATCCTGCCGATGACAAAGCTTTGCTGTGTATGCAACGCTTAAATATTGATATGCAAGGCCATATTGCCAAAAAATTAACTGGCGACATGCTCAAACAAGCGGATCTTGTTTTAGTGATGAGTCAAAATCAACAAAAACATATTGAGCATACGTGGCCTTTTGCTAAGGGCAAAACCTTTCGTTTGGGGCACTGGCAACAATGTGATGTTGCCGATCCATATCAACATGACCAAGCCATGTTTGATCAAACCTGTCAGCTAATACAACGTTGTATTGCTGATTGGAAAAACTATATTTAACTTTTGATAATTTACGATTATGAGCCAAAGCGACAAAACGGAAGATACGATTGATTTAAAAGAGCTATTCTTTTCTTTAATAGCCCAGTGGAAATTAATCGCCCTATGCACGATCTTAAGTTTAGTATGTGCCCTACTATATTTACGTACTACACCTGATACTTACGCGGTCAATGCCTTAGTTCAAGTTGAAGAAAGTAAAGGGGCTTCAGCGGCTTTATTGGGTGATCTGTCCGATATGGTCGATCAAAAGCAGCCAGCACAAGCTGAAATCGAAATCTTAAAATCGCGTTTAGTATTAGGCTCTGTGATTCAAGATCTAAATCTCGATTTAAATATCCAAGGTTTACAAAATGGCTTTATTGATCGCTTAACTAAAGAACATCTGTATAAAACTGAACATTATAAAGATACAGTTATCTTTCGGGATAATGAGCAAAGTTTTAATGTGCGCCAATTCAATGTTCCAGCACATTTTGTCGACCAGAACTTAATTTTAAATATTGATGGTCAAAATTTTAGTTTAAGTGATGTTAAAACCCAGCAAATTTTAATTAACGGTAAGCTGAATCAAAATAATCAAATTAGCTCTGAATATGGCTTATGGAATATTGCCATTTATAGCCAAGATCAAATTAATGATAGTTATCAGATTAGAAAACTGTCTTTACCTGCTGCTATGGATCGCTTAACAGCCAATTATTCTGTGGCTGAAAAAGGTAAACTGACGGGTATTTTAGGCTTAAATTATCAAGGTCAAGATAAAGCACAAATCACCCGTATTTTAAACGAGATTTTGGCCGCCTATAGCAAGCAAAATATTGAACGTCGTTCGGCAGAAACTGCACAAACCTTAAGTTTCTTAGATGAGCAGTTACCAGAATTAAAAGATAAACTCGACAGCGCTGAACGTGCCTTTAACAGTTTCCGTGAGCAATCAAATACAGTAGATGTCACCAAAGAGTCTGAGCTGTATTTAAGTCAAAGCATAACTTTAGAGCAACAAAAAGCACAGCTGCAACAACGTCAAGCTGAGCTATCTGCTAAATACACCAATGAACATCCAGCTATGCAAGAAATTAATGCACAGCTCGGTGTTGTAACGCAACGCATCAGTGATTTAGAAGCAACGCTTAAACAACTGCCAGATTTACAACGTCGTTATTTACAATTATATCGTGAAGTTGAAGTGAGCCAACAGCTTTATACAGGACTGTTAAACTCATACCAACAATTACGTATTGCTAAGGCAGGTGAGATTGGTAATGTGCGTATTATTGACCAAGCGGTCGCACCAATTAAACCAATTGCACCAAAGAAACTGCAAATCTTAATCTTAAGCTTATTCTTAGGTGCTTTCTTAGGGACTTTACTCGCGCTATTACGCAATATGTTACGTTCTGGGGTTAAAAATTCAGATCAAATTGAAACTGAGTTGGATTTACCTGTCTATGCAACAGTGCCACGTTCTAGCATTCAAGAAGGTCACTTTAAGTTACTTAAGAAAAAGAAATTCTTACCTATTTTAGCCATTAAAAATAGTGATGACTTAGCGGTTGAAAGCTTACGTAGTATGCGTACTGCAATTCACTTTGCCTTAGGCAACGCCAAAAATAATATTATTATGGTGTCAGGTCCAGCACCTGAAGTGGGTAAATCATTTATTTCGGTCAACCTAGCGACTATCTTGGCACAAAGTGGTAAATGTGTCTTGTTAATTGATGGTGATATGCGCCGTGGTTATTTACACCAATACTTTAAAGATTCAAATAACGATATTGGCTTATCAAACTATTTAAATGGACAGGTTGTAGAAACTGAAAAATTGATTCAAAAATCAGAAGTTGTGAATCTTGATTTTGTAGCACGCGGTAAGAGCCCAACTAATCCTTCTGAGTTATTAGGTTCAGAACAATTTGTACGCTTGATGGAAGAGCTTTCTTCACAATATGATCATGTCATCATTGATACACCACCTGTACTGGCAGTGACGGATAGTTTGATCATTTCACAATATACTGGTGTTAATTTAGTGATCGCACGCTATGCCAAGACACAAATGAAAGAGCTTGAATTAACTGTCAATCGCTTTGAACAAATGGGCGTGAAAGTCAACGGTATTCTGTTAAATGATGTACAACGTGAAGTTGGCTCAAGTTATGGCTATAACTATGCTTATAGCTATACCTCTAAAAAAGATGATGATTAAACTTGCTGCATAAAAAAACCCGCATTTTGCGGGTTTTTTATGCTTAAGATTTAGATATTAATCTCGTTAAAACCGAGCACATCTTTCATATCGTATTTTTTAGCTTCACGACCGACCACCCAAGCCGCAGCACGTACTGCACCTGAAGCAAAGTTCATACGATTCGTGGCTTTATGGGTAATTTCTACACGTTCACCATCTGCAATAAACATTGCAGTATGTTCACCTACAATGTCGCCACCACGAATGGTTTGGAAGCCAATGCTTTGGCGTTCACGCGGGCCTGTATGCCCTTCACGATGGTAAACTGCATCTTGCTTTAAATCACGACCTAAAGTGCCTGCAATCGCCTCACCCCACATTAATGCCGTACCTGATGGTGCATCTACTTTATGGCGATGATGTGCTTCAATTACTTCAATATCCACTGTATCGCCAAACACTTTAGAAGCCAGTTCTAACAGTTTAATAGACACATTGACACCGACTGAATAGTTGGCTGCATAAACCACTGGCGTATGTTGAGCGGACTCCTCTAAATAGGCTTTTTGCTCATCATTCATACCTGTAGTACCAATAACAATTGCTACACCATGTTCACGGCAAATTTTTAAATGCTGAACTGTGGCAGCAGGCGCGGTAAAGTCAATCACCACATCACAGTCTTTTACAACATCAGCTAAATTGCCAACAACCTTTACGCCAAGCGTGCCTACGCCTGCAAGTTCACCGGCATCTGTACCAAGTAAACTACTTTCAGGACGTTCCACCGCAGCAGCCAATTGGTAGCCTGCTTCTTGCACAGCTTGAATTAAAATACGGCCCATACGACCGCCGGCACCCAAGATCCCAATACGTGGAGTTGCTGACATCACATTTTCCTAATGTTGCGTTTTAATGCGCTTTACTATAGCAAAACTCTTGCCCAAAACTCATAAAAATTAGGCAATTTTTCGCATAAAAAAAGGCATCCGAAGATGCCTTTTGCTACAACTTTTTAGTCAAATAAGCGGTCAAAGAATGATTTTTTCTTTGGTGATGATTTACTGCCTTCTTCACCTTCAAAGCTGGCTTGTAACTCTTTGAGTAACTCACGTTGACGTGAAGTTAAGTTAACTGGCGTTTCCACCACAATACGACACAGTAAATCACCTTGCATATTATGACGCACTGGTTTTACACCCTTGCCACGTAAGCGGAATAATTTACCCGTTTGCGTACCTTCAGGCACTTTTAAGCTCACGCGACCATCAAGGGTTGGGATTTCAATTTCTTTACCAAGTGCTGCATCAGCAATTGAAACCGGCACATCCATATACAGGTCAGCGCCATCACGTTGGAAGATTTCATGCTCACGCACTTGTACTTCTACATATAGATCACCTGATTGACCATCACGGATGGCTTCACCTTTACCGCTTAAACGTACGCGATCACCGTTATCTACACCAGCAGGAATCGTCACTTCTAAGGTTTGCTGACGATCTGCAACACCTGAACCATGACACGATTTACATGGGTTTTTAATGATCTTACCTTGACCACGACAAGTGCTACAAGTTTGCTGTACCGCAAAGAAACCTTGCTGCATACGCACTTGACCCGAACCATGACAGGTCTTACAAGTTTCAACATCATTTGGTGTTTGTGAGCCTTTACCGCCACATGGTTCACATGGTGCAGGTGCGGTAAAAGTAATGGTTTTCTTGACGCCCTTCACCGCTTCTTCAAGGGTGAGTTCCATCACATAGCGTAAGTCTGAGCCACGGCGTTGACGTTGTTGCTGACGACTACCGCCGCCGCCAAACGCGCCACCAAAAATATCGCCAAACTGGCTAAAAATATCTTCTGCACTAAAGCCACCGCCGCCGAAGCCGCCGCCCCCCATACCACCTTCAAAGGCTTGATGGCCCATACGGTCGTACATGCTGCGTTTTTCGCCATCTGACAATACTTCATAGGCTTCTGAAGCTTCTTTAAACTTCTCTTCTGCTTCTGGATTGTCTGGATTACGGTCTGGGTGATACTTCATCGCCAACTTACGGTAGGCTTTTTTAATTTCATCATCACTAGCGGTTTTAGCGACACCTAAAACCTCATAATAATCACGTTTAGCCATGGCAGGCGATGCTCCTCACGGAATAATTAAATACTGAACTGTGGTCTGAAATTGGGGTAAGACTGAGCTTTTACAAGGGCATGACCACAAAAAAATTGCTTGCTTTAGAAAACAGGCTTGTTTTTCATAAAACGCCCAACACCTTTGAGCCAAGCGTTCAACAAATATAAAAATGCAATCAAGGCAAATACCACACCAATCACTGTGCATGCAGTGACCCAAAGATAGCTGTCCCAATAAAAGAAGTTTAAAGGAATAAACCACAATGATGCGAATACTGCTAAAATTAAATACAGTAAAGTACTACGCATCACCCAAAGTGCTTGGGCATTCAGCCATACTTCGGTACTGGCTGCTTGGGTGACATTACGCGCTAAATAATAGGCCACTAGACCAGTAATAACGCTAAATAATGCTAAAAACATCAGTACATAAGCCATCGCAATCATACGACGTTGCTTGGTTAAATCGTCTTGAGCCATTTAGATGAACCTCAGAAAACGGCATCTTGTTGTTATCGATGTCGCCTATTTGCCGATGGGCGGATGAGTTGCAAGAATCAGCGGCTACTATATTGAAATTTTTCTGATTTAGCATCCGATTATTCATAAAAATCGCAACAAAATCAGTATGCCAATTTAAAGTAAATATCCATTGCCTCTTAAACAAATTATAAAACAATGTCAGTGGTCAGACCCATTTATTTTTCTAGTTGTGCTATATATTGCCTGATCTATACCCAACAGGCGTTATAGATCGGCAAGTACAATACTCAAAAGGTATTTTTAACCAGCAAAATGTCCAACAAATAAGCAAAGCTTTATCGACTTTTGTAGGGGCAAGGCTTTTTCGACATCCGAATAAAGTTATAGTCATGACAATAAGAAAGGGAGAACACCATCATGGTTCAACAAATTGCAGCTCCTCTGCGTGAAGATGTACGCCTACTTGGAAATCTATTAGGTGAAACTTTAAAAGAACATGCAGGGCAAGATTTGTTTAATCAGGTTGAGCAGATTCGTGCATTATCTAAAGGGGCACGAGATGGTCAAGTTGAGGCAGAAAAACAACTCGAACAGCTACTATCTAGCTTAGAAGACCATGAGATTTTACCGCTCACGCGTGCTTTCACCCATTTCTTAAACTTTGCCAATATTGCTGAACAATATCATGTGGTGCGTAGTCGTCGTCAAAGCGAATTTGATGTCGATGCTCCATCGCCTAATCCACTCGATCATTTATTTGCTAAATTTAAAGACCAGCAAATTTCGAGCGACACCTTATTTAAGCAAATTTGCGAACTTAAAATCGAATTAGTGCTCACCGCACACCCAACCGAAGTCAGCCGCCGTACCTTAATTCAAAAATATGATGGTATTAATGATTGCTTAACCAAATTTGACCAACAAAAACTGACTCCACGGGAACGTGAAACAACGCTTAACGAGCTTAAGCAATTGGTGTGCTCTGCTTGGCAAACCGATGAAATTCGTCAACATCGTCCAACCCCTGTGGATGAGGCCAAATGGGGCTTTACCACCATTGAACAAACCCTGTGGAATGCAGTGCCTAAATTTGTCCGTGAGCTGGATCAAATGGTGCTGCAACATTGCGGTGCAAGTTTACCTTTAAATGTTGCCCCTGTGCGTTTTGCCTCTTGGATGGGTGGTGACCGTGACGGCAACCCAAATGTCACCCATAAAATCACCCAAGAAGTATTGTGGTTATCACGTTGGAAAGCCGCTGATTTATATTTACGTGATATCGAAGCGCTGCGTTGGGAACTATCATTACAACAATGTAGCGCTGAATTGCGTCAATCTTTAGGACATGATCATGCTGAACCGTACCGCGAAGCCTTACGTGACATTCGTGATCGCTTAAAAGCCACACGCAATTGGTTAGCACAAAAACTACAAGGCAATGATGTCATTGATGATGCACGCGTCATCACCAGTAAAGAAGAAATTCTCGCGCCGTTACTGCTCTGCCATCGCTCACTTATGCAGTGCAATTTAGCTGAGATTGCCAATGCACAATTATTAGATTTTATCCATCGCGTTAATTGCTTTGGGATTGAATTATTAAAACTGGATATTCGTCAAGAATCCGGTCGTCATCGTCAAGCCATCTCTGCCATTACCGAATATCTAGGTTTAGGCAATTTTGAAACATGGACCGAACAAGCGCGTCAGAACTTCTTATTACAAGAATTGCAAAGCAAACGTCCGCTATTGCCTAAACATTTAAATGAACCTGCGCAAAGCCTAATTGAACATCCAGATGTACAAGAAGTATTTGCCACTATGCGCACATTGGCTGAACAGCCAAGCGAATCTTTAGGTGCATATATCATTTCCATGGCAGAATACCCAAGTGATGTTCTAGCAGTGCTATTACTGCAAAAAGAAGCGGGCATTAAAAAAGCGCTACGTGTCGTGCCGTTGTTTGAAACCTTAAAAGATTTAGATGGCGCAGCCACTACCATGCAGACCTTATTTAATATGCATTGGTATAAACAGCATATCCAAGGCAAACATGAAGTGATGATTGGCTACTCAGATTCAGCCAAAGATGCAGGTTTTATGTCAGCCAACTGGGCGCAATACCGCGCGCAAGAAGAATTAACCGCAATTGCCAAAGATCACGGTGTACAGCTAACCCTGTTCCATGGTCGTGGTGGTTCAATCAGCCGTGGTGGTGCACCAACGCAGCAAGCCTTATTCTCACAGCCACCAGGTTCTATTTCTGGTGCGATTCGTGTCACTGAACAAGGGGAGATGATTCGCTTTAAGTTTGGTTTAGAAGGTATTGCCCTGCAAAACCTTGAGGTCTATACCGCTGCTACCTTAGAAGCAACTTTATTACCACCGCCAGTACCTAAAGATGAATGGCGTGAACTCATGCATAAAATGACCGATTTATCGGTACAGGTGTATCGTCAAACCGTGCGTGAGAATCCACATTTTGTAAAATATCTACGTACAGTAACGCCTGAACTTGAATTACAAATGCTGCCACTTGGCTCACGCCCTGCCAAACGTAAAGTCAGTGGTGGCATTGAATCCTTACGTGCTATTCCTTGGGTTTTTGCTTGGACGCAAATTCGCTTAATGTTACCCGCATGGCTAGGAACAGGTGCTGCCATTAACCAAGTTACCGAACAAGGTCAAAAAGCCTTACTCGATGAGATGCTCGAACAATGGCCATATTTCCAAACTTTAATTGATATGCTAGAAATGGTCTTGTCTAAAGCCGATGGCAATATTGCACTGTATTACGAATCACACTTAACTGAAGATGAAAATCTAAAGATCTTAGGCGAAGAATTACGTCAACGCTTACGTGATGCCGTGGATACTCTCTTAAGTCTTAAAGGTGAATCAAAACTTTTAAGTACTAATGATGTACTGGATCAATCTATGAAAGTGCGTAAGCCTTATCTCTTACCGCTACATCTATTACAAGCAGAACTCATGAAGCGTCGCCGTGATTATTTAGCCAAAAACCAAGCCGAACATAGCCCTGTTGATCATGCTTTAATGGTCAGTATTGCAGGGATTGCAGCCGGTTTACGTAATACAGGTTAATTGGAATATTTACCCTATTTTTAGCACACCTAACAGGTGTGCTTTTTTTTGCTTAATAAAACAACAAACCCATCTTTTTTTTATAGGAATGATTAAAGAAGATTATAAGTACGACTGATATAGAAAAACTAAATTAATGTACTGATTTTGGGGTGTTTTTAGTTTTTATACTTTTACCGAGCGGTAAAAACATAAGAAAAGTCATAGTATTAGTTTTACTCGTAGCTCTAGAAAGTTATGAAAATAAGCGTATGATGTGTCCAATTTATCTATTGCGTGTACATTTTATGACCAATTGGTTCCCTAAATGGCGTCCGTTTACGGATGATATCGATGCACGCCCAGTTGGTACTACAGAATATCTCCCTCCTGCTCAAAGTATCATGCTTGGCGTGCAGCATGCTTTTGCCATGTTTGGTGCAACAGTGCTTGCACCATTGCTGATGGGCTTTGATCCGAATCTTGCAATTTTAATGTCAGGTATTTGTACCTTACTGTTTTTTTGCCTGACGGGTGGTCGTATCCCAAGTTATTTGGGCTCAAGCTTTGCGTTTATTGGGGTGGTGATTGCTGCAACGGGTTTCTCAGGTGCTGGTGGAATAAATAGCAATATTGGTCTTGCTGCGGGCGGTATTATCACCTGCGGTATCCTTTATATGTTGTGTGGCTTTTTAGTCATGGCAACCGGTACTCGATGGATTGAAAAACTCATGCCACCTGTAGTTACAGGTTCGGTAGTTATGATCATTGGTCTACATTTAGCACCAGCTACGGTGAAAAATGTCGCAGGTGATCAATTCAATATGTGGATGTCTTTGGTGACCATTTTATGTATGGGCATGATTGCTGTATTCACTAAAGGAATGTTGCAACGTCTACTTTTATTAGTGGGCTTAATTCTCTCTTATCTTGTGTATTTTATTGCCACCAATGTGATGGGCTACGGTACAGCGATTAATTTTTTACCTGTACAACAAGCAGCATGGTTTGGTGTCCCCGCTTTTCATGCGCCTGAATTTAGTATGAATGCGATTTTGATTATTGCACCTGTAGCTTTAATTTTAGTTGCGGAAAATTTAGGTCATATTAAAGCAGTGAGTGCAATGACAGGCGAAAACCTTGACCCACATATTGGTAAGGCTTTTGTTGCCGATGGTATAGCTACCTCATTAGCAGGTAGCGTTGGTGCGCCAGGGATGACCACCTATGGTGAAAATATTGGCGTGATGGCAGTCACTCGCGTGTATTCAACGGTAATTTTTGCAATTGCTGGCGTATTTGCGATTTTCTTAGGTTTATCGCCTAAGTTTGGTGCCATTATTCAAACCATTCCAACCGCAATTTTAACGGGCGCTTCTATTGTTGTATTTGGTCTGATTACCTTAGCTGGTGCTAAAATTTGGATTGAACATCGTGTTGACTTTTCAACCAATAAAAATTTAATGGTCGCTGCCGTAGCGATTATTTTAGGTACAGGTGACTTTGCCCTACAGTTTGGTGATTTCAACTTAGGTGGTATTGGTACAGCAACTTTAGCAGCGATTTTCTTAAATTGGCTATTTAGTTTGGCAGATAAAAAATAAAGCAATTGTAAAAACTCTAGCAGCCCGAGGGCTGCTTTTTTTTGCCAGATCCCTAACACTCGCTATAAACTTAAGCCAAACTGTTTAAACTCGATTTAAGGACGAATTTCTTTTAATTCACGGCGAATAATATGTTCAGTGACTTGTTGATAAATTCGTTCCACTAAATCTGGGTCTAAAGCATGGGCTTCTGCTTCAGCACGCACCTTATTAATCACTTGTTCGGTACGTTCTGGCGATTGTAGTTCATAACCGCTACGTTTAAATTTTAATGCTTGATCCACATAAAATTGACGGCTTGCCAAAAGCTCAACCAATGCTGTATCAATCGCATCAATTTTGGCGCGGGCTTGTTCGAGTGTTTCAGGTTTTTCTTTGTTCATTTTCGCTTTCATTTTCACTTTTATATAATTCTTCTAACACATTACTAAAAATACTTTCAATCATCCAAACGCGATATAAGCTATTAAAAACATAGCTTTGTTCTGCAATACGCAATTCCAGAACTGGCAAGCTTGGCTGGGACTTCATTTCACAGTACATATCATTTTGTTGTAAACGTAAACTAATATCTTGTTCTGTTAATTGCTCAATATTTAAATCACGGCGTAATTGATCAAAATGCGTTTTAAAGGATGGGTCTTTACCCTTGGTCCACACCTGACGCAAAATCTCATACATGGCTTCAAGCTGTTGTTCAGCAGGTACGCTATAAAACAGCTCTGCCATCGCTAAGCTCGCCGCGGCAGTAGGACGACAAAACGGGGTAAATTTCACTTCACTACGCTTAGACAAACGCGTTGCTAAACTCCAGTCAAATTGATCACGACCATGATAACTAAGTGGGTAAATATTCAATTGAATATTATAATAATCTGCTAATTCTTCTTTAATATAAGCCAATAGCAACCAAGAAATTGGGTCTTCTAGCGCAATATATAAATCTAGCTCAGGATCAAGCGCCTGAATTTCATTGAGTTCTTCGGCATCACTAATTAAATGCTCACGCCATTCAATATGATTAATTAAAAAAATTGGATTATCGGTTAACAGTTTTTGTTGTTCTAAACGACGCGCCAAACGTAATAAATCATCAACCGCCTGATATTTACGATCAGCAAATTCAAAATAAGCACTTAATACTGGGGTTTGGTTAAAGACACGTTCTGGAAAATTTTGCACTTGATGATGGCGACTGGCCATAGCATGCAACGTACGCAATTTGCCATACTGCTTTTGCCACAGCATGTGAAACACATCTTCCATTAAATACAGGAAATCTTGACCACGTAAGGGCGTGTGTCGCAAGATGGTTTCCGCTTGTTGCAGTGCCTCAGCATTGGGCTGTTCAGGTGTCTCATGAAAACTAAAACGATGCTGCTTAGATAAAATCTTGGCATCATTTAAACAGTATTGCTGCCATTCGAGTGCCGACATCTCATTCGGTGGACTTGCCGTTTGGTTTGAAATCACCACTTTCAGCGGCTTCATTTCATCAGTTAATATTTCTTCTAATTGTGGCAACTGCTGGGCAGCTAAATAGCTATATACATCATCTAAACGTAAATAAATTGTTAAGCCTTGATCCGTAGGTAGCACCTCTTGGCGAACCGGTTTTTGATAAAACCAGCTCGATCGGATGGGATCGAACCAACGGCGCAGCAGTGACATGAAAGTAGCCTCAGAATAGACGATGTGCAAGCTTAAAACTTAAACAGCATAGCAGTGAAGCCATGCTGCGATGAAATAATAATTTCAATCTCATAGCAAAACTTATAGCAAGTTCAGCCTTGATGTTCAATCTTTAGCAACAATTTCCGCATGCCATGCAGCGCTAAACAATTAAAACTTACTATTGGCTCAAACAACAAGAGTAAAAAAGCACCCCATGAGGAGTGCTTTTTAACAGACTAGAGCTTAGATCTCGCGAACTGCGCCTTTAGCTGCACTTGTCGCATGCTTCGCATACGCTCTAAGTGCTTTAGACACTTTACGCGGACGCTCTTTTGCAGGCTTCCAACCTTTGGCTTCTTGCGCTGTACGGCGCGCTGCTAATACATCATCAGCCACAGCTAAATGAATGCTACGGTTTGGAATATCAATTTCGATACGGTCGCCATCTTCAACTAACGCAATTGCACCACCTTCAGCCGCTTCTGGAGATACGTGACCAATTGAAAGACCTGATGAACCACCTGAGAAACGACCATCCGTTACCAGCGCACAATCTTTACCTAAACCTTTCGATTTTAAGTAGCTGGTTGGATACAGCATTTCTTGCATACCCGGACCACCTTGTGGACCTTCGTAACGGATCAGAACCACATCACCTGCCACGATTTTACCACCTAAGATGGCTTCTACTGCATCATCTTGGCTTTCAAATACGCGTGCTGTACCGTTAAATTTAAGGATAGAGTCATCTACACCGGCAGTTTTGACAATACAACCATCAAGTGCGATGTTACCGTAAAGTACTGCTAAACCACCATCTTGAGAGAAAGCATGTTCTGCATTACGAATCACACCTTTCTCACGGTCGCCATCAAGACGTGAGTAGTAACGATCTTGCGAGAATGCCGTTTGTGTTGGTACACCGCCCGGTGCTGATTTAAAGAAGTTATACACCTCTTCATTTTCAGTACGGATAATGTCCCACTTATCTAAAGCATCTTTTAAGGTTTTTTCATGTACGGTTGGTACTGATGTATCAAGTAAACCAGCACGGTCTAATTCACCCAGGATCGACATGATACCGCCGGCACGGTGCACATCTTCCATATGAACATCTTTAACCGCAGGGGCAACTTTACACAGTACAGGCACTTTACGCGATAAACGATCGATATCGTCCATGGTGAAATCAACTTCTGCTTCATGCGCAGCTGCTAATAAATGCAGTACTGTATTGGTAGAACCACCCATCGCGATATCTAAAGTCATAGCATTTTCATACGCAGCTTTAGGGGCAATGTTACGTGGTAGTACGCTGTAATCATTTTGTTCGTAATGGCGCTTTGTGATTTCAACAATCAATTGACCCGCACGCTCAAATAATTTTTTACGGTTTGCATGCGTTGCAAGTGTTGAACCATTACCCGGTAAAGATAAACCTAATGCTTCTGTTAAACAGTTCATTGAGTTTGCAGTAAACATACCCGAGCAAGAACCACATGTTGGACACGCAGAACGCTCATAAGCTGCAACTTCTTCATCAGTAAAGTTGTCATCTGCTGCAACAATCATGGCATCAACAAGGTCAATCGCGTGTTCATCACCGCGTACTTTTACCTTACCTGCTTCCATCGGGCCGCCTGAAACAAACACCACAGGAATGTTGAGACGCATTGCTGCCATTAACATCCCAGGTGTAATTTTGTCACAGTTTGAGATACACACCATCGCATCTGCACAGTGTGCATTGACCATATATTCAACTGAGTCCGCAATTAAGTCACGCGATGGCAGTGAATACAGCATGCCGTCATGACCCATCGCAATACCATCATCTACTGCAATAGTATTAAATTCTTTGGCTACACCGCCTGCTTGTTCAATCTGACGTGCCACCAGTTGGCCTAAATCTTTAAGGTGAACGTGACCGGGTACAAACTGAGTAAATGAGTTAACGACTGCAATAATTGGCTTGCCAAAATCTTCATCTTTCATCCCTGTTGCACGCCATAAGCCACGTGCACCAGCCATATTTCTTCCGTGTGTCGATGTTTTTGAACGATAGTCAGGCATTGTGTAGTTCCAACAAATGTTATGCTCGAGGTGAAATAAAATTCACTCTGGCTAAATAGACTGCTTGTAATTAAGATCAGTCAGAATAATTTTTCATCATACGCTTGCTCTATGATTAAAGCAGTCTCTGCTATAGATGACTAGTACTTATTCTTAAAAATATAATTCAAGACAGTAAAAATCTAAAATCTACTATAAACCGAAGATTAGCTTTAAAATACAAAACTTATATGAATATTTTTACTTTTTTACATAAATTTTATTTATATAATAATTGCTTTATAGTCTTGTAAAAAAGCCAGCTCGAAAGCTGGCTTTTTCAACCTTAATGAATCATTAGCCAAATACAATACGGCCATCATCAAGCAGTTTTTGTAAATCTAATGCACTGCTTTGATTCTCTAAAATCAACATTGGCTGATAACCAACAAACTCATTTTGTTTACCATCACGATCAATCGATAGAGTCACCGTATTCGTTGCAGCATCAAAACTTAATTCAATATATTCAGCCGCATTTTCTTGGGTAATACCGACTAAGACTCCAGGTGCAAATTGAATGGTATCTTCGCTGGCATCAAAGTCGTCCCAAGTGTCGGTACTATGCCCTGCATTGTTAGACTCTGAGGTTAGTACGTCATAAATCAGCGTATCTGCTCCCGCACCAGCATGCACATAATCATTGCCTTGGCTGGCATAGATAATGTCATCGCCACCACCAGCAAAGATCATATCTTTACCTGCACCCGCATAAATAATGTCATTACCACCCGTTTCTGGGAAGAACTGTGGATGCTGTTTTAAAAAGTCTAAAATCGCACGCTCATCTGGCTCTTTATTACCATTTTGCGTTTTTAAATGCTCAATGACTGCATCCATGCCTGAAGCTGTAGAATTTAAGCCATAAGGATTAATTCCATCGGCAAAAATAAAATCATTACCATGCTTAGCATAGAAAGTCTGATTAACGCCTTGTGCACCGGTAATAAAGTCATTCCCTTCAGTACCTTCAACCACTGCATTGCTACTTTCAATCTCACTACGCTCAAGTAAACGAATCGTTAAAGTGGTAATTTCGCCTTTACCATTGCTAGATACACCATCATCCGGTTGGAATTTAAATGAGTCATAGGTTTCACTCGACACATTATCATTTGGTTTATAGCGGATACGGTTGCCATCAACTGTAGAGTAGTTAATACGGTCACCCACTTGAACTTTCACCCAAGCATTACGGTTGAAATATTCCAGTACACCATTAGTTGGCAATTCGGTAATTAATAAAGTGATATCGGTAATATCATGATCGACATCACTTACATCAAAGTCATCTAAGTCAAAGTAGTACTCAACGGCCGGTGTGTTGGTAATTGTGATTGAGGTATCAAGTGCCACAGGCGCATCGTTTTCACCTTCAACATGGAATGCAACTGTTGAAGTTTCACGTAAACCTGCATCATCCGCTAATGTGTAATGCACGATTGGCGGCACATAAATTTCTTGACCATTGACATCTGAATAGAAGTCTTTGGCTGGGGTAAAGGCAAAAGTACCATCGGCATTGACTTGGATCGTACCATAGTTTTGAATGACATATTCTTGCCCTGGTTGATAGATGGTTTCATCATCACCCACGCGGAAATGATCGATACGAATACCTGGATCATTTTTTACGTCATCATCAATTAAGCTAGTACGAACAATACTACGCCCCGTTGTGCTTGGGTCATCTTGTGTAAATGACGTCACAACACCACTATCTTCCATCAGATATACAATTTCACTATCATCTTGTGCACGTACATCAACAACAATCGTTGAAGTAGTTTCTTCACCATCTGGGTCCGTAATCACCACCGTAAACTCATCTGGACCACTGTAATCTGGATTTGGTGTATAGGTGTATTCACCTGTCTCTGGATCAACAGTTACCGTACCATTTTTTGGTGGTTCACCCACAACAAAAGTCAGATCATCATCATCTGGATCTGTCGCTGGTACAGTGCCAGTAATTGGCGTATCTTCCGGAGTTTCAATCTGATCGTCTTCAGAAACTGGCGCATCATTCACTGGAGTAATATCAATCACCACAGTAGCAGTATCCGTTTCCCCATTTGGATCAGTCACAATCACCGTAAATTCATCTGGACCGTTATAGTCTGGATTTGGTGTATAGGTATATTCACCTGTCTGTGGATCAAGCGTTACCGTACCATTTTTTGGTGCTTCACCAATTTCATAGGTCAGTGGCTCACCATCAGCATCATCCGCATCAATTTGACCATTTACAGGAACATCTTCTTCTGTAGTGTGCTGATTATCTTCTGCCACTGGCGGATCATTGACAGGGGTAACATCGACCACAATCGTTGAAGTGGTTTCTTCACCTTCTGGGTCCGTAATCACCACCGTAAACTCATCTGGACCGTTATAGTCTGGATTTGGTGTATAGGTATATTCACCTGTCTCTGGATCAACAGTTACCGTACCATTTTTTGGTGGTTCACCCACAACAAAAGTCAGATCATCACCATCTGGATCTGTCGCTGGTACAGTGCCAGTAATTGGCGTATCTTCCGGAGTTTCAATCTGATCGTCTTCAGAAACTGGCGCATCATTCACTG
>NZ_PJRJ01000016.1 GCF_003711395.1 Acinetobacter sp. B51(2017)
AGAACTGGCTGTTTGCTGGCTCGCTGCGCAGTGGCCAACGAGCTGCCAATATCATGACTTTAATCCAGTCAGCAAAGCTCAATGGCTTGGATCCGTATGCCTATTTAAGTGATGTGCTGAAAAGGCTACCGACACACAAAGTGACCCAAATTGAAGAATTACTGCCACACCGGTGGCAACCCGACCAAAATTAAAAAATAGGTATGGGGTTCAGCGGATGCTTACAGCTTTAAAAGATTGCTATACAACTTGAAATTTTAATTCTAAGGTGCAATATAAGCTTTCACTAATCATTCAATTCAAATGAGGAAATGCAATGGCTAAGAAAAAACAGCCTGAAATCATGGTGCATAATTTTGTGGCGAAACATATGCATGAAGTCAACAAAAGCCAAGTGTTTGTAGACCGTAAAAAGAACGCCAAACGTGGTTATAACAAACACAAAAAAGGGGGATACTCAAATGAATATCTCCCTTTTTTATGCGCGGCTTAAACGCTGACTAAACGATTAGTTTTCACCATATCGCTTAAACCATGGGTTTTAAAATAATATTCAACCCAGCTTTTGACCATTAAAGGATTATTCATTTTTAATACTTTATCGAGCAACTGTTGTGCATCTGTCATTGGAATATGACAAATGGCTTTACGTACACGCAAAATATTACTCGAACTCATCGACAGTGTATTAAAGCCCATTGCCATTAATAAGACTGCCGAAAGTGGATCACCTGCCATTTCACCACATAAACTAATAGGTTTGTCATATTTATGACATTCTTTGACTAAGCGGCTTAAAGCACGTAACACCGAAGGGTGGAAATGTGAGTAGACGTTGGCGACACGCGGATTATTACGATCGACTGCCAACAGATATTGGGTTAAGTCATTAGAACCCACCGAGAAGAAATCGACGAGTTCGGCAAACTCTTCAATTTGTAATAGCACGCTTGGCACTTCGACCATAATGCCAATTTTAGGTTTTTGAATTTTAACCTGCTCTTCTTCTTGTACTGCATGCCAATCACGATCAAGCAAATATAAAGCTTCTTCGACCTCACTAACACTGGTGACCATTGGCAATAAAATATGCAAGTTGTTTAAACCAATACTGGCTTTGAGCATCGCGCGAATTTGTGCAGAAAAAATTTCTGGATGATCGAGGGTAAAGCGAATGCCACGCCAACCCAAAGCGGAATTTTCTTCTTCAATAGCAAAATACGGTAGGTCTTTATCGGCACCAATATCTAAGGTGCGCATGACAACAGGTTTGTTGGCAAAATGACTGAGCTGTTGGCGGTAAATGGTACGCTGTTCTTCTTCACCAGGGAAGCGATCACGCAACATAAACGGAATTTCAGAGCGGTATAAACCCACGCCTTTAGCACCGCGTTGTACACCGCGAACCACATCAATCATGAGGCCTGTATTCACGAATAATTTAACTGCAACGCCATCAGGCGTAATGGCATCGCGGGTTTCATATTGGCGTAAATCTTTCGCGATTTGTTCTTCTTCTTTTTGAATTTCTTTATAACGCGCACGTAAACGTCGTGGCGGATTAATAAAGACGCGTCCTTGATGTGCATCGACAATCATCTCGACATCATCAAGACTATTAATCGGTAGTTCAGTGACACCCACGACAGTAGGAATACCTAAGGCGCGTGCCACGATCACCATATGCGAGTTCATCGCGCCTTCAGTGGTGACAATGGCGGCAATTTTATCGACAGGTAATTCAACCAATGCTGCGGTGGAAATTTCTTCGCCAATTAAAATACTTTCATCGGTCAATTCACGGTGGCTAGCATCGGCCTCTTGTAAAAAGGCCAAAATACGACGGCCTAAATCTTTGAGGTCAGACACCCGTTCGCGTAAATACTCATCTTCCATTTGCGCAAACAAAGCGGTATGTTTTTCAATGACTAACCGCACAGCACCTTGTGCCCAGTTACCATCGCGAATTTCGTCCTTAATTTCCGCAGGCAAGGCATTTTCATCGAGCATACGCAAAAATACACTAAACAAAGCGCGTTCTTCTGCCATTAAGGCATCTTGCATTTTGTCATCAAGCGATTGAATTTCACTGCGTACCGCGGCTACAGCACGGTCGAGCAAAGCCAACTCTTCGCTAATGTCGTCTGCTTCACGATCTGGCACTGCAGCTAAGTCCGCAGGTGGGTAGAGGATAATGGCGCGGCCTAAAGCAATCCCGCCTGAACCTGCCACCCCTTGAAAGGTTTTATAGGCAGGGAGGTTATTGGGTTTACGAAACACATCAATATTACCCACAGCATGGGCATGGGCAATGACCCCTGAAAGCTGGGCGCACAGCGTGACTAAAAACGATTCTGCTGCTTCACTAAAATCTTGTTTTTCTTTGTTTTGTACCACCAGTACGCCCATTACTTTACGGCGATACATCACAGGCACGCCTAAAAATGAGCTATACAGTTCTTCACCCGTTTCTGGCAAATATAAAAAACGCTCATGGCTAGGTGCATCATCTAAATTAACAATTTCTTCACGTTGCCCCACTAAGCCAATCAAACCTTCACTGGTTTGTAGGGAAACATGCCCCACCGACTCAGGTTTTAAACCTTTAGAGGCCATGAGCACATAGCGTTGATTACGTTCATCTAAAAGATAGATGGAACACACATCAACGTGCATGGCCTCGGCCACTTGATTGACCATAATGTCGAGTGATTCATGCAAACTGGTGGACGCATTAATCTCTTGTACAATGCGTCGTAAGGTGTCCAGTTGCATATTCGACATAAAGGCGACTCCCAAGCAGAAGGGGTTAAATTTAAATTTTATTTATAACAAGACTTCACTAAAAAATCTGCATGACATTCAGATTTTTTTAGGGTTTCGCAATGGGTAACTGCTGACACAGTTCGACCATCGCCTTACGGTATACGTCGCGTTTAAAGTTGACAACTTGACCGAGCGGATACCAGTAACTCACCCATTGCCATTGATCAAATTCAGGTGG
The DNA here is from genome assembly GCF_003711395.1 of Acinetobacter sp. B51(2017). Lineage (GTDB taxonomy): Bacteria > Pseudomonadota > Gammaproteobacteria > Pseudomonadales > Moraxellaceae > Acinetobacter. Next base: position 3,005 of record NZ_PJRJ01000016.1, read on the forward strand.
ATCGGAGAGATTCAACTGAATATTTTGTACAGGCGCGGTTAATTTTAATAAAAACCACTTCTGCTTTTGACCAATACATACGGGGTCTGAATCCGTTCGGATATACCGATGTGGCAAACGATAACGCAGCCAACCTTTCGTTTGCGCTATTATTTGGACGTGTTCGGGCAGTAAGCCAACTTCTTCTCTTAGCTCACGATAAAGTGCTTGCTCCGGAGTTTCTCCATGTTGGATCCCTCCTTGTGGAAATTGCCATGCATTGTGACCAATGCGTTTTGCCCATAAAACTTGTCCAGAATCGTTTGCCAAAATGATCCCGACATTGGGTCGGAAACCTTCAGAGTCGATCATTTGGCTACCTAAAATATGTGTAATTTATTTCTTTGCCTTCGGGGATTGTTATTTCTGTGTCCAACGCGAAAAAAGCAAAGTTTAAAAATATTAAAACTGCTATGATCTTAACGAATTTCTATCGACTAGCCGAGATAGATTTACATTTTTTTTCTTAAATTTCAGCTTTTACGAGTATTTTCATGAAATTGGCACTGTTTGATCTCGACCATACCTTACTGAATACCGATTCAGACCACTCTTGGGGCGAATTTTTAGTAAATGAGGGCTTGGTTGATCCAGTACGCCACCGTGCCATGAACGACAAGTTTTATGAAGATTATAAAGCTGGTCAACTTGATCCAATTGCTTATAACGAATTTGTATTTGAGTTTTTAACTCAGCATGAGCATGCTTATTTAACTGAGTTGCATGAGTTATTTATGCAAAAAGTGATTCGCGCGCAAATGCGCCCTGAAGGCTTTAAAGCCATTCAGCGTCACAAAGATGCAGGCCATCAGTTGGTGGGGATTACCGCAACGTCTGATTTTATTACTGCGCCGATTTTCCGTGAGTTTGGGATTACTGAAATTATTGCCACTAATGCAGAAGTAATTGATGACAAATACACGGGTAAAGTGATTAATACGCCGTGTTATCAAAAGGGTAAACTTGAACGTCTAGATCAATGGCTAGAAGGGCGTGATGTAACTGAATCTTGGGCTTATTCGGACTCCATTAATGATCGTTTCTTGCTTGAGTATGCAGACCATGCTATTGCAGTGAATCCTGATGATCGTCTAGAGGCTTTAGCCAAACAACAAGGCTGGGATATTCAAGATTGGTCAATCTAAGCTGATTTTGACTGTAAAAAAGCACTCATCATGAGTGCTTTTTTACATTTTTATACCGATCAAAACACAAATTTGCGTATGCTACTTATACAAATCTAAATAACAAGAAGGATAAAAACATGACGCAAGTACGGCCACGTATGACCCATTTATTTGAGCAATTGGGTTTGGATAGTTCAGAAGAAGGCATTGCCTTATTTATTAGTACCCATCAACTCAATGCCCAGACTAAAATTACCCAAGCCGATTATTGGACTGAGGCACAGCGCCAATTTTTAGCTGAAAAAATCAAATCTGATGGTGAATGGGCTATTATTGTTGATCAATTAAATGAATCTTTACATGAAGATTCCCTCATAAAATGATTCACGCTTTTACCCATCTGTCTGTAGGTGGGTAAAACTTGATTGTCTTAGATTATAAAATCAAGCAGCCAAAAATCATGTCTGGCCCTGAAATATGCGAGCTGGCCATTAAAAATGATGATAAAAAAGTTACGGATAACAATAAGATAAAAATCATGGAGTTAGAATGGGTACATTTGCAATTATTATTTCATTGGCATTACTGATGTTTTTTGCTTATCGGGGGATTTCAGTATTAATTTTGGCGCCCATTATGGCAGCAGTTGCTATTTTACTCTCGGGTGATATGGCCTACCTGATGCCACAATACACTGAAACCTTTATGTCAGCCTTGGGCGGCTATATTTTAAAATTCTTTCCCATTTTTTTACTGGGTGCCTTATTTGGGCAGTTGATGGTGGACTCAGGGGCTGCATCGAGTATTTCTCAATGGATTATGCGCAAATTAGGGCATAAACGCGCTATTTTGACTGTGGTCACGGCATGTGGTGTATTGACTTATGGTGGGGTGTCTTTGTTTGTGGTGGCTTTTGCCATTTACCCGATTGCTAAGTCGATGTTTCAAGCCGCCAATATTCCAAAGCGCTTAATTCCGGGTGCGATTGCTTTGGGCGCATTTACCTTTACTATGACTGCATTGCCTGGTTCACCTTCGATTCAAAATGCGATTCCAATTCCATTTTTTGGCACGAATGTTTTTGCTGCCCCAGGTATTGGAATAATTGCAGGGTTGATTATGTTTGCTTTGGGCTGCATGTGGCTACAGAGCCGTGCTAATAAAGCCTATAAAAATGGTGAAGGCTATGGTGTGGATACCCAAGAGGCAGAGCAGCTACACGCGAGTGTAAGCAGTGCAAGCGAGATGCCCATATTTTTAGCATTTTTACCATTGCTGTTGGTGATTGGAGTTAATGCTTTGTTTACCTATATCTTGTTTCCTCATATGGATTTGAGTGCTCTAAAAGAAGTTTATCCACAATTAGATCCGAGTAAACAAACAGGTTTATGGGCTTTGGTCATTGCATTGATGGTGGCATGTTTAAGCTTGATTTTATTGCGTTTAGGTAAGTGGCATAACCTAAAAGAAACGGTGAATAAGGGGGCATTGGGTTCAATGCTACCGATTTTTAATACTGCTTCTGAAGTAGGTTATGGCGCTGTGATCGCGTCTTTAGCAGGTTTTGTGATTATTCGCGACATGGTGTTAAATGTATCCAGCAATCCATTGATTTCTGAAGCGATTGCCATGAATATTTTGGCAGGTATTACGGGTTCTTCCTCTGGCGGGATGTCGATTGCTTTATCCACCTTGGGGAGTGACTATCTAGCCATGGCAACTGCTGCGGGCATTAACCCAGAATTATTACATCGTATTGCAACTTTGGCCGCAGGCTGTTGAGGTACTCTACCTCATTCAGGTGCAATTATTACCTTATTGTCGATTTGTGGCATGACGCATAAACAATCTTATGGCAACGTCGCCATGTGCACAGTCGCAATCCCGATGGTCGCGCTTGGTGTGGCGATTAGCTTGGGAACGTTATTTGGATCATTCTAAACCGCAAGCGCCTAAACAGGCGCTTGTGCTAAGCTTTACGCCGCCATAGTGTGATTTCACTTAAACTATGCTGAAATTTACGCTGCGTTTCACGAATAACAAATTCCACATGCTGCGGCGCATGCAGCAGTTCAAAATGTGGACTAAGCAAAGCTGTTAAACCATCCAGCGTTGTAAAGTTTTCGGCATTTTGCTTAAAGCCGCCAACCCATTCACTGCGTTCGGTATGTTCTGTCAGCCATGTATAAGGTGAGGTCAGCATCAGCACACCGCCAACATTTAAACGCTCATGAATGGTGCTTAATAAAGCTTTAGGATGATGCAGACGATCAATTAAATTGGCCGCTAAAATAAAATCGTAACCTGTAAACTGCGCTTTTAAGTTACATGCATCACCTTGGAAAAATTCCACTTTATCACCAACATCATCTAGGTTGAATTGAGATAAATGACAAGATTTATGTTCAATCAAATCACCTTCGGTGCAGATGCTATAATGTACTGTTTGCAGCGCTGCTAGTTGCACGCCGTGTTGAATAAAACGGGCCGAAAAATCAATCGCTGTGACTTGATCAAAATAGCGTGCCAATTCAAAGCTGGCGCGTCCAGTGGCACAGCCTAAATCTAAAGCCTTATGTTGGGGCAGTTGTGCGATGGCCAGTTGCACTAAGCTTTGTGCAAAATTGGCTACGCCAAAATAGCATGCACCATATTGAAACTCTAAATATTCCGCGACCAATTTATCGGTTTCATAGCGTGACGCAATTGGCTTTGAATCTTGTTCGGCTGCTACATAACGAAAGCCTGCATGTTGGAAAAAATGCCGTCTAAAGGCATAACGTGCAGAATGTAAAATCTCATTGCCACTGGAAATCCATGAACCGCCTTTGATCAGGTGATGCTGTCCATCAAAGGTTGGAGTACTAAAATCATCATAAATTGGATGTACCATAAAACCATCAAACGGATAGATGGGTGTTTCAGTCCATTGCCAGACATTGCCTTGTACATCATAAAAGTCGCCATGCGCGAATTGGTTAATCGGGCAAGAAGAAGCAGCTACTTTTAATTGTAAATTGGCCTGTTGTTGAATCTGCTCAGGGCTTAAACCTGTATTTTGGTAGAGGGCATACCATTCATCTTCACTGGGTAGACGGATCTTTTTTCCACTGAGCTGGGTTTTCCACTGACAAAAGGCTTTGGCTTCATGATAATTGACTTCGACAGGCCAATCCCAAGGCATAGGCACGACGTCAGTCATTAAGCGTAATTGCCAACCTTGCTCTGTCGCTTGCCAAAAAGTCGGATGCTGGGCTTGAGAAAATTTAAGCCATGCGCAGCCTTCATCTGTCCAAAACTGGCTTTGGGTATAACCTTGATCTTCAACAAAATCTAAAAACTCTTGATTACTCACCAAATAGCGACTGGCACTAAATGCGTCCAGCTGGGCTTTATGAATGCCGTATTCATTGTCCCAACCATAATAGGGATTGGCTTGGGTCTTATATAAACAAATCTCTGTGGCAGGAACGGGCAATAGATCATTATTAGGCGCAGGATGATGTTGCGGATAAGGGCGCCAAGCGGGATGCTGCCGTACATATTCGAGCTTTTGTTGCCGAATCAATACCGAAGAAGTTTCTAAATGGATGCGCTCATGTTCGATGCCCATCATAATCGGCCAACACGGATGCTGCCAATTGACAGGGACTGGCATAGCAATGTGATCGATCACATCTAACACCACCTGTTTGACCTGTTGGCGATAGGCTTGGACTTGTGCAATGCTCGGCCAACTATAATGACTGTCATCTAAGTCATCCCAACTCATTTCATCAACACCCACTGCAAATAACGATTCAAAGTGAGGATGAATCCGTGCAGGAATGAGTTTGGCCAGCAACAATTTATTGATAAAAAATGTAGCCGTATGCCCATAATAAAAAATTAAGGGATGACGTAGGGCAATGGCCTTAGTGTAAAAGCCTTGCTCAGTGAGGCATTCAAATAAAGATTCATAACAGGCAAAGGTTTCTAAAAAATAGCTGCGTATGTCTTGGCGTAATTGTTCTGGATCAATTTGTTGTAAGTTGGGAGAAAAATGAAGCTGCGTGGCGCGTTCTAAAACCGGTTGCTGCATAAACTGCTCCGCTTGTTATTATAAAAAAAGACCAGTCGAAACTGATCTTTTTAATGTACGCGAAGTACTTTTCGTTGTATGTAAACAATTTTTAATCGGGTTGCTGTGGCGACATTAAACTGACTAAGGCTTGAGCGGCTTTCGATTGACTGCGTCCCGGATGCCACACCATGCCCAATTGACGATGCATTTCTAAATTAATGTCGAGTTGCTGAAGATCATCACTCACCATCGTCTTAGGCAATACCGACCAACCCAGTCCAATCGACACTAACATGCGAATCGACTCAAGTGGATTATTGCTCATGGTCACTTTAGGTTTGACCCCTTGCTTCTCAAATTCAGCCAAGGTGATTTGCGAGGTATAGGTTTGCGCAGCAGGTAATAAACTTGGATAAGCAATTAAATCCTGCAAACTTAAATTTTGTTGCTGTGCCAAAGGATGAAAAGGTGCTGCAACAAAAACCAACGGATCATTCCAAATGGTGACATATTTAAGCCGACTATCGAGCTGTGGCGGTAGCGTTAAAAACGCTAGCTCTAAATCACCAGCCAAGACTTGCTCGTGGGCTTGTTCTGAATCCACAAAACGTACATCTAAACGTACATTTGGATAATCTTGCGCATAACGACGTAAATGATGTGGCAAATGATGCAAACCAATATGATGACTGGTGCCTAATTTTAATTTGCCTTGCACCTCATTTTGTTCATGGCTTAAGGTGTGATGAATATCACCCAGTTCATTGAGCCAATTTTTAACTTTAGGCAACAGTGAATGTGCGGCATGGGTGGCTTGTACCCCGCGACCAGCAGATTCAAATAGCTTTACCCCAAAGTACTCTTCTAAACTATGAATACGTTTAGTTACAGCGGGTTGGGTAATAAACAGCTGATCAGCTGCCATGGAAATTGAACCCGTTTCCATCACTTTGACAAAGGCTTCAAAGGCTGCAAGATTCATAAGCGCTCATCCATAAAGTTTTTTTATGCTTATTTCATTATTTATAAGTTTTTATATTTAAGCAAAGAGAAAATGCAAAAATTACGTCAAAATATAACCAGTTGAGTAGCTTTTAGGCGCTTATTTTTATCTATTGCTCAACTATCTATAAAAAAAGGTCACTAAAATCAGTGACCTTTTACGGAGCAGCCCATTTTTTACACCTGTTGCATGGTTTGATTTTTTTTATCCCATACTCGCTCATGGAAGAAATAAGCCACTGCTTGAATCGTCGGTTCTAAAATACTTAAGGTCATTGCCATCCAAATGCTACCTGTGACAAAGTAGCCGACTAACATCGCAACTGTAATGTGCATGACATAGTAACTTAAGGTTTTTTTAAACATACGTTGATTTTGATCAACAAAGTTTTGAATATGTGCCATGAAACTGCTCCTTACAAGGTGAGGTATTTGCCAATGAGTAAATAATAAGTATTCTCATTTAATTTGTAAAAACGAATATATTTTTAAAATTAATAGGAAAAACAGATTAATGTTTAAGCCAAGTGGATAGGGGTTAACCTATTAATAAAAGTTTTCAAATTAATAAAAATGATAAATTAGATTTATGGTATTAGCTGTTTATAATCAAAGTTAATGAAAGAATTTACCCAGTCCAGTGGAGCAAATCGACATGGCAGGCGAAACCCAACAAGCAAAAACATTGTATGACAAATTATGGGACGACCATCTAGTAAAACAACGAGATGATGGCTCGAGCTTACTTTATATTGACCGTCATTTATTGCATGAAGTGACCTCTCCACAAGCCTTTGAAGGCTTACAGTTGACAGGTCGTAAACCTTGGCGTTTAAGTGCTAACGTGGCAACCCCTGACCATAACGTACCAACCTCTAAAAAAGAGCGTGCCGAAGGGATCTCAGGGATTGAAGATGATACCTCTCGTATCCAAGTGCAAACTTTAGATGACAACTGTAAAACCTTTGATGTAGTGCAGTTTGATATTAACGATGTACGTCAGGGTATTGCACATGTAGTAGGTCCTGAGCAAGGTTTAACTTTACCGGGTATGACAGTGGTGTGTGGTGACTCACATACAGCAACACATGGTGCATTTGGCTGTTTGGCACACGGTATTGGCACATCGGAAGTTGAGCATGTCTTGGCAACCCAATGCTTAGTGCAAAAGAAAATGAAAAACATGTTGGTGCGTGTTGACGGTAAATTAGGTCAAGGCGTAACACCAAAAGATGTCGTATTAGCGATTATTGGTAAAATTGGTACCGCAGGTGGTACAGGTCATGCCATTGAATTTGGTGGTCAAGTGTTCCGTGATATGTCAATTGAAGGGCGTATGACGGTATGTAACATGGCCATCGAAGGAGGTGCGCGTGTGGGTATGGTTGCTGTTGATGAAAAAACCATTGAATACGTAAAAGATCGTCCATATGCGCCTAAAGGCGAGCAATGGGATCAAGCAGTTGCGTATTGGAATACGTTGCATTCGGATGAAGGCGCACACTTTGATACCGTTGTGGTATTACAAGGTGAAGAGATTGAGCCACAAGTGTCTTGGGGTACATCTCCTGAGATGGTGATTCCTGTATCTCAAGCAGTTCCAACGCTAGAACAAGCCAAAGATGAGGTACAACGTAATGACTGGACGCGTGCTTACCAATATATGGGCTTAAATGCAGGTCAAGCATTGGCTGATATTCAATTAGACCGCGTATTTATCGGTTCTTGTACCAACTCACGTATTGAAGATATCCGTGAAGCTGCCAAAGTAGCCAAAGGCAAAAAAGTCGCTTCAACGATTAAACAAGCCATGGTGGTACCAGGTTCTGGTTTAGTGAAAGCACAAGCAGAAGCTGAAGGCTTAGACAAAATCTTAATTGAAGCGGGCTTTGAATGGCGTGAGCCGGGTTGCTCAATGTGTTTAGCAATGAACGCAGACAAATTACAACCGGGTGAACATTGTGCGTCTACTTCAAACCGTAACTTTGAAGGTCGTCAAGGTAATGGTGGTCGTACGCACTTGGTGAGTCCAGCAATGGCGGCGGCTGCGGCAATTGCAGGTCACTTTGTTGATGTACGTTCGTTCTAAGAGGAGCAAAGAGCATGAAAAAATATACCGTTGAACAAGGTATCGTTGCACCATTAGACCGTGCCAATGTTGATACAGATTTAATCATTCCAAAACAGTTTTTAAAATCAATTAAGCGTACTGGTTTTGGTGCTAACCTTTTTGATGAATTACGTTATTTAGATGAAGGTTATTTGGGGCAAGATAATTCAAAACGTCCTTTGAATCCTGACTTTGAATTAAACAAGCCACGTTATCAAGGTGCGTCAATTTTGATTTCTCGTGCCAATTTTGGTTGTGGTTCAAGCCGTGAGCATGCGCCGTGGGCATTGGAAGAATACGGTTTCCGTACCGTGATTGCGCCAAGTTATGCGGACATTTTCTTTAACAACAGCTTTAAAAATGGCATGTTACCTGTGATCTTGTCTGAAGAGATCGTGGATCAGTTATTTAAAGAATGCTTTGCTACAGAAGGCTATCAACTGACGATTGATTTAGAAGCACAAGAAGTACGTACACCAAGTGGTGAAAGCTTTAAATTTGAAGTTGATCCATTCCGTAAACATTGTTTATTGAATGGTTTGGATGATATTGGCTTAACTTTACAAGCGGCTGATGACATTCGCGCTTATGAAGAAAAAACCAAAGCAGCACGCCCTTGGGTATTTAACGAAATTCGTGGCTAAAGCCATAGCTTCGATTGTGAAGTCTTGCTAACATTTTGTTCAAATTTCATTGGCATTCGGTAGCAAGATGAAAAAAACATGCTTTAGCGGTTTGGTACTGAGCGCAGTCATGCTACTCAGTGCCTGCCAACTGGTAGATACTGCACAAATCAAACATGTGCCTGAAACGAAAGCTACGCAAAACAATGCGTTAATTTATTGTTCAGGCACAAATAATTGCGAATTTGAGCGTTTTAATACGATTCAAATTATGGATAGCGATAAACAAAAAGTATATCGTGAAGCCATACAGGCAAAAATTTTGCGTTTGCAACAAAGCCATATTGGTAAAAATAACGCCTTATATTTGTCGGTGCCAGCAGGTTCACATGAATTAGTGTTACGTTTTTATCCCATCTCTCAAGATCGTGCGGAAAAACTACACTTAATTCATAAGTTTAAAGCGAAAACCTCTTACACTTTACAAATGTATCGTAAGCGTAATACTACTCACAGCACCAGTCTACTGAAAGCTTCCGTACCTGATCCGCTGTGTGTTGATTTAAAGCAAGAGCAAAAGACCATACGTCGTTTTTGCAAACCTTATGACGCTTTAACCGGCCTCGGTGAGTTTGTAGAACAAAAACTTTAATCAGACTAAATTTTTTAGTCGTGTATCAATGGAATATCTCATGTCAAAACATATTTTGATTTTAGCTGGTGACGGCATTGGCCCTGAAATTGTAAAAGCTGCTGAACAGGTCTTAACGTCTGTTAATGACAAATTCAATCTAGGTTTGACATGGGAACAAGGTTTATTGGGTGGAGCAGCAATTGATGCTCACGGTGCACCTTATCCAGAAGTGACTTCTGAACAAGCCAAACGTGCTGATGCAATTTTACTTGGCGCAGTGGGCGGTCCAAAATGGGATACGATTGAACGCTCAATCCGTCCTGAGCGTGGCTTATTAAAATTACGTTCTGAGTTAAATCTATTTGCTAACTTACGTCCGGCAATTTTGTATCCACAATTGGCAGGGGCTTCAAGCTTAAAACCTGAAATCGTGTCTGGTTTGGATATCTTAATTGTACGTGAATTGACAGGTGGTATTTACTTTGGTCAACCACGCGGTATCCGTGAACTAGAAAACGGCGAAAAACAAGGCTTTAACACCGACGTATATGCTGAATCTGAAATTAAACGTATTGCCAAAGTTGCTTTTGAAATGGCAAAACTTCGTGGCGGCAAAGTATGTTCAGTAGATAAAGCCAATGTACTTGAAGTGACTGAGCTTTGGAAGCAAACGGTGACTCAGTTACATGCTGAACAATATTCAGAGATCAATTTGTCACATATGTACGTGGATAACGCAGCAATGCAATTGGTACGTGCGCCAAAACAATTTGACGTATTGGTAACGGGTAACTTATTTGGCGATATCTTGTCTGATGAAGCTGCGATGTTGACTGGTTCGATTGGTATGTTGCCATCTGCATCATTAGATGAAAATGGTAAAGGTATGTATGAGCCATGTCATGGTTCTGCACCAGATATCGCAGGTCAAAACATTGCCAACCCACTCGCAACCATTTTATCGGTTGCTATGATGCTGCGTTATACTTTCCATGAAGAAGCGGCAGCGAAAGCGATTGAAGATGCAGTAGGCAAGGTATTAGATCAAGGTTTACGTACTGCCGATATCATGTCAGAAGGCATGAACAAAGTTGGTACAGTGGAAATGGGTCAAGCCGTTGTTGCAGCATTAAACTAATTTAAGTTTAAAACCTTTAAAAAAACGCAGTCTTAGACTGCGTTTTTTTGTGCTGCAAAATTGTTACAGAAGTCAGTCTAATTTACTTTTAAAGTAAAATGATGCAGTGACAAGGAGTGGCACAATGCTAAAACTATGGGCACTTTTTATGCTGATGGGGATCAGCAGTGTAAGCTTGGCAAACAACTGCGAAAACCCACGCAATACTTATGATGATGTATATTGCATCAATCAAGTTTTTCATAATGCAGATCAAGAACTCAATAACAGCTATGCAGAGTTAAGAAAACATTTGAACCAAAGCCAAAAAAACACCTTAAGGCGTTCGCAACTGGCATGGATTAAGCAACGTGATGCCAATTGCTCGAATGAAGCACAAGGTATGGTATTTGTGCAGTGCAATTTAGATGAAACTACAACGCGTAATGCATGGTTGCGCGAGCGTATTCGGGAATGTAAGACCATTGGTTGTCAGAGCAAACGGCTGTATTAAGTCATAAAAGCGAAAACATAAAAAAAGCCACTTTAAATAGTGGCTTTTTGCTTACACTAAAACTTAGCGTGCACGATAAGTGATACGACCCTTAGTCAAATCATAAGGTGTCATTTCAACTTTTACACTGTCGCCAGTCAAAATGCGGATATAGTGTTTACGCATTTTACCAGAAATGTGAGCAATCACTTCGTGACCGTTCTCTAAACGTACACGGAACATAGTATTAGGAAGCGTCTCGGTGACAACGCCTTCGAACTCGATGAGTTCCTCTTTATTGGCCATAGCCTACCTGAATGAATAAATTGGAAAGGTGCAAATTATAGTCAATTTTTTTGCCAAATACAAGGCAGCAAAGGGACACTGGTCGCTTAGGTGAGAGTAAAATAAGCGAACGCACAGTATACAGATTATGATGAAAATCAAATGCACAGCAGTTGTGACTTGTCACAATCAAAGTTAAGCTCAATCTTATGGTTTTATGGCAATACAAGGAAGGTTTAGGCGTGGGTCAGCTAACGGATGCATCAGTGGTATTACGCTTGGGCTATCAAGCACTACGCCGTGCAGGATTACCAACCGAGAAGATTTTAACTAAAGCTGGTGTGGCACTCAATCAGGTACAAACCAATAGGCGCACGCCTTTAAGTGCACAGCATGCTTTTTGGAGTGCCGCAGAGGATGTCTCGGGCGATAATGATATTGGCTTACATTTGGGTGAACATTTACCTTTGTATCGTGGGCAGGTCATTGAGCATTTATTTTTAAGTAGTGATAATTTTGGTGGAGGCTTAAAACGTGCCTTGGCTTATCAACGACTGATCAGTGATGCCTTTCATGCGGTATTGGTCATTGAAGAGGGACGTTGTTATTTAAGTAATGGTACGCGTGGCAAAGCAGATAACTTTGTCAATCGACACTTTACTGAGTGTGCCATGGCAGGGGTGATACGCTTTTTTAAATTTATGACAGAAGGACGTTTTGAGCCTTTATATATTGATTTTAATTTTGAGCAAGGCGCGGCAGATGAAGAATATCTACGGGTCTATGGCTGTCCTGTGAGCTTAGAGCAAAGAGAAACCCGTTTGTATTTTGATGCTAGCGTGTTGGATTATCCATTGTGGCAAGCCGAACCTGAGCTGATACAATTGCATGAGCAATTGGCACTAGAAAAACTACAAGAGTTGGCACGTTATGATTTGGTAGGTGAAGTTCGCCGTGCCATTGGCGCGACCTTAGAAAGCGGTGAAACCACCTTAGAGACGGTAGCGGCACAGCTTAAAATTACCCCACGGCGTTTACGTACCCAGCTCAGTGATGCACAGACAAGCTTTCAACAAATTCTATCTGACTATCGTTGTCGTTTAGCCAAACGCTTACTGGCAGGTACCAATGAAAGTATTGAAAAGATTGTTTATTTAACGGGTTTTTCTGAACCAAGTACCTTTTATCGGGCTTTTAAACGCTGGAGCAATGAGACGCCAGTGGAATATCGTAAGAGAAAGCAGCGTTAGAATCCCTCCTTAGCTCCCTTTACAAAAGGGAGAAATGATCCTTCTTTTAAGCCAAGAGAAACACTACTTCACAAGAGGAGGGACTATTTAATCATTTATTCAGGCATATTCAGCCAATGTGGGCCAAGCGGCATTTGCGGTAACTCAAACTCAGCAGGATAGTCGGCATGGATAAAATACAAACCATCAGGAGGTGCGGTAATGCCTGCGGCAGAGCGATCTTCGGCGGCAAAGATATGATCAATATGATCAACTTCATACATGCCTTGACCAATTTCAAGTAAGCAGCCCATGATATTGCGTACCATGTGATGCAAGAAGCCATCGGCTTGAATATCCAATACTAAATAGCAACCATGCTGAATGAGACGACAGTGGCTGACATGACGCACAGGTTGATTAGATTGGCAGGCTGCTGCACGAAAACTTTCAAAGTTATGCGTGCCTTCAAACTTTTGTGCAGCTTGTATCATCTTTGCGAAATTAAGTGGCTGATAAACATGTGTGACTTGCTTGTGCAATAAGGCAGGGCGCATGGGATTGTTATACACCACGTAACGATAACGACGTGCTTTGGCTTTAAAGCGCGCGTGGAAGCTGTGATCCATCTCTTTAATCCATTGGATCGAGATATCTTTAGGCAACTGACTATTCGCGCCCATGAGCCAACCTCGCAGAGGACGCAGCGCATGAGTGTCAAAATGCGCGACCATGTTGGTTGCATGTACGCCTGCATCAGTCCGACCTGCGCCATGCAACATAATTGGCTCATTGGCAATTTTGCTGAGTACTTGCTCAATCGTTTCTTGTAAGCTGACTACGCCTGCCTGCTGGGTTTGCCAGCCGCGATACTGCATCCCACAAAATTCAATACCAATGGCAAAACGTTGCATAGTGACCTCAAGAGTTTAGTGATTCATGCCAATGAGCACGGCGCTCATCTACGGTCGGGTATTGTAAATAGATTTTAAAGGCTTTTGCATAAAGATCTGCATGGCTTGCACAATCACTGCTTAAAATCTTGGCATGACTGAGCCATGCTGAAACCGCATAGCGTTGATCCAAACCGCCAAAGGGTACTTGACTGGTCAGTAGTGTCAAACAGCCCGCCTCATAGATAGCGTTGAGCACTTCGATGATGGCAGCATCAGCATGTAAGTTGCCAATGCCAAAACCTTGCAGGATCAATACATCAGGCGGGTCTTGGCAGATCTGTTGTAACTGCTTGATATGCTGTTTTAAGCTCAGTGGTTGCCACATGAGGTTTAAACAGCGGAAATCATCGGCGCGGGCCAAGTCACGCTCGCTGATCTGATAGTGCTGCGCATGGGCATCAAAGGATTCATCGGCTGCTAAACCTGCAAAGGCATCAAGTTCAATACTGTGCTGTTTCAGTACTGTTTGGGCATGCAGCAATTGATGATGGAAGGCCACATAGACACCACTTGGATATTTAAGCACCGAATATAAAGCATGGTTTAAATTATCTAAGGCATCAGTAAATTGGCGTAGATCATTGCCTTGTACATTGAGCAAAGGATATTGACTACCTGTCACCACTACATGCGCAGACTGACCTAAAAAACGCGCCAATAACGCTGCTGCATAGCTTAAGGTGTCCGTGCCATGAATAATGACAAAGTGTTGATAATTTTGCTGCTGCAACATTTGAATTTGTTGAATCAGTTGTAGCCAATCCTGCGGCGTACAAGCACTACTGTCTTTAATACATGGCGCAATAAAGCATTCAATTGCTAATTCTTTAGCTAAGATTTTTTTAAGCTCAGGAATAAACTGAGCGGCTGGCATAGGACTAAGTGGTTCGCCCACACAGCCAAAAGTACCGCCCATATAAATTAACGCGATTTTTTTCATATAAAAAAGCAGCCAAGGATGACTGCTTTATTTTAGAGCGAAATGCACGCTTTAGGCGATTTTATTTCGTAACGTGTTGGCAATGTGACGTTGCTGCTCGTTATAGCTAGTATCTTGTTCAGCCAATAGGGTTTGAGCCGAATCGTAAGCACCTAAACGAATATATTCAGCGGCTAAACGTAAGTTTAAATCTGCTTCGCTAATTTGACCCAGCGCAGGGAACAATTGTAACAGTGGATCATTGGCTTCGACTGTAGGCTGCGTAGATGGTTTCTCTTCGCTTGTGATAGCCGCTGGTGTTTCAAGCTTAAACTCGAAATCTTGCGCATTAAGCTTGCGATCAGCTGCTGCTTGAGGTTGTGTAGATAGCTGCGGCGTTGGCACAGGATCAAGACTAAATTCTAGCTTAGGTTGTGCTGTAGCTGGTTGATCAAGATTAAACTCTAGCTCGTTTTTAGCGGGTGCTTTAGCAACAGCGGCATCTGCTAGATTAAGATTGCTTGGCTGAGTACTAGGCGCAGATGTTGAATCTAAATTAAATTCTAATTCAGAAGCTTGAGCTGCTTTGTTTGCATTAAAGCTAAACTCAAGGCTATTGTCGGCAGGGGCTGCTTGCACTGGAGCTGTTGGTGTTGCGGCAGTTTGATCTAAATTAAAAGCAAAATCTAGAGATTTTTCTTCAGTTTTACTTTCAGTTGCCGCAACTGGAGCAGGGCTAAATTCTAAAGGCTGCGCAGGTTGTGCAGCTTTTTGTGGCTGACTAAAGCTGAACTCAAGTGGTTTTTGCTCTTGTGCTTCAATAGGTGCTTTAACTTCAACTTGCGGCTCAACAGTTTCAGTTGGTTTAAATTCAAGCGGTGCTTGAGTTTTAGGGGTGGTCACTTGTTCTTGTAGTTGATCAAATGACACAGAATTAGCTGCCAATTGCGCTGCTTGCGCCTCAGCTTTTGCTTTGGCTTCTTGAGCAAGTTTTTGCTCATGCGCATCACGTTTGGCCTGAGCATCAGCCAAAATATCATCTAACTGCAAAGAGCGTAAATGTGTGAATAATTGATTAATCGCAAATTCATCATTTTGCAGTAAGTGTAAATCGAGCAACATCAAATACAATTCATGTTGACCATTGTCACGATTTAAGGCTTGGTTAATTTGCGCTTCAGCAGCAAAATAATTGCCATCACGCATTTGATTTTCAATATGGCGACGTAATTCCGGTGCCAGAGGCGAGCGCTGATTAGCTACTAAGCCGCTTTGCTTGGGCTGTGCTACAGGCTCTGAGCTGATTGAGCTGCTGGTTTTGGCTTTGCTCTTGGCAGGTGCGGCTTTTTTGGCTGGTTCAGCCTCTTTATTGGCCTCACGTTTTTTTAAGATCAGTGCAATGACCAATAATAGAATAAATGGAAGCACGTATAACAGCATGTGAATTAACCCCTTGTGGAGAGCAGTCTAGTTAAGCTGCACCCACCAAAAAATCGTTGTAGTAACACCCAAATTGGTCATTTTTTCTGTACTTGCTGCGCTTTAAGTTGCTGCTGCAATTGCGCGAGGCGAGTATTTAGTACTTGAATTCTATGATCCTTTTGCTTAAGCGTCTGATCCAAGTGTGTTACGTTTCTCTGTAATTTAACGCTTTTTTCACGAGCTGTCATAACTTTTAATGCTAACTGCTCAGAGCTTTTAGTGCTTTGTTTGCTTTTTTTCGCAGAACCTTGCACAGAATCCGCTTGTTTCTCTGCCACTAAACTCATTTGTGCCTCATTTAAGCGATATTTGGCTTTGCCTGATTGCTTAGTGGTCACTTGAGCTAAGTCCTGTGTGGCGATTTTATCTTGCGCGATCAAGCTTGCTTCTAAGTTAAAATTGAGCGTTGCACCACGTCGCAATTTATTTGGATCACCACCAATAAATGCTTGTGGATTATTGGCTTGAATATCTCGCATTACCACCGTGGTAGACAGTTGATGTTGCTTGGCAATTTGTGCAGAAATACCCCATAAAGATTCATTTTTTTGCACCACATGCTGCTGAGTTGCACTTGGTAGTGCGGATGCTTTTACAGGCTGTGTAGTGCTTGTATTCATTTGAGAAACAGATGCACTTGGATCAAAAGCCGTACTGGCTTGGCTATGTAATGGTGGTGGCGCGATTTTTTGCACCACCAATAAATTTTCTTGTACAGCTTGATTAGCGACGGGCTTAACAGTGGCACTGGCACTAGCTAAGGATGGTGCTGTAGTTTGTGCTGATGCAGTAGCGACCGCTTGAGCACTGAGCGCAGTGCCTTGTAATAAAGGTGGCGCTGAGTTTTTGACTTGCAAAGGTTTTTCTGTGGCAACCATAGTGGTCTTTGTTGCATTGTGTTGGGTAGCAATAGGTAAATTAAGCGCGATTTCTTCTTCACGTACCACTTTAACAGGCACTAAGCTTTTTTCTTGCACAGGATTTTGCTGCACTTCTAGATCGGCTAAACGGGTTTTAATATGTTGCAAGCGTGTAGCGCCAGCATGTTGAATTTTCACCACTACATTTAATTCGGTTTCGATCACAGGGCGTGACGAGGTGATGGTAATCACTCCAGTATCACTACTCGATTGACGTACAAAAAAACTTAAATGCCCCGGTGGTTGATGATGTACCCCTAAATAATTTAAATCTTCAGCAGTGGCTAAACCCACATGTAAAGGTTGGTTGGGGTCGGCATGTTGAAAGGAAATTTCAGCATAGAGTAATTCCCCAGGTGCAGATTGCACTTCAATTGGCATAAGATTTAAGGCATAAATTTGCTGTGAAACTAAACAGCTAAAGACGGTTAATTTAAATTTATTATGAAAATTCATTTTATATAGTTCGTCGAGCTCTAAAGCTTTGTTGGTGAAAAAACCTAAGCTTAGTTTACTCAATAAAACCAAAGAGTAATAGATCAGACACAAAAAAGCCGGTCAATGTGACCGGCTTACTATTTGCTTAAGTAAAATTAAGCATTTTTGTAATCAATTAAAATACGTAACATACGACGTAATGGTTCAGCAGCACCCCAAAGCAATTGGTCACCGACAGTGAACGCGCCAAGGTATTCTTTACCCATGTTCATTTTACGTAAACGACCCACAGGAACAGTTAAGGTACCAGTGACTGCAACAGGAGTTAAATCTGTCATAGACGCTTCGCGGGTATTTGGCACCACTTTTGCCCACTCGCTCGACTGACGAATCATATCTTCGATTTCGTTTATTGGAACGTCTTTTTTCAGCTTTAAGGTGATCGCTTGTGAGTGACAACGCATTGCACCAATACGTACACAGTGACCATCAATTGGTACAATTTGCTGATTGCCTAAGATCTTGTTGGTTTCAACTTGACCTTTCCATTCTTCTTTAGATTGACCGCTCTCTAATTGCTTATCGATATACGGAATTAAAGAACCCGCTAAAGGCACGCCAAAGTTTGCTGAAGGGAAGCCTTCACCACGTTGTAATTGCGCAATTTTAGAGTCAATGTCTAAAATTGGTGAACGTGGGTCATCAAGTAGATCTTTGGTATTGTTATATAAATAACCCATACCTGTGATCAACTCACGCATATTTTGCGCGCCAGCACCTGATGCTGCTTGATAAGTCATTGAAGTTGCCCATTCCACCAAGTTGTTTTGGAATAGTGAACCTAAGCCCATCAACATTAAAGATACGGTGCAGTTACCGCCCACGAAAGTTTTCGTGCCTTTGACTAAACCATCTTTAATCACATTCATGTTGACTGGATCAAGGACAATAATCGCTTCATCGTCCATACGTAGGGTAGACGCTGCATCAATCCAGTAACCGTTCCAATTTTCAGCTTTGAGTTTTGGGAAAACTTCAGATGTATAATCACCACCTTGGCAGGTAATAATGACATCCATTTGCTTCAGACTATCAATGTCTGTTGCATCCATAAGTGCTGGGGCAGTTTTACCGCCAAATGCAGGGGCTTCACCGCCTGCATTACTGGTAGAGAAATAAAACGGTTCGAAATGAGCGAAATCGTTTTCTTCAACCATACGTTGCATAAGGACGGAACCAACCATCCCGCGCCAACCGACCAGACCTACTTTCATGTCACTTTGCCTCGGTGCGTAAAAAAATAAAAAGGGATTCGAGTGTATCAAAAGGGTGTTGAACTGCAAGCTTTAGATCAGCAAAACAGCAACAATATTGTCCAATATATCTTGTTTATGTTAGATGCAAAATTGATATAAATTTATAAATCAAGAAAAAATTAAGAATATCAAAAGGAGAGGGGTAAATGCTGTGGATTGAGATTTTGGCGGGACTGGTTATCTGGCTCAGTTTTTGGTCATTGATTCCTCGTGATGAATGGTGGTTTCGCGGTGCGGATTTTCCACGCTTACAAATTTTGTGTTTAGGTTTTATTGCTTTTTTGGCTTTGCTGTTTTGGTCAGGCGAGTGGGATACACGCCGTTATGTGTTTTTAACCTTACTGATTGCGGCGCTGGCTTATCAACTTAAAATGGTCTTGCCTTATACTTTTATTTGGAAAAAACAGGTGGCCAGTGTCCGCCCCGACCAGCTCGACCCACAAAAACAGATTTCGTTATTGGTCTCGAATGTATTAACCCCGAATAATAAATATCATCTTTTAATTGAAGAAATTGAAAAATATCAACCTGATATCGTATTGACCTTAGAAACAGATCAAACTTGGCAAAATGAGTTGGCATGTATCGAAAAAGATTATCCTTATCGTGTGCCTGTGCCTTTAGATAATCTATATGGCATGCATTTGTATAGCAAATTACCCCTCAAAGACAGCGAGGTGAAATTTATCTTAAGCGATGAAATTCCTTCGATTCATACCACAGTTAGACTGCGTTCTGGTCATGAAGTGCAGCTATATTGCTTGCATCCTAAACCACCAAGTCCTACAGAAGCCAAAGACTCGACCTTACGTGATGCTGAACTGTTGATTGTCGGAGATCAAATTAAAGATTTGGATGAAAGCTGTATTGTGATGGGTGATCTGAATGATGTGGCATGGTCACGCACCACGCGACTCTTTCAACGCATTAGTGGGCTGCTGGATCCGCGCGTGGGGCGGCAATACGTGAATACGTTTCATGCCAATTATCCGTTATTGCGTTGGTCGCTGGATCATATTTTTCACAGCACTGACTTTGCCTTAGTGGATATGCAACGTCTGCCACATATGGGCTCAGATCATTTTCCTGTATTTGTGGTGTTACAAACAGGACGCGTTTTTGAGCAAATTCAAGAAGAGCTTGAACAAACCGATGCCGATGAAGACGAAGCACAGGAAGCGATTCAAGAAGGCATTGCGAAAGCAGAACAAGAGGAAAAAATCGTAACCGATG
Organism: Acinetobacter sp. B51(2017); assembly: GCF_003711395.1. Lineage (GTDB taxonomy): Bacteria > Pseudomonadota > Gammaproteobacteria > Pseudomonadales > Moraxellaceae > Acinetobacter. Next base: position 22,991 of record NZ_PJRJ01000016.1, read on the forward strand.
ATATGGCACAAGATTATAAAGATGGCACTAAAAAGCCCTAAGTATAGCTGTGATGCTGTAAGCATTTGCGTACAGTAAATGAGGCGTGCTGCCTATTGGCATCAGGTTTAGATTGGCCTAATCTAAGTTTAACAGCGCAAGGACATGGGAACGGAATATCTCACTAAGGAAGACGAATGCTGTAGGAGTTGAGCATCACGGATATGATGTTGGCATGGAAAACCACACAATAAAAACAACAATAATATTGTAAACACAACCTTATAAAGCCCGAGTTTTACAGGATGTAGAACTCGGGCTTTGACTATTATTTTGCTAGAATTTGCTGATATAACGCCAAAGTCTGGTTACACATATCATCTAAACTAAACATATTCACGGGCGCTACAACTTGCGGTTGTTGAATATGCTGCTTGAGTGTTTTTAACAAAGTCGCTTGATCATCTACCGGCACTAAACCTTGCGGATAAAGATGACTTAAGATTTCAGCTACCCCGCCACGTTGCCAAGCAATCACAGGCGTACCTACCGACAAAGCTTCGAGTACTGTACGCCCAAAGGTTTCTGCTTGATTAGACAAAGATAAAGTTAGGTCAGAAAAAGCCAACCATTCGCGAATATCGGAACGATGACCGACAAGGGTAATGTGCTTGCTTAAACCTTGCGCCTGAATATTGCTTTTTAGCTCGTCTAAATACGCCGCTTTTTTTGGGTCTGCGCCACCGACTACGACCGCATGTGCTTGTGGAAACTCGGCTTTAATCTGCTGCATGAGGGTAATTAAGGTTTCATGACCTTTGAGGCGCGTAATACGACCGGGCAAACAAATTAAAAATTTATCTTTTAGCTCAGGAAATTCCTGCCAAGTTCTGGTCTGCCACTCATGAGAGGGCTGATAACCATGTGGAAATGCTGTTGGGTCAATACCACGGTAAATCCGCACAATATCTTGTGGTGGGCAGTTTTTATAATTTTGGGTGATGTAATCGACCACGCTATCCGATACCGCAATGACTTTTTCTGCTTGAGTCATAATTTGGCTATAACGGTTAATGGAGTAAAAACCATGTACTGTGGAAATTAAATGTGGACGCTTGTCTTTAGGGATACCTTTTAAGGCAAAATGGGTCAGCCAAGCCGGTACGCGCGAACGCACATGTACAATATCGGGTTGTTCTTGTTTGATGAGCTCACGTAGCGGAGTAATTTGCCATAAGCTCGATAAGGCTTTTTTATGAATGGCAAGTGTGCAATGTTTAGAGCCTTGTGCTTCTAATTCAGCGACTAAACGACCACCGTTCGACACCACCACAGATTCATGACCAGCTTGAACTAAGGCACGCGCGATTTCTAAAGTACCGCGCTCGACACCGCCACTATTAAGTTCCGGCAATAACTGCATGACTTTCATATCAACTTCCTGCCTTAGTAAATTTTGTCATAGCCTTGTGGGCGAGTTTTAAAACGACGATGGAACCACATATATTGCGTTGGTGCGATGCGTAACTGCGCTTCAATAATTTGATTGGTACGCGTGGCATCGGCCAGTTCATCTTCGCTTGGGAAGTTGTCGAGTGCTGGCTCAATAATAATGTGGTATTGCGGGTCTTTAATATCGCCGTGACGATAAAAATATAACGGAATCGCAGCAGCTTTGGTCATTTTCAGTAAACGACGATGTGCGGTTACTGTTGCCGCAGGCACGCCAAAAAACGGTGCCATCACGCCTTGTTTTAAGCCAAAGTCTTGATCGGGGCTATACCAAATTGGGCGACCATTTTTTAAATGACGGATTAAACCCCGCATATCATCATGATCAATCTGATTTTGATAAATCGTATGTCGGCAGCGATAAATCAGCATATCGAGTAGCGGATTATTCTGCGGACGATACACCACATCAGGATCAAAGAACTGCGCGCAGGCATAACCACCCGCATCTAATAACGTCGAATGCGTACCTAAAATCAGCACGCCTTTGCCTTGGGCTTGCGCCTGTTGAATATGCTCTAAACCTTCAATTGTCACCCGACCTTGAAACCATTTTGGCGTATACCATGCATTGAGGGTTTCAAAAATTCCGAGCATTTGGTCAATAAACACCTGACGCGCGTTGTCTTGTAATTGTTGCGCTGACCATTCAGGAAAACACACTTCCAAATTGCGCAGTGTGGTTTTACGCCGTGATTTTAATTTTTTAAAAGCAAAACCACCTAAAAGATGCGCCAGACGTTGTTGCACGGCCCACGGTAACATAGCCAACAGCATCAGTAACACAATACCTACCCATATGCCCCAATATTTAGGCAACAGGAATGACCACTCAAATTTACCGGGCTGATAGGTGCGTTTTTGACTCATAACAACTGAATTAAAGCAAATAAGCGCAGCAGTTTAGCACGAAGCACAAATGAAAGCGCAATTTGCCCCAAAGCCGCCTTTGCTAGAAATTGGTGCAATTATTGCTTAAGCAAGCCACTGCGGAAATTTTTTGTCATTTGAGGGGATTATGAATCAAGCCTTAGTAACGCCCAAAGCAAATGCCACGCAATATTGGTTTGCCAGACTGGAGCTTGACTTTGTTGCTGCGAAAAAATGCACCATTTTAAAGCACAGAAAACATGCAGGTCCTGTTCGAGTGCAAAAAATGTTATGGCCGGAAAAAACTGGCGTTTGCCATGCCATTATTGTGCATCCACCTGCGGGGATTGCGGGGGGAGATCATTTAAGCTTTAACATGCAGGCCAGCCAAGCAGCCCATGCCTTAGTGACGACGCCGGGGGCGGGAAAATGGTATAAAACTAATCAAAAACAAGCCTTTCAACATATTGAAATTACAGTGAAAGATTCTGCGATTTTTGAATGGCTGCCGCAAGAAACCATGCTCTTTAATGGTGCATGTGCCAATTCATCCACCAAAATTATGCTCGATCAAAGTGCAAGTTTTATCGGTTGGGATATGTTGGTGCTTGGTCGACAAGCTTGTGCTGAGCAATTTACTCAAGGAAGTTACCAAAGCAGCTTGCAATTGTATCGGGATGACAAATTATTAGTCACCGATCGTTTAAATTTTAGTGGGAATGACCGCTTTTTAAGCTCGTGTTTAGGCATGCATGGTCAGGCAGTGATGGGCAGTTTGTGGGCTGTCGCTCCACCAGCACAGCGCAATAACATGACTTTAGAGGCTCAAATTGATCAAATCCGTGAATTGATGATGCGGATGCAGGTCAATGTGCGCTTAACACTGCTCGATGATGTGATGACAGCACGTTATTTAGGCAATGATGTGCGTCATTGTCATGATGCCTTTGCCGCCATTCGAGCCAAGTTGCGCCGCTATTGGTTTGATCTAGATGAAGAATTTCCAAGAATTTGGCGGACTTAATTTTATCCTCATCCCAACCTTTTCCTAAAGAGAGAAGGCGTTTTTACATAGGTGTAAATTTCTCTTTTCTATAAGGAGAAGGCTAGGGAGAGGCGTCTATAGCGTGCACACCTTTTGCATTGAAAAAATTGAAGAATAAGGAATGAAATATGGAACTTAATCCTACAGAAAAAGACAAAATGTTGATCTTTACTGCGGGTTTAGTCGCAGAGCGTCGTAAAGCGCGTGGTTTAAAACTCAATTATCCAGAAGCGATTGCGTATATCTCAGCAGCATTGTTAGAAGGCGCGCGTGATGGTATGAGCGTGAGTGAACTCATGCATTATGGCACCACTTTGTTGAGTCGTGATGACGTCATGGATGGTATCCCTGAAATGATTGCTGAAGTGCAAGTTGAAGCCACTTTTCCAGATGGTTCAAAGCTTGTCACTGTGCATCAACCGATTGTCTAGGAGCGCGTTATGATTCCGGGAGAAGTAATTACCTTAAACCAAGACATTGAAATGAATGTGGGTCGTGAAACCTTAAAAATGCGTGTGGCTAATGCAGGCGATCGTCCTATTCAAGTCGGTTCACATTTCCATTTTGCCGAGGCCAATGATGCATTGCAATTTGATCGCGAACAAGCGCGAGGTTATCGCCTGAATATCGCAGCAGGAACAGCGGTACGTTTTGAACCGGGGCAAAGCCGTGATATTGAATTGGTGGCATTAAGTGGCAAACGTGAAGTGTATGGCTTTGCGGGTCGTGTGATGGGTAAGTTGGATTAAGGGGAAATAACAATGAAAATGTCACGCCGTGCTTATGCAGAAATGTTTGGCCCCACTGTGGGCGACCGCGTTCGTTTAGCCGATACCGAACTGTTTATTGAAGTGGAACAAGACCTCACGACCTATGGCGAAGAAGTCAAATTTGGCGGTGGTAAAGTCATTCGTGATGGCATGGGACAGTCGCAGCTTTTAGCGGATGATGTTGCTGACACCGTGATTACCAATGCCTTAATTGTCGATTGGTGGGGCATTATTAAAGCCGATGTCGGCTTAAAAAATGGTCGTATTTGGAAAATTGGTAAAGCTGGAAATCCCGATATTCAACCTAATATTAGCATTCCACTTGGTGCTGCAACTGAGGTGATTGCAGGCGAGGGGCAGATTTTAACAGCAGGTGGTGTTGATACCCATATTCATTGGATTTGCCCACAGCAAGTGGAAACTGCATTAATGTCAGGTGTGACCACCATGATTGGCGGTGGTACAGGTCCTGCAGCAGGCACATCAGCAACCACAGTGACGCCCGGCCCATGGCATATTGCCACCATGCTCCAAGCCATTGATGATTTACCGATGAATATTGGTTTATTGGGTAAAGGTAACTTAAGCCAACCAGAACCGATTGCAGAGCAAATTCGTGCAGGTGTGGTGGGTTTAAAGCTGCATGAAGATTGGGGTTCAACGCCTGCCGCGATTGATAACTGTTTGACTGTGGCGGATGAATTTGATGTACAAGTGGCGATTCATACCGACACCTTAAACGAAAGTGGTTTTTTAGAAGAAACCTTAGCCGCATTTAAGAATCGTACCATTCATACCTACCATACCGAAGGTGCAGGCGGTGGACATGCGCCTGATATTTTAAAAGCCATTGGTCAGCCGAATGTGTTGCCATCGTCAACCAATCCAACCCGTCCTTATACCATCAACACCATTGATGAGCATTTAGATATGCTGATGGTGTGTCATCATTTAGACCCTGCGATTGCCGAAGATATTGCCTTTGCAGAAAGTCGGATTCGCCGTGAAACCATTGCAGCCGAAGATATTTTGCAGGATTTAGGTGCGATCGCCATGATGTCATCCGATTCTCAAGCCATGGGGCGTGTCGGTGAAGTGGTAATTCGCACATGGCAGACCGCGCATAAAATGAAAGTACAACGTGGTGCTTTGGAAGGCGATACCGCGCATCGTGATAATGAGCGCGTGAAGCGTTATATTGCCAAATATACGATTAACCCTGCCATTACGCATGGTTTAAGTCATGAAATTGGCTCAATTGAAGAAGGTAAACTTGCCGATTTAGTGTTGTGGAAGCCGGCATTTTTTGGCGTTAAACCGTCGATGATTATTAAAGGCGGGATGATTGCGGCTGCACCGATGGGTGATATTAATGCTTCGATTCCAACCCCGCAGCCAGTGCATTATCGTCCGATGTTTGGTGCCAATGCGCGTGGTGTGCATAACACCTGTATTACGTTTTTGTCGCAAGTGGCGATTGATGCAGGGGTACATAAAACTTTAGGTTTAAATAAGCTGATTAGTCCATGTAAAGGTACGCGTAATATTTCTAAAGCGGATATGAAGCACAATACCTATTGTCCTGTAATGGAAGTCGATCCTGAGATTTATGAAGTTCGGGCAGATGGGAAATTATTGACTTGTGAACCTGCAGAAGTGTTGCCAATGGCGCAAAGGTATTTCTTGTTTTAAGAATCACCCTAAATCCCTCTTTTTCAAAGAGGGACTTTCCTCCCTTTTCTAAAGGGAGGTTAGGAGGGATTTAATAATGGCGATGTTTTTTCTCCCTTTGAGAGAAGGCTAGGATGAGAGTGCTAACTCTTGAATTAGTTGTATAAAAGGTATACAAGCGAATTTATCTAGGACTTAAAAAAAGAGAGAGTTAACTTGCTGAATATTTCTGAATATCCTTTTGTATATCAAGATGAAGACTATATTTATTTATATAAACATCAGCCTATAACAGATAGTCGATTAGAGCTTTTAACAAAAGGAACAATCAGCTTTACTAAGCCCGATAAATTTAATGACCCTTTCGATTGTGTTTATGCGGTTGATGAGAGTTATCATTATTCTGCAGAGGAAATTCAAAAGAAATTTTTGGAGCATTTCAAGGAAAAAATTTCAATAGAAGAAGCTTTGAATTTATCAAAGAAAATGATTGAAAAAGAAAGTCAGGCAATCAACGATTTAACATATTTTTCAGATATCAATAGCTTAATAGGGATATGTTGCTTAAATCATAATCCTTTAAACATTCTAATGTGGTCACATTATGCAGATTTTCATAAAGGGTTTTTAACAGAATTTAAGTTTAGAAAAATTGATTTACTTAACTCAAGCTTGAACTATTTAAATTTTTTACCGATTCCTGTTAGCTATATGGATGAAATGCCAGTAATTGATAGAGAAACTAGGTTAGATCCAAAAAATAAAATAATAGAAATTTATACATCTAAGGCAGCTGAGTGGAGCTATGAAAAGGAATTTCGTGTAATTAAAACTAATATAAATGATCCAATTCAGGTGCTTCCATATCGGGATCTAATTTGCTCGGTTATAGGTGGTCTAAAGATTTCTCCAAAAGATGAAGAAAAATTACAGAAGATATGCTCAAAAAATAAGATACCTTATTTTAGGACAAGCAGGGTATCCAACTCTTTTGGATTAACTGTTCCAAATCATCATCAGCTTGATGTTGAAAAAAGTAAAAAGCTGCACCAATAAAACTCATAATTGGCATAAAAAATGCTTACTTTTGAAGCAAAAATTACAGCGCTTTAGCCACTTTGGCTAAAGCCTGATTTGCGACAAAAAGGAACAGCATGAAGGTCTATACACAAAGAATCGAAAGCATTGCAGAGGGCACACGCTTCGACACGCTGCAACTCACATTTGATACCCGCCAAAAAAGCCGTTTTCGCGCTACTTTAAATAATGGCACAGACATTGGTGCAGACTTACCACGTACTGGTATTTTGCGTAGTGGCGCATTTATTGCCACCGAACAAGGCGATATTTTACGTATAGATGCCAAACCTGAACGCCTCATGCAGGTTGTGGCACAAACTGATTTTGATTTACTCAAAGCCGCTTATCACTTAGGTAATCGTCATGTTCCACTGATGCTTACCCCAAGCGCACTATATTTTGAACCTGATCATGTATTGGCTGAAATGGTTGAAGGTTTGGGTCTTACTGTTCAAGAAGTCGAGCATCCGTTTGAGCCGGAAAGCGGTGCCTATGCCCAACATGCCCATGAACATCGTTTAAGCCCAATTAAAGCGATTCACGCTCATGCCCATCACTAATGCCGCGCAATTGCTCAAACTACTCACATTATCCTCTACGGCTTTGCCTGTGGGTGCCTATTGCTATTCGCAAGGGGTAGAAAGCGCGATTGATCAAGGTCTTATTTTTGATGAAGCATCCAGCATTGCCTATTTTGAGGAAGTGCTTGAAATGCTGTTGCTGCGCTTTGAGTTGCCGATTTTAAAACGCTTAATGCAAAGCTATGACCAAGCCGATGAATTTCAATATTGGGTAGATATCTACCGTGCGAGCCGTGAAAGTAAAGAACTATTAGCAGAATCCAAACAACTGGCATTTTCTTTAAATGCTTGGATTAGAGATGTCATTAAGCTGCCTGTGGTAGTCAAAAAGCAATATGGTTTTGTGCCTGTCTATGCAGAACTTTGCGGACGCTTAAAGTTAAATCCAGCCGATGTCTTAACTGCATATACCTTTACCGTACTTGAAAATCAGGTCTTAGGTGCAGTGAAAACTGTACCACTGGGGCAAATGAGTGGGCAGCGGATTTTATGGCATTTACATGCATTGGTGCCTGATGTGGTTGAGCGTGCTTTGCAGCGAAAAGATGAAGAATTAAGTAGCGCTTTACCTAGTTACGCCATGCTGAGTATGGCACATGAAACCCAATATTCACGGTTATTTAGATCTTAACAATCCCTTCAAATCCTCTTTGTATCAAGCAGGATTAAAAATTGAATCAATATTCCCTCTTCCTATGAGAGAGGGCTAGGCAGAGGGAAATCCTCACCCTTGCACAGTATTACTGCTCACCTCCTAAAAGGAAAGGGCTTTTATAAGGAAAATTAACATGACAGAACGTTCTCCACTTCGCGTTGGTATTGGTGGTCCAGTGGGTTCAGGTAAAACAGCATTGACTTTAAATTTATGTCAGGCTTTACGTGAAAAATACAATATGGCGGTGGTGACCAATGACATTTACACCAAGGAAGATTCCAACTTTTTAACGCGTAATGAAGCCATGAGTCCTGATCGTATTGTGGGAGTCGAAACAGGGGGGTGTCCGCATACCGCGATTCGTGAAGATGCCTCAATTAACTTGGCAGCCATTGATGATTTATGTGAAAAGTTTGATGGTTTAGAATTAATTATTATTGAAAGTGGTGGTGATAACTTAGCGGCAACGTTTAGCCCAGAACTGTCTGATTTAACCTTGTATGTGATTGATGTAGCCGGTGGCGAGAAAATTCCACGTAAAGGCGGGCCAGGAATTACCAAGTCAGATTTGCTGATTATCAATAAAACGGATTTAGCACCCATGGTAGGTGCTAATTTATCTGTGATGGATCAAGATGCCAAACGCATGCGTGGCGATAAACCCTTTTTATTTTCTAATATGAAAACCCAAGATGGTCTCAATCAGATTATCGAATTTATTGAAAAACAAGGTTTGTTTAAATCTTAAAGTATAAAAATAGCCAAAAAAAACGCCGCATTCAGCGGCGTTTTTTTTAATTGAGATTATTTGGTCATATTGTCCAATTCTTCCCAACGTTCTAATTTTTCAAGCAAAATCTCATCAATTTCGCCTAAACGCTGTGATGCTTTAGTTGCAGCATCTACATCACTTACAAACCATGAACCATCCGCAAGTTTTGCTGAAAGTTCTGCTTGTTCCGCTTCAAGTGCCGCCATTTCAGTTGGCAGTTGATCGAGTTCACGTTGCTCTTTGTAGCTAAGCTTTTTCTTCGGGGTTTGTACCACAACAGTTGCTGCAGCATCTACTTTCGCTTGGGCTTTTTTCGCGGCTGCTTTCGCTGCTAATACAGCAGGGTCTGGGCGCTGTTGTAAGTAGTCTTGGTAACCACCGATGTATTCATCAATGTTACCTTTACCATCAAATACCCAAGTTGAAGTCACTACGTTGTCCATAAAGGCACGGTCATGCGAAATTAACAGCAATGTGCCTTTATAGTCGCCAAGCATCTCTTCTAATAGCTCAAGTGTCACCATATCCAAGTCGTTGGTTGGTTCGTCCATCACAATGAGGTTAGATGGTTTAAGCAGCAACTTGGCTAATAAAATACGGTTACGTTCACCACCTGATAAGGCTTTGACAGGGGTACGCGCACGCTCTGGGCTAAACAAGAAATCTTGTAAATAGCTATAGATATGACGACGATGACCGTTCACATCCACATGATCTGAACCTTCAGACACGTTATCTTTGACTGATTTTTCAAGATCAAGCGCATTACGTAATTGGTCGAAGTAAGCCACCTCTAATTGCGTACCAGTTTTGACGCTACCAGTATGGGCAATTTCACCCAAAATCGCTTTAATTAACGTGGTTTTACCTACACCGTTATCACCGACTAAACCAATACGGTCGCCACGTAATACCAATGCCGAGAAGTTATTGATAATCGGCTCTTGGTTGTCAAACTGCACGCTTAAGTTGTCAATTTCAAATACAACCTTACCAGAACGCTGTGCATCTTGAGTGGCCATTGCCACTTTGCCTTGTTGGAAGCGACGTGCTTTAGATTCTTCACGCAATGCTTTTAAAGCACGTACACGACCTTCGTTACGGGTACGACGCGCTTTAATGCCTTGGCGAATCCACACTTCTTCTTCAGCGAGTTTTTTCTCAAATAAAGCGTTTTGTTTTTCTTCCGCTTCCATTTGCTGTGCTTTGAGCTCTAAGTAACGTGAATAGTTACCTTCATAGCTACGCAAAGTACCACGATCAAGTTCCACAATACGTGTTGCGACGTTATCGACAAATGAACGGTCATGCGAGATAAACAATAAGGTTAAATTGTTTTGATCAAGTAAGAATTTTTCTAACCATTCAATGCTTTCTACATCTAAATGGTTGGTCGGTTCATCGAGTAACAACACATCCGGTTGGGTTAATAACGCGCGTGCCAATAACACACGGCGTTTACGACCACCAGATAAGTCAGCAAGATCAGCTTCAGGGTCTAAGCCCATCTTGCTTAAAATTGAATTTACTTTGGTTTCTAATGCCCAGCCATCGAGCTGATCCATTTGATGTTGTAAGTGACCCATGCGATCGCAGGCATCCATATCACCCAATACGCAAGATTCACTCGCCGCATGATAATCACGTAATACTTGTGCTGCTTCACCTGCACCATCCGCCACAATATCTGCCACACGACCCGAATCCATTGGCACGTCTTGGGCAAGCATGGAAATTGTGACCCCGTTTTGCAGGGAAACTTCGCCGTTATCCGGTAATAAACTTCCCTCAATCAGCTTGAGTAAAGTAGACTTACCTTCACCGTTACGGCCAATCAAACACGCTCGTTCGCCACGTTCTAAGTTAAAATTCGCGCCGTCGAGCAAGGCAGGTCCACCAAACGCAAGTTGGACATCCCTTAAAGTAATATAGGCCATAATGTTTCCTGAAATCCCAAATGAGGACTTTAAATGACTAAACAACAAAATCTAAATGATCTAGCGTCATTGTCCGCACCCATTGAAGATTTGCAAGTCCGAATTGCATTTTTAGACGATTTAGTTGATCAGCTCAATGATCAAGTGGCGCGTCAGGCATTGGAAATTGCTGATTTAAAAAAACAAATGCAGCTTTTGTACCGCCGTGTGGAATCGAGCGATTTATCGGAAGGTATTGCGACATTTGACCCGATGACCAATCGTCCACCGCATTACTAAGGCTTTGCGTTATTTAAGGCGATGACATGCTTAGGGTGGAGAAAGCCACAGATTTCATTTGACCTTTGTGCTGCTTATGGTTGTAATGCTTTGGTTTTGTTATCACCCTAATGCACTATGTCTGATAAAGTTGTTTTACTTGACCTTGAGAACAATACCCCGAGCTTAGCATTGCTGCGTAACATCATGCAGCATTATCCGGTGCTGTATGTGTTTAATGCCACTGGAAAATTTGAATTTGCCTTAGAAGATTTGACGGAATTTGCCGCTTGGGTGAGCAGTGGTCAGGTGGTGATTTTAGATGTGGTTAAGGCTGAGTATAAAGAATTTGAATATGCCGTATTGGCTGGACAGTTACTCGCATTATTAGCTGAAGATAGCCATGTGGAAATTATCTCAGCCATGGATTCGAGTGTGGTGCTGTTAGAATTATTACAAAGCTCCAATATCAGTGCGCATTTAATTCAAGTACAAAGCGAACAGCAAAGCGCACATGCAGCAAAATTCACGTTGCCAAGTGTAGATAAAATTAAAAAGCAACCGCAATTACAATTGGTGAAGCAGTATTGTGATGCGTTAGCCAAAATGACCGGCAAACCCAACACCATTGAAAAGCTTAAAAATTCTTTAGTGAATGTCTTACAGATTGTGCCTGAGAAAGCGCAAAATTTAGTCGGCATGCTGATTAATCTAAAATTAGTGAAACGCTATGATGAGCAGATTAATTTTCGTAAAAAAGTATTAAAACAATGGGCACAGCTCAATTTAGCCGAAGAGCAACCACATAGCAAAGCAGATGATTTAAATGCTGCCATTGCTCATCTAAAGATTGACAAACCAGACACAGCAGCGCCCGCATCTTCTACTGTAGCGAGTACTACTATTCAAACTGCGCAGCAAGAATTATTTAAAAACTTTGCCAAAATTGATCCTGTGCAATTAGAAGTGGCACGTCGTTTACGTGAGCTCAAAGATCAAAAACCTAAAGACATTTATGCACTCCGCGATTTACTTGAAGCGCTATTTCCCAATGCCGATATTCGTTTGTTGCTCAAAGAGCTGATTGAAAAAGGCTATATTTATTGGAATGGGCACGAAGTCATCTATAGCCATGAAATGTTTTTAAATTAAAAAAAAGGGCAACAAGATGAAGAAAATTTTATTGCTCGATATCGAAAATTTGCATAAATCTGAGCAGGATTTGCTTAAGTATTTAAAAAATTATCTTAACGTTTATTTGATTTATGCTAAATCACCAGTCAACTTTTCTTTAGATGGGGTGGTGGCTTTATCCCCCTATCTCAGTAATGGTAAACTTAAAATTATTAAAATGCCTAAAGTTGGCAAAGATGCGGCGGATTTTGGTTTAGCCTTTCTTGCCGGCCAGCTTTCAGCACAGCTTAAAAAAGATATTGCATTTGATGTGATGTCAAATGATCACTCGATGCAATACGTTGTTGATCTACTCAAAATGAATAAGTTTGATGCAAAAATTATTCATGAAAAACCATTAGTTGCACCACATGTTTCTAAAGAGATTAAAGCCAATAATGATATTAATAAACATCTTTATCAATACTGTTTAAACTTAGCCAAGGCTAATTTTTCTCAGCCTGCAAAAATTGAAACTTTAATTAATTCACTCAAAGCTAATCTTAAATGTGATGATGCCGTAGCCAAGGTGGTGATTGAAGAATTAAAGAAAATTAAAGTGATCAAGGTCAATGAAAATAAAGTTCAATATCAACCTACTGCTATTGCTAAATGGTTACAAAATTTAGCACATTTGGCTGAAACGGCTGAAACGGCTGAAACGGCTGAAACGGCTGAAACGGCTGAAACGGCTGAAACGGCTGAAACGGCTGAAACGGCTGAAACGGCTGAAACGGCTGAAACGGCTGAAACGGCTGAAACGGCTGAAATAGCAAGAATTGAAAATAAACTCAATGAAATCTGTTTGCCAATTAAGCAATATTTTAATGATCACCCAAAGCATATCCCACAATATCAGGCGAGTTTTGAAGCATTATTGGCAAAGTTTCTGTATGCCAATGAGGTTCAGTCAGCCTTTGATTTGTTGATCAAATATGGGCTAATTACGGTGAATGCGAGAAAAATGAGTTATCACAGTATTTTAATTGGTGATTAATTTCGACGTAGCCACTTGCCTTTTCTATTCGGCTTATGCAACTCTAATAATAGAACATAAAGGTTGAGCTATGGATAACGTTGGAATTTGGGTTGTCGTTTTAATTGTGGTATTTGTTTGCGGTTCAATTTTTGGTCTACGCGTCAGCCCACGAGAAAAAGCTTTAGGTGAGATGCGCGAAAAGGCTCGCAAAATAGGACTACATCCGCGTTTAGTGGCTGCACCAGATTGGACAAAAGTGCCAATGGCAACAGAAAATCGTGCCAGTATGGTGGCGTATTACAGCATTTTAATCCCCGATGCGCGTTTACATTTAATGCGTGCCCGTGTGGTCGACCAAAAACTTGAACTGGTGCATGGTGATCAGAAGTTCCAAGGTTTAGCGGTTGCATTAAAGGGCATTTATGCTATTGATATGCAAGCCAACTGTGTAGGACTCTATTGGGATGAAGAATCAGATCTGAAAGCCACACAACTTGATGAGATGAAAGCTTTGCTTGAATCTTTGGCTCAACTTTAACTTTTAATATTTTAGTAACGACGGTTTAATTATGGCGAACGCTCCTCGATCCACATCCAAAAGCACGACAGCAAATCCTGATGCTGCGAAAAAGCGTGCATTAGTGATTGTGGAGTCGCCTGCAAAAGCGAAAACAATCAATAAATACTTAGGTTCTAACTACATCGTAAAATCGTCGGTGGGTCATGTGCGTGACTTACCAACCAGCGGTGGCGCTAAAACCACAGAAAAAAAACCAGCAACGCGCACCAAGTTGAGTGAAGAAGAAAAAGCACTCAAAGCGCAAAATGCCTTAATCAAGCGTATGGGCGTAGACCCTGAGCATGATTGGCAAGCTCAATACCAAGTTTTGCCAGGCAAAGAAAATGTCGTGGCGGAGCTGAAAAAACTTGCAGCCGATGTTGATGAAGTTTACCTCGCAACGGATATGGACCGTGAAGGGGAAGCAATTGCGTGGCACTTAAAAGAAGTGATTGGTGGTGATGACTCACGTTATCAACGTGTGGTATTTAATGAAATTACCAAAAATGCCATTCAAGAAGCCTTTAAACATCCTGCACGTTTAGACATTAATAAAGTCAATGCACAGCAAGCACGTCGTTTCTTAGACCGTGTGGTGGGCTTTATGATTTCGCCATTACTGTGGGAAAAAATTGCCCGTGGTTTATCGGCAGGTCGTGTGCAATCGGTTGCAGTAAAGCTTGTGGTTGAGCGTGAACGTGAAATTCGTGCCTTTATTCCAGAAGAATATTGGCAAGTGTTTGCAGATACGAAAGCCCAAAACGACCAAATTCGTTTAGAAGCGGTGAAGCAGAATGGCAAAACCTTAAAACTGCGTAATCAAGCCGAAACTGAAAGTTTATTAAAGCTGATTGAAAATGCAGACTATAAGGTGGTGAGCCGTGAAGATAAGCCAACCAAGGTGAATCCAAGCGCGCCTTATATCACCTCAACGCTACAACAAGCGGCAAGCACGCGTTTAGGTTTCTCTGTGAAGAAAACCATGATGCTGGCGCAGCGTTTGTATGAAGGCGGTTTCATTACTTATATGCGTACTGACTCGACGTTCTTAAGTGATGATGCAGTGAGTATGGTGCGTGGGCATATTGAAACCGAATACGGTACTCAATACTTGCCAGAGCAGCCAAATCGTTATGGTAACAAAGCAGGCGCACAAGAAGCGCATGAAGCAATTCGTCCATCCAATGTGGCACTTAAAGGCGATAGCCTTGCCGGTGTAGAGCGTGATGCACAGCGTCTTTATGACTTGATTTGGCGTCAGTTTGTTTCTTGCCAAATGAACCCTGCGCAGTATCTTTCATCAACGATTTTAGTTGATGCCAATGGTGTGGAACTCAAAGCCAAAGGTCGTACTTTAGTGTTTGATGGTTTTACCAAAGTACGCGGTGCCAATAAAGCCGAAGACGATATTTTATTGCCAGCGGTAAAAGTGGGCGAAGTATTAACGCTTGAAAAGCTTGATCCTTCACAGCACTTTACCAAACCACCTGCGCGTTTTACCGAAGCTTCTTTGGTAAAAGAATTAGAAAAACGTGGCATTGGTCGTCCATCGACGTATGCTGCAATTATTTCCACCATTCAAGATCGTGGTTATGTAAAACTCGACAACCGCCGTTTATTTGCTGAGAAAATGGGTGAGATTGTTACCGATCGTTTAGACGAAAACTTTAACAACCTGATGAATTATGCCTTTACTGCAGATTTAGAAGGTCAGTTAGATAAAGTCGCTGATGGCGAGCAAAACTGGAAAGATCTACTTAATCAATTCTATGGCGACTTTAAGCAGCGTTTAGGCAAAGCCCAAGGTGAAGACGGTATGCGCCGTAATTTACCTGTCGAAGTGGATGCAGTGCATTGCAAAGAATGCGAACGTCCAATGCAGATTCGTACTGGTACGACGGGTGTATTCTTGGGTTGCTCAGGTTATAACTTACCGCCTAAAGAACGTTGTAAGGGCACACTGAATTTAACCCCTGTAGAGTCACTTGCAGCACTCTCTGATGATGAAGCCGCAGAAACCGCAGATTTACTCTCGAAAAAGCGTTGCCCAATTTGTGCAACTGCGATGGACAGTTATGTGGTCGATGGTGGTCGTAAATTACATATTTGCGGTAACAACCCAGACTGTAGCGGTTTTGAGCTTGAAGAAGGCGAGTTTAAAATTAAAGGCTACGATGGTCCAACCATTCCTTGCGACAAGTGTGATGGCGAAATGCAGCTTAAAACCGGTCGTTTTGGTCCATACTTTGCCTGCACCAGCTGTGACAATACCCGTAAAGTATTAAAGAGCGGTCAGCCTGCGCCACCGCGTGTTGACCCAATTAAAATGGAACATTTGCGTTCAACCAAACACGATGACTTCTTTGTGTTACGTGACGGTGCAGCAGGTCTCTTCTTAGCAGCGAGCAAATTCCCGAAAATTCGTGAAACGCGTGCGCCTAAAGTCGCTGAAATTCGTACCGTGGCAGATCAGCTCGATCCAAAATATCAATTTATTTTGCAAGCGCCAGATGTTGATCCTGAAGGGAATGCAACGATTGTGAAATTCAGTCGTAAAAACCAAGCGCAATATATTGGTTCGGAAACGCCAGAAGGCAAAGCCACCAAATGGTCATTGGTCTATCAAGATGGCCAATGGGTTGAAGGCTAAACCTGCTTAACAAAAATGCTGACTATAGGTCAGCATTTTTTTATACACTCATTTTTAAAATTAAAAAAATGATGTGCAGTATGTGGAAAAAAATTCGCATGAGTATTTTGCTGATAATTTTAGTGTGGGCGGCGGTTACCACATGGCAAGATTATCATCCCAATTGGCAGCGGCCAATTTTCGTGTTGCTGCATCCGATTAATGCTGATGGTGATGCTAAAACTGCGGCTTATTTACAGCAGTTAAGCATGCAAGAATATCTCGAACTTGCACCGTATTTGCAGGCGATGTCAAAACGCTATCGTGCTCCAATTCAGGTGTATTTTCAGTTGGGGCGTGAATTACAGCAAGCACCGCCTGTATTACCACAACAAGGCGCTTGGCTGAGTTATATGTTATGGAGCTTAAAATTCCGTTTTTATGCATGGCGTCAACATCAAAGTAGTGATGGTTCACCCAGTGTTACCTTGTATTTAAACTATCAACAAGGTCATGCAGGGCAGCCCTTGCCACATTCTACTGCTTTACAAAAGGGGCGTATTGGTGTGGTGCATTTGTTTGCCACAACAAGGCAGCGTGAACAAAACCAAATTATGATTTTGCATGAATTACTGCATGCCTTTGGTGCCAGCGATAAATATGATTTACTCACAGGTGAACCAATTTATCCACACGGCTATGCTGCACCTGAACAGCGGCCTTTGTATCCACAGCAAAAAGCTGAACTGATGGCGGTACGTATTCCAGCATCTACACATAGCAGTAAGATGGCTCAAAATTTAAAGTCCACCGTGATTCAAATGCGTACTGCACAAGAATTAGGTTGGATTGCGGATTAGTGCCTGACTTAACTATTAGGGCATGTTTGCCTTGCTGTATGTTTGACTGCAGCATCTAGGGATGGAGAAATCACAATGACAACTTTTGTACTGGCACCCGATTCATTTAAGGAAAGTCTGACGGCACTTGAGGCGTGTCAGGCCATGCAGCGTGGTATTTTAGCAGTTGAGCCTGAGGCGAGCTGTATTGCAGTGCCTATGGCGGATGGTGGTGAAGGTACGCTAGAAGCGCTGTTATATGCCTGTCAGGGTGAGAAAGTGGCTTGTCAGGTGCAAGGCCCATTGCCAAGCCAAAGTATTAGCACTTATTTTGCAGTCATTGATGCCGGTAAAACCGCTGTGATTGAAATGGCTAAAGCTAATGGCATAGATCTACTTAGCCCCGAGCAGCGTAATCCTATGCTGACCTCCACCTATGGTACGGGGCAAATGCTATTACAAGCGCTCGATTTAGGTGTGAGTCAAGTCATCCTCGGTTTGGGTGGCAGTGTCACTAATGATGGAGGTAGCGGCTTGGCACAGGCGCTAGGTGCACGCTTTTATGATCAAGAGGGCAAGGCACTTGCTGTATGTGGCGGCAATCTAAATCAAATTGCTCATATCGATTTATCGCAACTTGATGCGCGCTTAAAACAGATAGAGATTGTGATTGCGTCGGATGTCAATAATCCACTCTATGGAGCCAATGGTGCTGCACATATTTTTGCCCCGCAAAAAGGCGCAGATGCTGCTATGGTTAAGCAACTCGATGCCAATCTTCAACATTATGCAGCACAGGTGGAACAGGTCGTGGCTAGAGATTTTTCCAAGCATGCAGGGGCAGGCGCAGCTGGTGGTTTAGGCTTTGGTTTAATGGCATTTTGTGGTGCCACAATGCAATCTGGCGCTGAACTTGTGATTGAGCAGACAGCTTTAGATCGCAAAATCCAAAGTGCTGATTATGTGCTGACTGGGGAAGGTAAAATTGATGGACAAACGCATTTAGGTAAAACCCCGTTTGCAGTGGCACAAGTGGCAAAACGCTTGAATAAACCTGTAATTGCTTTTGCAGGTGTGCTTGGAGATGACATTCAAGCGTTATACACACAAGGTTTTAGCCAAATTATTAATATTAATCCGCCTAACATTAACCCAACCCAAGCGATGCAAAATGCAGCGCAGCACTTAGAACATGCCACTACAGCATGGCTACAGCAGCAGAAATAAGACAGCATTTTTTCTGCTAAAATAAGCAGCGAAAAGCCAACAGATGCCGAATAATGAGTTTAGACACCTTAATCGATGAATTGAATCCGCAGCAAAAACAAGCGGCCACCACGCGAGCACAACATAGTTTAGTCTTAGCCGGTGCAGGTTGTGGCAAAACCAAAACCATTGTGGCGCGCGCGGCTTATCTCATTGCACAAGGTGTCCCTGCCAATCAAATTCAAATTTTAACCTTTACCCGCCGTGCAGCGAGTGAAATTGTATCGCGGGTAGAATTGGCATTAGGCGAACAAGCCAAAGGTTTACGTGCTTCGACCTTCCATACCTTTTGTATGTATTTACTGCGCCGTGTGCCGAAAGCCTTTGGTTTAGAAAATTTCACCATTATTGATCGTGATGATCAATTGATGATGTTTCGTTTAATTCGTGGTAAAGACGATAAGAAAAATCCCAATGCTTTACCTGCGCCTAAAGACCTGTGTGATTTATATTCTTTTGCCCGTAATAACCGGCAAAAACTCTCGCAAGTTTTAGCAGCCAATATGCCGGAATTTGAGCTTTATCACGCACAAATTGCTGACATCATGCAAGAATACGAAGCGCGTAAAAAATCGCGTAACTTCTTAGATTATGATGATATTTTGGCAATTGTCGCGGCAGCCTTGGCGCAATCTGAAGGCTTAGTCGATTACGTGGCAGGCTTGTGTCAGCATATGTTGGTCGATGAGATGCAAGACACCAATCCATTGCAATGGGCATTACTTGAGCCACTTAAACAACGTATTTCACTGTTTTGTGTAGGTGATGATGCACAATCAATTTACGGCTTCCGTGGCGCTGACTTTGAAAATATCCATCATTTTAAAGATCGCGTGCCCAATGCTCAAATTTATAAACTTGAGCAAAACTATCGCTCTACCCAAGAAATCTTAGATTTATCCAATTGGTTATTAGAGCGTAGTCCGATTCAGTATGACAAACGCTTAGAAGCGCATCGTGGCGATGGCATCAAACCCCAAATGCATATTTTCCCCAATGAGTTTGACGAAGCTAAATGGATTGTGATTGATATTAAAGAACGGCATTTTTTAAATGCTGCACCGTGGCGTGATCATATGGTGTTGGTACGTTCTAGCTTTGCTGCACGCAGTATTGAAGCGGCCTGTATTCAAGCCAATGTACCGTATCGTTTTATTGGCGGTATGAAATTGCTTGAAACCGCACATGTCAAAGATTTAATTAGCTTACTACGCGTAGTGGCTAATCCTATGGACGATATTGCCTGGATGCGCTTTTTAACCTTATGGCCGGGTGTCGGGGATGTTGGTGCAAGTCGTTTAGCGCAAAAGCTGTTACAGGCCACGCAGATGGATGAGGTATTTAACGAGTTAGAACGTTTTGGCAAAGTCCCTTTGCAAGCGATTTTAATCATGAAGCAAATGCAAGAGCTGCGTCATGAAGTGAAAC
Source organism: Acinetobacter sp. B51(2017) (assembly GCF_003711395.1). Taxonomy (GTDB): domain Bacteria; phylum Pseudomonadota; class Gammaproteobacteria; order Pseudomonadales; family Moraxellaceae; genus Acinetobacter. The sequence continues at coordinate 42,994 of NZ_PJRJ01000016.1, forward strand.
ATTGCGTGACTTTAGGCATACAAGCGCTTGAACAACAGCTCAGTGACAATTACAAAAAAGATTGGCATAAACGCCAAGGCGATTTTGAGCTCGTCAAACAATTGGCGACCAAACATAACCAACTCAGTGAATTTTTAGAAGAATACGTACTCGATCCTGTCTCTATCTCAGAAGTTGAACGTCAATCTGATATGGATGTGGTGACCTTAATTACCATTCATTCGGCCAAAGGCACAGAGCAAAAGGTCTGTTATGTTGCCAATGTGTCGGCAGGGCAATATCCACATGCGCGTGCACAAGGCGATTTTGATGCCATTGAGGAAGAGCGCCGCGTGTTATATGTGGCTTTAACCCGTGCGCAAAACGAATTGATTTTAACCAAACAAAGTTTAAGTCATTGGGCAGTCACTAAAGTCGATGAGCAAGGGCGCAAACTAGAAAGTTATTTCCTGAATGAACTCAGTCACTTGCTCTGTAATATGCAAACCCATAGCCGTACTCGTCAGCAAACGGTAAAAAGTGCCTTGATTGAACGTCAGTCGATTAATTTAGATTTTGGCATTGATCTCGATTAAACTAGGGCTCAAAGATACGTATTCAAAAAGTAAACTAGGCAAATACTTTTTGATGATTTTGCCTATTGGAAGATGTAATGAAAATTTTAGTGCGTAATTTAGAACGTTCAGTGACCGAAACTGAATTACTTGACCTGTTTAAAGCATACGGTAAAGTAGATGAAACTGTGGTGGTATTAGATGCGGCAACAGGTAAATCTAAAGGCTTTGGCTTTGTTGAAATGCCAAATCCACGCGAAGCGATTAAAGCGATTAAAGGTTTAAATACTTTAAAGGTCAAAGGCATGGGTATCCGTGTTAAGGCTGCTGAAGAGAAGCCAAAAGCTGAATAATTTAAAAAGGCGCGTAATGCGCCTTTTTGATGTTTTATATCTAAATAATGTTCAAAAAAGAAACGAATTAAAATCATATTGTTAGACTAGAATAAATAATTGATTGTCAAATAAGCGAGCAAGATTTAACTTAGAAGCGCCAAAATCAAAAAACATATTAAGGACAAGCACATGTCTCGAGTTGCTCGTTTCCATGCTGATCGAACCAATCAGAAACTTTACTTTAGCCGTTTGGCTTGCCAACAGGCAGAACAAACCGAACATGTTCAACAAGCGCAAGCACAGCGCGAAGCTGCAGTTTTTCATTTGCATGGTGCTATACTGGCATTTTTGCAAGAGTTAAGCCGTTATTACCGTTTAAATGATCCTCAGCCGACTTTAAAATCCATTGAAGAACTTATGGCCGCCAAAGGGCAAGTCTCACCTGAAATTAACGTATTACAGAAATTAGCGAAGGACGGTTTTATTGCTGAGTTAAAACGTGCCTATCGCTTAGCGCAATATGCACCAGAACCTTCTGCACCAGAACCTGAAAGTGAAACCTCATCAAATTTAATTATTAAAGTGACACAAAGTCCGCAGGCATGGTTACCAGATAGCAAAATTTTGCGCGAGTGGCATCGTGAACTGACTGAGCTGATTGAGGGTTTTCGTAACGAAATGGTAGAATTTTAAAGCTTTTACTTGTAAGTTAAAGGCTTGCCCCAATCTCAACAGTACAGTCACAGCAATGCAATTGTTGTTTTGCCACCATGTTGACCATGGAGAAACTATGTCTATTGAACAATTAAAGCAATTATTTGGTAATCAAGAAGCCATTTTAGAATTGGTTCAACTTGAAAGTGGTGAATTAGCATTGCGTAATGCTGGTTCAGAAGAGAAACCCCTAGTCACGATCCAATTTAATGATGAAGTGAAAGCTTTACTGGGTGATCAAACTGCGGTTATTGCGCAAAGTATGATTCAGGCAGCCTTGTTTGGTTTACTTGAACAACAGATGAATGAAATGCAAGCGCAAGTGGTGGATGAAAAGCCCAAATATATGAGCTAAAAAACGCGCCTTGAGGCGCGTTTTTTTTAATGTTCTAAGCGAAGCCTTAGTGACTTGGACTTTGATGATGCGCCAATTCAATTTGGTTTAAAATATGATTACTCATATTGGTGGCCATTTCTTCTTTGGCATAATATACATCACCAATATTGTCACGACGAATCACTTCCGCTTCTTCCTTACTTTCGGCACAGAGTAATATTTGAATCTTGGGATTTAGGGTTTTTGCAATATCCACGATTTTATGAATATCAATAATATCCATAGGTGAAAGCACCAATAAACGTGCATGTTGAATATGTGCCTGAATTAACACACTTGCCTCTGTAGCAACACCCGATACCGCAGCAATGCCTTTTTCACGTAAGTTTTCTACAATTTCACGGTTTTCTTCGGCAATCACCACTTTAATATTATTGTGCATTAAAGTTTGGGTAATCCGACGCCCCACCTCGCCATGCCCCACCAAGACCACTTGATCGCGTAGATAATCTTGAGAGACTTCATCTGGCAGCATTGCCAAAGGGTCACCACTACGCTCTAATAAACGTGCCAAATAAGAGCGCTCACGAATCCAACGTTGTACTGGTTCAATCGCGGCAAAAATAAAGCTGTTTAAGGTAATGGAAATTAAAGCACCCGCTAAAATTAAGTTTTGACCCTCAAGTGACAGTAAGTTTAGCGATACCCCTAAGGCTGCTAAAATAAATGAAAACTCACCAATTTGCGCGAGGGATGCACCCACAGTTAAGGCGGTATTAATTGGATAGCGGAAAAATAACACCAAGGCCATGGCAGCAAGAGTTTTACCCACCATGATAATGGCAACAACGGCTAAAACATGTAAGGGTTGTTCGAGCAAAATTCGTGGGTCGAATAACATCCCTACCGCAACAAAGAATAAAATGGCAAAAATTTCACGTAATGGCAGGGTTTCTTCTTCTGCACGATGACTAAAATCGGATTCTTTGACCACCATGCCGGCAAAGAAAGCGCCCAATGCCATAGAGACACCAAACACTTTATAGGCACCAAAGGCAATCGAAATTGCCGCAGCGACTACAGTTAAGGTAAATAGTTCGCGTGAGCCAAGACGTGCCACCACTTGCATAATTAAAGGCACGACACGTTTACCAATAATCAGCATAAAGGCAATAAAGCCTGTAACTTTGAGTAAGGTAATGCCTAAGGTAAGCCAGATATTTTCATTTGCTGCGCCTTCGATGGCTTGACCACCGAGCAAGACTGCTGTGGCTGGTAATAAGACTAAAGCCAACACCATGACTAAGTCTTCAACCAGCAGCCAACCTACGGCAATTTTACCGTTAACAGATTCGAGTAGGCCACGGTCGCCTAGGGCTTTGAGTAACACCACTGTACTGGCACAAGAAAGACTCAAGCCAAAAATCAGCGCCGCGCCAAAGCTCCAGCCCCACATCATGGAAACGCCAATTCCTAAAAGTGTGGCGACTGCAATTTGCAAAATAGCACCGGGTAGGGCAATGCGTTTGACTTGCATTAAATCATTTAACGAAAAATGCATTCCTACGCCAAACATTAAAAACATTACCCCCAGCTCCGCCAATTGATTGGCAAGGGCAAGATCACCCACTACCCCTGGGGTATTAGGGCTAATTAAAATACCGGCAATCAAATAACCGATTAAGGGGGGCAAGCGTAAACGTGCGGCAATATAGCCAAAGACCAATGCCAAGCCAAAGCCGACAGCAAGTAAAATAATCAGATCTACGTCATGAGGCACTAAAAACTCCTTTAAGCTGCATGTGGGGTAAAAATAAAAGCATGAAAAATGCCAAGAAATGCCCTAAAAGTGTAACAAGCTGAATAAAAAAAGTGCAAAAAAAAACGACCCACAAGGAGTCGTTTTTTTGCAAGAAGGCTAAAATTATTTAATTTTAGCTTCTTTGAAGATTACGTGTTGACGGATTTTTGGATCAAATTTTTTGATTTCCATTTTTTCCGGCATAGTACGTTTGTTTTTAGTCGTGGTATAGAAGTAACCTGTACCAGCTGTAGAAACTAGACGAATCTTATCACGCATTGTAAGGACTCCTTAGATCTTTTGGCCTTGAGCACGAAGATCAGCAACAACCTTTTCAATGCCCAATTTATCAATGATACGCATACCTTTAGTGGTTAAACGAAGACGTACAAAACGTTTTTCGCTTTCTAACCAGAAACGGTGGTGATGCAGGTTCGGCTCGAACCGGCGTTTAGTTTTGTTGTTGGCGTGTGAGACGTTGTTACCAACGACTGGACGCTTGCCGGTAACTTGGCAAACCTTAGACATGGTGTAACTCCAATGATTTAGCCAACAGCAAACCTGTTTGGCCAGTCAAAAATAAAGGATGAATTCATTCAAGGGGCGTTTTATACCAAAAATGCGCTTAAAAGACAAGCGATTTTCTTTGAAACAAGGCATGACCCTGTCTGATAGGTTATGCCTTAATCAGTTAACGCAATAGAAGCTTCGAAATCAGTTTATGAATCGGCTTATTAAAAGGCGGCAGAATGAATTTTAAGCTATACAGCTTAGGATTCGACATTACCGACCGTTCATGCGACAAACTGAAGAAACCCTCTGGACCGTGATATTTGCCCATACCAGATGCACCAACACCACCAAAAGGTAGATCGTCCTGTGCGACATGGGTAATAACCGTATTCTGTCCAAAGTGCCCTGAATGGGTACGCTGTGCGACATAATTCGCACGTGCGCGGTTAAAGTCGAAGTAGTATAAAGCAAGTGGACGCGGACGGCTATTAATAAAGTCGATTACATCGTCAATTTGATCATATTCTAGTATCGGAAGTAGCGGTCCAAAGATCTCTTCTTGCATAATTTGCATGTCTTCAGAGACTTTGGTGAGGAGGGTCGGGACAATCTTTCGTGTACCCGATAAGTCCTCTTTTTCTTTATAAATTTCAATAATATCTGCACCTTTATCTTGGGCGTCACTTAAGTACTTTTGCAGACGTGAATACTGTTTATCGTTAATGATAGCCGTGTAATCTTGGTTATCTTTAAAGGCTGGATACATTTTGTTCACATAAGCTGTGAAGTGCTGAATAAACTCTGCTGTTTTACCTTTTGGCAAGAACATATAGTCTGGTGCAACACAAGTTTGCCCCGCATTCCAGAGTTTTCCTGCCGCGATTCGCTCGGCAACATCTTGTATCGGCATAGATGAATGCACCAATACGGGTGACTTACCACCCAACTCTAGAATGACCGGCACTAGGTTGTCTGCTGCGGCTTTCATGACAGTTTTACCCACCGCAGTTGATCCGGTAAAAATCATTTTATCAAAAGCTAAATGACAAAATGCATCCGAGATTGCACCACCACCATTGACTACAGCGACTAAATCCTGTGGGAAAGCCTCTGATAATGCCACTTCTAAGACTCGACCAAAATGACTCGATGAACTAGACACTTTAATCATGGCATGGTTGCCAGCCGCTAAAGCACAAATCAACGGGCCAATCGAAAGCAGCAGTGGATAATTCCACGGTGCAATAATGCCCACCACCCCTAAAGGTTGATATTCCACCCAACCTTTGGCAGGTTGATGAATCAGGGCAATACGGCGTTTAGATGGTTTCATCCATTGATGGATATGTTTAGAGTAATATTTGATTTGCTCTAAACAGGTTAGGAGTTCGCCAATCTTGGTTTCACTGATAGAACGGTTGCCATAATCTTTGTTAATGGCTTCAGCAAATTGATCTTGGTATTTGATTAAAATGCGTTTTAGACGACTTAAACGCTCAATACGTTCATGGGCGCTTGACAATGGATGACGTAAATAAGCAGTCTTTTGCAAGGTCAAAATGTCAGTTAAATCTTGCAGATCAAAACGTTGAGCGGTCATAGAAGTTGTTTTTGTTTGACTGTTCATGACGTGATACCATAAAACGAAAGCGATGTATAAAATTTTTAGAGCAAATGCTCTAATTGTCAAGCAACTTTATGTTGCCTGTAGGGTTATTTTTCGGAAAAACGCATGTCTCATTCCAAAACTTTGAAAACCAAAGAACGAATTTTGCAGTTGAGTTTGCAACTGTTTAATGAGCGTGGCGAGCGTTCGGTCACCACCAATCATATTGCCGCTGAGCTGAATATGAGCCCAGGCAACCTGTATTATCACTTTCGCAATAAAAACGAAATTATTAAAGAGCTGATGGCCCAGTATCAACAGCAAACTTTAGAAATGCTGGCCTTGCCTGAGGATCGTATTTTAGATGCCAATGATAAGATTCGCTATTTTCAAGTGCTGAGTAGTCAATTATGGGCCTATCGTTTTTTGCATCGTGATGTCTATCATCTGGTCGAAAATAACGAAGATTTCAGGCAAATCTATCCACGTTTTGCCAATCAAGTCATGCAGCAAGGGCAAAAGATTTATAAAGCCTTTGTAAGGGCTGGCTTAATGGAAATGACCGACTCAGAAATTGAAGCCTTAACCATCAATCTATGGATTGTGCTGACCAACTGGACCAACTTTTTATATATGTCAGGGCATATTAGTGATTCTAATCATTTAGAAGAAAAGTGGGTCTGGCAAGCGCTGCGCCAAATGCTGTTTTTAGAAGGGGCTTATTTACGTGGTGAAAGCCGTGCCACTTACGAAAACTTGTTGGAAACTCTAGGCCCATCTGAATTATTCGGCCATCTTAGCAGCGTTGCTGATCCAGAAATGTAATCTGCTATTTAGAAAGGTTTAGAAACACGTTAGAATACTCGGCTTATTTTTTTATTAGTTTACGAGTGCGATCAACCAACATGAATATGAGTACTGCTAACACAGCACGTTTACTGATTACTTGTGAAGATAAGCCAGGAATCGTGCAGGCTGTATCGAGCTTTTTGTATCATCAGGGAGCAAACATTACCGCACTTGATCAATACGCGACTGAAGCTCAAGGCGGACGTTATTTCATGCGTGTTGAGTTTGAGTTAGATAACTTACAAAGTCGTAAAGAAAGCATTATTCAGACTTTTGCGGTCAATGTTGCTGAGCGTTATGACATGCAATGGCGTTTAGCTTTAGTCAGCGATGTTAAGAAAGTGGGCATCTTGGTCTCTAAAGTAGATCATGCCTTACTTGAGCTATTATGGCGTCATGCGCGTGGTGCACTGCCATGTGAAATTACCAAAGTGGTGTCTAACCATGAAACTTTACGTGAGTCGGTAGAAAACTTTGGGATTCCATTTGAAGTTGTACCGGTAAATAAAGACAACAAGCGTGAAGCATATGCTCAAATTGATGAATTGATGCAAGGCAACGATTTGCTGGTATTAGCACGTTATATGCAAATTCTCGATGAAGAATTTGTAGAAAAATGGCAGATGAAAGTCATCAATATTCACCATTCATTCTTGCCAGCGTTTGTTGGGGCAAACCCTTATAAACAAGCGCATGAAAAAGGCGTGAAACTGATTGGTGCAACGGCACATTATGTGACTGCTGACCTTGACCAAGGTCCAATTATTGAACAAGATGTAGAGCGAGTAAACCACGACTTTACTGTTGAGCAATTACGTGAACTTGGTCAGGATGTAGAACGTAATGTGTTAGCGCGTGCAGTCAAATGGCATTTAGAAGATCGTATTATTGTAGATGGCAATAAAACTGTTGTTTTCCAATAATTTGAAAATCTAGTCCAGGAAAAGGGGGTACACAATGTATACCCTTTTTTTATCTGCATCATTTGAAAAAGTCATCAAGATTGTCAAATTAATAGTTGCAAATGAAAACACTTCTCATTTATCATGTTGCCACTTTAATTGTATGAACCGATAAGCTTGATTTATTCATTGCAGTCAATAAATTTTGCTTTTACAAGGTAACAGATTCTAATGAGTCAGATGTCTACACTAAGCCCTCAAACGCCACACCCGATGAAAAAGAAATTAATCACGGCACTCGTGGCAGTGGCCCTAGGTCATGCTGCTGTGCTATGGGGTTTGGCACATATGAAGACACCTGAACTCAAACCCGTTGAAAAAGAGCCACTTAAAGTTCGTTTTGTTAAAATTCAAGAACAAGTCAAACCTGAACCACCCAAACCTAAAATAGAACCTAAAAAAGAAACACCGCCACCACCACCTAAAGAAGTGAAAATTGTCCCAAAAGAGACACCACCGCCACCACCTAAAAAAGTGGAAAAAGTGGAACAGGTGAAGAAAGCGGAAGCGCCAAAACCAGTGGCTAAACCAGTTGAAACACAACCGCAGCCGGTCGCAAAACCTGCGCCTGTAGTTGAAACCAAAGTTGTACCTAAAGCAGAAGTAGTGGTTGCACCACCTGCACCGCCAGCACCAAAAGCTGATCCAGCTCCACCTGCACCGCCAGCGCCTAAGGCTGAACCAGCACCAGCTGCACCGCCAGCGCCAGCCGCACCTAAATCGGTATCGATTGGTGGTGCAGGTGTACAATGGAGTCGTTCGCCTAAGCCGCAATATAGTAACAAAGACTTACAAGGTGAAACTCGCCGGGTTGTGGTGCATATTGAAGCGGATGAAAAAGGTAATATTAAAGTGGCGCGTGTGACCCAATCGAGTGGTGTACCTGCTTTAGATGAAAAAATTCGTCGCGCTGTGATGAGTGCAAAATTCAAACCATATAAGGAAAATGGTGTCGCTTATCCGATTTCGGCTTCGCAACCATTTGAATTAACGTTGAATCCTAACGGCTAACATTTATTAGGAGTTCGAGTATGAACTTTTCAGTTTACTGGGAACATGCAGATGCGGTGAGTAAAACGCTGTATTTCGTGTTATTGGCGATGTCAATCGCAACGTGGACCGTATTGGTACTGCGTCTATTAGGGACACGTCAGCTTAAACAGATCGCTTATGCTCAACTGTCTAAAGCCTTGACGGGTTTAAAAGCCAAGTTTGCCCCGCTTAACTTTGAGCAACGTAAAGCTGTGGCAGAACAAGCTTTACTACGCCAAATTGCTACAGAAAAAGCGTCGGCAGAAAAAGGTGTTGCAGTCTTGGGTACTATTGCATCACTTGCACCATTTGTAGGTTTATTTGGTACAGTATGGGGCATCTTCCACGCACTGGTTGCTGTAGGTAAAAGTGGTCAAGCAGGTTTGGCACAAGTAGCAACTCCAGTTGGTGAAGCACTGATCATGACCGGTTTTGGTTTAGCAGTCGCGATTCCTGCGGTAATTGCCTATAACATTTGCACACGCTTTAACAAAACCTTAAGCAACGAATTACAAGACCATGCACACAGCTTGTTAATTGACACCATGTTGCAACAAGACAGCGCTGCGAAAACAGAAGCGACTGCAGCACAAAAAGGTTTAGTTGGAGGTCAAGCTTAATGGCTTTTCAATTGGGTGAAGACAACGATGCAGGCATGAATGAGATGAACCTCATTCCGCTTATCGATATTATGTTGGTATTGATGATCATCTTTTTGGTGACAGCCACTGTTGCTAACCCATCAATTCCATTAACCTTACCACAAACGACTGCGGAAATTGTTGATCTACCACCAGAGCAAATTCAAGTCAGCATCAATGCCAATGGCGATGTGGCTTGGGATGATCAAGTGATCAGCTTAGCGGAATTAGAACAGCGTTTAACAGATGCAGGTCAAGCTGAACGTCAGCCAACCTTAATTCTAAAAGCGGACAAAGAAGCACGTTATGATACTGTTGCACAAGTGATGTCACGGGCGAGTGGAGCCGGACTCACCGATATTGCCTTTGCAACTGAGAATTAAAAAACAGCGCCCATGTGGCGCTTTTTTAATGCTTACGAAATTGATCCGGGCTGATATGCATCCAACGTTTAAACATCTGAATAAAACTTGATGCATTGCTATAGCCTAAATCCAAAGCAATGCTCTCCACGGTTTTACCTTGATTGAGCAGTGTTAACGAGGTCATTACTTTTAAGCGCTGTCGCCATTCGTGGATCGACATGCCTAACTCTTTTTTTGCATAACGTGCCAAAGTGCGCTCAGTCATATGATGTAAGACTGCCAAGTCTTTTAAGCTACTTTGATCATGTAAATACTGTTCTAAATAACGCAATACAGGCTGTAACTTGGCATGTTGGCTGTGCGGTAAATAATTCTCTATTAAGGGTGCATGTTGTAATTGATCGAGTAACACTTGCAACAAACGTAAATGCTCATTTGCTGCTAAATCAGGATGCTGTTTTAGATGTTGCAACACAGCATTCACCAATGGTGAAGTCAGCAAAATACCGGCTTGTTTAGGCAGGGCATGACATAAGCTTTCATGCACATATAAGGTGGCATGCGACACTTCAGTACGATTTAAACCGCTGTGCTCTAAATGCGGTGGCAACCAAATGCCATAGGGGGGTGGCGTAATGTAATCGGTATGTTGGATGCTGACCTGCATGACGCCATCAAAAGCATAAATAAACTCACCCCAAGCATGCCCATGTGCTGGGTAGATCGATGCAGCAGGATCATGACGAAAATCAATCCAAAGCGGTGCTGCAATCAGATCATTGGTGGGCAGTTGTTTTCCTAAAGCATATTGTTGAAGTGGCATGATTGACGTTGCCTGAATTTATAGATGAGTTGTCTGTTTTAAAGTATATCTCGTATTTCAGACATGGTTATAGTGGCGCTTGATTTTTAGTTTGAGTAACTAGTCGTGCAACAGCGTAAAGCATTGGATTTACAGGCATCAGGTTTAATGATTGTGCTATGTATGATTTGGGGCATTCAACAAGTGGTGCTCAAGCTCGCTGCACTAGATATTAGCCCTATGATGCAAATTGCGCTGCGTTCTGGCATTGCGGCAATCTTAGTTTATCCCTTGATTCCCAAAGGCACGCAGCTTTTCAATACAGCGTATTTGCTGCCGGGTATTGGTTTAGCTGTGCTCTTTTCAGCTGAATTTTTATTGGTGGCACAGGCATTAAGTTACACCAGTGCTGCTCATACCGTGGTATTGCTCTATACCGCGCCTATTTTTGTCGCTTCGGGTTTACATTGGAAATTGCCTGATGAGCAGCTGAAACCCTTGCAGTGGGGCGGCATTGCTGTGGCGTTTATGGGGATTATGATTGCATTTTTAGCACGAGAGGGGCAGTCTCTGTCTAGTCAAGTGTTATGGGGCGATTTCATGGCACTCGGCGCAGGCATGATGTGGGCATTAACCACCATTTCCTTACGTTTAAGTAAATTAAGTGAGGCTGCACCCACGCAAACATTGTTTTACCAATTGCTTGGAGCGTTTATTTTCTTGTTACCTATTGCCTACGCATTGGGGCAAACCCAAATACATTGGAGCACGCTGGCGATTTTTAGCATGTTGTTTCATGTGTTGGTGATGTCACTGTTTAGCTTAATGTTATGGTTTTGGTTGCTAAGAAAATATTTAGCCAATGGTTTGGGGGTATTTTCATTTTTAACTCCTGTATTTGGCGTGCTGTTTGGGATGCTGTTTTTAAATGAAACTGTAGAGTTTAATTTTATTATTGGCACAATCTTGGTGATGTTTGGCGTGATGCTTGTCAGTAGTGGGCAATGGTTGCTGGAAAAATGGCAGAAAAAAACCCTCAAAGTTTGAGGGTTTGGTTTTTAGTTGCGATCTAAAATTTTGGAGAGTGGAATCGAAAGTTTGGCAGCTAAATAATCATCGGCATCAATCAGCGCAGGACCGAGTTTCTGCATCCATTCATCATCAGGATGAATATTACCGACATCTTTACGCTGTGGTAGGGTATAAGGCAATTGGCGATAAAACTGCCAAAAATCGACTTCGTTGAGGTTGCGCGATAATACATAGTCATTGTTGTCGGTTCGTTGAATTAAGTTTTGTTTTTCAAGGAGATCAACATAGGTCGGCCAACAGCCAATTTCTTCACGGCCTAAAACCTCTAAGGCTTGCGATTCGGTTACCGGTTTACCTAGCTTCTGCTTGGCATAAAACAGTTCTAATAAATCTAGCAGCATAATCAGTGGATGGCGTTTTTGCTCTTTTTCTGAATTAAACGCGGTCATGGCAAAACTAATTTCCACACCCAATAAAATGATATTCCAAGACAAATATATCCACAGTAAGAAAATCGGCACTGCTGCAAAAGCACCATAAACAATCTCATAACTGGTAAAGTTGGACATGACAAAACCAAATAAGTTCTTTAAGGCTTCAAAAACCGTAGCACTAAAAATACCCGCCACTAAAGCTGATTTAATCGGTACATTGCGGTTGGGAATAGTCCAATACAAAATAAAAAAGCCTAAAAAAGTCAGACCAAAGGAAATAGCCCACAGTACAAAGGCGCCATTCAGCTCATAGCCGGCAAAGTTATTACTTAAGACATTGAGGGAGGCTAAAGCAGAAGAAATCACAAAAGCGCTCCCAAGTAAAATCGGGCCTAAAGAAATAATCGTCCAATAGCGCATAAAGCCCATAATCCCGCCACGGGTTTCTTTCACTCGCCAAATACGGTTAAACGCAGTTTCAATACTGGTCAGCATCATGACTGTGGTAATAAACAGAAATAAGATACCAATCACTGTTAAGTTACTGGATTTATCAGCAAAGGCACTTAAGGCTTTATCAAAGGCAATGGTGGTTTTAGGTAAAAAATTGCTATAAATCAGTTGTTGAATTTGTTGTCGGGCAGGTTCTAAGGCTTTAATGGAAGAAATAATCACTAAAAATACCGTGAGCATAGGCACCACAGCAAATAGGGTGGTATAGGTTAAGGAACCCGCTTGATCACGACATTTATCTGCTTCAAAACGACGTACAACAAACAAGATAAACTGAAACCAAGTGTGGTCATAAAAGGGAATTTTTTTGACTAACTTTTCTAACATACGCGCAACATCTCAATTCTTTTAATGTATTTGTCCATTTTGCAGCTTTAAGCTTAACCAAAAAAGCCGCACAATACCGTATAGTTTTCTTTTTTGTGACTTTGATACTCATGACCGAAGCTTACGTTCTCGTGCTGTATTACAGCAAATATGGTGCCACCAAGCAGTTGGCGCATTTGATTGCCGATGGTGTGGAAGCAGCAGGTATGTCGGTAAAAATTCGTACTGTACCCAATCTGGCGACTGTAGTGACTGAAGCCGCGCCAAGTATTCCAGATGAGGGTGATATTTACTGTACATTAGATGATCTAGCCAATTGTTCTGCTTTGGCCCTAGGTTCACCTACACGTTTTGGCAATATGGCAGCTGAAATGAAGTACTTTTGGGATCAAACCACCAGTCTGTGGTTAAGTGGCGCTTTACACAATAAACCCGTGTGTGTATTTACCTCATCGGGTTCTATGCATGGTGGGCAAGAAAGCACCTTGCTGAGTATGTTACCGCCTTTATTCCATCATGGTATGTTGATTATGGGCTTAAGCAATGTGCATCCAGCTTTATCCAATACTAAAAGTGGCGGCACACCTTATGGGGTGAGTCATGTTAGTGGAACACGCCATGAAAACAGCATCAGCAGTGATGAAAAAGCGTTGTGTATTGAACAAGGTAAGCGTTTAGCAAGGGTCGCTAAACAACTGCAAGGTTAATGAAAAAGTGAGTCTTAGACTCACTTTTGTGTTTCTGTAGCAGTAACTTCTGCTTTAAAACGTTTTTTACATTTTAAGCAGCGGAAATCAGCAAACAAATTGCGATCAACCATCACGCCAGCTTTTTTACCCGCTAAATTACCCAAAACACCACCAGTCACGCCGACGGTAATGGCACCAACAAATGTACCAATGGTACCGCCCACAATCACGCCAAGTGGCCCTGCGGCAACTGCGCCAATTGCTGCGCCTGTTGAGGCACCTGTAGCTGCACCACCCACTGTACCTGCAGTCGCACCGGCTGAGGTCATCAACCAACTCGCAGCCGTTTTTAAGCCACCTTCATGGTCGCGCTTTTCAATTTGATCGCTGCCACATTTCGGACATTGCATAGGTTTTTCCATAAACGTTCACAAGATTGCTGGCTTTGATCATAAAGAACAATCGGCAAAAAGTGTATGCTTATTTGTGAAGATTTAACCAAGCTCAAGGAGATAATATGCTCAAGAAAATCGGGAAAGTCTTACTTAGCCTAGCAATGGCCAGTCTTAACTGTACTATCCTAGATGCTACAGTTGCTTGATAAGTTAAAATATTTTCTACTCTTAGAAACAATCCGCACAACACATCTTCATTCAGAGTGATTAAAGTTGTGTATTAAAGCAGTTATATATGAAAGTGCTGTCAGGCTACATTTTTGCAAATCTAGAGCTAAAAAAAGAGCACTTAGGTGCTCTTTTTAGATTGAAACGTTTTAGCTTAGTCGCGAACGAATTCTACTGTGCCGTTGCCTAAAGACTTGACGCGCGCTAATGATTCTACGCGGTAGCCTTTTTCAAGCAAAATATCACGACCAGGTTGGAATGATTTTTCAATCACAATACCAATACCCACAACTTCAGCTTCTGCTTGATGGATTAAATCGGCTAAACCAAGTGCAGCTTGACCGTTGGCCAAGAAGTCATCAATCACTAACACTTTGTCGCTTGCGCTGATGTGTTTATTCGAGATGGCGATCGTACTTTCAGTTTGTTTGGTAAAAGAGAATACTTTAGAACGATATAAATCATCTTTTAACGTTAAAGATTGATATTTACGCGCAAAAATAACTGGCACGTCAAGTTCTAAACCCGCCATCACTGCAGGTGCAATACCTGATGCTTCGATGGTAATAATTTTGGTAATACCAGCGTCTTTAAATAAACGGGCAAATTCTTGACCAATTTGTTGCATCAATTTTGGGTCGATCTGGTGGTTTAAGAAAGAATCAACTTTTAAAACCTGATCAGAGAGAACGATACCTTCGGCCAAGATTTTCTGTTCTAGTGCATGCACGGGAGGATCCTCTAAGGGGTGGGTGCTAATTAAGCAAAGGCGTATTTTAAAAAGCACCCAAAAAAATGCAAGTGTTAATTGACTTTGCCTTTATATCCCGTCAAAGATAAACCATAAGAAGTATTGCCATCTTGGTGGGTGACTTTCACAGGTAAATAGTCTAGTTTTGGTGCTAACCAGAAAATCGTACTACGATTGGGCTTATTGGGTTTTAAAATCACTTTAACCGTATCAAAAGTACCATATTGGGTGCTCACTTTTTCTGTACCTTGTTTAATAAAGCGTCGCGCCTCCACTTCTTTGGCATCAGCAATTAAATAACTCGATTTTAAGCCACCCGCTTTTAAATCTTCACGTAATTGTAACTCGGCATTCAGTTCATCTAAAACGCCCGCTTGCCATGCAAAAGAACGTGATTTATCGTCTTTTTTAGTACTAATTATTTTACTGCTTGGGTTAAATCTAATATTCATAGTGTTGTTATGCACCAAGATTTTACTGGTACGACTAAAACTCGATGAGCCAATCTTGCCATTTATAAACGTAAAGCGACTGGTTTCTGAGGCTGAGGCAATGCCGCCTGCTTTGGCACTAAACACATAGTTCCAGTTGTTGCCTGTTTGGCTTAAAGTGCGGGTGGCAGAACCCATATTTTTGCCGTTATAGCTAAATTGGTAACTGGCTTGGAATGGACTCATGGCAAAGGCTTGACCTGCTGATGCGAATAGCATAGTGGCAACACTGGTGGTCGCAAGCGCAATTTTTAAAACGGAAATAGCCATAAGTTATCGATCCTATGCACAATATTTGTATATAGATATTATGCACTTAGATCATGGATAAAAAATTCAAATTTAGGGCTAAACTGTAGTTTTATGTATTTTTTTGCAGCCTGTGCTGTTCTTAAAGCCTATTTTTGTTTAATCGGAGTCACTGTGTCGTGGGTAGGCGCAGTATCTGAACGTTGTTGCTGTTCTTCTTCAGACATTTTATTCATTAACGCCATTAAATTGACATTACCCATGACCATGAGCTGGGCTTCTCGCAGTTCTGCGTGGTTAATATTTACTTTGCTTAAGGTATCAATAATAGAACGATTTTTGCCTAACCAGCGATTCAGATCTAGATACAGTAAATCATCTTTGACTTCAATCACGTTAAATTTTTGCAAAATCGGCCCTAGCGGATCTTTTTTTAAGACTTTATGGTAGAAAAATAAAGCACTTTGCACGCCCCATTCATATAATTTGCTTGGATATTCGGCATCTAGAATTTGTGTATTGCTAATTTGCTCAAAAACAATCAGTTGTTTATCTTTGTTAAGTTCCATTTGCAGCAGTTTTAAATCCACAGATAAGGTCAGTTTCATGCCTTTCACGTCAATTGAGGCATATAAACGTAGCCAATCATCATGTAAATCGGCATGTAAATCTTTGAGTAAGCCGACGTTATCAGTCACGAAACGCTGAAAAGTGGCATTTAAAAATACTTGCGATAAAGCAAATTCACGTTCATCTTCAATAAATCCTTCAGCCTTTTGGTACACTTGGCGAAGGCGGTTAGAAATATTGCTTATGAGTGATTGCATGATGGGCTTCCTAGCTTTAGCTGGTTATTCGATGATTTTTGCCATAAATTAACACGGTAGTTTTGGCAAGTATGGCGCTATACTAATGGCTTGTTATACATAAAAATATCAGGTGTTACCATCCCTTATACTGTATTTCTTGGGTTTGTGGAATTAGGCTTTTTGTCGGTTTAATGTATGTTTAAAAATCTTACAGCAGTACAGCAGTCGTGGTGGCAGGATCGACTGTTGATGTGGATGGTCGGCTTGGCTGCGCTGCTACATGTGTTGCTGTTGTCTATTCAGTTTGCAATGCCAAGCGAAGCAGATCAAGCGGTCAAAGAAATCGCGATTAGTATTCGCCCAAGTACAGATAAAATTAAAGATGCCGATTTTTTGGCACAGGCAGATCAGCAAGGGGCAGGTAGCTTTCGTGAAGCACATCGTATAGCCAGCCAAAGTCATGAGCGCCAAGCACAAACCAGCCAAGGGCAGCATTTATCCACCGAACAAGCTGTAGAACGACAAGCCCAACTGAAATCCAATCATGACCCACAGATTTTAACCACCACTTTAAGTTGGCAAAAGCAGCACAGCCAAGAAATTCGTCAAGAAAAGCTCGATCAATTGCACAGCCAATACCAACAGCAAGCCAGTATGATTGCGGGGATTGAAGCGGAGTATTTAGAGCAACAACAAAATTTTAGTCGGCAGCAGCAGATTAAAACCGTGAATGGTATTCATGCACAAGCTGACCCTGCCAGCAGTTATTTAGAAAAATTCCGTAAAAAAGTAGAGTTTTATGGTAATCGTGATTATCCCTTTGAAGCGCAGCAATTGGGTTTAGCGGGTGAAGTGCGTTTAATGGTGATCTTAGGACGTAACGGCAGAATTATGGCGCTACGTTTATTAGAAAGTTCGGGTTATGCAATTTTAGACGAAGCGGCGAAAGCATCAGTACGTCAAGCAGCGCCTTTCCCGCGCTTTGATGCTGCTTTAAAGGACACCCAAGAGCTACGTATTATTCGCACTTGGCGCTTTGACCCTGCCAATTCTGAGTTTGAAGTCAAATAAAACAGCGAGCCGTGGCTCGCTGGATTTGTCTGGATATTCAAGCAATGTTGGTTAGTCTTGGTCTGCTTCTAAATAAGGATTAGCTAGACCAAGTTTGGCTAAAATTTCAATTTCCAATGCTTCCATTTCTTCAGCATCTTCATCTGAAGTTTCGTGGTCATAGCCCATCAAATGCAGTGTGCCATGTACCAACATATGGGTGAAATGTTCAAGTGGCGCTTTGTTTTGCTCAAGTGCTTCACATAATACCACAGGAATACAAATCACCAAATCACCAATAGGGAATGTATCGAGTACGGCTGCCATTTCATCGGGTAAATCGCTTGGGAAAGACAACACATTGGTCGGTTTATCTTTTTGGCGATACTCTAAATTGAGTTGATGGCTGGCCGCATAATCTACACAAGCAATACCAATTTCGCAGTCACTTTGGGTTTCAATATGACGTAGCGTAGTTTCTACCACTTTTTTGATATAAGCGCGCTTTAAGCTCAGCTCTGGCGCGCTGATGTCTTGTTGTAGGGAAAGACTGATTTTCAAAACAGATCCTTAAGATTTAATCCTGATGCTGCTGATCAGCTTTAGCATCATTTTCGGCAACTAACGCTTGTTGCAAGGCTTTACGTTGTTCACGTTCGGCACGGCTTAAGCGTTGTTGTTCAGAGTCCCAACCCTCGTAGGCTTCAACAATTTTTTGTACCAATTGATGACGCACCACATCGCGAGAGTGGAAACGGGTAATATGAATTTCTTTAATGTTTTCGATAATGCGTAGCGCATGCGATAAACCGGATTGTTGACCACGCGGTAAATCGACTTGCGTGACGTCACCAGTAATCACGGCGCGTGAACCAAAACCTAAACGGGTTAAGAACATCTTCATTTGTTCAGGAGTGGTGTTTTGCGCTTCATCTAAAATCACAAAAGAATGGTTTAAAGTACGCCCACGCATATAGGCCAGCGGGGCGACTTCAATCACTTGACGTTCAATGAGTTTCGCGACTTTTTCAAATCCGAGCATTTCATATAAAGCGTCATATAAGGGACGTAAATACGGATCGATCTTTTGGGTTAAATCACCGGGTAAAAAGCCCAGTTTCTCACCGGCTTCGACCGCAGGACGCACCAATAAAATTCGTTGAATTTCATTGCGCTCAAGCATATCTACCGCAGCAGCAACTGCAAGGTAGGTTTTACCTGTACCGGCAGGGCCAATCCCAAAGGAAATATCACTTTGTAAAATACGTTGTACATAACGTTTTTGATTGGCACCGCGTGGGTTAATTCGCCCTTTGCGGGTTTGAAGCCATACATTGTCTAAACCTGTATGTTCTTGCTCGGATAAGTCCTCTTGCAGCTCACGATCGGTCTGACTGCCTTGAATCATCATATGCAGGGTATCTGCACTGATTTGTTTGGCATTTTCAGACTCTTCATGCAGGCTTTGCAAGAGCACTTCGGCTCTCTCGACTGCTTCAATTTCACCATCAATAAAGAAGCTGTCGCCACGATGGGAAATTTCTACCTCTAAGCGTTGTTCAATTTGCTTCAAGTGACCGTTATATGCACCGAGCATATTTTGTAAACGGTCCATTGAAATGCCGGGAAAATTTACTGTACGTCGAATCGTTGCAGTCAAGAGAATTCCTTTAAAATAGTTGTTTTGGCAATATCCTTACATTACGCCACGTCAGGCTCAAGATTCAATAGTTCACCGTAAACTAAATTTAAAGTTTTAATTTCGGTAATTTCGATCTCAGCAAAGCGACCCACCCAAGATGCATCACCAATAAAGGTCACATAACGGGTGTTATCTGCTGTACCAACCAGCAAGTTTGGATCTTTATCCGACACTTTTTCAATTAAAACACGTTGAATCGTACCCAGCATGGCATCGGTCTTATCAATACTTGAGCGTTTGATCCATTGTTGAACTTTGGCTAGACGCTGTTTTTTCACATCTTCAGGGGTGTGGTCTTCAAGTTCTGCCGCAGGCGTGCCCGGACGTTTTGAATAGATAAAACTGTATGAGTGATCAAAGTCTAAATCTTTGATAAACTGGAATGTTTCTTCAAAATGCTCATCGGATTCACCAGGGAAGCCAATAATAAAGTCACTCGATAAATGCATATCAGGACGTACATCACGCAGTTTTTTAATTTTTTCGATATACACGTCAATGGTGTGGTTACGTTTCATGGCTTGTAACACTGCATTGGAACCGCTTTGTACAGGTAAATGTAGGTGTGACACCATTTGCGGTAAATCGCGGTAGCACTGAATCAGGTCATCGTTAAATTCAAGTGGATGCGATGTGGTATAACGCAAACGACCAATGCCTGGAATCTCTGCAACAAGACGTAACAAATCAGCAAAGGTACAGATTTGACCATCGAAGGTTTCCCCACGATAACCATTCACGTTTTGACCTAACAGCGAAATTTCACGCACGCCTTTTTCAGCTAAGGTAGCAATTTCGGCTAAAACGTCATCTAAAGGACGAGAAACTTCTTCACCGCGTGTATAGGGTACGACACAGAATGAGCAATACTTTGAACAGCCTTCCATGATCGAAACAAAGGCTTTGTAACCTTCCACGCGTGGTTCTGGTAAGAAATCAAATTTTTCGATATCTGGGAAAGAAATATCCACCAGTTTGATTTTTTCTTTTTTAGGTTTTTCCACTTGCTCAAAATGTTGATCAAGCATTTGTGGTAAACGGTGCAATGTTTGCGGGCCAAACACCATATCCACATATTGAGCGCGTTTTTGGATATTATCGCCTTCTTGCGACGCGACACAGCCACCGACACCAATAATAAGATCTGGATTTTTCTCTTTTAGCTTGCGCCAACGACCGAGTTCTGAAAATACTTTTTCTTGGGCTTTTTCACGAATTGAACAGGTATTCATGAGTAGAATATCGGCATCTTTAGGATCGGTTGTTAGCACATAACCATGTGAATCGCCTAACAAATCTGCCATACGATGACTGTCGTACTCATTCATCTGACACCCTTGAGTTTCGATATACAGTTTTTTAACTGATCCATCGACTGGGGTGTGCTGTGGCTGGGTAACAGTGTTTTCTGAGGCAGCTGGGGCAGCAGAAGGAGTGAAGGTTTGAACCGTCATGTAAGCTCCTAGAGAATACAAATTAAGGCACGGCGCATTCTAAGAATGTGGCAAAATTGCCATGACGTGCATGAGAAAAGAAAGGCGCATATTTTAGCAGGAAATTTTAGCAAACGGACAGCGCTAATTGCTGCGGGCATCAGATTGATTTATGGATAAAAAATGCCTAAAAATTAATATTGTGTAATCATAAGGTTACACAACTCAACACACGACTTAATTCAGAGTATTTAAACTAGCCACAAATGGTGAGTGAAGCGACTCAGGCGAAACCCAAATGACGAAACAGCAGCGTATGTCTACCTTTAGTAACACAATGATCAAACATAACAATTATTTAAAACTGGCGTTAGGGGTGGCATCAGTGATGGTTGCGGGCTGCGTGACAGCAGCAGAACAACAATTTAATGATGCTTTACGCGCTGCCAATGCGGGCAATACAGAATTATTACGTCAATACCAAGTCTCGATGCAAAATGATGTATTGGGCTACTATCCTGAATATTGGCTACTGAATCGTAACTTGGCGACCCAAAGCCCAAATGCGATTATCAGTTTTGCCCAGCGCTATCCTCAATCGGCAATGGCTGAAAAGTTGGCTGCAGATTATGTCGAAGAAAAAGTCAAAATCGCGGACTTTGCGCCAGCACAGTCTGTATTGCAGTATGTCAGCAATCCCGATCAAGCTGAAAGCTGCGCGATAGCACAAGTACGTGCCCAAATGGGTGATCCTTTGGTGTTTGCAGAGTATAAAGATGTATGGCTCGCGACCAATACACAGCCAGAGTCTTGTATGGGTTTGGGGCGTATGATGTTGTCGAGTCCACTCATGACTGGTCAAGATCGTCAGCAACGGGTTTGGGTGCAATTACGCGCTGGTCAAGCAGGACAAGCAATCGCCACAGCGCAAAGCATCGGTATCAATTTATCCTTAGCACAGCTCAATCAGATTCAAGCCAATCCTTTAAATTATTTATGGTCAGCGCCCAAAGCTAGCAATGTTGATCATGCCTATTTAATTTTTGCGATGGGACGCCTAGCGGACAGTGATTTAGATACCGCGATTGCATCTGTACAACGTGCTGCTCAAGGTACACCGCAAGATGTACAGCGTGCTTTATACCGCGCCGTGGGCTATATTGGGGGCACAACGGTGATGAAAAATAACTTTAAAGCCGATGTGATTAAATATTTGGATGCGAGTTACGGTTTGCCATTTAGTGCCGAAGAAGCTGAAATTTATGCACGTCAAGCCATTCGTTTTAGCAATTGGGAAGCCTTAATTCGTGCCATTGATGTCATGAGTCCAACCCAACGTCAAGAAGACCGTTGGCAATATTGGTTAGCGCGTGCCTCTGAGCAACGTGGCGATAGTAAATCCAAACGCAGTGCGCAAGAAATCTACAAACGTTTAGCCCAAGGCGATGATTATCATAACTTATTGGCTAAAGAACGTGTTGGTGAAGCACCAAAATTGCCATTAAGCACAGAACCGACGCAAAGTGATGTCATTCGCTTAAGCCAAGATATTCATTTTAATCGTGCTTTTGCCTTGCGTAGCGTGGGAGCAGCCGACAGCTATGTCAACCGTGAATGGAACTGGGCGGTACGCCAAGCCTATTTAAAACATGATGATGGTTTATTATTGGCTGCTGCTAAACGTGCCACCGATATGGGGTGGTATGACCGTGCCATTTATGCCGCGGATCGTACCGTTAAAAAACATAACTATAATTATCGTTTTGCAACACCCCATAAAAACTTAGTCGTCAATCATAGTTATAGCGCTGGTATAGATCCTGCATGGGCTTATGGACTCATGCGTCAAGAAAGTCGTTTTAATACAGGGGCGCGTTCGCATGTGGGTGCAGGAGGCTTAATGCAGATCATGCCGGAGACCGCCAAATTAGTCGCTAGAAATATGGGTGAAGCTTATAATCCTGCGGCATTGAGTGATCCAAATACCAATTTACGTTATGGCACCTTTTATTTATCCATGATTCATCAGCAATTGAGTCAAAATGCGGTATTAGCAACAGCGGGTTATAATGCTGGACCTAACCGTGCCCGTCGTTGGCAGCCAGAGCAGCAATCTTTAGCTGCAGATCAATATACAGAATCGATTCCTTTGCTAGAAACGCGTGATTATGTCAAGCATGTCATGACCAATGCCACCCATTATGGTGTGTTGCTCGGGCAGGGTGCTAAACCCATCAGTCAGCGTATGACCCCAATCCCAATGCGTATTATTAATCCATAATAAGAGGATGAATACTGTGAACTATTGGACAGGTTTTAGTTTGCTACTATTAACTTGGGCAGGGCTGCCACAGGTTAAAGCAGGCACGCCTGTCACAGGTTATATGATGCAAATTCAGATGACGCCCGCCATGTGTCATCTGAATATGAGTCAAAGCAAAAAGCGTAAATGTTTAGAAGGATACTCGCTCAATATCGTGGGCTTGTATCCTGAGCACATGTCGGAACGTTGTCGCACAACCTCATCTGCCATATTGCCACCTTTACAAGCCAAAGTCGTGGCGCGAGTGATGCCTGATGAACCAGCACGTTTGCAGCTGTGGCATAGCGTGGGTGGATGTGTGCCTATGAATGCCAGTCAATATTTTCGCGCTATTATTAACTATGCAGATCGTTTAAAAGTCCCAACGGATATTTCGCGCGCGGATACTTATCAAGTGTCTGCCAGTCATATTCAGCGTGAGTTTTTACGCTTAAATCCACAGCTTAATAGCAAAGCACTGCATTTTCACTGTCAAAGTCAACGTAACATCAGCTATTTAACCGAAGTACGGGTCTGTTATAACGCCAAAGGTCAATACAAGGCCTGCCCTCAGGCCTTGCAATCGAATTGTCCAACCCGTTATTACATAAAAGGCGCCTACTAGCTTTTTGGCTTAATTTATTTATATTTCCTATCATACTTTTGTGGAAATGGCTGCGCTTTTACATGCATCTGTCAAAGTATTGGAGTACAATCTTTGCCGTTTATGCTTATTAAGATTAAATAGAACAGCTATTTAATCATTATGACGATCCTCAATTGGAGATAATTACATGAAGCAACCTGTTCGCGTTGCCGTTACTGGCGCTGCTGGTCAAATCGGTTACAGCTTATTATTCCGTATCGCTAGCGGTGAAATGTTGGGTAAAGACCAACCAGTTATCCTTCAATTATTAGAAGTTCCTTTTGAGAAAGCTCAAGCTGCGCTTAAAGGCGTAATGATGGAACTTGACGACTGTGCTTTCCCATTATTGGCTGGCATGATCGGTACTGATGATCCTAAAGTTGCATTTAAAGATGCTGACTACGCGTTATTAGTTGGTTCACGTCCTCGTGGTCCTGGTATGGAACGTGCTGACCTTCTTAAAGTAAACGGTGAAATCTTCATCGGTCAAGGTCAAGCGCTGAACGAAGTTGCAAGCCGTGACGTTAAAGTTCTTGTTGTAGGTAACCCTGCGAACACGAATGCTTACATCGCAATGAAATCTGCTCCAGATCTTCCTGCTAAAAACTTCACAGCAATGTTACGTCTTGACCACAACCGTGCGTTAACTCAACTTGCTCAAAAAGCAAACGTTGCTGTATCTGACATTAAAACAATGACAGTTTGGGGTAACCACTCTCCAACAATGTATGCTGACTACCGTTTTGCAACTGTAAACGGCGAAAGCTTAAAAGACAAAATCAACGATGCTGAATGGAACAAAGATGTGTTCCTTCCAACTGTTGGTAAACGTGGTGCTGCGATCATCGAAGCGCGTGGTTTGTCTTCTGCTGCGTCTGCTGCAAACGCTGCAATCGACCATATGCGTGATTGGGCGCTTGGCACAAACGGCGAATGGGTAACTATGGGTATCCCTTCTGACGGTTCTTATGGTATTCCTGAAGGCGTAATGTTCGGTTTCCCTGTAACTTGCGAAAATGGCGAATACAAGATTGTTCAAGGTCTTGAAATCGACGAATTCAGCCGTGAGCGTATCAACTTCACGCTTAACGAGTTAGAAGAAGAACGTGCAGCAATTGCTGACATGGTGAAATAATTTAGTTTTAAACTAAGTTAGAAAAAAGCACTCCGTTTGGGGTGCTTTTTTTATGTACAAAAAATAACACCCTGCAAACGTGTTGTAGCTGACCATTTTCCTAAAGCCCGTTAGTGTAGAAACAAATACTCATCTTATAGGATAAGAACATGTTTGATGGACACCCAACTTTAGAATTACTGTTTGAACAACTGGGCTTAGACAGTAGTGAAGCTGCGATTGAGACCTTTATTGCCGATCATCAACTGGATCAAAATATGCCATTGCATAAAGCACCGTTTTGGAGCCAATCACAACATGACTTTATTATTAGTCACTGGAAAAAAGATGACGATTGGGCGATTGTAGTAGATGAACTGAACGCCTTATTACACCAAAATGATGGTGAGCAGGTCTAGCATGCATACCTATACAAATTGAAACAACAAACCTAGCCAATATGGCTAGGTTTTTTTGGGCTTTTCTTATAAGTTATATGCATAATAAATGACAAATAAATTGATAAGAGGCGCTAATTATGCAACACAAACCATCTTTAGAGCTGTTATTTTCGCAACTTGGGCTGGCCAATAGCCCAGCAGCCATCGAACTTTATGTGCGAACCCATCAGTTGCCAGCCGATGTGTCTTTACACGATGCGCATTTTTGGAATAAAGCACAGCGCTCGCTTCTCATTAGTCACCTCGTGCAAGATGATGATTGGGCGATTTGGGTAGATGAACTCAATCAGCAATTGCATATGGATGCCTATCGTCTACAAACTGCATAAAAAAACGCCTCAATTGAGGCGTTTTCTTTGCAATGATTGACGATCAAAAGCAACAGCAATCCAATTAATGCATTTTGGCTTTTAAGAGTTGCTGAAACCAATCCTGTTGACGATAGCTATCAAAACATGGGTGCTGTTGCATTAAGTCAAAATCAAAGTCTGGATGCTGACTATATTTGTTTAACCAATGACGTGTCATGGCAGGTTCTTCTTTGGCAGCCGAAGCATAAGCTAAGAAAAACAATACATCAGCATGTTCGGTATTGGTTAAAGCCTTCATAATTTGCTGAGTGATTAACGCATAGTGTTTTTCACGCGTGATCTCAAAAAACAACATATAGGCTTTGGCTAAATGTAAAGACAGTTTGATATACAAATTCATCTGCATTTCTTCAAACTCAATCCGTCCTTGCTCAAGCAATACAATCGCTTCTTGTAAGAAATGACGTTGTTCTTGACGTACGCGACTTAAAGTCACCAGCTGCAAACGTAGGTCACCACGTTCTAAGGCCAGTTCAGGGGTATTGCCTTGTAAAAACAATTGATCTGTTTCACCAATACGTTGAATAATTTGTTTGGTGGTCATACGCATTGGTTTTATCCTCAATTTGCTACTGTATGCAGCCTATTATGAGGCTAATTTTACAAATTTAAAGGCTTAAAAAATGGAGTTGTCACAGCGTAACCAAGCAGTAATCGAGAGACGTTGTTGCTTAGATTGCAAAACTTCATGCAATAAGTCACTTTGAAACAGGGCAATGCGGTTAGGTTTTGGTGCGATAATGTGCCATGCACCGTGTTTGTCTTGTAAGCGTAACTCACCGCCCCAGTCATCTTGCCAAGTTTCATGTAAATAAAACACACTTGAAATCATACGACCATTTTTACCTTGGGGATTGTCGCGGTGCAGCGCATAAAACTCACCTGCGTTATAACAGGCAAAATGTGCTTCTATATCATTAATCCCTAAATAGAAGGCACGGTTAAGTGCCTCGGAAAGTTGTCCTAGGGTTTGCGTGTGTTGATGAGAAACGGAAAATTCTGGTTTTAGCCATAAAATATGATCGCTACGAATATTGCTTACCACACCATTTTGAATGGCAGCCTGCCGAAATTCATCTAGATGTAGTAAGCATTCTTGTACCACAGCCTGTTGATAATCTTGTGTATAGGCTTGATCAATAATACTAAAACCGTGTTGATCTAAATCATCAAGGATTTGCTCAATGTTCCAATTCAGTAGGATTGCGGCTGCGTCCATATACAAACTCGCTATACATGATGAAAAAAGGTCAGCTATTCTAGAGCAATAATCGGCTCGGAAAGAAACACTTTTTCATGCTAAAATACGTGTTGATCTTAGGAATGAATGAAACATGAATTACCGACACCATTTCCATGCAGGCAACTTTGCCGATGTCATGAAGCACGTTTTATTGCTTCAGATTTTGACTCGCCTCAATCAAAAAGATAAGCCATATCGCTATATCGATACACATGGTGGTGCGGGTAAATATGATTTATCAACCTCAGCGGCACAAAAATCAGGTGAGTTTTTAAATGGTATTCACCGTTTAGTAAAGCTTGATGACTCGATTAAACGTAATGCACCTGAAGGTGTAAAACAGTATTTAGATATTGTTGAAAAAATGCGTGAAGGTTCTGGTAAAGGTGCTTACCCAGGTTCGCCGTGGTTTGCCTTAGAGGGCATGCGCGAAACAGATAAAGCCACAATTTTTGAAATGCAACGTGATGTATTCCAACAGTTGTATATGAATATTCGTGACAAACGCGCAGGTTTACATGAGCGTGATGCCTACGAAGGTTTATTGGGTGTGATTCCACCCAAAGAAAAACGTGGTTTAGTGATGATTGATCCACCTTACGAATTAGAACGTAAGGATTTTCCGCAATTGGTAGAGCTGATTGTTGCAGCTTACAAAAAATGGCCGACAGGCGTGTTTGCCATTTGGTATCCAATTAAAGATCGCGCCATGATTGAACGTTTTGAAAAGAAAATGTTTAAAACAGGTATTCGTCGTCAATTGGTGTGTGAAGTGTGTGTTTGGCCAGATGATACGCCAGTGGGCTTAAATGGCTGTGGTTTGTTGGTGATTAACCCACCTTGGAAATTCTCTGAAGATGCAGATGAAGCCTTACAATGGTTATTCCCACATTTACGTATGAACGAAAATGGTGGTCATGCTGCGGTACGTTGGTTAGTGGGCGAATAAGCACTCACCTGAGATTTAGTTAGAGAAAAATGGTTACAGTTAGGATAGAAAATAATGACCAATCAATCGAAGCCTGAGGGAGAATATAGTTCTCAAGATCACGATCATGATGGAATTACCTTTGAAGTGGTGGAAGAAGAACAAACTCAAGAAGGGCGCAAGGTTAAACGTCGTGGCATCTATCTGTGGCCAAATCTGATAACAACCGCAGCGTTGTTATCAGGCTTTTATTCTATTATTGCCAGTATGAATGGTGAATTCCAACAAGCGATTTATGCTATTTTTGTGGCGGCATTGCTGGATGGTTTAGATGGTCGTGTTGCCCGTGCCATTGGCGCACAAAGTGCCTTTGGTGAACAATTTGATTCATTGTCTGATTTATTGGCTTTTGGTGTTGCGCCAGCCATTTTAATGTATAGCTGGAGTTTAAATGACTTAGGTCGTTTAGGTTTGGCAGCATGTTTTGTATATACCGCTTGTGCAGCGTTTCGTTTAGCACGTTTTAACGTGCAAATTGGGGTAGTCGATAAACGCTACTTTATTGGTGTAGCCAGTCCTTTAGCGGCCATTATGATGGTCACTTTGGTTTGGGTTGGTTTAGATACCCCAGCAATCTTTGACTTAAGTGATATCGGGATACAAATTGTCAATGCTGTTGCTATAGTTGTAGCTGGTTTATTGATGATTTCTAATATCAAATATTATTCATTTAAAACTGTGGATCGTAAGCGTGTGCCATTTGCAGTGCTACCGCTTGCAGTGTTTATCCTTGCTGCGGTAACGTATAACATCCCCGTGGGTATTTTGGTGATCTCGGTCATTTATGCATTATCGGGTTTTGTGACCACATTTATGGCGAGAAAGAATCACCCCGCATAACAAGATGAGGAGCTTGATATGCAGTTGTTTCAGGATTTACTCGATCGTTCTAAACAATTCCATCAGGCTCCACCTCAGCCAACGATGCTGCATGCCCAACAAGGGCGTTATAAAATCATTCATCAAGCGGTTAAAATTCCCAATCTTCCTGCACCGCTGCATTATTTAAATTTCTATAGTTTAATTGGTCAGCCTCGCGCTCCGATTTTTCAGCAACCCCATCTACACATTGAGAAACCTTTACAGGTCGCGACTGTGCTTGCCAGTAGTAGTATGCACAGTGTAGGGCATTTTCATGCTTATGATATTCGGCAAGACTGCGTATTTAGCCCGCAGCAATTTCAATTTGCGAAGCGTGAACGGCTCACAGGTCAATTACCGCAATTAAAATTGCAAAGAGATGACGATGAACTGAGTTTTGACTTAAATATTCATAGCTTAGATTTGGTCAGCTATTTTTGTCAGTTACGTTGGTCATTAGGACAATATTGGTCATTGCCGTGTCAATGTCAGGGAACACTGACCTATAAAGATCAAAGCTACCAAATCGATCAGCTAGGGGTGTTGGAGCACGGACGCAGTATTGATTTTAGTTTATTACCTTTGGCTTTTTATGTTTATCAATTGATTCCGCTGAGTAATACGCAGCAGCTCATTGTGATGCAGTTACGTGATCAGTTTAATTCGATTTTATATTCACGTTTATATTTAAAAGATATCGCTACTCAGCAAGTGCAAATTTACGATAAAAACCTCTCTTTATATATCCAACGTGTCTACCCTGTCGTTAAAACCCCGAATGATCAAGCAATGTATTTGCCTAGGGTCTGGGGGTGGTCATTACAACAGTCTGATATGCATATAGAAATATGTACACAAAGCCGTGGTGATTTTAAATTTGGTTTAGCTGCGGGTTTTGTGGGCAGCTTTTGCTATCAAGTGCTGATCAATGGAGAAAAATTTGTAGGTGAACATGGTTATTGTGAATATGTAGATTGCCGCAGCCTTAAATACCAAGAGCTAAAACAAGAGCATACACAGTGCAATTTGGCTTACAATCCTACGGTGATCATCGCTAAGAAAGATAATTGATTATTTAATGCACAACTAACAACTTAAAATTATCTTTTTAACTGAAAGTACTTGCAAGCTCTTTAAATCTCTCTATAATGCTCATCCATCGGTAGCGAACGAGATTTGCTAACCGTCTTACTTCTGACGAAGAAGTAAGAAAATCATTAAGAGATTATGAAGAACAACTTGTGTGGATTTTTACTGGTTGATCAATCGAATATATTTTCATTGATAATTGGTAAGAATTTCTCGAAGTTTATTTGAGCAAATTTTTTGTCAGTAATTG